>CATOSA010000031.1 GCA_951812315.1 uncultured Burkholderiales bacterium
ACCCGTCCAGTGGATCAGTGGGCGCTGGTCTGTGCGAACATGGCATGTGTAACCTGCGTGTAACATTGTTCCTCTATAACGACCTCCACGAAACGCGAGTAACTGCAAATTCACTTTCGCAAACCCTCTTCGAAAATTCTTGGAGAAACGCATGTATCTGACGAAACGAATTTCTTCCCGACTGCTCGGTCTCCGCTGCCGTCGCATTCGGTTTTTCCGGTTCTGTGGCGGCGCGGGATTACATCAGCGTGGTTGGGTCATCCACAGTCTACCCGTTCGCGACCGTTGTTGCCGAAAACTTCGGCAAGTCGACCCGATATAAAACACCGAAAATCGAATCTACCGGCTCCGGTGGTGGCCTCAAACTGTTCTGTGCCGGCATTGGTGTTAACCATCCGGACATCACGAATTCTTCGCGTGCCATCAAGGCAAGTGAAGTCAATATGTGCGCACAGAACGGTGTAGCCGACATTATTGAGGTCAAGATCGGCTACGACGGTATCGCAGTTGCGAACTCCAGAAAAGCGCAAAAAATGGACCTTTCCCGAAAGGATCTGTTCCTCGCACTGGCCAAGGACGTGCCGGATCCGGGCGGCGCAAAACGCCTTGTCCCGAATCCGTACAAGACCTGGCGCGATGTCAATCGCAGCATGCCCAATGTCAAGATCGAAGTGCTCGGGCCGCCGCCGACCTCCGGTACGCGGGACGCATTCGTTGAGCTGGCTATGGAAGGCGGCTGCAAACAGATCGACTGGATCAAAGCGATGAAAAAGTCGGACAAGAAGAAATACAAGCAGGTCTGCCATACTGTCCGCGAGGACGGGGCCTATGTCGAAGCAGGCGAAAATGACAACTTGATCGTCCAGAAACTGATTGCCAATCCCGACGCCTTCGGCGTATTTGGCTTCAGCTTCCTCGACCAGAACAGCGACAAAGTTCAGGGTTCCGCAATCGACGGTGTCAGCCCCGAGTTCGAGAGCATTGCCGATGGCAGCTATCCGGTATCGCGGCCGTTGTTCTTCTACGCCAAGAAAGCGCACGTTGGAGCAATTCCGGGCATGCAAGAGTATCTGGTCGAGTTCACCAGCGAGAAGGCTTTCGGAGAGGATGGCTATCTGTCTGACAGGGGCCTGATTCCGATGCCGTATGACGAGCGCAAGCAGTATTCGCAGTCGGCGAAGACCCTGCAGGCAATGAAATAACAAACAACTGTAGATAGATCATTATTGGAACTTCGTTGAAGGCGGCCGTGTAACCGGCCGCCTTCTATTTTGGTGTAGCCTTCGCAATTCATCCGGGGCAAACGTAGTTTGATGTCTGTATCCACACTGATCATGGTTTTGCTGGCGTTGTCGTCGCTTGCTTACTACTTTGGGCAAAAGCGAGCCATGTCTGTCGTTGGCGGCAAAGTACGGCAGCTCCATTCACTACCCGCGTACAACGGCTTGTACGTAGCCTTGTGGTGCGGACTCCCGGCGCTATTAGTGGCTGGAGTCTGGTTGGCTTTCGAGGGAGGCATTATCGTCAACCTCGTGATTGCCGCTCTGCCGTCGGACATCATCGAGCAGGGGCCGGAGCGCATCACGCTTGTCATCAACGAAGTTCAGAATATCGTAAGCGGCAATATTTATGGCGAGCCGGGGCCGGCCATTCTCGCGGCAGCAGAACACTACAAGTCGTTACAGAGCACCAGCCATGGCGCACTGATCGGGTTCTCGCTGGCATTGGCCCTGGGAGCCGGAGGCATTGCACTGAAACAGATCAAGCCCCAGCTCAAAGCACGCAATACGGTCGAAGGCGCAGTCACCGGAATGCTGCTGATCAGCTCAACGATCGCAGTACTTACGACCATTGGAATCGTGCTGTCGGTGCTGTTTGAATCGATACGTTTTTTTCAGTCCGTGCCAATCACCGAGTTTCTTTTCGGGCTCGAATGGAGTCCGCAAACAGCGATACGCGCGGATCAGGTAGGCTCATCGGGGGCATTCGGTGCGGTGCCTTTGTTTGCGGGGACGATGTTGATCGCGTTTATTGCGATGCTGGTCGCAGTGCCAATCGGTTTGATGTCAGCGATTTACCTGTCTGAATACGCCAATGCCCAGTTTCGTGCTGTCGCCAAGCCGTTACTGGAAATCCTTGCGGGCATACCAACCGTCGTCTATGGCTTCTTTGCGGCGCTGACCGTAGCGCCGTTCATTCGCGACACCGGGGGACTGCTCGGCCTGGAAGTAGCGTCGGAAAGCGCACTGGCCGCCGGCCTGGTGATGGGGATCATGATCATTCCGTTCGTGTCGTCACTTTCCGACGATGTCATCAATGCGGTGCCGCAGGCGATGCGCGACGGTGCCTACGGTATTGGCGCGACGCCTTCCGAGACAGTCAAGCGGGTGATTATCCCTGCAGCACTTCCCGGTATCGTCGGTGGCATCCTGCTGGCAGTTTCCCGCGCCATCGGTGAAACCATGATTGTCGTAATGGCGGCCGGACTCGCTGCCAATCTGACAGCCAATCCCCTGGAGGCGGTGACGACGGTTACGGTGCAGATCGTGACCTTGTTAGTTGGTGATCAGGAGTTCGATTCTCCGAAAACGCTGGCTGCATTTGCTCTGGGCCTGATGCTTTTTGTCGTAACGCTGATTCTCAACATTATCGCGCTATACATTGTGCGCAAATATAGAGAACAGTATGAGTAGGCAGGGCATGGAACCTTCAGAAAAGTTCGCAGCGCAAGGCCAGCGTAAACCCCTCGATATCATTCGGGCCGGTCTTGCCAAGCGCAATGCCGCCGAACTTCGTTTCAAAATCTATGGATTGATCGCGGTTGCCTCCGGGTTGCTGTTTCTGGTTCTTTTCTTCGCGACAATCATCGGCAATGGATATAGCGCTTTCCAGCAAACCAAGATCAATCTGGATCTGTATCTCGATGCCGAAGTCATCGATCCAGACGGCACGCGCGACCTTGATATTCTATCTGCTGCCAACTACGCGGCCATCGTCAGATCCAGCCTGAGTGAACTGTTTCCCGACGTAGAAGGGCGACGCGATCGACGAGCACTAAGAGCACTTGTCGGGCGCGGTGCGACATTTGACCTCAGGCAGATGGTCATGGATGACCCTGAGCTTGTCGGCGAGACGCTTTCGCTGTGGGTACCCGCCGACGATGATGTTGACATGTTGATGAAGGGGCACATCGACCGGACCGCGGAAGAAGGCGCGCGCCGCCTGTCAAACAAGCAACTGGCCTGGATTGACCAACTCGAAGCAAATGGCCGGCTGGAACAGAAGTTCAACGTAGACTTCTTCACCAAGGGCGATTCGCGCGAACCGGAAAGCGCAGGCATTTGGGGCGCTGTCGTGGGTTCGTTCTACACGTTGATCGTGACGCTGCTGCTATCTTTTCCGCTTGGCGTAGCCGCTGCTGTCTATCTGGAAGAGTTCGCCCCGCAGAATCGCATTACCGACACCATCGAGGTGAACATCAACAACCTGGCGGCGGTACCGTCAATTGTGTTTGGACTACTGGGCCTCGCGGTATTCATTAACTTCTTCGGGCTGCCGCGCTCGGTGCCTCTCGTCGGTGGTCTGGTTCTGACATTGATGACTTTGCCGACCATCATCATAGCGAGCCGCGCCGCGCTCAAGTCTGTGCCACCCTCCATCCGCGAGGCAGCACTGGGGGTGGGCGCATCACAACTGCAGACTGTCATCATGCACGTATTTCCACTGGCATTGCCCGGCATGCTGACGGGCACCATCATTGGTATGGCACGGGCCCTCGGGGAGAGTGCGCCGCTGCTGATGATTGGTATGGTTGCCTTTATCGTCGACATCCCACAGGGAATATTCGATCCCGCCGCCGTATTGCCGGTGCAGATCTATCTATGGGCGGACAGCCCGGAACGGGCCTTTGTAGAGCGCACTTCTGCCGCAATCCTGGTGCTGCTGGGTTTCCTTATCGTCATGAATGCGCTCGCAGTGATGCTTCGTAAGCGTTTCGAGCGTCGCTGGTAATATCCAACTAACCATGAAAGCTGAGGTCCAGGTCCAATGAATACTGCAACGACACAGAGCCCACCGGGGGGAACCGTTCTGAAGACCGCGGTGGAGGTGGGACGAAGAGTGACGGTACCCCGTGATCACCGAGAGACGGCAGGCGACGTCAGAGTGGATAACCCTCGCATTCGCTGCAACAAAGTCAATGTCTACTATGGCGACAACCATGCAGTCCACGACATCAATATCGATGTAGACCAGAACGAAATACTGGCGCTCATCGGCCCGTCAGGATGCGGCAAGACCACATTCCTGCGCTGTATGAATCGAATGAATGACACCATCGCCAGTTGCCGGGTGCTGGGCGAGATTCTGGTCGATGGCGTGGACATCAATGGCAAGGACATCGACGTTGTGCCATTGCGTGCCAGGATGGGCATGGTTTTCCAGAAGCCTAATCCGTTTCCGAAAAGTATTTTCGAGAATGTGGCGTTCGGGCCGCGCATTCATGGCCTTACGGCCAGCAAGGTGTATCTGGAAGAAATCGTCGTGACCAGTTTGCAGAAAGCAGGCCTGTGGAATGAGGTCAAGGACCGGCTTGAAGAGCCCGGCACTGGACTCTCGGGCGGCCAGCAGCAGCGCCTGTGTATCGCGCGCGCCATTGCGGTTCAGCCCGAGGTTATCCTGATGGACGAGCCTTGTTCCGCACTCGATCCGATTGCCACCGCAGTGATCGAAAACCTGATGGTCGAACTGAGTGAGCACTATTCAATTTGTATTGTTACTCATTCGATGCAGCAGGCGGCGCGCGTGTCACGACGCACGGCGTTTTTTCACCTGGGCGACCTTATCGAAGTGGGCAAAACGAAAGAAATATTCGTCCGTCCGGGCCACCAGTTGACCGAGGATTACATTACCGGTCGATTTGGTTGATCTGCCCGACCGAGAACGGCCGGTAGACAACGCCAGGTAGACAAGGGGCGGTAGGCAATGGCGTCGGGGCAAGCACCTCGAATTTGCCCATATACTTATGGCAGGTTCAACAAAACGAGGAGTAAGAAGACGTGAAACCTGTTTGCCTGGTAGTTGGTGCCGGTGCCGGCATCGGCGGAAATGTTGCTATGCGCTTTGCAAGGGAGGGCTACCATACCGCGTTGTGCCGGCGTACCGATGAAGAGGGTTTGAACAAGCTGGTTGCCCGCATCGAGGAAGAGGGCGGTTCAGCGTCCGGTTACCTGCTCAATGCGGTCAAGGACGATAGCATCGAGGAGCGCATTGCGGCGATCGAAGCTGATGCCGGCCCGATCGAAGTCGTTATTTACAATCTTGGCGCGCAAATTGGCGACCGGGCGCTTGCGGATACGAATTACAAGGCGTTTGAACGCTGCTGGCGCATGGCAACTTTCGGGTTGTACAGGACCGCGTCAGTCGTTTGTCCGCTTATGGCCGAGCGAGGCAAGGGAACGATAATTGTGACGTCGTCGACTGCCGCTGTGCGCGGTAATAGCGGTCAACACGCGCACGCTGCCGCAATGGGCGGGCGGCGCATGCTGTGCCAATCACTCAACGCAGAGTTCGCCCCCAAGGGTGTTCACGTAGCTCACGTGCTGATCGACGGCTCGGTAGATGCGCCCGATACGCTGGGCAAATTGCTTGGACCTGAAAAATTTCAGGAGCTGCGCGAATCGCGCGGAATGGAGCACGACGGTCTGATTCTGCCTGCGAAGATTGCGGATACGTATTTTCACTTGGCTCAACAGCACCGGTCTGCGTGGACGCACGAGTTGGACATCCGCGCATTTTCCGATTTGGCATGGTGGAATCACTGAGCGAGTCAAATATCGCGCCAGACATCATGTCAATAGCAAAAGGGTTTGCCTCACGCAAACCCTTTTGACCATCAAAAGCACCAAAGCGGAAGTACGTTTTGCTTGCGCGCAGCCCAACGTCTATGTGTCGTTAACGGCTGCCTGCGCGCAGGGCCTTTACCGCTTCCTCGGTGGTAATGACATCGTTCGCTATGAAGCGAAAATTCACCATCGCCGCGGCGTATCCATCACCTTCCGGCACTTTGGCTGCTGCGGTTGCATCGCTGACGACGGCGACTTCAAAGCCTTGCTCGAGCAGTTCGCGCAGGTGCGACTCGGTGCACAGATTGGCCGACATGCCGGCGAGAATGACGCGGTCTATTCCGCGCTTACGCAGTTGCAGGACCAGGTCATTGGTGTCTGGCCCATACATTTTGTGTGGACTGGTGACGATGGTCTTGCCGTCTTCAATGTAGGGCTTGTAATTCTCCAGCCAGTCAGCGCCTGAGCCCTCAAAGCCTTCCGTCGTTAGTGGGCCCGGTCGATCGAACATGCCGATGTTGTGCATCAGCACTTCCAATGCGCCTTCGAACTTCCAGCCGTGGTCGGTTGGATAGTAGTAGTGCGGGGAAATGAATACTTCGTAGCCATGTTGTTTGGCCGCTTTCAACAGCGAATCGATATTAGCCACGGTGTTGTTCGCTGTCATGCTCTCGCCGACAACACCCCAGGTCACGCCGTCCGGGCTCAGAAAGTCGTTTTGCGGGTCGGTAATCACAATTGCGGTGTTTCGCGAGTCGACTTCCATGCCGGGGTCCGGCAATGCAGCAGACGCGTCCATCCCAATGAACATCGGCACAAAGAGAGTTGCGGCAAGAGCGGTGATCGCTTTCATTTGATGATCCTCCATCGTTAATGTTTGCTGGAGGTGTTACGGTACGTCAGAAGTGGACCCCGAAACTTGGACCCCCGCTTAAGTGAAATCTCCATGGGGTTCAGGCCGCGCTCTTCAACGCCGTTTGTTCGAAGTACACCGCATCGGGGGTACGCCGGTCAAGCCCAGTGTGACGACGCCGGGTATTGTAAAAACGAAAGTATTTGTCCAGTCCGGCGCGTAATGCCGCCAGCGTTTCATACGCGCGCAGATACACGTCTTCGTACTTCACACTGCGCCACAACCGTTCGACGAACACGTTGTCGATCCAGCGAGCCTTGCCGTCCATGCTGATCGTCACTTCGTGGTCCTTGAGAACGCGGGTGAACGCATCGGCCGTGAACTGCGTGCCCTGATCGGTGTTGAATATCTCGGGTGTACCGTAGCGAGGCAATGCCTCTTCGAGCGCCTCGACGCAAAAGTCGCTGTCCATCGTGTTCGACGCCCGCCACGAAAGCACCTTGCGCGTATGCCAGTGCATAATCGCCACGAGCTACATGAACCCCTTGGCCATCGGTAGATAACACATATCGCTCGCCCACACCTGGTTGGCCCGCGTGATTGTCATGTCCCTGAGCAAGTAAGGATAGATCTTGTGTCCCTTGTCTGGCGTGCTGGTGCGCCGCTTCGGCTACAGCGCCCTGATCTGCATCTGACGCATCAGCCGCTGTACGCGCTTACGATTGACCTGCAGCCCGCGTGTATCGAGTTCGTTGCGAATACGACGGCTTCCGTAGAACGGCAGCTCAAGGTGGATCTCGTCGATCAGGCGCATCAGCTCAAGGTCTTCGGCTGACACCTGTGCGCCGCGATAGTACGCTGTGCAGCGTGCCACTCCGAGTAACTCGCAGCGGCGTGCCCTGGACAGTTCGTGAGCGCTTTGAATCTGTGCTCGGCGCTCGCTCACCGGTCGCGCCCGAGAAACTTTGACAGAAAATCTTTCTCCATCGTCAGTTGCCCGACCTTGGCGTGCAGCTTCTCGATTTCGCGTTCGGTGTGTTGCGCCTCAACTGCGTTGCCACCGAACACGTCCTCGGCACTATCGACCAGACGTTTCTTCCAGTCCTGGATCTGATTCGGGTGAACGTCGAACTGTTCAGCCAGCTCGGCCAGTGTGTGCTCGCCACGCACTGCGCCCAGTGCTACTTTGGCCTTGAAGCTCGCCGTGTGATTTCTTCTCTTTACTACGTGTCATCTTCGGATCCTCTCTGTGTCGTAAAAGAATAATCCATAAGATTTCACTTATCAGCTACATTTTGGTGTCCAGCCGTTGGGGTCCACCTCTCTGATGCCATGCTTCACCGAGCTAGATTACGAACATATCCACGAATTCGTGGACTGGCGTCGATGCGAGCTTGGTCGGGTTACTACACAGATCGAGAATCGCCTTTTGTTGCTTGGCCGGGAATCGGCGGGCCAGGTTGGTCCTGAATTTCTCGACGAGCACAGGCATGCCTTCCTTGCGGCGGCGCTTGTGGCCGATCGGATACTCGCAGACGATTTCGGCAAGTTTTTTCCCATCCTTGAACTCGACTGTGAGCGCATTGGCGATGGAACGTTTTTTCGGATCGTGATAGTCCTTCGTGAACCGCTTGTCCTCGACGCAGACGATCTTGTCACGCAGCTTGTCGATCCGTGGATCCGATGCGACCGCGTCTTCGTAATCTGAAGCGGTAAGACGGCCGAAGATGATTGGCACCGCGACCATGTACTGGATGCAGTGATCACGGTCGGCCGGATTATTGAGCGGACCTTTCTTGTCGATGATGCGAATGCAGGCCTCATGCGTGCGAATCGTGATCTTCTTGATGTCTTCCGGTTTGCGGCCGGACTTTGCCAGTTGCCGATGAATGTCCATCGCGCATTCCACCGCTGTCTGCGAATGAAATTCGGCAGGAAAAGATATCTTGAACAAGACGTTTTCCATGACGTAGCTGCCGTAGGTGCGCTGAAACTTGAACGGCTTGCCTTTGAACAATACGTCGTAGAAACCCCAGCCTTTTGCCGTAAGCACCGATGGATAGCCCATTTCGCCGGTTTTTGCCATTAATGCCAGGCGCACCGCGCGGCTGGTCGCGTCGCCGGCAGCCCAGCTCTTTCGGGAACCGGTGTTGGGTGCGTGCCGGTAGGTACGCAAGGACTGTCCGTCGACCCAGGCAAGAGAAACCGCGTTGATGATTTCCTCTTTTGACAATCCAAGCATGTTTGCCACAACAGCCGTCGATGCGACTTTCACCAGCACGACGTGGTCGAGGCCGACTTTGTTGAAGCTGTTCTCAAGTGCGATACAGCCCTGAATTTCGTGCGCCTTGATCATGCCAGTGAGCACGTCGCGCATGGTGAGAGGCTTTTTCCCTGCGGCAACGGCGTTGCGCGACAACCAGTCTGCCATAGCGAGGATTCCGCCCAGATTGTCGGACGGATGTCCCCATTCCGCGGCCAGCCAGGTGTCGTTGAAGTCCAGCCAGCGAATCATCGCACCGATATTGAACGCGGCCTGCACCGGATCGAGCTGGAACTGCGTGCCCGGCACTTTTGCGCCATTCGGAACGACGGTACCCGGCACGATCGGCCCGAGCAGTTTGGTACAGGCCGGATATTCGAGCGCTTCGAGCCCGCAGCCCAATGTGTCCATCAGGCAGTAACGGGCAGTTTCGTACGCCTGCTTGCTGTCGATTTTCGATTTCGAAACGTAGTTGGCAATATCGGCGAGGACTTGGTCGGGCTTTGGCCGAACGTTGGAGATGTGTGCAGACATTTAGTCGTTTTCCAGTTTAAAAAAGTTGGTTAAGCAAAGAGATACAACTACGCAGTGAAAAGAAATTGCTGACAATCCTGATGGCAACAGCTGATCGAAACAGCTGATGGAAACCAAGGAGCAGATCCGTACAATCGTTACTTCCCTGTGCGTTGCGCCGGGTCAGGTTCCAGGAACACACCCGGTCTACGACGCATTCAGGATGTTGTTGAACCTCTCTGTGCCAATGTGCCTCTGTGTCTCTGTATCTCTGTGATGAAGATTATTGTTCGATCGACTATTTGCGTTTGTCGATCGACCGCCACTTGAGGTTCTCGGGACCGGTGTAATTTGCGCTCGGGCGGATAATCTTGCCGTCCTGACGTTGCTCGATGACGTGCGCGGCCCAGCCGGACGTGCGTGCAATTACAAAAATCGGCGTGAACATCGCGGTGGGAATACCCATCTGGCTGTAACTCACGGCCGAAAACCAGTCGAGATTCGGGAACATTTTCTTTTCGTCCCACATGACTGTTTCAATGCGCGCGGCAATGTCAAACAGGTTCATGTTGCCGGTGTCCTCGCACAGTTGGCGGGATACTTCCTTGATAACCACGTTGCGCGGGTCCGAGATCGTATAGACCGGATGGCCGAAGCCGATCACGATCTCCTTGTTGGCGACACGCGCCTTGATGTCTTGCTCGGCTTCGTCGCTATTGCGATAGCGCTGCTGGATATCGTAAGCGACTTCGTTTGCGCCGCCGTGCTTCGGTCCGCGCAGTGCGCCAATTGCACCGCTGATGGACGAGTACATGTCCGACCCTGTGCCTGCAATCACCCGGCCGGCAAACGTCGATGCATTGAATTCGTGTTCGGCATAGAGAATGAGTGAGATGTGCATCGCGCGCACCCATAGATCGGAAGGCGCCTCACCGTGCAACAAGTGCAGGAAGTGGCCACCGATCGAATCATCATCCGTTTCCGTTTCAATTCTTCGCCCGTTGTGGCTCCAGTGGTACCAATACAGCAGCATCGAGCCGAACGAGGCGATCAAGCGGTCGGCAATGTCGCGGGCGCCCTGAACGTTGTGATCGTCTTTTTCCGGCAGTATCGTGCCTAGCGCGGAGCAACCTGTACGCAGCACGTCCATCGGATGTGCGGACGCCGGAATCCATTCAAGTACCGCTTTTACGTTAGTTGGCAGACCGCGCAGCGCCTTGAGTTTGCGTTTGTAGTTGTCCAGTTCCGCGCTTGTCGGCAGCGTTTCGTGAATCAGGAGATGGGCGATTTCCTCGAATTGCGCATCTTCGGCAAAGTCAAGAATGTCGTAACCACGATAGTGCAAGTCGTTTCCAGTCCGGCCGACTGTACACAATGCGGTATTTCCGGCGGGTACGCCTGAAAGCGCTACGGACTTCTTCGGTTTGGGTTTTACCGGTGCGGTTTTTGTCATGATTGCTTTTCCTTTGCGAAGAGTTCGTCTAGTTTTACTTCGAACTTGTGATAATCCAGATGATCGTAAAGCTCATCGCGAGTCTGCATGGTGTCGAGCACACCTTTTTGGGTGCCGTCCCTGCGAATGGTCTGGTACACATTGAGAGCCGCCTTGTTCATGGCGCGGAAGGCCGACAGCGGATACAACACCAGCGAAACGTCGGCCGAACGTAGCTCGTCAACCGTGAACAATGGCGTATGGCCGAATTCGGTGATATTCGCAAGGATCGGTACTTTAACCGCTTCGGCAAATTTCTTGTACATCGCCAATTCGGTCATTGCCTCGGGAAAGATCATGTCTGCGCCGGCTTCCACACACGCACAGGCCCGTTCGATGGCCGCGTCCAGTCCTTCGACCGCGAGCGCATCGGTGCGCGCCATGATGACGAAGCCGGGATCCACGCGGGCGTCGGCGGCTGCCTTGATTCGATCAACCATTTCTTCTTTTGAAACGATTTCCTTGCCCGGGCGGTGTCCGCAACGCTTGCTCTGCACCTGATCTTCAATGTGCATTGCGCCAGCCCCGAACTTGATCAGGGATTTCACTGTGCGCGCAATATTGAACGCGCCGCCAAAGCCGGTATCGACGTCGACAAGCAATGGCAGCGAACACACATCGGTGATACGGCGCACATCGGTGAGCACGTCGTCGAGCGACGAAATGCCGAGGTCCGGAACACCAAGTGAACCGGCGGCGACACCACCCCCCGAAAGATAAATGGCCTTGTAACCCGCATTTTCGGCGAACCGGGCATGGTAAGCGTTGATTGCCCCGATTACCTGTAGCGGCGTTTCGGCTTTGACTGTGTCACGAAATTTCTGACCTTGCGATGTGATGGTTGTCATTCGAATGTCTTCCTTAAAAAATCTGTTCAAACAGGCACGACGAAAGAGCCAGCAAGCGCGCATCTCGATGCGCGCACCTACAAATCCAGTTTCTCCGTGCCGGCCAGTGTCGGAAAATCTCGCGGAAAAAACGAATTCTCGGCCGCTGCCGGCAGTTCCGCTCCTGTCGTGCGGGCGCGCTTGAGCACATCCCAGAAATAGCGATAGCTTGCCCGATCGTGCATTTCGCCATCGTGTGAAACCGGTCCCCAATCAGCATTCTGGGCCGCAAGCAGGATATCGGCGGCACGCTTCACGTCAGTGGCACTCGGCCGCATCGCTTCCACGATCGGTTCAATCTGCGCCGGGTGAATGCTGTACATGCGCAAGAAACCGAACTCTTCGCGCGCGATACGGGCGTCTTCGCGTGGAATCGTACGATCGTCGAATACCAGGCAGGGATTGTGTGTCGGAATCAGGCCGTGGGCGAGCGCGGCCGCACTGATTTCTGTTTTTGCGCGCGTGACCAAATGGTGCTGAAACTGGCCGGGAGAACGCATCGCTGAGGCTGCAATTGCACCTCGGTGATCGCTGACGAAATCGAGCAGCCCGAAAACGACGGCCTGAAGGCCGGGCAGGGACGCAATTTCGAACACATCGCGCAGCGCGCCCTGCGTCTCGACGATGACGTGAATCGGCGGCGGCGTTGCCAGCCCGGCTTTGAGCGAACTGTCGTGAATATACTCGATTGCTTTCGCAGTCTGGTCGTGCGCAGTGACTTTGGGAACAGTAATGTAGGCAAGTCTGGTCCCACTTTCACCGACAAGAATGTCAACATCCTGCCTGAAGACAGCATGCGCCGGATCATGAATACGCACCCCGGCGCGTTCTCGCGTATTGGCAACATCGTTCACCAGGCCGGCGATCATAAGCGCGTGCTCGCGCTCCTTGCCGGCCGGCGCTCCATCCTCGCAATCACAGGTGACATCGAAGACCGGTCCCAGATCCTCCTGTAGCGCAAACGCCTTGCGAATGAACTTCTCGTTTCCTGCGAAATGTTCGCAAGCTGCGAGGGCAGGGAATGACTTCTCGCCCTTGAACAGAACGTGATCTGGATGCTGCACTGACGATTCTCCCAGTCAGGCCTGCAAGATGACCCGTACAGATCAGTCAAGCAGGTGATTGATTGCGCCGCGCTCTTCTTCGAGCTCCTTCAAGGTTGCGTTCATCTTTTCGCGGCTGAAAGCATCGATATCCAGACCTTTGACAACCTCATACTTGCCGTCGCTACATATGACCGGAAATCCATAAATGATGCCGTCTGGAATCTCATAGGATCCGTCGGACGGGACCCCCATCGTCATCCATTCACCTTTGGTGCCGTGCACCCAATCGCGAATGTGGTCGATCGCGGCATTTGCCGCAGATGCGGCCGAGGACAATCCGCGTGCCTCGATAATAGCTGCGCCGCGTTTACCGACGGTCGGAATGAATGTGTCCCGGTACCAGGATTCGTCATTGACCGTGGCAGCTGCAGGTTGCCCGGCAATGCTGGCGTACCGGTAGTCAGGATACATAGTCGGTGAATGATTTCCCCATACAATTAATTTGCTAATGGAATCCACCGGCTTTCGGGTCTTCGCGGCTAATTGCGACAAGGCGCGATTATGATCAAGACGCAGCATCGCCGTGAAATTCTCTCGTGGCAGATCTGGCGCGCTTTTCATCGCAATGTAGGCGTTGGTATTCGCTGGATTGCCGACCACCAGCACTTTTACATTGCGGCTGGCGATATCGTTCAGCGCTTTGCCCTGGACGGTGAAGATCGCTCCGTTGGCTTCCAGCAGGTCTTTGCGCTCCATGCCCTTGCTGCGCGGTCTTGCGCCGACCAGCAATGCGATATCCGCATCCTTGAAAGCGACATTTGCGTCATCAGACTGGACCACTCCGGCGAGTAGTGGGAATGCGCAGTCGTCGAGTTCCATGACCACACCCTTGAGTGCGTCAAGGGCAGGTGTGATTTCCAATAGCTGCAAAATGACCGGTTGATCCGGCCCGAGCATCTCTCCCGAAGCGATACGAAACAGAAGGCTGTAACCAATCTGGCCGGCGGCACCGGTCACTGCGACGCGAACTGGAGTTTTCATAATATCTGGGCTCTCTTGATGAAATAGCGGATTATCATGTGGTTCAAACCTGAGCGTACCTGCGTAAACCGGCTTATCGAATCCGGGCCGGTTACCTGTCGACTACGGCAGTGCAGGCTGTCCCTCGACTGCTTATTTGCCAGCCGTCCGCCGGCTATGGCTGCACAAGCTCCCCCCGCCGAGGCCGGGATGGTAAACAAGCGATGTGCCCTTGTCAATAATTCTTATGTCTTATATAAGAGATATCTTTCGATGGACGAAGGTGTTTCTTTAAGCTTAGAATACCCGGCTATATGAAAGCTGCTTCCGAAAGCGCACCCGACTACCAGCCTTTATACCGGCAGATCAAATACTTGATCACCGAGTCACTGGTATCTGGGGAGTGGCGACCAGGTGAGTCAATTCCCAGCGAGATGCAACTCGCCCAACGCTACAGCGTTAGCCAGGGCACTGTGCGAAAAGCTGTGAGCGAACTTGCCGATCAAAAGCTACTCGTCAGACACCAGGGCAAGGGTACATTTGTTGCATCGCATTCTGAAGAGCGTACCAAGTTCCCATTCCTGCACATCCGCCCTGACGACGGTGACGTCGAGTCGCTGTCGGCTACGTTGCTTGATCTTTGGCGCATCAAACTAGACGCCAGATCGGCCGCCGCATTACAGCTTGAGGAAGGCTCCAGCGGTTGGCTTATTCGCCGTCTTGTTGCGCCAGCGGGCGTAGCCGCTGTCTATGAGGAGATTCGGCTGCCGGGTGCGTCCTTTGAAGGACTGGCCGAATCCGTCATCGAAGAGCATGACTGCATGTTGTACAGCATGTATGAAGCCTCTTTCGACGTTCGTATTCTGTACGTTGAAGAAAAAATAAAGGCTTTGCCGGCGAAAGGAGAAGTTGCCCTGCAACTGGAAGTTGCTTCCGGCACGCCGTTACTGGTGATCGACCGCACAGCCTTCACTTACGGGGATCATCCGGTAGAGTTGCGCCGCAGTTATTGCAACAGCGCCGATCACCACTATCGCAACCACATTGTTTAAACAGAGCAAAACGCCTTCGGCCGCAAGAATACGAAAGATAATTCAATGCCCGTAAGCAACCGCCCCAAGTATCTGAATTTAATGAAGATCCGGCTTCCTATTCCGGGCCTTGTGTCGATACTGCACAGAGTAAGCGGGTTCGGCATGTTTTTGTTCGCGTGGGCCATGCTGTGGCTGCTGCAGATGGTTCTGGAGTCTCCGGAAACATTCGCACAAGTCCAGGAATGCGCACAAAGCTGGATCGTCAAGGTTTTCCTGACGGGCATGACTTGGGCATTCATGCATCATTTCTTTGCCGGAATACGATTTTTGCTGCTTGATGTTCATATTGGGACGGAACTGGAAACAACGCGTCGAATGAGCTTGCTGGTGTTTGCCCTCAGTATCGGCGGCACCTTGATTGTGGGAGCCAAAATATGGTCGATCGTATAGTCACTGGCGCCCACTACGGGCTGCGAGACTGGCTAGCGCAACGCATTACTGCACTCGTGGTGGCGGCGTATGCAATCCTGTTTGTCGGCGCCGTATTGGTGTGCAGTCCGGACAGCCATGCGGACTGGCAGGCTATGTTCGCACCACTATGGATGCGGCTTGCAAGTTTTGTGTTTTTTTTCAGCCTGTTCTGGCATGCCTGGATCGGCATGCGCGACATCTTCATGGATTATGTGAAATCGGCGGCCGCCCGGCTCAGCTTGCAGGTCCTTACCATCGTGTTGCTCGTCGCGTATATGGCCTGGGCAGCCCAGATTCTGTGGAGTATGTGAATGGCACTGCCAGTCAGAAAATTTGATGCCGTTATTGTGGGTGCTGGCGGGGCAGGTATGCGCGCGTCGCTGCAACTTGCTGAAGCCGGCTTCCGGGTCGCCGTATTGTCGAAGGTCTTTCCCACCCGTTCGCATACCGTTGCTGCGCAAGGTGGAATAGGCGCTGCGCTTGGCAATATGGGTGAGGACAGCTGGCACTGGCATATGTTCGACACAGTCAAGGGTTCGGACTGGCTGGGCGATCAGGACACAATTGAATTTCTGTGCCGCGAAGCACCGAAAGCGGTCATCGAACTCGAGCATTTCGGCATGCCATTTGACCGCAACAAGGACGGAACGGTCTATCAGCGTCCGTTCGGCGGGCACATGCAGAATTTCGGCGCCGGACCGGCCGTTCAACGGTCTTGCTGTGCCGCTGACCGTACTGGTCATGCAATGTTGCACACGCTGTATCAGAGAAATATTCGCGCCAACACGCATTTTTTTGTCGAGTGGATGGCGCTCGATTTGATTCGTGATGCCAGCGGCCAGGTCGTCGGCGTAACAGCGCTGGAAATGGAAACTGGCGAAGTCTATATTCTTCACGCTCGCAGTGTGTTGTTTGCCACTGGTGGTGCCGGTCGAGTGTACGCTTCCAGCACCAATGCATTCATCAACACTGGAGACGGACTCGGCATCGCCGCACGCGCAGGAATTCCGCTCGAAGATATGGAATTCTGGCAGTTTCACCCGACCGGAGTCGCTGGCGCCGGCGTGCTGATTACCGAAGGCGTTCGCGGCGAGGGTGGTTATTTGCTGAACAAGGATGGCGAGCGTTTCATGGAACGCTATGCGCCCAATGCAAAGGATCTGGCGTCGCGCGATGTCGTCTCACGGGCGATGGCGACCGAGATCAAGGAAGGTCGCGGCTGCGGAGATGATGCAGACTATTTGCAGTTGAAACTCGACCATCTTGGCGTAGAACTGATCGAAAGCAAGCTCCCGGGTATCCGGGAAATCGCGAAGAAATTCGCGAATGTCGACCCGGTCAGCGATCCGATCCCTGTCGTGCCGACCTGCCATTACATGATGGGTGGTATCCCGACCAATTATCGCGGTGAAGTCGTGGCACCGAAGAACGGAGATCCCGACGTAGTCGTGCCGGGATTTTTTGCGGCGGGTGAATGCGCTTGCGCATCGGTGCATGGCGCCAATCGGCTCGGTACAAACTCGTTGACCGACCTGCTGGTGTTTGGAAAAGCATCGGGTGATACGACAATTCGTTTCCTCAAGGAGAATCCGCACCATAAGGACCTGCCCAAAGACGCTGCCGATCTGACTTTGGCACGACTTTCCCGCCTGGACGCTCAGACAAATGGCGAGAAAGTCCACGAAGTTGGTGCCGAGATGCGCAGAACCATGCAGGCGCATTGTGGTGTATTCAGATTCCCGGACTTGCTGGAAGAAGGCGTAAAAAAGATAGGTGAGGTTGCGCAAAGGGTTCAGCGCATTGCGATAGACGACAAAAGCCGCGTGTTCAATACCGCGCGGGTAGAGGCTCTGGAACTGGAAAACCTGATAGAGGTCGCGGTCGCGTCACTGACGTCGGCCGATGCACGCAAGGAAAGCAGGGGAGCTCACGATCGTTCAGATTTTCCGGATCGCGGCGACGAGAACTGGATCAAGCACACGCTCTGGTACAAGGATGGCAGCCGGCTGGACTACAAGCCGGTGCACATGACACCGCTCAGTGCGCAAACCATCCCACCGAAGGTGCGTACGTATTAAGTTAGAACCAAAGGTACGTAGATACTAAATTGGAACCGAAGGTGCGGACGAATTAAGGCGTATTAAGTGGCACCGAAATTTGGAACGTGCTGTCTGTCGATAGCGCCGGGGGTGAACCGGGCACACGAGACAGGCGTAGTGGATAGAGGCACTGAAGGATCTCAGTAGAAATAATAGCGGTACTAAAGGACAATGGCGTCATGAACTTCAAAATCTATCGTTTCGATACTGACAAGGATGCGCAGCCGTACATGCAGGACTACGACATCGAGTTGCAGCCCACCGACCGCATGCTTCTCGACGCGCTTGAGCGCATCAAGGCGCTCGACGATTCGCTGTCGTTACGGCGCTCATGCCGCGAAGGCGTGTGCGGTTCGGACGCAATGAATATCAACGGCAAAAATGGACTCGCGTGCATAACCAAACTGGCGGATCTAAAGAGCCCGGTTGAGTTGCGGCCGCTGCCAGGCTTGCCGGTCATTCGCGATCTCGTTGTCGACATGTCGCAATTCTTCAAGCAATACCATTCGGTCACGCCATACCTGGTCAACGATGAGCCCGTTCCGGAGCGCGAACGCCTGCAATCGCCACAGGATCGGGACCAGCTCGATGGTCTCTATGAGTGCATCCTGTGTGCGTGCTGCAGCACAGCCTGTCCTTCCTTCTGGTGGAATCCCGACAAGTTTGTAGGGCCGGCTGGACTTCTGCAGGCGTACCGGTTTCTCGCCGATAGTCGTGACGAAGCGACCAGTGAACGTCTGGATAATCTCGAGGACCCGTATCGCCTGTTCCGTTGCCATTCGATCATGAATTGTGTCGACGTTTGCCCCAAGGGCCTCAATCCGACAAAGGCCATTGGCAAGATCAGGGATATGTTGGTCAGGCGCACGGTGTAAGCTCGAACATGCGCGAACATGACCGGATGCGTTGGCGTTGCCGGCGAGGAATGCTTGAACTGGACCTGGTGTTGAACCGGTTCGTTGAATCGCGCTTTGATGGTCTGACATCTGATCAACGCGGAGTGCTGACACGACTGCTGGATCTACCCGACAATGACTTGTGGGACATGATCATGGGAAGAGCAGAGACGAATGATCCCGGTTGTGCCGAAATCGTTCGCTTGCTGCGCTAAATGGACGACTGATATGGCTTCAGGGAAAGGTCAATTCCTGGCAACACTGAAACGCAATGGAGAAACGACTGGATCGCTGATCCGGTGCTGGGTGAATTTCAGAATTTCTAGCTTGTGAGTGGAGCGCATTTCGCTGTACACGGTGAGTGAAATGGCGTTTTTAAACGGAACGGAATAAAACTTAGGCTGCAATACTAAATTATGGGCAAACAAAAGAACGCATCATTGTCATTTCCTGACGGATCAACAGGCGGTAATTTTCCTGTCCTCTCGGGAACCGTCGGGCCGCAGGCGGTTGATATCCGATCAATGCTTGCGGAGACGGGCAAAGTCACCTATGACCCGGGATTTCTGTCTACCGCGAGTTGCCGCTCATCGATAACATATATCGACGGCGACAAGGGTGTGCTGCTGTATCGCGGATATCCGATCGAACAACTTGCCGCACAATGTGACTATCTCGAGGTGTGCTACTTGCTTTTGTTTGGCGAGTTGCCAAACAAGGAACAGAAACTCGAGTTCGATACCAAAGTCATTCGCCACACCATGGTTCATGATCAGATCAACAACTTCTTCCGCGGTTTCCGTCGCGATGCGCATCCCATGGCTGTGCTGGTCGGAACCGTCGGTGCGTTGTCCGCGTTCTATCATGATTCGCTTGATCTCGATAATCCTTCTCATCGAGACATATCCGCGTATCGCCTGATCGCGAAGACGCCGACGCTCGCTGCGATGGCGTACAAATATACGATTGGCCAGCCGTTCGTTTATCCATCGAATTCGCTGTCGTATACGGCGAATTTCATGCGCATGCTGTTCGGTGTGCCGGCAGAGGAATACCAGGTGAACGAGGTTCTGGTGCGAGCACTCGACCGGATATTCATCCTGCACGCGGATCACGAACAGAATGCATCGACTTCGACGGTTCGGCTGGCTGGTTCTTCGGGCGCCAATCCGTTTGCGTGCATCGCAGCCGGAATTGCCTGTCTGTGGGGTCCCGCTCACGGCGGTGCCAACGAAGCCTGTCTCGACATGCTCGAAGAGATCGGCGATGTGTCACGCGTCGGTGAATACATCGAGAAAGCCAAGGACAAGGATTCCGGATTCAGGCTGATGGGTTTCGGGCACCGTGTTTACAAGAATTACGAACCGCGCGCGATATTGATGCGTGAAACCTGTCATGAAGTTCTCGGAGAACTCGGACTGGAGAATGACCGGTTATTCAAGCTGGCAATGGAACTGGAACGGATTGCGCTTGAAGATGACTACTTTGTAGAGCGCAAGCTTTACCCGAACGTCGACTTCTATTCCGGCATCGTGCAACGGGCGATGGGCATTCCCAACAATATGTTTACCTGTATTTTTGCGTTGGCACGCACAGTCGGCTGGATTGCGCAATGGCAGGAGATGATCTCCGACCCAGAGCAGAAAATCGGCAGGCCCCGCCAGCTTTATACGGGACAGGCAAAACGTGACGTCGTACCCATATCGCAGCGGGGATAGTGAAGCGATACAGCAACTGAATTCAGACGCGCGTCGATTGCGAACGTCCGGAGAGAACAAATCGCCATGATGAAAGAATTGCAGAGCAACTCATACCTGTTCGGAGCGAACGCTCCGTTTGTTGAAGAGTTGTATGAGGCTTATCTGGACGACCCGGAGACTGTTGCACCGGAATGGCGCCGCTATTTCGACCAGATGCAGCAGGATGACAACGAGCGTGACGTTGCACATGCGCCGGTCATCGAATCTTTTATCAAGTTGGGCAAATCCAGAGGCAATGCTGCCGCCGCTGCGGCCGGCGCACAGGCGCTAAACCTGGAAAGAAAGCAAGTATCGGTGCTGCAACTGATCAATGCCTATCGCTTCCTTGGTGTGCGCAGTGCCAATATCGACCCGCTCAAGCGGTTTGAGAAGCCGGCCATGCCGGAACTCGAACCGGAGTTTTACGGGCTCGGCGAGGCCGACATGGATCAGGTTTTCAATAGCGGTTCGCTGGTCGGGCCTGAGCAGATGCCTTTCCGCGATATTCTGCGCGCCGTGCGCGAAACCTATTGCGGTTCGATTGGCGTCGAGTACATGTACATCAGCGACGTTCAGCAAAAGCGCTGGGTGCAGGCCCATCTGGAAGGGCCCCGTTCGCAGCCGAACTACCCGGTCGATGTCAAAAAACATCTGCTCGAGCGACTTACTGCCGCGGAGACCTTGGAAAAGTACCTGCACACGCGCTATGTAGGGCAAAAGCGCTTCTCACTCGAAGGCGGAGAAGGCGTAATCGTGGCGCTCGATCACCTTCTGCAACGATCAGGTGCGGTCGGCGTGCAGGAAGCCGTCATCGGCATCGCGCACCGCGGCAGATTGAATGTGTTGGTGAATACCCTTGGAAAATTGCCCAAGAATCTGTTCTCCGAATTCGAGGGCAAACCGGTCGAACAACTGCCGGCCGGAGACGTGAAGTACCACCAGGGCTTTTCGGCAGACGTGATGACTCCCGGTGGCCCAATGCACGTTTCGCTGGCATTTAACCCGTCCCATCTCGAGATCGTGAATCCGGTGGTCGAGGGCTCGGTACGTGCGCGGCAACACCGCCGCAAGGATCGGGAAGGTAATCAGGTGTTGCCAATCTTGCTGCATGGTGATGCCGCGTTCGCCGGACAAGGCGTGGTTATGGAGACGCTCAATCTGTCACAGACGCGCGGTTATGGCACCGGCGGAACGGTACATATCATCATCAATAACCAGATCGGCTTTACCACGTCCGATGTGCGCGACGTACGCTCGACGTTGTACTGCACGGATATCGCGAAAATGATCGAAACGCCGGTATTCCACGTCAACGGAGATGGCCCTGAGGCCGTCGCGCTAGTGACCGAAATTGCTCTCGATTACCGCATGAAGTTTCGAAAGGACGTGGTGATTGATCTGGTGTGTTTTCGCAAGCTTGGCCACAACGAGCAGGACGAACCGATGGTCACGCAGCCGCTGATGTACAAGCTGATTCACAAGCATCCGGGTGCGCGTCAGTTGTATGCGGACCAACTGGAAGCGCAAGGTGTTATAGAAAGCGGCGAAGCCGATGAGGCCATTCGCATTTATCGCGAAGCACTCGACGCCGGCTTTCATACCAACAAGACGATACTTTCAAATTTCAAGCCGCCTTACACAGTGAACTGGGCGCCTTTTCTGAATATTCCGTGGACGTACAAGGTCTCCACGGGCGTTCCATTGGAAACACTTAAATCGCTGTCGGAGCGGCTCACAGCGATTCCGCCAGGTTTCAAGCTGCATTCGCGTGTTGAGCGAATAATGGCCGACAGGCGGTCAATGGGGCAGGGAAAGATTCCGCTGGACTGGGGTATGGCGGAGAATCTGGCATATGCGTCGTTGCTGAAAGACGGCTACCCAATTCGAATTTCCGGACAGGATTCGGGCCGGGGCACATTTTTTCATCGCCATGCGGTATTGCACGATCAGAACCGGCAGCCCGGTGAAGAAGACATCCATGTGCCGTTGCGCAACATAGTCGACGGGCAACCGGATTTCGTCGTGATCGACTCGACATTGTCGGAAGAGGCGGTTCTGGGTTTTGAATATGGTTATGCGACCGCGGAGCCGAATGAACTAGTGATGTGGGAAGCACAGTTCGGGGATTTTGCCAACGGCGCGCAAGTTGTCATTGATCAGTTCATTGCATCCGGCGAAGTCAAGTGGGGTCGTATTTGCGGCCTGGTTCTGATGCTCCCGCATGGTTACGAAGGCCAGGGCCCGGAGCACTCGTCGGCCCGGATCGAGCGCTACTTGCAGTTATGCGCGGACTACAACATGCAAGTATGCGTACCGTCGACACCGGCGCAAATGTTTCATCTGTTACGACGCCAGATGGTCAGGCCATACCGCAAACCACTGGTAATCATCAGTCCAAAGAGTCTGTTGCGTCACAAGGAATCGGTTTCCACACTTGTAGAACTCGCCGAAGGCGAGTTCAAGGTGGTGATTCCGGACGAGGAGGTCGACAACCCGGAGAAAATCAAACGCGTCGTCTTTTGCAGCGGCAAAATCTACTACGAACTGGTTGCAGCGCGCCGTGAGCGCGACATCGAAAACATCGCAATCGTCAGACTGGAGCAACTGTATCCGTTCCCGCACGACGCGTTCAAAGTGGAAATCGAACGCTACCGCGAGGCCAAGGAAATAGTCTGGTGCCAGGAAGAGCCCGGCAACCAGGGCGCATGGCACAGAATTCAGCATTATCTGCATCGCCAGCAGCGAATGGAGCAGAGACTCAGTTACGCACTGCGCGCGTCGTCTGCGTCACCGGCCAGTGGCTATGCCGCATTACATGCGCAGCGGCAAAAAGCCGTTATCGACGCCGCGTTGGCCCAGGGCGCGTGAGGCAGAATTTTTTCAAGCGATAGAGGTTAACGGGTAGAACAGGAATGAATCGATGCTAGTGCAAGTGAAGGTTCCCGCATTGTCCGAATCTGTGGCGGAAGCCACCTTGCTTTCGTGGCGCAAGAAGCAGGGAGATTACGTCAAACGCGACGAAAACCTGATCGATATTGAAACGGACAAGGTTGTACTTGAACTACCCGCTCCCAACTCAGGCGTACTGAAGAAAATTGTAAAAGGCGATGGCGACACTGTTGTCGCGAATGAAGTGATCGCAGAGATCGACACGGACGCAAAAGGCGAGGCCGCTGCCGTTGTGCCGGCGGCTGTGAAGGCGGCAAAAAAGGCACCGTCGAAGCCGGCGTCGGAGGGACAAGCGGAAAACGTCCTGGTCATGCCAGCGGCAAGAAAAATTGCTGCCGATAAGGGTGTCGACGTCGGCAGCGTGCAGGGAACCGGCCGGGGAGGGCGCGTCACCAAAGAGGACGTACTTGCCGTTACCGATGCTAAACCGGCATCGCAACTCAAGTCCGTGCTGGCAGCGGCCGCTCCGGCGCCGGTAAACATTGATCAGACGCTCGGCGAACGGCCAGCGCAACGCGTGCCGATGTCACGATTGCGCAAGCGCGTCGCGGAACGGTTGCTCGAATCGCAGACGAACGCAGCGATCCTGACGACGTTCAAACGAAGTCAACATGCAACCGGTCATCGAACTGCGCAAGACACACCGCGAAAAATTCGAAAAGGAACACGGCGTAAAACTGGGATTCATGTCGTTTTTCGTCAAAGCGGTGGTTGCTGCGTTGAAGAAATATCCGGTGGTCAATGCCTCGGTTGACGGCGACGACATTGTCTACCATGGTTACTTCGATATCGGCATGGCGGTAGGTAGTCCGCGCGGACTGGTCGTTCCGATCGTACGCAACGCGGACCAGATGGGGTTTGCCGATATAGAAAAGCAAATCGCCGATTTTGGTAAACGCGCGCAAGACGGCAAGCTCACGATGGAGGAACTGACCGGCGGAACGTTCTCGATTTCCAATGGCGGCGTATTCGGATCGATGTTGTCGACGCCGATCATCAATCCGCCGCAGTCGGCCATTCTGGGGATTCACGCGACCAAGGAGCGGCTGGTTGTCGAGAACGGGGAAATCGTCATTCGTCCGATGAATTATCTCGCGTTGTCCTACGATCATCGCATCATCGACGGCCGGAAGCTGTGCTGTTTCTGGTCGCGATCAAGGATGCACTTGAGGATCCTTCGCGTTTATTGCTTGAAATCTGACCGCTTCCATAACTTCGAACCAGAGCCGGGATATCTGTCGCCAGAGCAACGGACATGAGATGGCAATGCCAGAATCGTTGAGGCATTGCTTGCCAACCCCGTCGCGTCAGGAATGCCTCCGCGGGTCATTATCAAATCAGTCAATCTATGGCCAATAACTTTGATGTAGCAGTGATCGGGGCCGGACCGGGTGGTTACGTTGCGGCCATACGTGCAGCGCAATTGGGCCTGAATACGGTATGCATCGATGAATTCAAGTCGGCAGACGGGAAACCCAGTCTTGGCGGAACCTGTCTGAACGTTGGCTGTATTCCGTCGAAAGCTCTGCTCGAATCGTCGGAAAACTACGAGCGTGCGCTGCACAAATTCGGTGATCACGGGATCGAAATCAAGGACGTTTCGCTCGACGTGGCGACCATGCTCGGACGCAAGGACAAGATCGTCCAGCAATTTACTGGTGGTATCTCGCTGCTGTTCAAGAAAAACAAGATCACCTCGATCCACGGCCATGGACGACTGACCGGTGCGGGAGACGTCTTCCAGATCGAAGTCACCAAGGACAACGGGTCGCAAACGATCGGCGCAAAGCATGTAATCATCGCGACCGGATCGTTGCCCCGGCAGATCGAAGGCGTTGCCGTCGATAATGTCCGCATCTGTGACAACACCGGCGCGCTGTCCCTGAATGAAGTCCCGGGCAAACTCGGCGTAATCGGTGCAGGCGTTATTGGTCTGGAGATGGGAAGTGTCTGGAGGCGTCTCGGGTCGGAAGTCACTGTGCTGGAAGCACTTCCTGATTTTCTGGCGGCCGCAGACGACGCCATATCCAGAGAAGCGTTGCGAATTTTCACCAAATCGGTGGGCCTGGACATCAAACTGGGATGCAAGATTCAAAACGTAAAAGCCGGCAAGAAATCTCTTTCGGTTGAATTCGAACATGAGGGCGAACTCAGGAAAATGGAATTTGACCGGCTCGTCGTCGCCGTCGGCCGTGTTCCCAATACCGAGAACCTTGGCCTCGACGCGGTAGGTGTCAAGGTGGACGAGCGCGGTTTCGTCGAGGTTGACGAGCGCAATCGCACTGGTGTGCCAAACATATACGCAATTGGAGATGTCGTGCGCGGCCCAATGCTTGCGCACAAATCATCCGAAGAAGGTGTCGCGGTAGCCGAAACGATTGCCGGTCAGCACGGTCACGTGAATCTGGACACGATACCGTGGGTGATCTATACCTCGCCTGAAATAGCCTGGGTCGGCAAGACCGAGCAACAACTCAAGGCCGAGGGCAGAGCGTATCGCAGCGGCCAGTTTCCGTTCATCGTCAGTGGGCGGGCACGTGCGCTGGGAGAAACTGCCGGCTTTTTGAAGATGCTTGCCGATGCGGACTCGGATCGCATTCTGGGTGTCCATATTCTCGGACCATTTGCGTCTGAACTGATTGCCGAAGCCGTCGTCGCAATGGAATTTGGCGCGACCGCTGAAGACATTGCGCGCATCGTTCATGCACATCCGTCGCTGTCCGAAGCCATGCATGAAGCCGCACTGGGCGTTGACGACAGATTTCTGAGCCTCTAGTGGCGCGCTGCGCCGGGGTTGCCAATGCCCAAGCCTGACAGGCAAAACCAGGGGCACCGGCAGTTTCGCGAGTACGCCGAAGATGCCGCTCAACAACATGGATATGTACTCGATGAAGCACAATTAAACGCCTCTGACGAATTCGACCGTCTCTTCCGTGAGCTGGTCGTCAATGAAAAGAACAGCCGCTCGCTTTTGCGGATGTTGCGACGCGACCAGCCCGCGCGCGGCGTCTATTTATGGGGGGGCGTTGGCCGCGGCAAGAGTTTCCTGATGGACGTGTTTTATGAATCCGTGCCGATCGAACAAAAATCACGGACGCATTTTCATCGCTTCATGCAGAACGTACATCATCGGCTGCGTGACCTGCAGGGCAAGATCAATCCGCTGCGTATGGTCGGAATCGAGCTCGCGACGCAGAACAGACTGTTGTGCCTGGATGAATTTCACGTGACCGACATCGGCGACGCAATGCTGATGCGTCATTTACTGGAATCCCTGTTCGTACAGGGCGTAGCGCTGGTGACAACATCGAACCAACGGCCCGGCGAACTCTACGAGAATGGATTGCAGCGTGCGCAGTTTCTGCCGGCAATCGATCTGATCGGCAAGCACATGGCCGTTGTGAATCTCGATGGCGGAACTGACTATCGACTCGTAATGCTTGAAAAAGCCGGGATATTCCATGCGCCCGCAGACGCGGCCGCCGAGGACGCAATGTTGTTAACATTCGGCGATGTAAGCGGGGAACCAGGCCAACGTGGGGAACCAGGTCAACGTGGGGAACCAGGACAACTTGGCGAAACAATCGAAATCGAAGGACGTTTGATCGAGTACGTTCGGCTGGCACAAGGCGTTGTCTGGTTCGAGTTCGGACATATCTGCGATGGTCCGCGCGGCCAGGCCGACTACATCGAACTGGCGCGGCGATTTCATACGGTATTGGTCTCTTCTGTTCCTTGTTTTAACAGGGAAAATGCGAACGCGCGTCGCCGGTTTACATGGCTGGTTGATGAATTCTATGACCGCAAGGTTAAGCTTGTTATCTCGGCTGACGCGGACGTACAGGAATTGTTCGCCGACGCAGATGGCGGTGGTGAAACAGACAGAACAGCCTCGCGATTGATCGAGATGCAAACGCACGACTACCTCGGGCTGGCCCATCTTTCCTGAGCCCGACGGGCAACCGTTGCGGGTCGATGCATCCGGAGGCGCGGGCTATCCGGGTATCATTACAGACATGAAATCATCACAAGGCGGAAAGCGACAGCATTGGGAAATCTGTTGCCGCCGAGACCGGCAACTTCGCCGCGCGTGATTCGCACAATGGCAGTTTGACGCTGTCAGCGTTGCCGGCTGGTCACATCGAGTTCGCATCACTGCGCCCGTGCCAGCCGATATTTTATTGTGCGGATTCACAGTACAGCGTGCGCTGCATGGGGCTGGCAAATAGAACGCGACAACCGAACAACATTCAGAAAATGGGAGGATAAATGACTACATTCAGGGCTTATCGCATCTTCGAAGAGGACGGCAAGGCCGCAAGCCGTTTCGTAGATATGCAGCTCGACGAGCTCGACCCGGGTGAGGTCGTAATAAAGGTTGCCTATTCCAGTGTCAATTTCAAGGATGCGTTGGCAGCCACCGGTGCCGGAAAGATCATTCGCCGGTTTCCCTGCAACGGCGGTATCGATCTTTCCGGCACGGTCGAAAAATCAAGTGACCCGCGATTCAAGTCCGGCGATGCGGTTATCGCCACAAGCTACGACATCGGCGTTTCCCATGATGGCGGCTACGCGGAGTATTGCCGGGTACCCGCAAACTGGGTCGTGCCGATGCCTGCCGGACTGGATACCTACTCTGCCATGGTGCTCGGGACGGCCGGATTCACGGCCGGCCTGGCGGTTGCAAGAATGGAGCACGAAGGACTTGAGCCTGCAAAAGGCCCGGTTATCGTTGACGGCGCAACCGGAGGGGTAGGCAGTGTCGCCGTGGATATTCTTGCTGGCGCCGGCTATAACGTGGTGGCGCTGACCGGAAAAGCTGCGGAGACCGATTACCTGAAGAAAATCGGCGCTGCGGAAGTGATGCTGCGTTCCGAACTCGATCTCGCCAAGATCAGGCCCCTCGGCAAGGAGACCTGGGCAGGGGCGGTTGACAATCTCGGCGGCGACGTTCTGTCATGGATCGCAAGTACCATGAAGACCGGTGGGGCACTTGCATCGATCGGGCTCGCCGCAAGTCATGAATTCAAGACGACAGTGATGCCATTTATCCTGCGTGGCGTCAGCCTCGTTGGAATCGATTCTGTAAATGCCGCGATGGAAGTACGTGAAAATGTATGGAAGCGGCTGGCCAGCGACCTGAAACCGCGCCACCTTGACGATATGGCAACAACGGTTTCATTCGACGATCTTGCAAGCGTGTTCGGCAACATTCTTGAAGCGAAGGCAAAAGGGCGAACTGTCGTGAAGATCGGCGGCTAGTGTAGTGTTTCACTATTAACGGCACAAAAGACGGCGAGAATTCACCTCATACTGCGTTACAAATCCTCGCAAGGTGCGCGCCGAAGCGCAGAGCAGGGGCCCCATTTATGGGGATGTGACCGCGTAGGCGCGCATACGAACGCGTTTTCGGCGCAAGGCATCCCGCTACCGGGTCGCGTCCCCGCAAGCGGGGCCCCTGCTCCGCCGTACGCGGGCGCACCTTGCTGTGGTTTGCGCCTTGTCTGAGGCGAATTTCGCCACTTTTGTTCATTTGAACGCTCTTATCGCAATCCAACATAGGCGCCAATAATAGTGAAGCACTACACTAGCAATCCACGTCGCCAGAATAAATACCTGGATTCAGGGAGGCAGTAATGACACAGACATACGCAGAATTCTATCGCCGTTCGATCGACGATCGGGATGCATTCTGGACTGAACAGGCCGAATTGATCGATTGGCACAAGCCATTTGAAAAAGTACTTGCATACGCCAATCCGCCCTTTGCCAACTGGTTTGTCGGCGGCCAGACCAACTTGTGTCATAACGCGATTGACCGCCACCTCGGGTCTCGCGCTGACCAGAATGCACTGGTTTACATATCGACCGAGACAGACACCGAGCGCACATACAGCTATTCCGAATTGCATCGGGAAGTGACGCGTTGTGCAGCGATTCTGCGCGGTTTGGGGGTGGGTAAAGGTGATCGCGTCCTGATATACATGCCGATGATCCCCGAGGCCATTTTTGCGATGTTGGCCTGCGCCCGCCTCGGTGCGATCCATTGTGTTGTGTTCGGTGGCTTCGCGGCAGCCAGTCTGGCCCTGCGTATTGACGACGCCCGGCCCAAGGTCATCATGACGGCTGACGCCGGAATGCGTGCCGGCAAGGTCATACGCTACAAGCCGTTGCTGGACGAAGCGCTTCAGCTGACCGGCTCGCCTGCGCAGAACGTCGTTATCGTTGATCGCGGTCTGGACGAAGGGATGTTACGAACGGAAGGGCGTGACCTCGACTATGCGACTCTGGCGAGGCAGCACGACTCGGAGGACGTGCCAGTCACCTGGCTCGAATCGAGCGAACCCAGCTATATCGTGCATACCTCAGGGACTACCGGTAAACCCAAAGGCGTACAGCGTGATACCGGCGGCTATGCGGTCGCACTGGCCGCATCAATGCGACATATCTACTGTGGCAGCCCCGGTGACACCATGTTCACCACCTCCGATATTGGCTGGATTGTCGGGCACTCGTACATCGTTTATGCGCCGTTGATCTGCGGAATGACCACCATCGTGTACGAGGGCGTGCCAATACGACCGGATCCGGGCATCTGGTGGAAAATTGCGCAGGATCACAATGTCAACGTCATGTTTTCCTCCCCGACCGGAATTCGTGTCCTGAAAAAGCAGGATCCGGAATACATAAGCAAGCATGACCTTTCATCATTCAAGCATATTTTCCTTGCCGGTGAACCGCTCGACAAGCCAACGCACAACTGGTTGACTGATGCAATCGGCAAACCTGTCATTGACCACTATTGGCAAACGGAAACCGGTTGGCCGATTCTGACCTCCGCCCCGGGCGTGGAGCAAACACCAATCAAGTTCGGCAGCCCGTCCTTTGCTGCCTATGGTTACGATCTCAAATTGTTGCGCGAATCTGACGCAAGCGAAGCGGGCGTTAACGAGAAGGGTGTTGTCGCTGTTATTCCGCCGTTGCCGCCCGGGTGCATGACGACTGTCTGGGGTGACGACGAGCGATTTGTCAAAACCTATTTTTCGACCTTTAGCACGAAGCTGGTCTATTCAACTTTTGACTGGGGAATTCGGGACGAGGAGGGCTATTACTTCATCCTCGGGCGTACCGATGACGTCATCAATGTTGCCGGACACCGGTTGGGTACCCGCGAAATAGAAGAAGCCGTTCAGTCACATTCGAATATTGCGGAGGTGGCAGTCGTCGGCGTCGAGGATCAGCTTAAAGGCCAAATGCCACTGGCGTTTGCGGTCGCGAAGAACGCCGACCTGATATCGACCGATGAATCGAAGGCAGCGCAGGAAAAAGAGGTGCTGGCAACGGTTGATGCACAACTTGGCGCCATCGCGCGTCCGCGAAGCGTCCACTTCGTGTCCATGCTGCCGAAGACCCGTTCCGGAAAGTTGTTGCGCCGATCTATCCAGGCGCTTGCGGAAGGCCGCGACCCGGGTGACTTGAGCACACTGGAAGATCCAGCGGCTCTTGACCAGATTCGACTGGCGATTGGGCGCTAGCAGCAAACGCCGTTGTGTTTGTCGCACTTCCGTCGATCGGAGCAAAGCTGTTGAAAGTAATGACCGCGGACGAGGCCGGTGCCGCTTGCACGTAGCAAAGTGTCGACAAGACAGGCATCACTCCTGGCATCCCGCAAACCACATCGATTGCAAATTATGTGGTTCGCGAGATAACTCGTTCGCTACATACCGCACACACGAATCGTTTAGCGCCTTTGAGCTGACATTTTTTCAGCGGCTGTCGTTGTCTGACGGGCATCGCGTTGGCTCAAGTTGGCGGAACAGGAGATCGGGATGAAGTGGCTGATGCGCATCAACATAGCGGCAATTGTCGTCTACGCGTCGTTTACCGCGGCTATTGTGGCCGCCGACATCTGGATTTTTCCGAAACTGGAATCGCTTGCGCCGCCCCCGCCGGCTGTCGAAGCCGCCATCAAGCAGGGAAACAATATCGACGCCTTGCGCGAAATCAGTCTGGTTCTGTTCGATCACGTTACAGCGCAGGCCGAAACGATCAACGAGTTGGTCGACAGTGGTGTGTTCTGGACGCGGCTGCACTTTGTGGGTGCGATGGGGCTTGCTTGCGTGAACGTGGCCTTGTTGATTCGTTTGCAGCGAAACCGTGCGTGATTGACCTGGCGCAAAGCGTTCCTGGACCCGTTGCACATACTGTCGGGCAGATATTCCAACATGTGTGCAACCGAGAATAGAACTACTCCCGAAAACGCTGTGCTGCCGGTGTCGACATACCCTGAAACGACGTCCTCGCAACCGGCTGCCGATGCTTGCTACCACTGCGGATTGCCGATTCCGAAAGGACTGGACCTCCAGGTCACAATCGGCGATGAGGCGCGCGACATGTGTTGTGCCGGTTGTGAGGCTGTGGCGAACGCGATCGTTGACGCCGGGCTGGACGACTACTATGCCCGGCGCGACAAATTTCCGGAATCCAGATTCGATGCGCTGCCCGATATCGTCAGCGATTTGTCGGTCTTCGATCGGCCTGAAGTCCAAGCCGGATTTGTTACCCATGCTTCCGATGAACAAAGTGAAGCAGCGCTAATCCTCGAAGGTATTACCTGTCCCGCCTGTATCTGGCTCAATGAGACGCATTTGGCGCGACAACTGGGTGTCGTGGCAGTATAAACATCAACTACACGACGAACCGCGCACTCGTTCGCTGGGATACGCGTGTCACCTCCTTGTCGGCCATCCTTGCGGCGATACACGACATCGGCTATCGCGCCTATCCTTACGATGCACAGTCGCTCGAAGCCGCACAGCGGCGTCAAGCGCGTGGTTTGCTCGCACGTCTTGCAATTGCCGGGTTGGGAATGATGCAAGTAATGATGTATGCATTGCCCGAATACCTGACTGGAGACGGCCGCATCGCGAGCGATCTGGATTCGCTGATGCGCTGGGCGGCCCTTATTCTGACTTTGCCAGTCGTGCTCTATTCGGCGTCTCCGTTTATCTCGGGCGCCTGGCGTGATGTGCGCACACATCGCGTTGGCATGGACGTGCCTGTTGCGCTTGCGATTGCAATAGCCTTCGCAGCCAGTGTGCTTGCGACAATTACGCATGACGGTGCAGTCTATTTCGATTCGATCGCGATGTTTGTGTTTCTCTTGCTTGGTGCGCGCTACCTTGAATTAAGGGCGAGGCAGAAAGCTGCATCGCATCTTGAGTCCCTTTCACGGGCACTTCCGGCAACTGCCAATTATCTGGCGCAGTTTCCTGAATCCATGCACGCCGAAACGGTACCAGCCGGCACATTAGTTGAGGGCCAGTACATTCTAGTACGACCTGGCGAAACGTTCCCGGTAGATGGACTCATCGAGCAAGGTGAGACCGAAGTGGATGAATCATTTGTCACGGGCGAAAGCATGCCGGTCAGCCGGTTTAAAGGCGAACTGGTCGTCGGCGGTTCGACCAACCGCGGCAATCCCGTGGTTGTCTGTGTGCAGCACGTCGGTGAACACACCGTGCTATCGGCGATTGTAAAGTTGATGGAACGCGCGACACATTCTCGACCCCGGTTACAGGAGTTCACCGACGCGGTTGCCGCGCGTTTCGTGGCCGTCGTGCTGATATTGGCGACTGGCGTCGCCGCCTGGTGGCTTTTGAATGACCCGTCTCGTGCGTTGCCGATTGTGGTGTCCGTATTGATCGTGACATGTCCATGCGCGCTCGCATTGGCCACACCGATGGCCATGGCTGTCGCAACCAGTTACGCGGGCCGGCACGGCCTGCTGGTTACGCGTTCCCACGCGCTGGAAACACTCGCCCGGGCGTCGCATTTTGTCATCGACAAAACCGGTACTTTGACCGAAGGAAAAGTGACGGTGAATGAAATTGGTGCACTGGGAACGAACCGCGATCGCGCGCTCTCGCTTGCCGCTGCGCTCGAATATGGTTCAGAGCACCCGATTGCCGAAGCCATCCGCGAGGTGGCGCCCGCGAGCCGTCCAGCGCAACGCATTCGCAACCTGCCTGGCCGGGGAATCGAGGGCATTGTCGATGGCAGGCATTATCGAATTGGCACTGCCGAGTTCGCGGCCGAGCTGGTTGGCGCAGAAGAGACGCCTGCGCATGCGTTTCAAACATGGCTTGCAACGGAAGGCCAGTTACTAGCGGGATTCCGGTTTGATGACCGGCTCAGGCCGGACGCGCCTGCTTTTGTTCAGGCATTGCGTGCGCAAAACCGCGAGATCGAATTGCTCTCGGGCGATCACGCCGTATCCGTGGGCAAAGCGGCGGCCAGCTTGGGCATTACCGTCTGGCACGCTGCAATGACGCCACAGGACAAGCTGGACTACGTCAAGGAACTGCAGGCGCAGGGCGCGATCGTCGCGATGATTGGCGACGGCGTCAACGATGCGCCGGTCCTGGCCCAGGCGCAGGTGTCGATTGCAATGATGAGCGGTGCCGCGCTTGCGCAGGGGGCCGCGGATATGATTTTTCTGTCCGGCCGGCTGTCCGATGTTGCCCGGATGTTCAAATACGCACGCCGTACCCGTCGCATCGTGCGCCAGAATCTGGCATGGGCAGCCAGCTACAATATCGTAGCGATCCCGCTTGCGATGACGGGTTATGTCACGCCGTGGATGGCCGCAATCGGAATGTCCGCCAGCTCATTGTTGGTCGTTCTGAACGCATTGCGGCTCGCGCGAAGACCTCGCGACCACAAGCTCGTCATAGCACCGGGATGAGCGGTACCGGGATGAACAGTGCCGGGATGAACAGTAGCGTGACGAGTCATAAGGGCATGAGAAGTCCCGGAACAACCAGTGTCCAGCTGAATTCCTGTACATTTCCATTCATGCAGTGATCTGTTGCCGGATTGATCCGCATCCTCGTTTACTGCCAGCACACATGGACATACTCTTCCTGCTGATACCCCTGTCTGTTCTGATGGTGGCACTGGTTGGCCTGGTCTTCTGGTGGTCGGTGCGCAACGGGCAATATGATGATCTCGAAGGCCCCGCGCACCGAATCGTCGATGATGATGACGTTCCGGCTGAGCGCGACTGAAGGCGAAGTGAAACAAACGGCCAGTCGCGTGAATGAGCGCGTCGACCGGCTGAATTCCGAAACAGCGTTCGATCCGGTCGGCGCGGTTTTTGTATACTTTATTCTTTTCTACGGTCACCGTAATTCATGAAGCGACGCATCTTTTTGAAAGTTTTTGCTGCAGCGGCCGGATGGATTTCGGTCGCAAAACGTTCGTTCGCCGCGGTACTTCCCGAGTCATCGGCAGTGCCAGGCGGTATCGCAATCAAACATCTTGGCGCATCCGTCAAACCGCCTCGCGTGGAACTGGGCGGGAAGCGCGTTCTGGTCGCAGGCGATTCAACCGGCTGGGACGCAGTTGTTGGCATATCGCTCAAGACCAAGGCAGACACCTCGATCAATATCAATGTTGCATGGCCGGACGGGAAGGACGAGACGCTCGCCATACCTGTTGGCAACAAGGACTACGCGACCCAGGAACTGACTGTTAAGCCAGGGCAAGTCAATCTGTCTGCGGAAAATCTCGCCCGCCATCGCCGGGAAAGCGCTCATCTGCGGAAAATTCGCAGCACGTATTCCGAGCCATTGCTGGGTTCACTGATACTGGTGCCGCCTTGCGAAGGAAGGCGCTCCAGCTCATATGGATTGCGCAGGGTTTTTAATGGGGAATCAAGAAATCCCCACAGTGGAATGGATCTCGCGGCACCAAAAGGTACTCCCGTTCTCGCGGCTGCCACCGGGCGAGTCGTTGACGTCGGCAATTATTTCTTCTCCGGCAATATCATCATCATTGATCATGGCCTTGGATTTCTGACCTTGTACGCACATCTGAGTGAAATGGACGTGGCCGTCGGTGATGCGGTTCAGAGCGGGATGCCCATTGGCAAAGTCGGTGCCACCGGCCGGGTGACCGGCCCTCATCTTCATTTTTCCGTTTACCTGAATGCCGTTCCGGTTGACCCGGCACTTTTTCTTTCTTGACCGCAGTCAGAATCGGGATAGGGCACATGCAATGCAGATGACATCACAAATCAACGCAGACCTTTCAGAGGTTTGCTCGGTGGACACGGCGCAACTCGGATGGGCGCAAAGCCCAAGTGGCACCGTGTGGCGCAAGCGCGTTCACCTGGTGGGCCCACCGGAATCCGGGCAGGTGACATCGGTGGTTCGGTATGACGCCGATTCGAATTTCCCGACGCACGAGCACCCGGACGGTGAGGAAATTCTGGTTCTGGAGGGCGTATTCTCGGATGAACAAGGTGATTGGCCGGCCGGCACGTTCTTGTTGAATCCGGAAGGGTTTCGCCATGCACCGTTTTCGAAGGAAGGCTGTGTGTTATTCGTCAAGCTCAGACAGCTTGCCGGACTGGACCGCCGCCACGTCGCGATCGATACGCAATCGCTCGAATGGCAGCCAGGCCCGGAGCCAGGTGTGACGCGCAAGTCGTTGTATGCGCAAGATGGCTATACGGACACCATGGCACTCGAGAATTGGGACGCTGGTGCTAATCCTGAGTCGGTATCGTACCCGGGAGGTGCAGAGTTATTCGTCATCGACGGCAATCTGTCGGACGAGAATGGTCAATATGCGCCCGGGCATTGGCTGCGTTTTCCGGTAGGTGCCCAACATCGACCCCATACCGATTCGGGGTGTATTTTCTATATCAAGCGCGGCGGGCTGCAATACTTGCATTCGGACGATAGCCCGACGATCTAGCAGGCTGACAATCGTCTTGAAAGATCTTGAGACGAGCCCAATATGAATGCAGGGAAGAGGGCGTTCGGCATAGGCGCTCCAAGGCGCGTTTCGGGATGCACGTTAAGTGCTCCGCAATTGGTCGCCGCCACTTTTCGATAGTGTCAATTTTAGGTGGCGTCAATTTGCAGGCGGACCGTTCAACCTTGGGCGCATCATCGTTGGCTGCATCTGACGGATGACACGCTTACTGTTGTTTGCAAGACTTCGCTCTGATCCCTGCTAAAGCACCGATTCTGATCGCGCGCTCTATGCGCAAATATCCACACCAACAGCTGTTCCACCGCAGCCAAAAAAGGAGAAAACATGCATTTCGCAATTTCCGCAACATGGGGCCCGACGGATCCAACCCGCGCCGCATTGCCATTCGTTTTCGCAGCGTCTGCTTTGCAGGCGGGAGACACGGTGACATTGATGTTGTTTCACGATGCCGTACATATGGCAACTGAAGGCACTGCCGACAAGCTGGTGCCATTTGGCCCTCCGCCGCGATTCGAAGAGGTTGTCGCGCATGCCGGTTCAGAAGTTCTCGTGTGCAAACCCTGCCTGGTGGTTCGTCAGATTCCGGAAGACAAACTGGACGACCGACTCACGCTCGCCGGGATGAACGAATTCCATGCTGCCGCAGCGCGCGAAGATGCGCGTGTCGTTACTTTCTAGCCCCGGTTCCCGGAAGTTTGATCAACGCGCCTGAAACGATTCCGGTGCAATCTGTACGTCGTCCGCAGAAATGGCGGTCCATGACCGGTCTCGTACGCCTGGCTGCCATTTTCAGGCGTTAGTGCACGTTTGACGTAGCCAGCGCGTCATATGTCGTCGTTCCTGTCGAAATGGCCCTGGCGCAAACATCCTATTTGCTCTAGATAATATGTGAAGCCATTGATTGCATTAAGTATATTGTCAGGGATATGGGGCGTCTGTTTCAGGCATGCATGGTGCTGTCAAATAGTCCAATAGAGGTCAAAATACCAGTGAGAACTGATATGCACCTCTCAATTTTGGACACGTTGCCAGCATTGACACCACAGCTCCGGAGGACACGCCAGGCGAAGAGCTGGCTGCGACGACAGAGGGTAAGGCGTCGTTCTCGCTCGGAAGTGGCAAGAGGATGCTTTTCATACTTTCGCCATTCCTGGCGATTGTCATCGTGCTGGTCTGGCTGGCAATTCTTAGCATCAGCATTCTCGCTGCGGGTCGAGCGTATGTCGAAGGCGAGAGCCTGTGGTCCAAGAGTCAGAAAGAATCCGTCTTTCACCTGTTGCGTTATGCCGAGACCGGTGCGGAGCGCGACGTCATCGAGTATGAACGCGCCATAGCGGTACCGCTTGGCTTTCGCCAGGCGCGGCTTGAGCTGGAAAAGTCGGATCCAAACTACGAGATCGCCTACAACGGATTTGTGAAAGGCGGAAGCCACCCGGATGACATTCCCGGCGTGATATCGCTTTATGAGCGTTTCCACCGGGTGAGCTACATGAAGAGCGTTCTGGACATCTGGAGAACGGGTGACGCCTTCATCGCAAGGCTCAACAGGGCCGCAGAAGATTTGCGCCGAATCTATTCGTCCGAGCAACCTGACCTCGCTCAGCGTGACCTGATTGCAAGCCGCATCGTCCAGATCGATGAAGAACTCAGGCCCTGGCAAAACAAGTTCTCGAACACGCTGGGTGCTGCCACCCGCTGGATTAAATCGACACTACTCATCGTCGTTCTTTCGGTAGCGGGCACTCTTATTCCAGTTGGTATCGTTCTTACGCAACGCATGGTCAGTCGCTTCGACCAGGCCGAACGGGAACTCAAGGGACTCAGACTACGGGAAGAATATGCTGCCAAGCTCGCTTACCACGCGAGCCACGATCCTTTGACCGGCCTGTTCAATGGGATCAGGGATGATCGGATACTGTATCTTGCCGTTAAGCCCATCCCAGTAGTCGTTATTGGCGCGGCCGACATTGATTATTTCTGCCATCCCTTCCACTCGCGCGTCTTCCAGCCAAGCAGCGTACGCATTGTCAGCGCGTCGCCGGTTTCCCGCCCCGTCTGCCGGACATTCTCGTAGCGGGGCCGCAAGCTGAATATCAATTCCCCCTCAGTCAGGGATTCGCCAAGAGTCGTGCTGTCGTCGACGTCAGTGATTATCGGCATTTCAGCGACTGAAGTAAGAGGTGCACAGAAAAGTGCAGTCGCTAGCAGGAAGCAGGGTATTGCGGTGCGCATCGTGCATCTCCTTGACAAGGATCAACGTCTTGTACGCAGCATCCCCTAGGATGGCTTCATGCACCATTCTGCAAAGGAACGAGTCGCGGACTCGGAAAGAGCTAGGCAAATTAGTCCGAAAGGGTGAGTCGTGAATTGACCCATAAGCCAACCGAACTACGCGCGCCAGGCCGCCATTGCACAACGGTTGGCAACGTTGCCATCTGGAGATCATAGTGTCGCAAGCCATAAGTCACGCTTTTCGGAAACTCGGCACCAAGCTGGTTCTGATTGCCACCACATTCCTGTTGGTTGCACTGGCGGCAATCGGCCTCACTTTGCTGGTTTCCTGGAACCTGGAAGGCGGAGCAGCGGCGGTCAATCAGGCAGGCAAGGAACGTATGCGCGCCTACCGTATCGCAATGCTGCTTACGCAGGCTGAATTAAGCGACGCGGGCCGCGTGCAAACGTACGAAGCGGTTGATGCTGAAGTCGCCGCTTTCGAGCAGACGCTGGATGCCCTCAAAGCTGGCGAGCCGAGTCGACCGATGTTCCTGCCCGGCGGGTCCAGCATACGACAGCAGTTCGCAGCCCTTGAGCAGACCTGGTACGCGGAAATGAAACCCACCGTTATTGCGCTCACCGCCAGCGACGAGCCACGTGGGCGCGTGTCCGCATTGATCACTTACCGGCGCGCGACCGAGCGCTATGTCGACTCCATCGACAAGCTGGTGTTTGCAGTTGCGTTCGTTGCAAATGGGGCTGATTGGCCTGTCTGTCGTTGGCACTGTGGCCTTGATCTACCTGATGTTCCTGCTCGTGATCCGTCCGGTGAATCGTATGGAGGCCGGCATGCGAAGCATGGAAGGCGGTGAATTCCATGCTCGTTTACCAATCGAAACGAGAGACGAATTCGGATCGCTCGCCGCTGGCTTCAATCGCATGGCCGCTCGATTGCAGGATGTCTATCGCAACCTCGCCGATAAAGTTGCGCAGAAGACCCAGTCGCTGGAGCGGCAAAATCGGGAGTTGTCGACGATCTCGGAAGTAGCCGCGCTGCTGAACCACCCTGGCACCCTGGAAGAAATGTGCCGGGACTTTCTGCGCAAGCTGATGTCAAGGTTTGATGCCGCCGGTGGCGCAGTAAGACTCATCGAAGAACCGACCGGCAAGATTCACCTGTACGTTCAGGAGAAGCTGGCGCCGGATTTCGCCCGCGACGAGGCATGCCTCGAAATGGACGAATGCCATTGCGGAAGGGCCGCACAACATTGCACATCAGTCGTAGAGCCGTTTTCCCGCAATGGTCCGGCCGAGCTCGAGTTGAATTGCCAGCGTGCCGGATACAAGACGATCTCCGCGTTTACGATCCAGTTCAAGAATCAGGTTCTGGGAATATTCAACCTCTACTTCAACCAGCGTCGCGAGTTTGACGCATCGGAGCGTCTTATGTTCGAGTCCTTGGGCAAGCATCTCGGCGTCGCGATCGAAAACCAGCGCCTGGTGGCAAGGGAAAAGGAAATGGCAGTATCTGAAGAGCGCAATTTGCTGGCTCAGGAATTACATGACTCGATCGCCCAGTCGCTGGCATTCCTGAACCTGCAGGCACAAATGCTGGACGATTCCCTGAATAACAGCGACCTTGGCGAGGCGCGTCAGGGTCTTGGTCGAATGCGCGACGGGATACAGGAAAGCTACGATGACGTGCGCGAACTACTGGTGCATTTCCGGACAAAATTCGGCGAGTCAGATGTCGGAACTGCAGTACGCGCCTTGCTTGACCGGTTTGAAACGGATACCGGCATTGCGGGTGAGATGAAGCTCACCGGTAACGGCGTGCCATTGTCACCGGAAACACAGATCCAGGCACTGCATATTGTTCAGGAGTGCCTGTCCAATGCGCGCAAGCATTCCAGAGCGAGCCGCGTCGTCGTCGTCGAACTCGAGCGCGGGCAGATTTACCGGTTTCGTATCCGCGACGACGGCTGTGGATTTGAACCAGCTAATCACAAAGAGGGTCACGTGGGATTGGCCATTATGCGCGAACGCGCGCAGCGTATCGGCGGCAATATTCTTGTGGAGTCCGGACCGGGCTCCGGCACCAGCGTCACGCTGACTTTGCCAGTCGTACAGGAGGCAGAGGCAGCATGAGTGAAATCCGCGTACTTCTGGTTGATGACCATACGTTGTTTCGAAGTGGCGTGAATGTATTACTCCAGAAACATTCCGAGTTTGAAGTGGTTGGCGAAGCCGCCGACAGCCTGCAGGGTGTACAGCGTGCCGCCGATCTTCAACCTGACGTTGTACTGCTTGATCTGCACATGCCCGGCATTTCCGGAAAGGACGCGGTGAAGCAGTTTCTTGAGGCAGCGCTGCAGGCGAACATCGTTATGCTGACAGTGTCCGAGAACGCGGACGACTTGATCAACTCCTTGCGAGCTGGTGCCAGCGGCTATCTTCTGAAAAACATTGAAACTGAAACGTTGCTCGATTCGATCAGGCGTGCTGCCGACGGCGACTCGGTTGTATCGGCGCAAATGACCGGCAAACTGGTGCGCGGACTGCAATCGACACGTGAAGCGCCGCCCGAACAGGAAAAAGACACGTTAAGTCCGCGCGAGCGCGAAATTCTTGCGCATCTCACCAAAGGACACAGCAACAAGCAAATCGCCCGTAACCTGGACGTCGCCGAAAGCACGGTGAAAATTCACGTGCAGCACATCCTGCGCAAGCTGAATCTGTCCAGCCGCGTACAAGCGGCCGTCTATGCGATTGAACAAGGGTTTAGTTCATCCTGAAGTGCATCAAGGCGCGCTGCACGCCAGCCTGTGCATTCAGCACTGACCGATGATTTGCTCGGCGGCGCTGTTTTCGTTTCGTGGTTCGTGCATCGATACTCCTTTTTGACTAGTTCTTATCGCTGACTGGTCTGGCCAAACCTAGGCATTTTCCCTTTACCAACCCCTGCTTCGGGCGAATATCGGTATAGACGCGCCTTCCCTAACCTGTGCGCAAAGACCGGAAAGGTAAGAATGATGTCTACGCTTGCGCACAAACAGGTGTCGGTGCTGGTGATGAGCACAGTGGCTTTCACTGTGTGTTTCGCCGTGTGGTTGATGTTTGCGGTGATCGGCATCCCGCTGAAAGAATCACTCGGACTCAACGAGACCCAGTTCGGGCTGCTTGTGGCGACCCCGGTTTTAACTGGCGCGCTGACGCGCCTGCCGCTGGGCATGCTGACAGACAAGGTTGGTGGCCGGATTGTGTTCTTCGTTCTGATGCTCGCATGCGTGGTGCCCATCTGGCTGATCGCGGAAGCAACGCAGTACTGGCATTTTCTCGTTCTTGGATTGTTCGTCGGACTGGCAGGTGGCAGTTTCTCGGTCGGCATCGCCTACGTTGCACGCTGGTTCAATAAAGCGCATCAGGGTTTTGCGATGGGCATATTCGGTGCCGGAAATGCCGGCGCTGCGCTGACCAAGTTCGTCGCACCGACGCTGGTGGTGGCTTATGGCTGGACGATGGTGCCGAAAGTCTACGCGGTGGCAATGCTGGTGACGGCGTTGTTGTTCTGGTTGCTCACGTATCACGATGAAGGCCACACGGTCGGCTCGAATGTCACCACCATGGATCAGTTGCGGGCCTTGAAGGATCCGCGTGTGTGGCGTTATTGCCAGTACTACTCGATCGTATTCGGCGGTTATGTCGCGCTGGCGCTGTGGATGACCAAGTACTACATCACGGTGTACGGATTCGATATCAAGATCGCGGCGCTGCTGGCTGCATGTTTCTCGCTGCCTGGTGGCGTATTGCGCGCCTTCGGTGGCTGGTTGTCTGATCGCTACGGCGCCCACCCGGTCACGTGGTGGGTGATGCTCATTTCGTGGGTTTGCCTGTTCTTCATGTCGTATCCGCAAACCGAGTTGACCATCAAGACCATAGACGGCGAGCTGACAATGGCTATCGGCTTGAACTGGTGGATGTTCACCGTGCTGCTGTTCACGATCGGCGTTGCCTGGGCATTCGGCAAGGCATCGGTCTTCAAGTACTTGTCCGACGAATACCCGGACAACATCGGCGTCATCTCCGGCATTGTCGGACTAATGGGCGGATTCGGCGGCTTCATTCTTCCCATCATGTTTGGTGCACTGGTCGATCTGACCGGTGTCGCCAGCAGCGTATTCATGCTGCTGTGGGGCGTCACGCTGGTGTCGCTGATCTGGATGTACTGGACCGAGATTGTGCCGAGGCGAAGCCGCAATGGTGGCGCCGGCGACGCAACAGCAGTGGGTCAGCACAGTTGATCAAAGTCATTCATATTTCAAGGAGTCGATGATGTCGGCACATCTGTTAGAGCGCTGGGAACCCGAGAACGCGGCGTTCTGGGCGAGCGAAGGCAAAGCGATTGCAAGGTGCAACCTGTGGATCTCGATACCGGCGCTGCTACTCGCATTTTCGGTGTGGATGGTGTGGAGCGTGGTCGTCGTGAATCTGCCAAACATCGGCTTCCAGTTTTCCACCAACCAGTTGTTCTGGCTGGCTGCGGTACCGGGACTGTCAGGCGCGACGTTGCGCATTTTTTACTCGTTCATGGTGCCTATACTGGGCGGCAGGCTATGGACAACGATTAGCACGGCATCCCTCGCTATTCCCGCACTGTGGATGGGCTTTGCGGTGCAGGATCCGTCCACGCCTTATCCGGTGTTTCTCGTGATCGCGTTGTTGTGTGGATTTGGTGGCGGCAACTTCGCGTCGAGCATGGCCAACATCAGCTTCTATCCGAAATCACAACAAGGTACTGCGTTGGGTTTGAACGCCGGGCTTGGCAACGTGGGCGTCTCGGTCGTGCAGTTCACCGTTCCGCTAGTCATTACCATTGGCGTGTTCGGGGCACTGGGTGGCGAACCGCAGGTTTGGAGCAAAGGTGAGATCACGAAGCATATGTGGCTGCAAAACGCCGGCTTCTTCTGGGTGCCTTTCATCGTCGTTGCGACCATCGCAGCGTGGTTCGGAATGAACGACCTGTCCACCGCCAAAGCTTCTTTCGCCGATCAGTCGGTCATCTTTCGGCGCAAGCACAACTGGCTGATGTGCTGGCTATACATCGGCACGTTCGGTTCGTTCATCGGCTACTCCGCCGGCTTTCCGCTGTTGATAAAGACGCAGTTCGAGGGCATTGATCCGACCCAGTACGCATTCCTTGGACCGTTGGTCGGCGCCTTGATCCGTCCAGCAGGCGGGTGGGTGTCTGACAGACTGGGCGGGGCACGCGTGACGTTCTGGAACTTCATCGTGATGGCGCTCGCGGTATGCGGCGTGCTGTGGTTTCTTCCGAGTGGCCCGAGCGGCGGAAATTTCTGGGGTTTCTTCGCGATGTTCATGCTGTTGTTCCTGACCACAGGTATCGGAAACGGCTCCACGTTCAGAATGATTCCGGTGATATTCCGCACACAGCACGAACGCTGGTCATCCGGTAGCTCCGATTCCGAACGCGCCGAGTCAGTTCGAAATGCCGGCAAGGAATCCGCGGCGGTACTGGGATTCAGTTCGGCGATGGCGGCGTACGGCGCGTTTTTCATTCCCAAGAGCTACGGCACGTCGATTTCGATGACAGGTGGGCCGGAAGCAGCGTTGTACTTGTTCATCGCGTTCTATCTCAGCTGCATCGTCACCACCTGGTGGTTTTATTCGCGGAAGAACGCGGACATGCCGTGCTGAGATCCAGCGCAGGTTCGAAGGCGTCTTTTTCGATTAAGGGATACAGAGGAATGAAGATGAAATCCGACAAGGCTATCCGGAGAGAAAGTGTGTGTCACGGTTGTGGCGTCCCGGCGGTGCCGCGAAGGGATTCTTTTCGCAGTTTCAATCGTGTCCAGGTTTCACGGAGCAGCGTTTCCGTAAACAGTTTTTTGAAACCAGTACGTCTAAATTCAGGGAATTTTCGATGAGCCATTTTCTTGATCGTCTGATGTTTTTCAACCAGGAGAAAGAATCATTCTCCAACGGACACGGCATCGCGACTAACGAAGACCGTAGTTGGGAGCATGCTTACCGCGATCGCTGGGCGCACGACAAGATCGTGCGTTCAACCCACGGCGTGAACTGCACCGGTTCGTGCTCGTGGAAGATTTACGTCAAAGGCGGCGTAGTGACCTGGGAAACACAACAAACCGACTACCCGCGCACGCGGCCTGACATGCCAAATCATGAGCCACGCGGTTGTTCGCGCGGCGCGTCGTACTCCTGGTATTTGTACAGCGCCAATCGCGTCAAGTATCCAATGGTGAGAGGGCGTCTGGTACGGCTGTGGCGTGATGCACGCAAGACGCTTGGGCCTGTCGAAGCGTGGGCATCCATTGTCGAAGACCCGGTCAAGTCGGAATCGTACAAATCGATTCGCGGCAAAGGTGGTTTCGTGAGATCGAACTGGGGCGAAGTCGACGAGATGATCGCCGCCGCCAACGTTTACACGATCAAGAAGCATGGACCCGATCGCATAATCGGCTTCTCGCCGATCCCGGCGATGTCCATGGTGTCCTATGCGGCAGGCAGCCGTTATCTGTCGTTGATCGGCGGCGTATGTATGAGTTTTTACGACTGGTACTGCGACTTACCGCCATCCAGTCCGCAGACCTGGGGCGAGCAAACCGACGTGCCGGAATCGGCCGACTGGTACAACTCCACGTTCCTGATTGCCTGGGCTCCAACGTACCGCAAACGCGCACACCGGACGCGCATTTCTTCACCGAAGTGCGTTACAAAGGTGCGAAGACTGTAGCGATCACGCCTGACTATGCCGAGGTGTCCAAGCTGAGCGACATCTGGCTGCACCCCAAACAAGGTACTGATGCCGCGCTGGCAATGGCAATGGGCCACGTGATCCTCAGGGAATTCCACATTGACCGCAAAACACCGTACTTCGAAGAGTACGTACGCCGTTATACCGATCTGCCGATGTTGGTGAAGCTCGTCAAACGCGGCGAAGGTTACGTTGCCGATCGCTATGTGCGCGCCAGTGATATTTCCGGTTCGCTGGGACACAACAACAACCCCGAATGGAAGACGCTGGCCATTGACGAGACTTCCGGCAATCTGGTCGCCCCGAATGGATCCATCGGTTTTCGTTGGAATCAGCAGGAAGGCGAAGACGGCGGCAAGTGGAATATTGAAGAAAAGGACGGTAGCAACGGTGCAACGGTAAAGCTACGCACATCATTGATTGATGCCTCTGATGAAGTCGTGCCGGTCGGATTTCCGTATTTCGGCGGCATCAGCCATGAGCATTTTCAGCACAACGACGCAGGCAGCGACATTCTGTTTCGCAACGTGCCGGCGAAAAGACTACGCCTCGTCGCTGGAGACGAAAATGGAGACGCGGATGAGGACGCACTGGTCACCACGGTCTTCGATTTATTGGTCGCCAACTATGGCATTGACCGCAGCCTCGGCGGCGGCAACGTTGCCAGGTCGTTTGACGACAACGTGCCTTACACGCTGGCATGGCAGGAGAGCATCACCGGCGTCAAAGCCGCTGATGTGATCAGCGTGGCGCGCCAATTTTCCGATAACGCCGAGAAGACAGAAGGCAAGTCAATGGTCATCATCGGTGCGGCGATGAATCACTGGTATCACGCGGACATGAATTACCGCGGTGTAATCAATATGCTGATGCTGTGCGGTTGCATTGGCAAATCCGGTGGCGGCTGGGCCCACTACGTTGGCCAGGAAAAACTGCGCCCGCAGACTGGTTGGCTGCCGCTCGCATTCTCACTCGACTGGCATCGCCCGCCGCGGCAAATGAATTCGGCGTCATTCTTCTACGCGCATACCGACCAGTGGCGTTACGAACGTGTGTCAGTTAAGGAAATCCTGTCGCCAACAGCAGATCCGGAGCAATACCAAGGCACTCTGATCGACTTCAACGTTCGCGCCGAGCGCATGGGCTGGTTGCCTAGCCGCTCCACAACTGCAGACCAATCCGCTCCAGGTCGCGAAAGACGCCGCCGCCGCAGGTTTGGAGCCGAAAGACTACGTGGTGAACGGACTCAAGGACGGCAGTCTCAAGATGTCGTGTGAAGACCCGGACCACCCGGATAACTTCCCGCGCAATATGTTTATCTGGTGCTCCAATCTGTTGGGCAGCTCCGGAAAAGGCCACGAGTACTTTCTCAAACATCTGCTCGGGACCTCGCACCGTGTTCAGGGCAAGGAACTCGGCGCTGATGGCGACCAGAAGCCACAAGAGCTCGCGTGGCACGATCGGGCGCCGGAAGGCAAGCTCGACTTGCTCGTCACGCTGGATTTCCGCCTGTCGACCACCTGTTTGTACTCGGACATCGTCTTGCCGACTGCAACCTGGTACGAGAAGAACGACCTGAATACGTCCGACATGCATCCGTTCATCCACCCGTTGTCGGCGGCTGTCGACCCGGTGTGGGAATCGCGCTCTGACTGGGATATCTACAAGAACATCGCCAAGAAGTTCTCGGAAGTTGCGAAGGGGCAGCTTGGCGTCGAAAAAGACGTCGTGCTGGTGCCACTGCTGCACGACACGCCGGGCGAACTGGCGCAGGCCACAGTCGTTCGCGAATGGAAAAAAGGCGAGTGCGAACTGATCCCCGGCAAGACCGCGCCGCAAGTAGCGGTTGTCGAACGCGACTATCCGAATACCTACAAGAAATTCACCGCGCTCGGACCACTGATGGCGAAAGCCGGCAACGGTGGCAAAGGTATCGCCTGGAACACCGAAGACGAAGTCGACTTTCTCAGAAAGCACAACTATCCGGTTACGGATGAAGGCATCACCAAAGGCATGCCCCGGATCGAGAGCGACATCGATGCCTGCGAAGTAATCCTGTCACTCGCGCCGGAAACAAACGGCGAAGTCGCCGTCAAGGCATGGCAGGCGTTATCGAAAATAACCGGCCGCGAACACAAGCACCTTGCCGCGCCCAAGCAGGACGAGAAGATTCGTTACCGCGACGTGCAAGCGCAGCCGCGCAAGATCATCTCTTCACCAACCTGGTCAGGGATTGAATCGGAGCACGTCAGCTATACCGCGGGTTATACCAACGTGAACGAGCTGATACCGTGGCGAACGCTTACCGGTCGGCAGCAGTTCTATCAGGATCACAGCTGGATGCTCGACTTCGGCGAAGGGTTGTGTGTTTATCGCCCGCCCGTCGACCTGAAGACAATTCATCCGATGCAGGATCAACAAAAAGGTAATGGCAATGCCGAAGTCGTGCTGAACTTCATTACTCCGCGCCAGAAGTGGGGCATTCACAGCACCTATACCGACAACCAGCTTCTGCTGACCGTGTCGCGGGGAGGGCCGATCGTCTGGCTGTCGGAGATTGACGCACGCAAGGCCAATATTGAGGACAACGACTGGATTGAGTTGTTCAATATCAATGGCGCAATCTGCGCGCGCGCAGTGGTCAGCCAGCGGGTCAACGAAGGCATGTGCATGATGTATCACGCTCAGGAGAAAACGGTAAATGTGCCCGGGTCGGAGATTACCGGCGCGCGCGGCGGTATCCATAACTCGGTCACACGGATCGTCACCAAACCCACGCACATGATTGGTGGGTATGCGCAGCAGAGTTACGGATTCAACTACTACGGCACAATCGGCACCAATCGTGACGAGTTCGTGATTGTGCGCAAGATGGACAAAGTCGACTGGCTCGATGAACCGGCAGACCAGACCGCTGCTATCGGAGAAAAATCATGAAAATCCGCGCACAAATCGGCATGGTCCTGAACCTGGACAAGTGCATCGGCTGTCATACCTGCTCGGTCACCTGCAAGAACGTCTGGACCAACCGCGAGGGTATGGAGTACGCGTGGTTCAACAACGTCGAGACCAAACCTGGCATCGGTTACCCCAAGGAATGGGAAAACCAGGACAAGTGGAACGGCGGCTGGACACGCAAGGACAGCGGCAAAATCGAACCGAAGCAGGGCGGCAAATGGTCCCTCCTGATGAAACTGTTTGCCAACCCCAATCTTCCCGAAATTGACGACTACTACGAACCGTTCACCTACGACTATCAGCACCTTCACAATGCGCCGGAAATGAAGGCATCACTGGTGGCGCGGCCACGCAGTCTGTTAACCGGCCAGCGTATGGAAAAGATCGTCTGGGGACCAAATTGGGAAGAAATTCTTGGTGGCGAATTCAGCAAACGGTCGAAAGACCAGAACTTCGAGGCACTTCAGAAAGACATCTACGGGGAGTTCGAGAAAACGTTCATGATGTACCTTCCGCGGCTGTGCGAGCATTGCCTGAATCCGACTTGCGTGGCTTCGTGCCCGTCCGGCTCGATCTACAAGCGCGAAGAGGACGGCATTGTACTGGTCGACCAGGACAAGTGCCGGGGTTGGCGCATGTGCGTGTCTGGCTGTCCATACAAGAAGATCTACTACAACTGGACCTCGGGTAAGGCCGAGAAATGTACGTTCTGCTATCCGCGTATCGAGGTGGGTGAACCGACGGTTTGCTCTGAAACCTGCGTCGGACGAATCCGCTATCTCGGCGTTATGTTGTACGACGCTGATGCCATCGAACAAGCGGCCGTGGTCGAAGATCCGAAACGTTTGTATGAATCGCAACTGTCAATCTTCCTCGACCCGAATTCGCCCGAAGTCATTGCGCAGGCGCGACGCGATGGTGTGCCGGAGGCCTGGCTCACCGCTGCCCGGCAATCACCCGTTTACAAGATGGCAGTGGACTGGAAAGTGGCACTGCCGCTGCACCCGGAGTACCACACGCTGCCAATGGTCTGGTATGTACCACCACTGTCACCGATTCAGGCGGCCGCCAACGACGACATGATTGGAACGCACGGCAAATTGCCGGACGTGCGCAGTCTTCGCATTCCGCTGAAGTATCTTGCCAACCTGCTCACCACCGGCGATGAAAAACCGGTGGCAAACACGCTTGAGCGCATGCTTGCCATGCGCGCCTACATGCGCGACCGACATGTTGAAAAGATCGAGAACGCCGAGGTACTCAAACAGGTGGGTTTGTCAGTACAACAGGTCGAGGATATGTACCGGTACATGGCGATCGCCAATTATGAAGATCGCTTCGTTATACCAACGACCCACCGCGAGTACGCCGAGAATGCCTACGACGTGCGCGGCGACTGCGGCTTCTCGTTCGGCAACGGCTGTTCCGACGGCCAATCCGGGACCAGTTTGTTCGGTGGCAAGGGCGGCAAAAAGAAGTCACGCTTCATCCCGATAAAAAGTGCTTGAACCGCACAGACACGGCAACACAGAGATACCGCAACACAGATATACAGAGACACTGTGACACAGAGATACAGCGACACACAGACAGACACACGAACAACGCAGCATGATTATCAGGAGATACGCGACCGTGAACAAATTTGGCGATGTCCATGCCACGAAGCGAAGAATTGCCGCGAACGGCAGCAGCAGAGTACAAGACCGCTTGATTTTGCCCGAGTGCTTCAGCGCTGCGAGGAATCGCACATGAATGTCACATTCAAAGCGCTCGGCGCATTACTCACTTATCCGTCGCCGGAGTTGCAGTCGGCCATTGACGAACTTGCAGCGGCGATCGACGCTGACGCGCGAGTGCCCTCGCGGGAGAAAGCGGCGCTGCACGAATTGCTGACGGAGTTGGCCGGCGGCGACGTACTGAGCCTGCAAGAGGGCTATGTTGAATTGTTCGACCGTGGGCGAGCGACCTCGCTGAACCTGTTTGAGCACGTTCACGGCGAATCGCGCGATCGCGGTCCGGCGATGGTCGACCTGATGCAAGTTTATTCCCGCGCCGGGCTAACGCTCTCGGCGCACGAGTTGCCGGACTACCTGCCTGTCATGCTCGAGTTTCTGTCGCAACGACCGTTCGAAGAAGTTGAGGAGATGCTGACTGATTGCGCGCACATCCTGCGAAATCTCGGTGATGCGTTGCGCAGCCGTGGCAGCCGCTATGACGCGGTCCCGGCAGCGCTGTTGGCAATGATCGGCGCGGATGGACTATCGGAGCCAGTAAGCGAAACGCAAGGGGTGGCGGCCGGGATGTTAGACGAAAAATCGCTTGACGAAGACTGGATGGATGCGCCGGTCATATTCGGGCCCGAGGGCGCGCCGGATTGCAAATCGGCACAGCCTTCACCGGCGGTGATCAAATTCATGCCGCGACAACGCTGAAATCCGGGCAAGGGGCAATACGATGAACAATCTGAATCAATTTCTATTCGGAATCTATCCATACATCTGCCTGGCGGTATTCATTCTTGGCAGTCTGGTTCGGTTCGACCGCGACCAGTTCACCTGGAAGAGCGAATCGTCGCAGTTGTTGCGCCGTGGCCAGTTGCGTTGGGGCTCAAATCTGTTCCATCTCGGCATTCTCGGAATTTTCTTCGGCCACCTGTTCGGTTTGTTCACACCGCTTTCCGTATGGCATGCGCTCGGCGTATCCGCGTCTGCCAAGCAAATGCTTGCAATTGTCGCCGGCGGAATTGCCGGTCTCGTCTGTCTGGCCGGCCTGATCCTGTTGATTCACCGGCGCCTGACTGAGGCGCGTATCCGCGCTACCACCCGGGCGATGGACCTGCGGTGCTGTACCTGTTGCTGGCGCAACTGCTGCTCGGACTATTAAGCATCGCCGTATCGATGAACCACCTGGATGGCGGCGAGATGATTCGGCTGATGATGTGGGCACAACATATCGTCACTTTCCGGGGCGACGCGGCCGCATTCGTCACTGATGTGGCGCTCGTGTTCAAACTGCACCTCGTATTGGGAATGACGATTTTCCTGATATTCCCGTTCTCGCGGCTGGTTCACGTCTGGAGTGGATTTGCGACACTGACGTACGTGACGCGCGCATATCAGGTCGTGCGCCATCGCTAGTACAACGCCGATCGCGGCTAGTCGTTTTCTAAAGCGACGCTTGCTGGTTCGAGCGACGGATTTTGACGCCGGCGTCTCACCGGTATTGCGGTAGGGTGTTCTGACTTTGGACGGCTATTTCCTGGCGCGCGGGTTACACGTTGCAGCTATTGTGCTCTGGATCGGTGGTGTTGCTTTTGTTACGACCGTCTTGTTACCGGCAATTGAGCGCGCAGGCGGCCATGACGAGCAAATCGCCCTGTTCGAGCGCATGGAAGGTAGTTTCGCCCGGCAAGCACGCTGGTCGACCGTGCTCGCAGGAATGAGCGGCTTCTGGCTGGTGCATAGCCTCGACGCCTGGAACCGGTTTGCCGATGCACGCTTCTGGTGGATGCATGCAATGGTGCTGGTCTGGTTTGTGTTCACCCTGATGCTGTTCGTGCTCGAGCCGCTGTGGCTGAAGCGCGTGGTTCACGCCCGAGCCGCAAGCGACCCTGCCGGAACGATCAGGCTGATCTCAAAACTGCATCGATTGCTACTGGCGATAAGTCTGTTGACCGTATTGGCCGCTGCAGCGGGTAGTCACGGCTGGGGGCTGCGCTAGCGCTGCCCTGGTCCGGGGCCTGATTGCGCCTGGTCACCAACCGCCGACTACGCCATGCCTTTCAATTCCAGAAATTCGTCCGGAATATCGGAAGTTTTTCTGCATGCTATCGCGAAATAGTACAGCGGTACGCCATCGATAGATAAGCGATGCCGATAACGCTCGATGTAGTACACGTCAAGATAATCCGAAAAAATCAACTCCCGGATCATTCTCGAGAATCCGGAGTCATCCTGGCGGTCGAAGAACGTCTCCTTGATGTTGAATGCGACCCAGGCTTCGCTCTTGACGCTGTTCATCGCTTCGATAAATGCCTTCGGCGGAATGTCGCCAAAACCAAGTGCAGCGACCGTGACCATGCAATCACACTGCCACGATCTGATTTCTTCGCGTTTTTCTTCCGTCAGTCTGGTGAAGTCTTCGACGTAGTACGCGTCATACATGCCCGGCCTGTCGCGAATCGTTGCGTCATACGCCTCAGGAATGATGTCAACACCGATCAAACGTGATACGCCGTGGTTCTTGAGCGCCTCTCCCATCATGCCGTTGCCGGCACCCAGGTCGAGAATACGCAGCTCACTCAGGTTGTCTTGAGACTGTCTGACCGCAGCTTCGAGAATTGACGTGACTTTGCCCGGAGAGGTGCACTTGAGGCGGTCATAAAAGATCTGTTCGTACAGGCCGGGTAATTTGTAAATCTCGTCATAGTCGTGGAACAGAATTTTTCTCTGCCCACTATCTTCTTGAAGAAAGAAATAGGCCTCGTTCTGATCCAGATGCGACGTTTCACCCTTTGGAAATTGAATTCTGTGCCGTTTCTGCATGGATCCTTTCGATTGTCTGGCAAACTTGTGGTTTGGTGGTGACTGCGCCAACTTCAATAGTCGCCGCGCGTGTTCTTTCAACGCTACAACGCGCATTTTACTCGACTTCCTGACAATCTTCCCGGCACCTTCGGATAAGGTGACCGATTCCCGACTATTATTTGCGTAAAGCGCGCCTGATCTTCGTTAGTCTAGGTTTACACCATAGTGGCTCAGCAGCACCAAAAGAATCGCAATGTGCTCTGGCATGACGTTGTGGTCTTATATGGTATTGCACAGTTGCATGGCGTCGATCGTGCTAGCAGTACATCAACTGGCTGCAATAGCGATAACGATTGAAACAGCGATTGTGCTGAACGTAACGTGCCTGTGAATCGATCGTAACGACGAGGTCTGCGTTGCATTCGTCGTTTACAAGGCGTACACGGTGTGGCGCTTCACTGACAATGGAACGAATTTTATAGCAATCAACCAGGCCCCGAATGGCACGACGATGGCACTGATCGCGCATCAAACAATCAGGAATGAACTGTTCAGGGAGGGATAGTTTCAGCGATAATCTGCCGGCTGACAGAAGCGGGGGACCGGTCGGAAGTCTGCGTCCCTTTGGGAAAATGGCGTAACGCCGCAAATGATTGAGCCGACTGAACGACGACTTTTCCGTGATCTGCATCGCCCGTCCTTGCATGACACTTTTCACAGGGTGCAAGAGACCATTGGTCAACAATGCTGGTGAACGCTTGACTACTGAAACAAGAATGAATCCGGCACACAAGACGGTGTGGCGTGCGCGCGGTCGGAGAGTAATTCAGGCAATCACTGCAGCTTGCGCACTTGGAGCGTGCCTTTCTGTCCAGGCCGGCGATCTGTTTCTGATGGGAGATCGCTTCGGGTATGGCATTGCCCGCACGCAATACGGCGTCTGTTACGCGATTGCGCCGTCCTCGATCGCGTCAGAAGGTACGAACCTGCGTGCAACGTTTCTGGACAATGTCCGGCAGCCCGCAACAGTGGTGCGTGTTTTCGAGGCGGGTTTTTCGATCATGCGAGTTGGCGAGACCGGCAAGGCATGCACGGACAGCCTCTGGATGGAATCGGAGGGTCTCGAAACTACGCTTGGACGCAACAGCATTGGCTTGATCCAGATCAGGTCCCGGGAGAGCGATGTTAATGGCATTCAAGTGCATGTCAGCGGCATTGACGAACAAGGTTATTTTTCGATCACGCCGGTTCGTGCCTCGATCCGGTTGATCGAGTCAATGGCCGGAAGCCGGGTTCTGATCGCAGATCACCCAGCCGGAATGTTGCTCAGTGTCGATGAAGATCAAAATCGTGGCCACGTTATTCGACAGGATCATCTGAGCAGCCTGGTACAACCGTATTTCGATTCATTGCCCGCGCCAGTCGTCATTGCGCCCGGTTCTGCGGAGCTGGCGCCAGAACTCGCAGCACGCTCAGCCCCCGAACCGGAAAATCCGCACGGGCCGGAGTCTGCCGTTCAGGATGTCAGCTCCGTTGATGTCGTTTCGGAGAACGGGGATTCCCCGAGCATCACTTTTGACGGTACGGATTCGAACAGCGGCGATTCAGTTGCCGCCGATTCCAGCGACTTTGATTCCATTGATGCAGATCCGGTGAATTTTGGCCCGGGTACCGCCGATCCGTTGGACAGTGTGAACACCAATGTCGATTCGCAAGATACCGCACGGAGCGGGCCGCAACCCCGGATTGTGCAGCGATTTTTTGTGGGAAAGCAGACCTGGAGAAATAATCCGCTGATTGTCGGAGACCGTCTGTTCGTCGGCAGTTCCGGAAGCGTCTGGAATGAACCCGATGTGCTCGACGGCGTTTATTCGTTCGACCTGAATACCGGAAAGCTGGTCTGGTTCGTTCACACGGACGCCGATTTTAACGATCTGGCCTATATCGAAGGCCTGGTTGTGGGCGGGACGGATTCAGGGAAGGTGCTAGGCATTGGTGCGCGCACGGGCACTACCTACTGGTCGCGACAATTCTACGGAAAGATCCATGCGCGTCCTGCACGTCTTCGCGCCGGCGTCGCAATAGCCACATCGGCCGGAAGACTTTACGTTTTGAACTTGAAAGACGGGGTTACCAAGGCGAGATCTGACCTTGACGCAGGCGTTCGTGGGGGACTGGTTGCCTCGCACGGTGAGCTATGGGTTGCAACAGTGTCTGGCACGCTTTATCGCTACATGGGTTTCGGGGAAGTACAGATGCGGCGCGAGAGCAGAATTTATTATCCGGATGAGCGCGGTAACCAGCTGTCAGGCAGTGCCATCGAGTGGTATGACCGGCTTGGTAAAGGACGGGGTCAACGGGCCAAATTTCACAGTGCACCCCTGGTACTGGACGATCGCGTCGTTCTCAGCGTGGTTCGCGCGAGACAGTACGACTATCCCCCGGTAATGGCATTCCATAAGAACGGCACGCTCGACTGGATCGGGACCGATCCTGGAGGCATCGTGGGTAGCGCGTTTGGTGACTCACGCCTGACGCCGGCTTCATGGTACGGCCGACTGATAATCGCTGACCCGCACTCGAACGCGATTTACTCGCTTGAGGCTGACAACGGCGAAGTCGTATGGGCAACTGATCTCGGAGATCCGGAAGTTCAACACTGGGCTTCTCCGGTCGTTTCCAACGACTACGTATACGTTGCACGCCACGACGGATATCTTCACAAACTTCAGGCGAGTGATGGCAAGCGAGTCTGGAGCATGTACATCGGACAGAACGGCTACGCAGGCAGAACGTATCTTGCGGACGAACCCTTGCCCGCGACCAAATCAGAACTGGACTGGGACCCGAAGTTCTCGAACCCGATTCTCTCTACGCCCGCGATACTGGATAACAGAATCGTCGTTGGTACGGACGAAGGGTACGTTTACGTCATAACGGATACTCATTGATATTCTCCATAAGCCCTTCGGATTCAGTTGGTTAGAAGCTGACCTGCGAAGGCCCCAGGTTAGAAGTCCACGCCGTCAGGCGCAAAACCTGTTCCTTGCACCTCGGCCGACTTGTCGATGAAATACAATTCGATCGAACCACCTTTGACCCTGTAGGTCCACACTTCGACGCTGCTGTTAAGTGGAACCCGCACCCAGAAATCCTCGATCGGTCCCCAGATCGCCTCATCTTTCTTGATGAAGGTTTGCTCTCGAGACGGTGTTCCGTATGTCTCAAGCAACTGCTCCCGGGAGACGCCGGCTTTGAACGCATCCGGACCGGGCAGGTCCGAACATGCCAGGATGGTAGAAGCAACCAGAGCGAACAGGGCGCTGTAACAGGAAAACCGAACTGTCGTCATCAACGATCGATGTACCCGTGCCAATCTGCAAAGGCAATACGCCAGTACGCGGTCTGGACGGACATTCTGTTAGCCCTGTAATACGACATGGTTTGCGCCGCTTGTTACGCCTTCACGTCAGACCATACCGCGTATTCATTGCCATTGGGATCACCAAAATGAAATCGGCGGCCACCAGGAAACTCGAAAACAGGCTTTACGATTGAACCGCCCGAGCGTTCAATCCTGGCCTGGGTTTGCTCCAGATCATTGCTATAGAAGATGATCAGTGCGCTCCCGCCGACAGTTGAAGCGGTCAGGCCGGATTTGAAGAACCCACCGTCGATGCCTTGGTTCGAAAATGCCGTGTAGCCGGGACCGTAGTCGGTGAACGTCCAGCCGAATGCTGACGAAAAGAATGCTTTGGCGGCTTCAATGTCTCTGGCGGGGAATTCGACATAGTCAATTTTTTCGTGCTCTGGCATTTTTCTCTATCTGTTGTATAGGTCACCTTCCGACCGACCGCATCAACGGCTGGGCCTGGAAGGTTGGAAAACGAAATCAGTCCGACGCGACGGCTTCAATCTTAAACAGGATATTCGGCCGCACCAGCAAGGAAACGACCGACAACATCGACGCCGGCCGGTGATCGCCGAGATATTCAAGGCGAATGGGCGGGTAGGCAGCAATGTCTTCGGTGCGCACCATGTACTGGTTGATCTTGATCAGGTTCTTTACGCCCATGCCGGCGGCCGCGAGAATTTCGACAAGATTACGCCACGCCAGATGGGCTTGCTCTTCGAAAGACTCTGGAACATGACCGTTCCTGTCGATGCCCGGTGTGCCGGAGATGTGAATCTGCCGCGCGCCTGCGGTGATTTCAACGGCGTCACTGTATTTACCGATCTTTGCCGCGACACCGATGTTGATTGGGTTACCCATGAAAATCCCTCCGCAAAGATTTCGAGTGTAGTGCTTTCGCGTTGCTAGCGTCCATGGTCATTGAGGGCCATTGAGCAAGAGCTTGCTTGTCTGGATTGCTTCGTTGAGTAAACGTTCGATTTGTTGATTACGCAATGTTTTTGTATCGCAGATAGTGAAGCATTACACTACAGACCAGTTGCAGGCGAGTGTCCGGATTAGGACGTTGGATTCGTTCAACAGCAAGGTCGCTCTGTTCTGTGCAGTATTTTCGAATTGGAACGATTTGATCTGAGTCAAACTGGCCGGCAATTGGCACGGTTAGTATCTGTGCGGGCCGGATGAGCTGGGGTTGAGAGCAGAGCACTGATGCCGGCGCCAGTGTGACCTGGCATTGGCCAGGGGCGGCGAAATTTGGTGGGTTCGGGGGGAACGCGTGCAAGAACAAATGACTTACAACTACAAGATTGTCCGGCAGTTCTCGATCATGACCGTGATCTGGGGCGTCATCGGCATGCTGGTCGGCGTCATAATCGCGGCCCAGCTGATGTTTCCGGACATGGCTTATGGCGTGTCATGGCTTGCATATGGCAGATTGCGTCCGCTGCACACGAACGCGGTGATTTTCGCGTTTGGCGGGTCGGCGCTGTTCGCGACGTCGTACTACGTTGTCCAGCGAACCTGCCATGCGCGGTTGTTTTCGGACAAGTTGGCCGCTTTTACTTTCTGGGGATGGCAGGCAGTCATCGTACTGGCGGTGATTACGCTCCCTCTGGGTATTTACCAGTAGCAAGGAGTATGCAGAACTCGAGTGGCCGATTGACGTATTGATCACGCTCGTGTGGGTTGCCTACGCGGTCGTGTTCTTCGGAACACTGGTCAAACGCCGCATATCCCACATTTATGTGGCGAACTGGTTTTTTGGTGCGTTCATTCTCACGGTAGCCATCCTGCACCTGGTGAACAGCGCCGCAATTCCGGTGACATTCTGGAAATCCTATTCAGTGTATGCCGGCGTTCAGGGCGCAATGGTTCAGTGGTGGTATGGGCACAATGCGGTCGGCTTCTTTCTGACAGCCGGCTTTCTCGGGATGATGTATTACTTCGTGCCGAAGCAGGCGGAGCGACCGGTATACAGCTACCGATTATCGGTTGTGCATTTCTGGGCGCTCATATTCACTTACATGTGGGCCGGACCACACCATCTTCACTACACGGCGCTGCCGGATTGGGCGCAATCGATTGGCATGGTCTTTTCGCTGATATTGCTGGCACCGTCGTGGGGCGGAATGATCAACGGAGTCATGACGCTTTCGGGGGCCTGGTACAAGCTGCGCACCGATCCGATCCTGAAATTCCTTATCGTGTCTCTGTCGTTCTACGGCATGTCGACGTTCGAAGGGCCGGTGATGTCCATCAAGACCGTAAACTCGTTGTCCCACTATACGGACTGGACCATCGGGCACGTACATTCCGGCGCACTCGGCTGGGTCGCGTTCATTTCAGTCGGCAGTCTCTATTACATGATTCCGCGACTGTTCGGCAAAACTGAAATGTATAGCGTTCGTCTCATTACCGTTCATTTCTGGATCGCAACTATCGGTGTCGTGCTGTACATCGCGGCGATGTGGATTGCCGGCGTCATGCAAGGGCTGATGTGGCGTGCCGTAAATTCGGACGGGACGCTTACCTACACGTTCGTCGAAAGTGTAAAAGCAACATTCCCGTTCTATCTGATCCGCCTGGTCGGCGGCATTCTATTCCTTTCGGGGATGCTGGTTATGGCCTACAACGTGTGGAAAACCATCGTCGGTGCCAAGCCATATGACGCACCGGTTACCGCGCCCGTAGCGGCTCAGGCCTGAACACGCCGAGACCGGTAGCCGTGGTACTGGTGAGCAGATTTGAGAACGCGCACTCACACAACGGCCGCATGCAGAAGAATTGAACTGGTTAGAAGAAAAAATTCGCAATAATGGATGAAGCAGCGAATAACACTGGAGTAGCGAAATGGCTGGGCAAACTTTCCACGAAAAAATAGAGCAAAACGTTCCGCTGATGGTGGTTCTGGTAATTGTGGTGGTTTCGATTGCCGGTTTGATCGAAATCGTGCCCTTGTTCTTCCAACGCTCAACGACCGAGCCGGTTGCCGGGCTGAAACCGTACACGGCGCTTGAACTCGAAGGCCGTGATGTGTACATCCGTGAAGGTTGTTACAACTGCCCACTCACAAATGATTCGTCCGTTCCGTGCCGAAACGGAACGCTACGGACATTACTCGGTTGCCGGCGAATATGTTTACGACCACCCGTTTCAATGGGGAAGCAAACGCACCGGCCCCGACCTGGCGCGCGTTGGTGGACGCTACAGTGATGAATGGCATCGACTGCATCTCGTTCAGCCCCGCGACGTAGTGCCGGAATCGAACATGCCGGGCTATCCGTGGCTCGAAGACAGGTATATCGATGCTGCTGTTACGCCGAGGAAGATGATCGCACTCAGGCGGGTCGGCGTTCCCTACACCGATGCGCAAATCGAACAGGCATCCGAAGCGGTCACAGACAAAACCGAAATGGACGCGATGATTGCCTATCTACAGATACTGGGGCACCGCGGTGAGGACTCGATAAGTCATGGACATATTGAATGAACTGCGCACGCTCATCACGCTGGTCGCATTTGTGACATTCATCGGATCATATTCTGGGGCGTGGAGCGGACGACGCAAAGCAGCATTCACCGAGGCGCCACGGATTCCATTGGATGACGATGATGTGCCGGGGGTGCAGACAGAGTCTGGCGTGGAAAGGAGCGCGAAGTGAACGATTTTACGCACGAGCTCTGGAACTGGTACATCGCAGTTGCCACGATCGTGAGCATTATTGGTTGCGGCGTGTTCTTGCGCATGCTTACGACTCGCAAGCTCGCGCCGGGAGAGAAACCCGGCACGACCGCCCACGTCTGGGACGAGGATCTGGAGGAATACAACAACCCGCTTCCGGACTGGTGACGCTGGTTGTTCTATATAACGATCGTGTTTTCCATTGTCTATGTGATTTTTTACCCGGGCCTGGGAAGCTTTGATGGCACGCTGAAATGGAGTTCGACGGGCCAGTATGACAATGAAATGGCAGCGGCCGAATCTCGCTACGGACCGGTGTTTGCCGCCTTTGCCGCCATGAGTGTTCCCGATGTCGCAGCAGACCCTGCCGCCCGCCAGATCGGGGAAAGCCTGTTTCTGAACTATTGCTCGCCATGCCATGCATCGGACGCTCGCGGAAGCCGGGGATTTCCAAATCTTGCCGACAACGCGTGGCAGTACGGCGGTGACCCCGAGACAATCAAGGCAAGCATTCGGGATGGTCGCAGCGGTATCATGCCGCCAATGGCAGCCGCATTGCCGGGCGAGGGCGTCAAGGATGTTGCCCACTATGTCATGTCGCTGTCGGGAATGACGCACGACAACTTGCGCAAGGCCAGGGGTGAGCCGTTGTATCAAACGAACTGTGCCGTCTGTCACGGCAGCGACGGCAGCGGTTAATCCGATGCTCGGTGCTCCGAATCTTACTGACGATGCATGGCCTTACGGCAGGGGCGAATCCACCATCATTGAAACCATCACAGCTGGACGCAACGGCGTCATGCCTCCATGGGGCCAATTTCTGGGGTGAAGACAAGACGCACATGCTGACTGCCTATGTCTGGCAGCTTTCAAACCGTCAATGAATGACTGAAGCTCGCAAAAGATGGATGCTATTCGTACTCGGCACAACTGTTGAAGGACGTATCCAAGCCGAAAACAGAAACGGCAGGGCAGGCTGACTGAACACGGTCCTGCTGATAATCTCGGCGTTTTCCCTGTTCCTGTTTACCGCCGTAGCCGGCCGGTTGTGGTGCGGATTCGCGTGCCCGCAAACGGTCTATACGGAAATGTTCATGTGGATCGAACGCAAGATCGAAGGCGATCGCATGAAGCGCATGAAGCTCGACAAGGCGCCCCTTTCAGGCCGTAAATTATCGATCAAGCTCGCCAAGCACAGTGCCTGGATCGCGCTCGCCTTGTGGACCGGTTTTACGTTTGTAGGCTATTTCACGCCCATTACAGAACTCGCACACAAAGTCCTCAATGTGTCGTTGGGGCCGTGGGAATCTTTCTGGGTGTTTTTCTACGGCTTCGCGACATACGGGAATGCAGGCTGGATGCGCGAGCAGGTTTGCAAG
>CATOSA010000032.1 GCA_951812315.1 uncultured Burkholderiales bacterium
GTACGAAGCTCACCCCGTCGTCCAGTTTGAACGACGCGTAACGAAGACCCGCTGGCTTTTCACGACGGAGCTGTTCGAACACTTTGGCAATGTATTCAATATTTTCATCTGCCCGACCGACTTTAACCTTGTAACGCACCATTACTCGTTTCACAACGCATACCCTCCTTCGACTCGCACTAAAAGCTCACATTGGTTGTATGGCTGTTAACCGCAAATCGCCATGCATATCGGGAAAACTGCTCAAGCTCAGTTGGGAAGTTACACATCCCCTGCAAAGCCCGCTCAGCCGGGACAAACATATTCCTCGGCATCCAGCTCCGGGTCGGGCTCAAAATGATATCCACGACCAGATTCACGTGGCCTAAATCAAGATAATTGATTGGCAAATTCGTGATTGACGTCACGGTGATGTGCCTCGTCCGCGCGGACCGCTATGACGACATCGCGCAAGCGTGCGTCGGGGGCGAGGTTCCAGTACTGGATTGCAATGTCCGGCGCCGGGACATTCTCATATGTGCCATCATCCACGCCCGCCAGGTATTCGGTGTAGCTGAACACGGCTTCTTCTTCGAAGTAACCTACGACGCGATGGGCAGTCTTCGGTGAGAACAAGTAAAGCAAAAAGAAGCAATTGTAGAAAACGCCTTGCGCGATCACCACCAGCAAGCGTTCAAACCACGAAGGCTGCGCAATATGGATGAAGGTCATCAAATGCATGCGTTCGTTTTCCGCTTCTTCGAGCAGCGTCCGGATCCAGCCTTGATCGCTTTGCATTCGGCGCAGGGCACGCAAATGTTGTAGAGCACCGCCAACCATGCCCGGCACCGCAGCAACCGTTTCCAGAACAACTGCGCGGTGACCATAGCGGCGCGCGAAAAACGCGTCTGCGAAGAAGCGTAAGAATCTGACGAAACTGTAAGCAACCCGATCACGAAAATCGCGTGGCGCGTAGTATTCCTCGAGTGAAGGCGCTTCAGGCATGCCTTGACACCAGCGCGCGTCTTGTTGCGCCCTGTATGCACATTTCGCCGCCGAAAACCGGCACCGTAGGATTGCGGCTATAGGCCGGATCAATTGGACCGGTGGCCAATGTCAGATCCTGACGCCCAATTACCCGGAATAGCGCAGCGTCATCCGAATATTGCGCGCCGACTGTGAGTTTCATCCTCGACATGCGATGCCGAGTTACGCCATAAGGCTAACCCGACCTATGCTCCTTTGTCGCCCGCACCAAATGAAGTCCTCAGTCCCACACCGCGTTCCAGCCATGCTCGTGATTCTCCATAGGGGGGACTTGACCCCCTATTGCATCAGGTCGTGATTCAAGCTGCCGCCCTGCTTGCCTCCGGTGACTTGAACAGCGCGACCAGTTCGCCCTGTTTTGCTTTCGCCTGCTGAATGTTGCCTTCCTTGACATGACCGTAACCGCGGATATCTTCCGGGATACTGGCGATGCGCACAGCTAGCGCGTAATTTTCAGCATACAGGTCCGAAAGCAATTCGTCAATGGTGTTCTCATATTCCGAAATCAACTGCCGTTCCGTGCGGCGCTCCTTCGTGTAGCCAAATACGTCGAGGCTGCCGCCACGCAAGAACTTGAGTTTCGCAAGGACTTTGAACGCACCGAACACCCAGGCCCGGTATTCTGATTTCGTCAGCTCACCAGTTTCGGAGTTGCGCTTCGCCAAGAGTGGCGGGGCCAGATGGAAGCGAAGCTTGCAGTCACCTTCAAACATCGATGCAACTTTTTTCTGAAAGCTTCCATCAGTGTACAAGCGTGCCACTTCGTACTCGTCCTTGTAAGCGAGCAGTTTGAAATAATAGCGCGCAACCGCTTCGGCCAAGCCGCCATGACCTCTGATCTTTGCTTCGGCGTCGCGCACCTTCTCGACCAGGGATCTGTAACGATTGGCGTACGCCGCATTCTGGTAGCCAGTGAGGAATTCAACCCGGCGGTCGATGGTCTCATCGAGCGTCTGCGACAGGCGTGTCGTTTTCACAGTGTCGATTTTCGGGCCGATCAGGCGTTCAACTGCGGCGAGATCAACAGCGGCCCGGCGGCCCCAGAGAAATGCTGCCTGATTCATCTTGACCGCGGTTCCGTTGAGTTCGATCGCCTTGTTGATCGCTTCGCTACCGACCGGAACGAGACCATTCTGGAATGCCAGGCCGAGCATAAACATGTTGGTGGCGATGGAATTGCCGAGTAGCGCGGTCGCAATGCGCGTCGCCTCGACGAACTGCACGTTGCTTTCGCCGACGCCGTTTGAAATCGTTCGTTTTAGCGATGACGCCGGAAACTGCATCTCGGCATCGCGAGTGAAATCACCGGTCATCTGCTGATGGACGTTGACCACAGCGCGCGTTGCGCCCTCACGTACCATGTCCATCGATTTCTCGCTCGCAGACGTGACGAAATCGCAACCAAGCATCACTTTCGCGCCGCCGGAACCAAGCCGTGCAGTGCGAATGTCTTCGAGCTTGCTGGCAATTTGCAGGTGGCTCCAGACGGCGCCGCCTTTTTGCGCAAGTCCAGCCATGTCGAGCGCGCCAAAAGCATTGCCTTCCAGATGAACCGCCATGCCAACGATGGCGCCGATAGTGACTACGCCAGTGCCGCCAATTCCGTTGACAAGCATGCCGTAGGCTTCATCAATCGCGGGTAGCTCTGGTTCAGGAACTGCCGGAAACAGTGTGTCGACATTGTCACCGACCGGAGCGCTCTTGCCTTTCTTCAGTTCGCCCCCGTGCACAGTGACAAAACTCGGGCAGAAACCTTTCACGCAAGAAAAATCCTTGTTGCAACTGGATTGATCGATCGTGCGCTTGCGGCCAAATTCGGTTTCAAGCGGCGCAACCGACACGCAGTTGGATTTGACGCCACAGTCACCACAACCTTCACACACGAGATCGTTGATGACGACACGCTTGGGTGGATCGGGAAAAAGATTGCGCTTGCGGCGACGTCGTTTTTCGGCGCCGCAGGTCTGATCGTAGACGATCGCGGTGATGCCGGGAATTTCACGGATCTCTTTCTGAACTTTCTCGTAATCGTCGCGATGATAGATCTCCACTGCGTCGGCGAATCCCGGATTAGGTCCATACTTGTCCGGTTCATCAGTGACGACAACGACTTTTTTCGCGCCTTCGGCCGAAATCTGTTTCGTAATTTGCGGCACCGTCATCGGTCCGTCAACTTGTTGACCGCCAGTCATCGCAACCGCGTCGTTGAACAGAACCTTGTAGGTCATGTTCACGCCGGACGCGACCGCCGCGCGCACTGCCAGCAAACCGGAATGGTAGTAGGTTCCGTCGCCAATATTCTGAAACACATGCTCTGTTTCTACGAAAGGCGCCTCGCCCATCCAGCTTGCGCCTTCGCCACCCATTTGCGTGTATCCCGTGGTGCGCCTGTCCATCCATTGCGCCATGAAGTGGCAACCAATGCCTGACAACGCCACCGAACCCTCAGGCACGCGTGTGCCGGTGTTGTGTGGGCAACCCGAACAGAAATACGGCGTGCGCTCCATTGCCGGTTTGTCCGGGTCGCGTCCGGCGAGCCTTTCGCGTTCCGCAACCCGCTCGGCAAGTTGCGCATCGTTGTTTCGTTCAAGAATTCGGCGCCCAATCGCAATCGCGATTTCATTCGGGTCGAGCGCTGCAATTGAATGGAACAATTCCTTGCCGAACTCGTCACGCTTGCCAATGACTTCCGCTGCATCCGCGACGTTGTACAACACCTCCTTGATCTGACCCTCGACCAATCCGCGTTTCTCTTCTACGACGATGATCTTGTCGAGCCCCTCTGCGAATTCGCGCAAACCGGTCGGCTCCAGCGGCCATGTCATCGCAACTTTGTATACGCGAAGGCCAAGACGGCCTGCTTCCGCATCGTCGACGCCGAGATACTGAAGTGCCTGGCGCACATCCATATAGGATTTGCCGCAAGTGACAATACCAATTTTGGCATCTGGCGAATCCACCACTACTTTGTCGAGCTTGTTGGCACGCGCAAATGCGAGCACAGCTTCGATTTTGACCTTGTGCAGGCGTTCTTCCTGTTCAAGCGGCGTATCTGGATAGCGGATGTGTACCCCACCTTCGGGCATGCTGAACTCAGTGGGCGTGACAATTTGCACGCGCTCGGGACTGACATCGACGGTTGCGCTGGCGTCAATGGTGTCTTTCATACTCTTGAGTCCAACCCAGCAACCGGAATAGCGTGACAACGCCCAACCGATCAATCCATAGTCGAGCAGTTCCTGAACGCCGGCAGGATTGAGTATTGGAATCATCGCGTCGACCAGCGCGTATTCGCTCTGGTGCGCCGTGGTCGACGACTCGCTGGTGTGATCATCGCCCATGAGAACCAGCACCCCCCCCCTGGGATGCGTGCCCGCCAGGTTGCCATGACGAAACACGTCGCCAGTGCGGTCGACCCCGGGACCTTTCCCGTACCAGATGCCGAATACGCCCGCGTATTTCGGCTTGCCATGCAGCCCCATTTGCTGGGTGCCCCAGATCGCGGTGGCGGCAATGTCTTCATTTACACCCGACTGAAAGACGATATTGTGATCCTTCAGGTGGTTACCGGCGGCCCACAACTGCTGGTCATAGGCACCGAGAGGACTGCCACGGTAGCCGGAGATATAGCAGGCGGTGTTCAGGCCAACGCTTTGATCGCGCATGTGCTGCATGATCGGCAACCGTACCAGCGCCTGAGTGCCGGTTATGAAAATTCGACCGTCGGTTACGGTGTACTTGTCGTTGAGCGTGACGTTACGCAATGCCATTCGAGACTACCTTTCGTCAAAAAGGAAACAGCCGCTCCACTTGATAGCCATCAAGTGGAGCGGCGAGACAACGTCGTATTTTCGCGGAAAACGGATCCGTTTTCTACTCAATAACCATGTTCTTAGAAGGGGATATCGTCTTCCATATCGTCAAATCCCCCGGCCGGCTGGCCAGCAGGCGCAGGCTTGCTCCCAGCGGAGGCACGGCCATCTTCATCGGGCATTGGCCGTGATGATCCGCCCGATCGCGAACCAAGCATCTGCATGCGATCGGCGACGATTTCGGTGGTGTATCGGTCCTGGCCTTCCTTGTCAGTCCACTTGCGCGTCTGGATGCGACCTTCGAAATAGGCTTGCGAACCTTTCTTGAGGTATTCCCCGGCAATCTCCGCCACCTTGTCGAACATGACAACCCGATGCCACTCGGTCTTTTCCTGCCTCTCGCCGTTCTTGTCTTTCCAGTTTTCTGAAGTAGCGATGCTGAATTTAGCAACTGCCCTGCCGTCTGCCGTATACCTCATCTCAGGGTCCTGACCAAGATTACCGACCAGAATTGCCTTATTTACCGAAGCCATGTGTTCTCCCCCATCCTTTATGCATCGTCATTAGTAGCCAGTATGCACCATTGACCGGCCTTCATATTCAGGCGGCGCACACCCGCTGCCGCCGGCCACAGGCTGCGTGCCCGAGGTCTTTCCGTACAAGCCTGCCATCATACTTCGACGAGGCCGGGAATCTGCCATCACGTGCTCGCTGCTGGCTGCGCTGTCCTCCGCGGCACTTGCATGCCGCTTGCTACGACCAGCCAGACACCGGCGACAAATGCGCACAATCCAAACACCGCAACATTCCCGTAATGTTGTGCCATCCAACCGCCAGCGGCGGCGCCGGCAAACGTTCCAAGAAACTGCAATGTGCTGTAAACACCAATCGCTGTACCTTTTGCATTCGCGGGTGCGACTCTGGATACCAACGACGGCAACATCGCCTCCAGCAAGTTGAATGCTGCAAAAAACAGGACCAACCCGCCAGCCATTAACTGAAATACGCCTGAGCCGGCCTCCAACAACAAAGCGGATACGCCAATCACCGCAATACTGCCAACAAAAGCGGCTTTCTGTCGGCCACGCCGTTCGGATACCAGCATGACAGGCAGCATGATTGCGATGCTTGCGAGCATCACGCCAAGGTACATCTTCCAGTGCTCGCTTTGTGCAAGCTGCTCAACCAGTTCAACAGGAACGACAACAAACATCGCCATCAATACCCCGTGTAGCGCAAAAATTCCGAAGTTAAGCCGTGCGAGCTGTCTGTCGCGAAGCACGTCCATTACCGTGCCCGGCGTCTGAACGCGGCTGCCTGACGGAATCGCTGGCGGATCAGGGACGATGAAACGCACCACCAGCATCGCCGCCAGTGCCAAGACCCCCGTCAGCGCAAAAATGCCGGGCACGCCGAATATCCCACTAAGCACGGGTCCGGCGACCATGGACACGATAAAAGTCGCGCCTATCGTCATACCGATGATTGCCATCGACTTGGTTCGATTGTCGTCGCGGGTAAGGTCTGCAGTGAGCGCAATCAATGCAGCGGAGATTGCCCCGGCGCCCTGAATCGCGCGGCCAACGGCAACCAGATAAATATTGCCTGCCATCGCAGCAACCAGGCTGCCCAAAGCGAAAATCAACAGACCGAGGTAGATCGCGCGCTTGCGCCCCCAGCGATCGGAAAGACGGCCAAACAGCAGTTGAAAACACGCCTGCGCGAGTCCGTAAGCGCCGAGCGCTATACCAATGAGGACTTGGTTGTTACCGCCTGGAAGTTCGCGTGCATACAGCACAAACACCGGGAGGATGATAAACAACCCCAGCATTCGCAGGCCAAATACACTTGCCAGACCCAGGCTCGCTCGCAGCTCCAGGGGCGACATCCGATCCGGGGACTGCATCGAAAAAGGAACCTAAGTAACGGATTGGGAATGAAATTCGAAGTGCAGTATAGTAACAGGTTGGCCGCTGTACGGGACTTAACAGGTTTATATCGGGTGCATGTTTATCATTTGCATGATTTCTGGCGCGCATGTTTTTGTGGCGCTGGTTTTCTTGCGCCGCGTTTCTTGCGCCGCGTTTCTTGCCCGCCGTTATTCAGGCGCAAATTTTTCCGGTGCGCGGCATTTCCGGCGTGCAGTTTTTCCGGCGCGCAGTTTTCAGTCTGCGATTCGTTGACTGTGCGCGCCACACCAATAAAACGATATAGACGTTGAATTCAAAATCAAATTAATGGAAACAATTCGCATCCGTGGCGCGCGTACGCACAATCTCAAAAACGTCAACGTAGACCTCCCGCGCAACAAGTTCGTGGTCGTTACCGGTCTGTCTGGCTCTGGAAAATCTTCGCTGGCGTTCGACACACTGTATGCGGAAGGGCATCGCCGTTATGTGGAATCGCTGTCGTCATACGCGCGACAGTTTCTACAGTTGATGGAAAAACCTGATGTCGACCTGATCGAAGGCTTGTCACCGGCTATTGCGATCGAGCAAAAAGCAAGCAGCCACAATCCGCGCTCGACGGTAGGCACGGTGACCGAGATTCACGACTATCTTCGCTTGTTATACGCGCGGGTCGGCGAACCGCAATGCCCCGACCACAAATTGGCATTGTCGGCGCAGACAATCTCGCAAATGGTCGATCACGTTCTACAGTTGCCGGAGGACACTCGGCTGATGATACTTGCGCCACTGGTCGTCGGGCGCAAGGGCGAGAACGTTGATCTGTTCGATGATCTGCGCGCGCAGGGATTCGTTCGGGTGCGGGTCGACGGACAGATTCACGATCTGGATGACGTGCCAAAACTGATTAGGCGCCACAAGCACACAATCGAGATCGTCGTCGATCGCGTCAAGATCCGACCCGATGTCAAACAACGTCTGGCGGAGTCTTTCGAGACGGCGTTGCGCCATTCTGAAAGCAGGGTGCTTGCTGTGGAAATGGAAACCGGCAAGGAGCATCTATTTTCCGCTCGCTTCGCTTGCCCGGTGTGCAGCTATTCGCTGCCCGAACTGGAACCAAGGCTGTTTTCATTCAACAACCCAATGGGCGCATGTCCGCGCTGCGACGGTCTCGGAGAAATCACCTTCTTCGATCCTCAACGAGTTGTCGCGTTTCCCGGACTTTCGCTTGCCGCCGGCGCAATCAAGGGCTGGGACAAGCGCAACCAGTTCTACTTCCAGATGCTGATGAGTCTTGCTGCACACTACCAATTCAGCATTGAAACGCCGTTCGAGGATCTGCCGCAAAATATCCGCGATGCTGTGCTCTATGGTTCAGGCCGCGAGAAAATCCAGTTCACCTATATCGGCGAGCGCGGCAATCGGCATCAGCGTGAACATGCCTTCGAGGGCATCATTCCGAATCTGGAACGCCGCTATAAAGAGACCGAGTCAGGCGTCGTACGCGAGGAACTTGGAAAACTGATCGCCGACCGCAGCTGTCCGGAATGCGGCGGCTCACGTTTACGGCGCGAGGCGCGCCACGTATTCGTCGGCGGCAAAACGATACACGAAGTGAGTATGCTTGCACTGCGACGATCGCAGGCATTCTTTGACGATCTGACGCTTGAAGGCTCCCGCCATGCAATTGCAGACAAGATCGTGAACGAAGTATTGGGACGCATCAAGTTTCTGAATGACGTCGGGCTCGGCTATCTCAGTCTGCATCGCTCAGCCGACACGTTATCGGGCGGCGAGACGCAGCGAATCCGGCTCGCATCACAGATAGGCTCCGGGTTGACAGGCGTGATGTACGTGCTTGATGAACCATCTATCGGCTTACACCAACGCGACAATCATCGATTACTAGACACGCTCAAGCGCCTTCGCGATCTCGGCAATTCGGTGATAGTGGTTGAGCACGACCTGGAAGCAATTCTGACGGCAGACCATGTCATTGACATGGGGCCAGGTGCAGGCGAGCACGGCGGAGAGATCGTCGCGCACGGCACGCCTGAGCAGATCGTGGACACGCCGCAATCAGTTACCGGTCAGTACCTGGGAGGAAGCAAGCAAATCAGCATCCCTTCACTGCGCTGCAAACCCGATCCGAAGCGAATGCTTACATTGACTGGCGCACGCGGAAATAATCTTAAGGACGTGACCCTAAATCTGCCGCTGGGACAGTTCATTTGCGTGACTGGCGTCTCCGGCTCAGGCAAGTCAACCTTGATCAACGATACGGTGTATCGCGCAGTGGCGCGACATATATATGGGTCATCTACGGACCCGGCAGAGTTTGCCGACCTTGAAGGACTCGAACATCTCGACAAAGTCGTCAATGTTGATCAAAGTCCGATCGGACGCACGCCAAGATCGAATCCGGCCACATACACGGGCTTGTTCACGCCGGTGCGCGAGCTGTTCGCCAATGTGCCACTTTCGCGCGAACGCGGTTACGGCACCGGTCGTTTTTCCTTCAATGTAAAAGGCGGTCGCTGCGAAGCTTGCCAGGGCGACGGCGTGATCAAGGTTGAGATGCATTTTCTTCCGGATATTTATGTTGCCTGCGATATCTGTCACGGGAAACGCTACAACCGCGAAACCATGGAGATCCGCTACAAAGGCAAGAACATTCACGATGTGCTGGAGATGACCGTCGAGCAAGCGAGAGAATTTTTCGCATCGGTACCATCAATTGTTCGCAGGCTGGATACCTTGCTGGATGTCGGACTCGGTTACGTCCGTCTCGGGCAAAGTGCGCCAACCTTGTCTGGTGGCGAAGCACAGCGCGTGAAACTTTCCCAGGAGTTGTCCAAACGCGACACTGGCAACACACTTTATATTCTTGATGAACCGACAACTGGCCTGCATTTCCAGGACGTCGAACTGTTGTTAAGAGTGCTTCATCGGTTGCGTGATCACGGCAATACCGTCGTGGTCATTGAACACAATCTGGACGTCATCAAGACTGCCGACATGATCGTCGATCTGGGTCCGGAGGGTGGCGACGGAGGCGGGTATATCGTCGCAACAGGTACTCCCGAGGAGTTGACGCAGATTGAATCCAGTCAAACTGGCCACTATCTAAGTACTGTGCTGGCAGGGCATCCGTCTGAAATGAAGAAGACAGCCTGAAGCTAGCAGTCTTCGTATTTCACGAAGGATTTGCATCTCAGGCGAAGTGGGTTCGCGCGGAAATACCAAAAACCTCTGCTATCAATTGTATTCGCACTGCAAATGCGCGAAACCCCCACACCTTCTTCGTGAAATACGCAGGTTAGACCCGGTTCGCAGCCGAATGTGCGGACAGGAATCAGAGGATATCTACAGGCGCAAAAAAACCCGCCACAATGGAGACTGTGTAAATAGTCTGGGGTTTTTGAGAAAATACCCGCACATTGTTGCGGGTATTTTTTTATGCACATTCAGGGACAAAGCCGGGATCAGGCGACGCTATTTCCGGAGCGGCTCGATGATCTGATAGGCCAGGACAATGCAGTCCGGGTGATCGACGCGTTTGTTGATACGCTAGATTTGAATGCACTTGGTTTTGCCCGCATGCAGCTTCAGGCCACGGGCCGGCCACCGTACCACCCGGGTGATGTGTTAAAGCTGTATTTGTACGGCTATATGCACCGAGTACGCAGCTCACGGTGTCTTGAGCGCGAGTGCCGGAAGAACCTCGAGGTGCTGTGGTTGCTGAACCGGCTGGCGCCAGATCACAAGACCATTGCCAACTTCCGGGTGGACAACCGTGTGGCCCTGACGCGCGTGTGTCGGGCGTTCGTGCAGTTTTGCCGCTCGCAAGCGCTGTATGGCGGCGAGCAAATCGCGGTTGATGGCAGCAAGTTCAGGGCGGACAACAGCCGCAGCCGAGTCACACACAAGAAAGATCTGCAACAGCGAGTCAGCGGCCTGGATCGCAGGATCGGAGCGTGGCTCGATGCGCTCGAAGACAATGAGGACAATGATGACCAAGGGCCCAACGGCGGCGACACCCAAGGCGCTCTTGGCGCACTCAGGGCCGAGCGCGAGACCTTAACCGAACGCATCCGGGCGATGGACGATGCGCAAGTCTCGGCGCAGCCCGATACGGACGAGCAGGCGCGGGTGATGCCCCGCGCACATATTGGCTACAACGTACAAAGCACGGTCGATGGCAAGCACCGCCTGATCGTGGATGTGGACGTGGTACAAAATGCCAATGATTTGCAGCAGTTGTATCGCATGGCGCGACGCAGCCAACGCCAACTGCAGCGCGATCGGGTGCAGGTACTGGCCGATGCAGGCTATTCCAATGGTCAGCTGCTAAAGCGCTGCCAGGCCCCCTATGTGCCGGTACAGCGCGCCACGAACAACCAAGGCGATGGCTGCTACTTCGACAAATCGGAGTTTACCTACTGCGGCGAGGGCGATTACTACGAGTGCCCGGCCGGTGAGCACTTGCCAAAGAAGACCCAGTCGAACAAGCAGCGCCACTGGCTGTACACCAGTGAGGCGCGCACGAACTGTCACATCAAGGCGCGGTGTACGGCCGCTAAGCAGCGCTGGGTGACGCGCCACTTCGAGGAAGACGTGCTTAACGAGGTCGCCGATCGCACCGCGGCCAATCCACTCATGATGCAACGGCGCAACGGCATGGTGGAAAACCCATTTGGCACGCTCAAGCGGCGTATGGACGGCGGGCGTTTCCTGGTAAGAGGCATACAGAAGGTCAAAGCCGAGATGGCATTGGCCGTGACCGCTTATAACCTGACCCGTGCTATTAACATCCCGGGAACGAAGCAACTCTGCAAGGCACTGGCTATCTAATCACAAATGAAAAAGAGGCCACCTCGAACAAGATGGCCTCCGGGTTTTTACACAGCCTCCATTTGGTGGCTTTCGTGCAGCGGATCAACAACATCCTTGTCCGCTTGGGACGCTCTAATCTTCCGCCTTTTCAGTGTCGCTACGATCCATCAGTTCCACCAGTGCCATCGGTGCATTGTCGCCTTGGCGAAAACCATACTTGAGGATGCGCAGGTAACCCCCATTGCGTTTCTCGTATCGGGGCCCAAGTTCATTAAACAGCTTGACCACTACCTCCCGGTCACGCAGCCGTGCAAACGCCAGCCGACGATTTGACAGTGAAGGCTTTTTACCCAACGTAATAATTGGCTCGGCAACACGACGCAATTCTTTTGCCTTGGGCAGAGTGGTCTTGATCACCTCGTGCTTCAGGAGTGAGTTGGTCATGTTGCGCAACATCGCCTGGCGATGAGCGCTGGTGCGGTTGAGCTTGCGCAGTCCGAGACGGTGACGCATCGTCGTTACCCCTTATTCCTTTTCCAGGCCTGCAGGGGGCCAACTCTCGAGTTTCCTCCCGAGCGTCAGTCCGCGCACAGCCAGAACTTCCTTGATTTCATTGAGCGACTTGCGGCCGAGGTTCGGTGTCTTGAGTAACTCGGTTTCGGTACGCTGGATAAGATCACCAATGTAATAGATATTCTCTGCCTTCAGACAGTTTGCAGAGCGAACGGTCAATTCAAGATCATCTACCAGGCGCAGCAAAATCGGGTCGACCTGAGGTGTTTTCGGCGCTTCGACCGGTGCCGGTGTGCCTTCGAGATCGGCGAATGTAGAAAGATGCTCCATCAGGATGCGCGCCGCGTAGCGAATGGCTTCTTCCGGTTCGAGCACACCGTTGGTCTCGATATCAACAACCAGTTTGTCGAGGTCGGTGCGCTGTTCGACACGGGCACTTTCGACCGCGTAGCTGACGCGTCGCACCGGACTGAACGATGCGTCCAGAAGCAGGCTTCCGATACTGCGACCTTCTTCAGTATCCTCGCGAACATTGGCAGGAATGTAGCCCCTGCCACTTTCGATCTTGATCTGCATGTCGAGCTTGCCGCCCGGCGCAAGGTGGGCGATGACGTGATCCGGATTGACGATCTCCACGTCGTGGGTTCCCTCGATATCGCTCGCACAAACCGCGCCTTCGCCTTCCTTTTTCAACTGAAGGACAACCTCTTCACGATTGTGCAGTTTGAGAACGATGCCTTTGAGATTGAGCATGATGTCGACGACATCTTCCTGCACGCCATCAATCGCCGAGTATTCATGAAGAACGCCCGAAATCTTGACTTCGGTCGGCGCGTAACCGGGCATGGAGGACAACAGTACACGACGCAGGGCATTACCGAGCGTATGGCCATAGCCGCGCTCGAATGGCTCCATCGTTACCTTCGCATGAGAGCTACCAATTGGCTGCACATCAATAATTCGCGGCTTGAGAAAGCTGCTTTGCATAGATTCGACCCTTTAAAAAGTTTCGAAAGTTTTCACTTCTGACAAATTCCCGACCGGCAGGTCCGGAGCGGTATTACTTGGAATAAAGTTCGACGACCATTGATTCATTGATTGTCGACGGCAACTCTGAACGTTGCGGAAGCGCCTTGAACGTACCTTTAAGCGCTTTGATGTCCACTTCCAGCCATTCGGGAAAGCCACGGCTTTCGGCAGCTTCTGCGGCGGCCTTGATACGTAATTGGGCGCGCGACTTCTCGGCCACTTCAACGACGTCACCGGGTCGCACCTGGTAGGAAGGAATGTTGACGCGCTTACCGTTCACCACAATCGAATTGTGGCTGATGACTTGCCGCGCTTCCGTACGCGACACACCGAAACCCATGCGGTAAACAACCGAATCGAGTCGGCTTTCGAGACCCTGCAACAAGGCCTCTCCAGTCACGCCCTTCTTGCGGGCAGCGTCCTTGTATCCCTTGCGAAACTGGCGCTCCAGCACGCCGTATATCCGGCGAATTTTCTGCTTTTCGCGAAGCTGCCTTCCAAAATCCGATATCCGAATATGCTTCTGGCCATGCTGTCCGGGCGGATAGGAACGGCGCTCAATGGCGCATTTGTCGGTGAAACACTTCTCACCCTTAAGAAAAAGTTTCTCGCCTTCGCGTCGGCACTGGCGGCACTTGGCATCGAGGTTTCTGGCCACGTTAGTCTCCCTAAATCCGGCGCTTTTTCGGTGGACGGCAGCCATTGTGCGGTACCGGCGTCACATCCGAAATGCTGGTGATCTTGAATCCGGCGGCATTGAGCGCACGCACTGCGGACTCACGGCCAGGCCCGGGGCCTTTGATTCGCACTTCAAGATTCTTCACGCCACAGTCCTGTGCGGCCCGCCCGGCATGATCCGCCGCGATCTGTGCAGCGAACGGTGTACTTTTGCGCGAGCCCTTGAACCCACTCGACCCCGACGTTGCCCAGGACAATGCATTGCCCTGCCGGTCAGTGATCATGATTATCGTATTGTTGAAAGAGGCGTGAACATGCGCGATACCTTCCGCGATGTTCTTCTTGACCTTCTTTCGGACCCGGGTAGTTGCCTTTGCCATCGTTGAGTTTTCCTGCCTGTTTGATCTGTTGCTGCGATTACAGTGAGTTCGATTGCGCCAACTTCAAATGCGCTTGAGTCGAAATCAAAACTTCGAATGTAATAACCTGAAATGCGCTATTTCTTCATCGCGCGCAGTACCTTCTTCGGCCCTTTTCGGGTGCGCGCATTCGTTTTTGTGCGCTGTCCCCGCACGGGCAATCCCCTGCGGTGACGCGATCCACGGTAGGTGCTCAGATCCATCAGCCGCTTGATGTTCATGGAGACTTCACGGCGCAAATCACCTTCGATCGAATACTTCGTGACCTGCTCGCGTAACTTCTCTACATCCGAATCGGACAGGTCCTTCATTTTTTCCGACGGCGTCACGCCCGCATCTGCGCAGATCTTGTAAGCGCGCGTGCGGCCTATCCCGTAGATCGCCATCAGTGCGACCCACGCGTGTTTATGGTTCGGTATGTTTACGCCTGCAATTCGTGCCATAGTCTCTTATTCCTGTATGCCAGCTGCCGGAGCAGATTAACCTTGTCGCTGCTTGTGACGAGGGTCCCTGCAAATGATCCGCACAACGTTATTACGCCGGATTACTTTGCAGTACCGACACAGTTTCTTGACCGATGCCTTAACTTTCATTTACTCGCTCCTCATCGGGTCGGAAACATTCCGCCCTTGAAGTTGGCCTTCTTCAGCAGGCTTTCGTACTGGTGCGACATGACATATGCCTGTACTTGCTGCATGAAGTCCATGGTCACAACAACAATAATCAGCAGGCTGGTACCACCGAAATAGAACGGAACGTTCCACTTCACGATCAAGAATTCGGGCAGCAGACACACCGCCGTGATGTACAAAGAACCTGCCAATGTCAGGCGCATGATGATTTTCTCAATGTATTTTGCTGTCTGCTCTCCGGGGCGAATACCCGGTACAAATGCGCCACCCTTCTTGAGGTTCTCGGCCGTATCACGAGGATTGAAGACCAGGGCGGTGTAGAAAAAGCAGAAGAAAATAATCGCCGCCGCATAGAACGCGACGTACAGAGGCTGTCCCGGATGCAGTAGTCCGCCGATGTCACGAAGCCAATACACATTCTCGCTGGAACCGAGAAGTTCAGCCAGCGTCGCGGGAAACAGGATAATACTTGACGCAAAAATTGGCGGTATCACGCCAGCCATATTGAGCTTCAGCGGAAGAAACGAGCTCTGACCGCCGTACACCTTCCGGCCAACCTGGCGCTTTGCATAATTGACCAGAATCTTGCGCTGCCCGCGTTCGACGAATACAACGAAGCCAGTTACCAGTACCGCTCCCATGAGCAGCAGCAGCACCAGCGGAATAGAGAATGTGCCGGTACGTGCCAGTTCAAGCGTACCTCCGAGCGCTGCCGGAAGTCCTGCCGCGATCCCGGCAAATATGATCAGCGAGATCCCGTTGCCGATACCGCGCTCAGTAATCTGTTCGCCCAGCCACATCAGAAACATCGTGCCTGTTACCAGAGTCACGACTGCTGTAAAACGAAACACCAGCCCCGGCTCAATAACGAGTCCGCTTTGCGATTCAAGCGCAATTGCAATACCGGTGGCCTGGAAAGTGGCCAGAACAAGCGTCCCATAGCGCGTGTACTGGGTGATCTTGCGCCGGCCAGCCTCGCCTTCTTTCTTGAGCTGCTCTAGCGTCGGAACGACGACCGTCAGCAACTGCATGATGATCGATGCCGAAATGTACGGCATGATTCCGAGCGCAAAGATAGTAAATCGCGACAGCGCACCGCCCGAGAACATATTGAACATTCCCAGGATGCCGCCCTCCTGGGCCTTGAACAATTCCTGCAGCGTCACCGGATCAATACCCGGAACCGGGATGTGCGCACCGATACGATAGACGATGAGCGCGCCCAGCAGGAATAGAAGTCGGCGTTTCAGATCGCCGAACTTGCCTGCCATTCCGAGCATGCCGTCTTGTTGCGCCAAACCTTATTCCTCTGTTTCTCGACTATGCGTATTCATTGACTTTGCGTCGACTAGGAGTCGACTACGCTCCCGCCGGCAGCCTCAATGGCCGCGCGGGCACCCTTTGTGATACCAAGGCCGCGTACTTTCAGCTTCTTTTCGATCTTGCCGGCAAGAATGATTTTCCCGGCGACTGTGCCCTTGGGCAAAATTCCCGCCTGCTTGAGTGCCAGAAGATCGACTTCGTCGCCTTCGATTTTGTTCAGTACCGACAACCGCACTTCAACGGTGTGGCCGCGTGTCATGGAAACAAACCCTCGCTTGGGCAGGCGCCGCGCCATCGGCATCTGTCCGCCTTCGAATCCCACTTTGTGATATCCGCCGGAACGGGAATGCTGACCCTTGTGGCCGCGACCTGCGGTCTTTCCCTTGCCGCTGCCAATGCCGCGCCCTACGCGAAGACGTGAAGGCCGTGAACCGGCCGCAGGCTTGATTTCGTTGAGTCGCATTTACGCCTCCACCCTCAGGAGGTAGTTCACCTTGTTGATCATTCCACGTACCGCCGGCGTGTCTTCCAGTTCGACGCTGTGGCGAATGCGCCGCAATCCCAGACCGCGTACCGTGGCCCGATGCGACGCCTTTGTTCCGATCACGCTTTTAACGAGCGTGACCTTGACAGTTTTTTCCGGCGCGGCCTTTTTAGCTTGGGGCGCGGCCACTTTCTTGACTGCCTTCTTCTCGGCCGGCGCCTTTTTCGGTGCGGCTTTTTTCACTGCCGGCTTCTTTGCCGCCGTTTTGGCTGGCGTTTTGTCCGCCGTTTCCTTTGCAGACGAGGTCTGGTCGCCTGCCTTATCTGCGGTTGCCTTATCTGCGGTTGCGTCGTCTGCGGCTGATTTCTTTTCGGCCATGCCGGTTAACCCAGAATCTCTTCAACCGTCTTGCCGCGCTTGAGCGCAATTTCGCTCGGCGAATTCATGGCAGCAAGGCCGTTGAGCGTTGCTCGCACAACGTTATAAGGATTGGTCGAACCAATGCATTTGGCAAGAATGTCTGAAACGCCCATCACTTCAAAGATCGCACGCATTGGACCACCGGCGATAATTCCGGTTCCTTCCGACGCAGGCTGCATGTACACCTTGGCGGCACCATGAATGCCAACCACCGCGTGTTGAAGCGTTCCGTCGCGCAACCCAACCTTGAACAACTTCTTTCTCGCCTCTTCCATCGCCTTCTGGACAGCAACTGGCACCTCGCGTGCCTTGCCCTTGCCCATGCCGACACCGCCATCCCCGTCACCAACAACGGCAAGGGCCGCAAAGCCAAGGACACGACCTCCCTTGACCACTTTGGTGACGCGATTGACCGCGACCATTTTCTCGCGCAATCCGTCGCTCGGACCACTTCTCTGCTGGTGCATTCTTGCCATTGGTTCTTCCTTAGAACTTCAACCCGGCTTCGCGCGCAGCCTCAGCAAGCGCTTTAACGCGACCGTGATATTTGAATCCGGAACGGTCGAACGAAACCTGTTCGACGCCTTTTTCCTTGGCTTTTTCAGCGATACGTTTGCCGATCATCGCGGCGGCTTCAACATTGCCGCCATGTCCGACCTGTTTACGTACGTCGGCTTCAAGCGTTGACGCATGGACAACGACCTTCGCACCGCTATCGATAATTTGCGCGTACATATGTCCGTTGGACCGGTGCACAAGTAACCGCACCGCACCAAGCTCAGCCATCTTGTGGCGCGTCTGCCGTGCTCTGCGCAGTCTTGCCTTCTTTTTCTCAATCATCGCGTTACGTTCACTTCTTCTTGGTTTCCTTGCGTACGACATGCTCATCCGCATATCGAACGCCCTTACCTTTGTAAGGCTCCGGTGGGCGATAGGCGCGCACTTCGGCGGCCACTTGTCCGACCAGCTGCTTGTCGATGCCTTTAATGACGACCTCGGTCTGCTGCGGCGTTTCGACCTTGATGCCTTTTGGCATCTGGTGAACAACCGGGTGCGAAAAGCCGAGCGACAGGTTGAGTTTGTCACCTTGCGCCTGGGCCCGATAACCAACCCCAACCAAAGTCAACTTCTTCTCGAATCCCGAACTCACACCGGCAACCATATTGGCAACGAGTGCGCGCAACGTTCCGGACATCGCATTTGCCGCCGGACTCTTGTCGGCGGCTTCGAAAACAAACGTGTCACCGTCGCGCTTGACGTTTACCAACTTGCTCGCCGGCTGCGACAGCGTGCCCAGCGAACCTTTTACCGTTATCGCATCCCCTCCTATGGTGGCATCAACACCTGCGGGAATGTTCACCGGGTTTTTAGCAATGCGCGACATAGTCTGCTCCAGTTCGATCAAGCTGAGTCATGGTCAAGCGACAATACAAAGGACCTCGCCACCGACACCGGTCGAGCGAGCCTTGCGATCAGTCATAACGCCGCGTGACGTAGAAACAATAGCGACCCCAAGTCCGTTCATTACCTGCGGAATATCGCGCGCCGGTTTGTAAATACGCAGTCCCGGCCTGCTGACGCGCTCGATACGCTCGATAACCGGTTTGCCGGCATAGTATTTCAGGCCGATCTCGAGCTGCGGCTTGCTCGCAACATTGCCGTCCACCTTGAAATCCTCGATGTAGCCCTCGTCTTGCAGCACTTTGGCGATCGCGATCTTGATCTTGCTCATCGGCATCGCCACAGACACTTTCTCCGCCATTTGCGCATTGCGAATGCGGGTCAGCATGTCCGAAATCGGGTCACTCATGCTCATCTGTCTGTATCTCCTACCAGCTCGCTTTGATCACGCCAGGAATTTCGCCACGCAAGGCTATCTCGCGAAGCTTGTTGCGCGCCAGACCGAATTTCTTGAATACGCCGCGGGGGCGGCCAGTCAGTGCGCAGCGATTGCGAAGCCGAACCGGGCTGGCGTTGCGCGGAAGTTTCTGCAACTTTTCGCGTGCTACCGCTTTTTCTTCATCGGACGCGCTGCTGCTTCGCAGAGTGGCCATAATTTCAGCGCGCTTGGCAGCGAATTTCTTGACGGTGTTGCGACGCTTGCCTTCGCGGTTGATCACAGATTGTCTTGCCATGTCTACCTCAAGTCCTGAACGGAAATCTGAACGCCGAAAGAAGCGCACGCGCTTCGTCGTCAGTTTTCGCCGTGGTCGTTATGGTGATGTTGAGTCCACGCAGAGCATCGATCTTGTCATACTCGATTTCGGGAAAAATGATCTGCTCTTTTACACCCATGTTGAAGTTGCCTCTGCCGTCAAATGCCCGACCTGAAATTCCACGAAAGTCGCGAACTCGAGGAATCGCCACACTGATCAGACGATCCAGAAATTCGTACATTCGAGTGCTTCGCAATGTGACCTTGCAACCGATCGGATACCCTTCCCTGATCTTGAAAACGGCGATCGACTTTCGTGCTTTGGTAACCGCCGGTTTCTGGCCAGAGATCTTTGTCATGTCTGCGACTGCGTGCTCGAGAATTTTCTTGTCGTTTACCGCGTCGCCGACGCCCATGTTGAGGACGATCTTCTGAATGCGCGGGACCTGCATGACCGATTTGTAATTAAACTGCTTCATCAGCCCGGGCACGATCTCTTTCTGATACTGCTCGGCAAGCCGCGGTGCTTGGGCTTTCTCGCTCGAGGCTTTCTCCTTGGGCGCCTTTTCCTTGGCAACTTTTTCGTCACCTGCCTTTGCCTTGGGCGTTTTGGCCTTGGGTGCTTTTTCGCCAGCCGCCTTTGCTTTGGGCGCCTTTTTCTTGACAGCCGCTTTTTCTTCTTCTTGCTTTGCCATAACTATCTCTTAGGTATCCACCATCTCACCATTGGACCGGAAAATCCGGACCTTGCGCCCGTCATCAAGCGTTTTGATGCGGACTCGATCAGCTTTCTCGATTGCCGGATTGAAAACGGCCACATTCGAGATATGGATCGGCATTTCCTTTTCGACGATTCCGCCGGTCGATCCCTTTGCCGGATTGGGCTTCTCGTGCTTCTTGACGCGATTGGCCCCTTCTACAACGACCCGGTCTTCACCGGCGATACGCAGTACCGTGCCTCGTTTGCCACGATCTTTGCCGGTGAGGATGACGACCTGGTCGTCTCTGCGAATCTTGCGCATTGCCAAACTCCTCAGAGAACCTCGGGTGCCAGGGAAACGATCTTCATGAACCGCTCGGTTCGAAGTTCACGAGTTACCGGGCCGAAGATACGGGTACCAATCGGCTCAAGCTTTGCGTTGAGCAAAACCGCCGCGTTCGAGTCAAACTTGATCCGCGAGCCGTCGGCTCGACGTACTCCCGAAGCAGTACGCACTACGACGGCGTTGTATATCTCGCCCTTTTTGACTCTTCCACGCGGCGCGGCGTCCTTGACACTCACTTTGATGACGTCGCCAACTCCGGCATAACGTCGCTTTGAGCCACCAAGCACCTTGATACACATGACCGAACGTGCACCGGTGTTGTCGGCGACCTTGAGCCGGGACTGCATTTGAATCATATACTTAACCTCATTCCAACTTTGCTCGTCCTGCTTGTTTCAACGGCGAGCCAGTTTTGGGACCCGTTCGGATCATTGCCTCGGAACTTATCGCTCCGGGTTGAATTCTCGGGACATATCGTCCCTGCTTGATTTCGGGAGCGATGCTCCTGCGTCAAATTAGAAACCCAGGCCCTGCTTCAAAAATTCTGCCCGCTTCAATACGGGCCGATGCCAGTGAATTCCATGACCTGCAACTGCATGTTCAAACAAATCATGTTCAAACAATTCATGGTCAAACTAGGCCTATGACCAACCCAGGCAAGACCCAAAGTTGGTAGCAAGGTATTGTTTGATCACGACTTTGTTTGATCGTGTAAGCCCGCCTGCTCCAGGCTTTACTTACGATCGCCACTTGTACCTGCGGCGACAAAACCGCGCGATTTTACGCGTATTGATCTACCTTCGCAAGCGTGCTTTAAACCCGGACAGCACGTTCGACGAGGCGGGCCACCTTCCAGGACTTGCTTTTGGAGATCGGCCGGCTTTCTTCGATAAGCACAGTATCGCCGGTATGGCACTCATTCTTTTCATCGTGCGCATGATAGTTGGTAGACCGACGCACGTACTTCCCATACAGGGGGTGCCGAACCATCCGGTCGACCCTCACGATCACAGTTTTGTCCATCTTGTCGCGGATAACGTGACCTGTGAGCCGTCGGCGATTTTTAGTGGTGGTGTTCTCGCTCATGCCTTGGCCGCCTTTTCCGTCATTACCGTGCGTACGCGGGCAATGTCCTTACGCACTTTTCCAAGTTGACTGGTATTGGTGAGTTGCTGCGTCGCGAGTTGCATGCGCATCGAAAACTGCGCCTTGAGCAGCTCGTTGAGTTCCTTGTCCAGATCAGCCTGGCTCTTGTTTCTGAGTTCGCTCGCTTTCATCGCTTATCCCAAGGTACGTTGCACAAACACGGTACGCAGCGGAAGCTTGGCTGCGGCCAGACGGAACGCTTCACGCGCAACGTCTTCCTGAACGCCATCCATTTCGTAAAGAACCTTGCCCGGCTGAATCTCGGCAACCCAGTACTCGATACTGCCTTTGCCTTTACCCATGCGCACCTCGGCCGGCTTCTGCGAAATCGGCTTGTCCGGAAAAATGCGAATCCAGACGCGGCCACCGCGTTTGATGTGGCGTGTCATCGCCCGGCGCGCGGCTTCAATCTGGCGTGCCGTGAGGCGGCCACGATCAATTGCTTTCAGGCCGAATTCACCAAAGGATACCTTGGCGCCGCGCGTCGCGACGCCATAGTTGCGTCCCTTGAAAACCTTACGAAACTTCGTTTTAGCGGGCTGCAGCATTTGTTACTCCTGCTCTTCTGGGCTTTTTCGGAGGCACGTTGTCTGCACCGCCAGGTGCTACCGGCTGATCACCACGGCCAATGACCTCACCTCTGTATACCCAGACCTTGATTCCAATAACTCCGTAAGTCGTCTTCGCCTCTGAAACACCGTAGTCGATATCTGCGCGAAGCGTGTGCAGAGGCACTCGACCCTCCCGATACCACTCTGTGCGTGCGATTTCGATTCCGTTAAGACGCCCGGCACTCATAATCTTGATTCCTTGCGCACCTAGTCGCATTGCATTCTGAATCGCACGCTTCATTGCACGTCGGAACATGATGCGCTTTTCCAACTGCTGTGCGATGGAATCAGCGATCAACTGCGCATCAACTTCCGGCTTGCGAACTTCCTCAATATTGACGTGCACCGGCACGCCCATCAATTGCTGAAGTTCCGCGCGCAGCTTTTCTATGTCCTCGCCCTTCTTGCCGATAACGACACCCGGTCGCGCACTGTGAATCGTGATTTTCGCGTTCTTGGTCGGCCGCTCGATCACAACTCTGGCGACCGCCGCATGTCCAAGCCGTTTGCGAAGATAACTGCGTACCTTGATATCTTCGAGCAGCATGTCGGAGAACCCGCCACTGTTGGAATACCATCGTGAGGTCCAGTTTCGTTGCACGGCAAGGCGAAACCCGATCGGGTTGATTTTCTGTCCCATTTCTACTCCTTGGACTCGTCGCCAACTGTCACGAAAATGTGAGAGGATGGCTTGAGTATTTTGGAAGCGCGGCCTTTCGCACGTGGTCGGAACCGTTTCAGTACCGGGCCCTGTTCCACGAGAATGCGCGTAATTTTGAGTTCGTCTATATCTGCGCCGTCGTTGTGTTCGGCATTGGCAATTGCCGACTCAACGACTTTCTGAATAATACGTGCGCCCTTCTTCGGACTGAATTTCAGCACGTTGAGCGCTTTATCCACGGACAGGCCCCGAATCTGGTTGGCAACCAACCGGCCCTTCTGGGGCGATAGCCTGACACCGCGTAACACGGCCGAGGTTTGCATTTCATTCACTCCTTTGCGCTCTCGCTGTTTCCTTGCATTTACGTTGCTACTTCCTTGCCGCGCCGGTCTTGCGATCGGCTGCATGCCCCTTGAACGTACGCGTATGCGCAAATTCACCGAGCTTGTGGCCAACCATGTTTTCGGTAATGTAAACAGGCACATGTTGACGCCCGTTATGCACCGCAATGGTCAATCCAACGAAGTCCGGGAGCACGGTCGAGCGCCGTGACCAGGTCTTCACCGGGCGTTTGTCGTTGGTGGCACGTGCGGCTTCAACTTTCTGCATCAAATGCAGATCGACGAACGGGCCTTTTTTCACTGAGCGTGACATATTCGATTACCTCTTACTTTTACTTCGAGCGGCGGCGCACAATCATGCTCTGCGTTCGCTTGTTCTTGCGGGTTCTGAAGCTCTTGGTCAACGTTCCCCAAGGACTGACCGGATCACGCTTGGTGCCGGTACGGCCTTCGCCGCCACCGTGCGGGTGATCAACCGGATTCATCGCGACACCTCGCACCGTCGGGCGCACGCCGCGCCAGCGCATTGCGCCTGCCTTGCCGATACTCCTCAGGTTGTGTTCTGAGTTGCCGACTTCGCCAATGGTCGCACGGCAGTCCACGTGTACTTTGCGAATCTCACCCGATCGCAGACGTAGCTGCGCGTACGCGTCTTCGCGCGCAAGTAGCTGCACCGAAGCGCCTGCCGAGCGGGCCATTTGTGCACCTTTTCCAGGCCGCAACTCTACACAGTGAACAATCGTCCCAACAGGAATGTTCCTGAACGGCAGCGTATTGCCCGGCTTGATCGGAGCCTGTGCGCCATTCAAAAGCTCGTCACCGATCTTGATGCCCTTCGGCGCGATGATATAGCGACGTTCGCCGTCTGCATAACAGATCAGGGCAATGTTCGCGCTGCGATTCGGATCGTATTCCAGCCGTTCTACCCGCGCGGCAACGCCATCCTTATTGCGCCGGAAGTCAATGACACGATAGAGGCGTTTGTGCCCTCCGCCCTGATGCCGCACGGTAATATGCCCGCGGCTGTTGCGCCCGGCATTCTTTGGATTCGTTTCGACCAGCGCTTGATGCGGACGACCTTTATACAGGTCTGCGTTGACTACTTTTACGACGCTACGCCTGCCAGCCGACGTAGGCTTTGTCTTTACCAGAGCCATTTAGTTAGCCTCCCCTGCCGCAAAGTTGATTTCCTGTCCTGGCTTGAGACAGACATATGCCTTCTTCCAATTGCGGCGCCGGCCAAGAGAGCGCCCGAAACGCTTGACTTTGCCTTTTACGTTCATGACCTGGACGCTATCGACCTGCACCTTGAACAAAAGCTCAACTGCGGCCTTGATTTCCGGTTTGCTCGCATCTGGCGCGACCCGAAATATGACCTGTTCGTGTTTGTCGGCGACATAAGTGCTTTTTTCAGACACGACCGGTGCAAGCAATACTTGCAGTAATCGCTCCTGACTCACGGATGGCTCGCTCATGACAACATCTCCTCTATTCTGGAAACTGCCGCCTTGGTCATGATGGTGCTGCCGAAATGCAGCAGGCTGACCGGGTCCTCCTGGCCTGCCTCAACGACGTGTACGTTGGGCAGGTTACGCGATGAAAGCGCAAGATTCTCGTCAGGTGTGTCGGTAATGATCAGTACGCTGTCCATACCCATGCCCTTCACTTTCTGGTGGAGCAGCTTTGTCTTGGGCGCGTCGACACTGAACGCGTCGACCACCGAGAGACGACCCTCCCGAACAAGTTGCGAGAAGATTGACGCCATTCCCGCGCGATACATCTTGCGGTTGACCTTTTGGCTGAAATTCTCGTCGGGGCTGGACGGAAACGCTTTGCCGCCTCCTCGCCAGATCGGGCTTCCTGAAAAACCCGCACGCGCGCGACCCGTGCCTTTCTGGCGCCAGGGTTTACGGTGCGATCGATCCAGATCACCACGTGCTTTCTGCGCCCTTGTACCTTTGCGCGCATTGGCCAGGTAGGCAGTAATAATCTGATGAATCAGCGGCTCGTTGTAGTCCCGAGCGAACAATTCGTCTGACGCATTGACACTGGAAGTTGCTTTGCCTTCGTCGTTTATGATTTTCAGTTCCATCGCCTAGCCCTTCGACTTCACGGACGCACGCACGATTACATCAGTGCCATCTGCGCCAGGTATTGGACCTTTGACCAGCAACAAGCTGCGTTCAGGGTCAATGCGAACGATTTCCAGATTTTGTACCGTGCGGCGTACCGATCCGTATTGACCAGCCATATGTTTGCCGGGGAAAACCCGGGACGGGTCCTGATTCATACCGGTAGAACCGGGCGCATTGTGCGATATAGAGTTACCGTGGCTCGCCCGCTGGGAAGAGAAATTGTGGCGCTTGATTACGCCAGAAAATCCTTTGCCTTTGGTGGTGCCGGACACATCGACGCGCTGCCCGACCTCGAACAGGTCGACCCCAATGCTGCCACCTATTTCAAGGCTGGTCAGCTGTTCAGGGGCAACGCGAAACTCGCGCAGAACGCGCGCGCCTTCGACTCCGGCTTTTGCGAAATGTCCCGCCTGTGCCTTACTGATACGATTAGCACGACGCTTGCCGACGGCAACCTGGACGGCCGAGTATCCATCGGTCTCGTTCGTCTTGATCTGGGCCACACGGTTTTCAGACACGTCCACTACCGTCACCGGGACGGAACTCCCGGTGTCAGTAAAAAACCTGGTCATGCCGACCTTGCGACCGACAAGTCCTAACGTCATTTTTATTTCCTCTTCAGAGGTGCTGGCTTCAGTTGGCCAGCCGGTTTTTCAAATTTTTAGCGCAGGGCGCTTTCGCCCCCTGAACTTTACAGCTTGATTTCCACGTCTACCCCCGCGGGCAAATCGAGTTTCATCAACGCATCTACAGTCTTGTCGGTCGGATCAATGATGTCCATCAGACGTAGATGAGTACGCATTTCCAACTGGTCGCGCGACGATTTGTCAACGTGCGGCGAGCGCAAGAGATCGAAACGCTCGATCCTTGTTGGTAATGGGACCGGGCCCTTTACAACTGCTCCAGTACGTTTTGCGGTCTCGACAATCTCAATCGCGGACTGGTCGATCAGGCGATAATCGAACGCTTTCAATCGGATTCGTATTTTCTGGTTTTCCATATTTAGATTCCGTGTGGAGTGAGGTGACCCGGAAAGGCAGCGAATTCGCTCTCGCGCCTCACCTCTCGCCTCTCGACTCTCGCCCCACGTATTAAATCAATAAAAGTCACTCAAGCACCTTGGCCACGACTCCGGCACCGACAGTACGTCCACCTTCGCGAATGGCAAAGCGCAATCCCTCTTCCATCGCTATGGGCTGGATCAAACTCACCGTCATCTGGATGTTGTCCCCGGGCATGACCATCTCCGTGCCCTTGGGCAACTCAATCGAGCCGGTCACGTCCGTGGTGCGGAAGTAAAACTGCGGCCGGTAGCCATTGAAAAACGGCGTGTGCCGACCGCCTTCGTCCTTGGACAGCACATACACTTCGGCATGAAACTTCGTGTGCGGGGTGATGCTGCCCGGCTTGGCCAGTACCTGACCACGCTCGACGTCTTCTCTCTTGGTCCCGCGCAGCAGTATGCCCACGTTATCGCCTGCCTGACCTTGATCAAGCAGCTTGCGAAACATCTCAACGCCGGTACATACGGTCTTGACCGTGTCTTTCAGACCAATAATCTCGATTTCTTCGCCGACCTTGATCACGCCACGCTCAACCCGGCCCGTGACCACTGTGCCACGACCAGAGATGGAGAATACGTCTTCCACAGGCATCAAAAACGGCATGTCCAGCGCACGCTTGGGTTCGGGTATGTACTCGTCAAGTGCTGCGGCAAGCTTCAATATCGATTCTTCACCATGTTCGCCCTTGTCGCCTTCGAGCGCCTTGAGCGCCGAGCCGGTAATAATCGGCGTGTCGTCTCCCGGAAAGTCGTACTTGGAGAGCAATTCGCGCACTTCCATTTCAACCAGTTCGAGCAATTCGGCATCATCGACCATGTCGGCCTTGTTCAGGTACACGATGATGTAGGGCACTCCAACCTGGCGAGCGAGCAGTATGTGCTCGCGCGTTTGCGGCATCGGACCGTCCGCTGCAGACACGACCAATATCGCGCCGTCCATTTGCGCAGCACCAGTGATCATGTTCTTCACATAGTCCGCGTGCCCCGGACAGTCAACGTGCGCGTAGTGACGGCCTTCGGTCTCGTATTCAACGTGCGCCGTATTAATAGTGATGCCGCGCGCCTTTTCTTCCGGCGCGTTGTCTATCTGGTCGTAGCCCTTCTTCTCACCACCGTACTTCTCGGCCAATATCGCCGTGATCGCCGCTGTCAGCGTCGTCTTTCCATGGTCTACGTGACCAATCGTGCCTACGTTTACGTGCGGCTTGGTGCGCTCAAACTTTCCCTTTGCCATGATGACCTCTCGCCGCTCTGTACTGCGTCCGAACCGCGCTATTCCGCGGTGTCCTTGTTGATAATGCCGTCCGCGATGCTCTTGGGTGCTTCGGAATAATGTTTAAATTCCATCGTGTAGGTGGCGCGCCCTTGCGTTAATGAACGAAGCGTCGTCGCGTATCCAAACATCTCCGCCAGTGGTACGTCTGCACGTACCACCTTACCGCCTCCGACGATGTCTTCCATTCCCTGGATAGTGCCGCGCCGTGAAGACAGATCGCCCATGACGTCACCCATCTTCTCTTCCGGCATTTCGACCTCGACGGCCATCAACGGCTCGAGCAACACCGGCTTCGCCTTGCGCATGCCGTCCTTGAACGCCAGGATACCGGCCATTCTGAATGAATTCTCCGATGAGTCGACATCGTGATATGAACCGTCGAACAGCGTCACCTTGACATCGACAACCGGATAGCCAGCCAGCACGCCACCGGTCAACGCCTCGGTAACACCCTTGTTCACTGCCGGGATGTATTCGCGCGGTACGGCACCGCCCTTGATCTGGTCAACAAATTCGTAGCCGGCGCCTTGTTCGGCCGGTTCGAGTTTCAAATAGACGTGTCCATACTGACCCTTGCCACCACTTTGCTTGACGAACTTCCCTTCCACGTCGACCATCTTCCTGATCGCTTCGCGATAAGCAACTTGCGGCTTGCCAATATTCGCTTCGACGCCGAATTCGCGCTTCATGCGATCAACCAGAATTTCCAGGTGCAACTCGCCCATGCCGGAAATAATCGTCTGGCCTGACTCTTCGTCTGTACAGACACGGAACGAGGGATCTTCCTGCGCAAGCCGGCCCAGCGCGATACCCATCTTTTCCTGGTCAGCCTTGGTCTTGGGTTCGACGGCCTGAGAGATCACCGGGTCAGGGAACTCCATCTTCTCGAGAACAATGACCTTGTCCGCATCGCACAAGGTATCACCCGTCGTCGCGAGCTTGAGCCCGACCGCCGCGGCAATGTCACCGGCGCGCACTTCCTTGAGTTCTTCACGCTGATTGGCGTGCATCTGCAGGATGCGGCCAACGCGTTCTCTCTTGCCCTTGACCGGGTTATATATAGTGTCGCCCGAGTTGATGACGCCAGAATAGACACGGAAAAATATCAATTGCCCGACGTAAGGGTCAGTCATGATCTTGAACGCAAGACCTGCAAACGGTTCTTCGTCCTTGGCAGCACGCTCGCCCTCATCGCCATTTTCAAGCACACCTGCTACCGGGGGAATGTCGCTTGGTGACGGCATGTATTCAATAACACCGTCAAGCATCGCCTGCACGCCTTTGTTCTTGAATGCCGAACCGCACATCATCGGTACGATTTCAACTGCAATCGTCCGTAATCGAATACCCAGACGGATATCGTCCTCCGACAATTCCCCGCTTTCGAGATACTTGTTCATCAAGTCCTCGTTCGCCTCTGCAGCAGCTTCGACCATTTTTTCATGCCACTGCTGAGCCTCATCACGCAGTTCAGCCGGAATCTCAACTTCCTCGAATCGTGTACCTTGCGCAGCGTCGTCCCAGAGAATCGCCTTCATTTTCACCAGATCGATAACGCCGGTGAAGGTTTCGTCAGCGCCGATGGGAATCTGCATCGGTACAGGATTGGCCTTGAGCCGCGTGCGCATCTGCTCATAGACTTTCAGAAAGTCTGCACCCTGGCGATCCATCTTGTTCACAAAAGCCAATCGCGGCACGCGGTACTTGTTGGCCTGCCGCCACACTGTTTCAGATTGCGGTTGAACGCCCCCGACTGCGCAATACACCATGCAGGCGCCGTCAAGCACGCGCATGGATCGCTCGACCTCGATGGTGAAGTCAACGTGACCTGGTGTGTCGATAATATTGATGCGATGTTCTGGATACTTACCATCCATACCGCTCCAGAAACAGGTCGTTGCTGCAGAGGTAATGGTGATGCCGCGCTCGCGTTCCTGCGCCATCCAGTCCATGACGGCGGCGCCATCGTGAACTTCACCGATCTTGTGCGAGACGCCGGTATAAAACAGGATGCGTTCAGTCGTCGTCGTCTTTCCGGCGTCGATGTGGGCGCTGATACCGATGTTTCGGTAGTGTTCAATTGGTGTCGTTCGAGCCATGAATTCGTTACTTGGTCTTGTTGCCTGTCGTACGGATAATCGGGTTGTCAGAAGCGGAAATGGGAGAATGCCTTGTTGGCTTCTGCCATTCGGTGTGTCTCCTCACGCTTTTTGACCGCGCCGCCACGGCCTTCAGATGCCTCCTGCAATTCGTTGCCGAGTCGCATAGCCATTGACTTCTCGCTACGCTTGCGCGTGGCATCACGTAGCCAGCGCATCGCCAGCGCGTTACGACGCGACTGACGCACTTCGATCGGGACCTGATAGTTTGCGCCACCGACACGCCGCGATTTAACTTCGACCGTCGGGCGAACGTTTTGCAGCGCGTTGGTAAATATTTCTACCGGATCGCTGCCGCCTTTTTTCGATATGTGTTCGAAAGCGCCATATACGATGCGTTCGGCAACCGATTTCTTGCCTCGTGTCATGATGACATTCATGAACTTGGCGACTTCCTGATTATGAAACTTCGGATCCGGCAGCGTCTCGCGCTTCGGTACTTCTCTACGTCTCGGCATAAGTCCTCGATTCTCTGTTCAGCGTGCGCGCAGCATCAACCGGTCTTGCCACGCTAGCCTGTCTTTGCGCGTTTAGCGCCATATTTTGATCGTGACTGCTTGCGATCCTTGACGCCCTGTGTGTCCAGACTGCCGCGAACAATGTGGTAACGCACGCCAGGCAAGTCCTTTACTCTTCCACCGCGGATCAGAACGACCGAGTGTTCCTGAAGGTTGTGGCCCTCGCCACCGATGTAGCTGATGACCTCGAAACCATTCGTCAATCGGACTTTGGCAACCTTGCGAAGCGCAGAATTCGGCTTTTTCGGCGTTGTCGTGTAAACACGTGTACATACACCGCGTTTGGCCGGTGACCCGGCGAGCGCCGGCACCTTACTTTTGATGCTTGGCACAGAACGCGGTTTACGCACTAACTGATTGATTGTGGGCATTTTTTTGGATTCCTAAAAAATCCGGGACGGCGTTTCCGCCGTCCCGGATCGTATTTCCTGCGTATAAGCCCGCCGCTAGGGGAGTACTGCCGAAAACGGGGGGCCAAAAAAGAGACGCAGAATTCTATGGTTAGCGAACATTACTGTCAAGCAACCTGTTCATCTCCAGGCGTTTCGGCAGCCACTTCCTCGCCGAACAATGCTTCTTCGGAAATGACTTCGGCTTCTGCCTGTGCCTTGCGGTTGCGGTGATAGGCGAGACCGGTTCCGGCGGGGATCAGGCGGCCGACAATCACGTTCTCCTTGAGGCCGCGCAAATCGTCCTTCTTGCCCATAATCGCCGCTTCGGTCAGCACCCTGGTTGTTTCCTGGAATGAAGCCGCGGAAATAAACGAGTCGGTCGACAGTGAAGCCTTGGTGATGCCGAGAAGCATGTAATCGTACGTCGCCGGTTTCTTGTCATCGGCGACGAGTTGATCATTTACTTCCAGCACCTCCGAACGTTCCACCTGCTCGCCTTGAATGAAATGCGAATCTCCCGAATCCGCTATCGTCACCCTGCGTAGCATCTGACGCACGATTACTTCAATGTGCTTGTCGTTGATCTTGACACCCTGCAATCGATAGACGTCCTGCACTTCGTCAATGATGTAACGCGCCAAAGCCTCTACACCGAGCAATCGCAAAATATCGTGCGGGTCGGGCGGTCCATCGACGATCATCTCGCCAGCGTTGACTACCTGGCCATCATGCACCATCACATGCTTGTCCTTCGGGATAAGAAACTCGTGGGCAACGCCGTCCAAATCGGTGATCACCAGACGTTGCTTGCCCTTGGTGTCCTTGCCGAATGAAACCGTACCGGTAACGGCGGCGAGCACGCCCGCATCCTTGGGAGATCGCGCTTCGAACAGTTCGGCGACTCGAGGCAGACCGCCAGTGATGTCTCGAGTTTTGGACGTCTCCTGAGGAATGCGCGCCAGTACGTCTCCGACGCCGATCTCCTGGCCATCGCGTACCGTAATCACCGAATGTGTCGGGAAGGTAATGTTCACCGGCGTTTCAGTGCCCGCGATCTTGGCCTCAAGACCGTCACTGTCGATCAGCTTGATGCTGGGTCTGAGACCTTTCGATGCCGACGTTGTACGGCGCTTCGAATCGATGACGACCAAGGTCGCCAAACCGGTAACGTCGTCAATTTGCCGGGCAACGGTCACGCCTTCTTCGACGTTCTCGAATTTCACGCGGCCCGCATACTCGGTAATGATTGGACGAGTATGTGGTTCCCACGTCGCGAGTACCTTGCCCGCCTTCACGACCGCACCGTCAGTCGCATTCAACGTAGCACCATATGGCACCTTGTGGCGCTCGCGCTCGCGCGACAGCTCATCAGCAATCAGTATTTCGCCGGAACGCGATATGACGACTTGCTCACCCGCCGCATTGGTTACATAGCGCATCTGCGGTGAAAACCGGACCGTGCCATTTGATTTCGACTCGATCTGGCTGGCAACCGCAGTACGCGATGCTGCGCCACCGATGTGGAAGGTGCGCATCGTAAGCTGCGTGCCCGGTTCTCCGATCGATTGCGCCGCGATTACGCCAACGGCCTCTCCGATATTGACCGAGGACCCGCGCCCGAGATCGCGACCGTAACACTTGGTACACAAACCGTAGCGCGTCTCACAGGCAAGTGGTGTACGAACCTTGACTTCATCAATGCCGAGTTCCTCGATTTGGTCCACGGCTGCCTCATCGAGTAACGATGCCGATTCAACCAGCACGGAACCATCTTCCGGATTGATCACCTCATTGGCAGCGACGCGTCCGAGAATACGGTCACGCAATGGCTCCACGACTTCACCGCCCTCTACCAGAGCTTTCATCGTGAAGCCTTCGACCGTACCGCAGTCGTCCTCGACGACGACCAGATCCTGCGTGACATCAACAAGCCGCCTGGTCAGGTACCCCGAATTAGCGGTCTTCAGCGCTGTATCGGCAAGGCCTTTGCGCGCACCGTGCGTAGAAATAAAGTACTGCAGCACGTTCAGGCCTTCACGGAAGTTTGCAGTAATCGGCGTCTCGATAATCGATCCGTCCGGTTTCGCCATCAGCCCGCGCATGCCGGCGAGCTGCCGGATCTGGGCAGCCGAGCCGCGCGCACCGGAGTCAGCCATCATGTAAATCGAGTTAAACGACTCCTGCATGATTTCGGCGCCCTTTTTATCCTTCATTGGCACCATTTCGTTCTTCTTCTCGTCCCAATGCAGAACCGGCTCCTTGCCGAGCCGTTCCATCATTGCCTTGGCAACGAGATCGCCGGCGCGCCCCCAGATATCGACCACCTTGTTGTAGCGCTCGCCCTGGGTCACCAATCCCGAGGTGTACTGGGACTCGATGTCCAACACCTCTTTCTCGGCTGCCTCGATGAGCGATTCCTTCTCCTTTGGAATTTCCATGTCGTCGGCTGCAAATGACAATCCAGCGCGTGTGGCGTAGCTGAAGCCCATGTACATGAGTTTGTCGGCAAATATGACGGTCTTGCGCAATCCGCACGTCCGGAAACTGCCATTGATCAGGCGCGAAATCTCTTTCTTCTTGAGTGGCTTGTTAATTGCCGAAAACGGCAAACCCTCGGGCAGAATTTCTGACAGGAGTGAACGCCCAACGGTCGTTTCGTGACGAGTCAGTCTTTCTTCCAACTCGCCGTCGGCGCCTGCGACAAATTCCTTGATGCGCACCTTGCATCGCGCCTGCAACTCGGCGTCCCCATTGTCATACGCACGCTGTACTTCCTTGACATCGGCAAACGCCATTCCTTCGCCACGTGCGCCAATTTTCTCTCGCGTCATGTAGTACAGACCGAGAACAATGTCCTGGGACGGAACGATGATCGGTTCGCCGTTGGCAGGAGACAAGATGTTGTTCGAGGACAACATCAACGTGCGCGCTTCCATTTGCGCTTCCAGTGAAAGCGGCACATGTACCGCCATCTGGTCACCGTCAAAGTCGGCGTTGAACGCCGCGCATACGAGCGGATGCAACTGGATTGCCTTGCCTTCGATCAGCACTGGCTCAAACGCCTGAATGCCGAGTCTGTGCAAGGTCGGGGCTCTGTTGAGCATGACCGGGTGCTCGCGAATGACATCTTCAAGAATGTCCCAGACTTCGGGAACTTCCTGCTCAACCAGCCGCTTGGCCGACTTGATGGTCGTCGCAAGGCCCAGCACTTCGAGCTTGTGGAAAATGAACGGCTTGAACAACTCCAGCGCCATCTTCTTCGGGAGACCGCACTGGTGTAACTTGAGTTGCGGTCCCACAACGATCACTGAACGGCCTGAATAATCTACGCGCTTGCCCAGCAGATTCTGCCGGAAACGTCCGCCCTTGCCCTTGATCATATCGGCAAGTGACTTGAGCGGTCTCTTGTTGGCACCGGTCATCGCCTTTCCACGCCGGCCATTGTCCAGCAATGAATCGACCGCCTCCTGAAGCATGCGCTTTTCGTTGCGCACGATAATCTCGGGCGCCTTCAGTTCGAGCAAGCGCTTCAGACGGTTGTTGCGGTTGATCACGCGCCGGTACAAATCATTGAGATCGGAAGTCGCAAAACGGCCACCGTCGAGCGGCACCAGTGGGCGCAGGTCAGGCGGCAACACCGGCAATACTTCCATGATCATCCATTCGGGCTTGATGCCGGACTTGTGGAACGCCCCAAGCACCTTCAGACGTTTGGCAAACTTCTTGATCTTGGTTTCCGACTCGGTCGCGTCGAGATCGGCACGCAATTTTTCGATCTCGCTGCCAAGGTCAAGTTTGCGCAGCAGTTCGCGAACACCTTCGGCGCCCATGACGGCAGAGAACTCATCACCAAATTCTTCTATTTTTTCTATGTAGCTGTCGTCAGAGAGCAATTCACCGCGCTTGAGCGGCGTCATACCCGGGTGGGTTACAACAAATGCTTCGAAGTAAAGCACTCGTTCGATATCACGCAGTGGAATGTCGAGCACCATACCGAGACGCGACGGCAGCGACTTGAGGAACCAGATATGCGCTACCGGGGACGCCAGTTCAATGTGACCCATGCGTTCGCGACGGACCTTGGACAACGTCACCTCGACACCGCACTTCTCGCAAATCACGCCACGGTGCTTGAGACGTTTGTACTTGCCGCACAAACACTCATAATCCTTGACCGGTCCGAAAATTTTCGCGCAGAACAATCCGTCGCGTTCCGGTTTGAAGGTACGGTAGTTAATGGTCTCGGGCTTCTTTACTTCACCATACGACCATGAGCGGATCTTGTCCAGAGATGCAAGCCCAATGCGAATCGCATCAAACTCTTCTTCCTGGGTTACCTGTTTAAACAGATCGAGCAATGCTTTCATTCTCGGCTCCTTGAATACTTTTGTCAGTTAGTCCGTGGCTACTAAATTCGTCCGTGATCGATCCCGATCAACGCCGCTCGAGATCGATATCGATCACCAGCGAGCGGATTTCCTTAACCAGCACGTTGAACGATTCCGGCATACCCGCATCGATCTTGTGCTCGCCCTTGACTATGTTTTCGTAAACCTTGGTACGTCCCGAGACGTCGTCCGACTTCACGGTTAGCATCTCCTGCAGCGTGTAGGAGGCGCCGTAGGCTTCCAGTGCCCATACTTCCATCTCGCCGAAACGCTGACCACCGAACTGCGCCTTACCGCCCAACGGCTGCTGGGTTACGAGGGAGTACGGTCCAGTCGATCGCGCATGCATTTTGTCGTCGACAAGGTGATGCAGTTTCAGTATGTGCATGTAGCCAACTGTTACCGGCCGATCGAACGGTTCGCCAGTACGTCCGTCGATCAACTCGACATGACCGCTGCGCGGCACGCTGGCGAGGTCGAGCATCGTCTTGATCTCGCTTTCCTGGGCGCCATCGAATACCGGAGTGGCGAATGGAACCCCATCCATCAGGTTGCGGCACAGATCGACCACTTCTTCATCGCTGAGTTCATTGATCGTTTCTGTTTTTCCACTCGAGTTATAAATCGGCGTCAACGCCTTGCGCAGATCACTGACCTTCGACTGCGCCTTGATCATGTCGCCAATCCGGTTACCCAGACCCTTGGCAGCCCAGCCGAGGTGCGTTTCCAGGATCTGGCCGACATTCATCCGTGACGGCACGCCAAGCGGGTTAAGCACAATATCGACTGGCGTACCGTCGGCCATGTGCGGCATGTCCTCGATCGGTACGATCTTTGAAATCACGCCCTTGTTTCCATGCCGGCCCGCCATCTTGTCACCCGGTTGCAATCGACGTTTGACAGCGAGATAGACCTTTACCATTTTCTGCACACCCGGCGGCAACTCATCACCCGAGGTCAGTTTCTTCTTCTTCTCGGCAAACTTCTCGTCAAACCCGACTCGCGCCTGCTCAAGACCTTCGCGCAATTGTTCGAGCTGCTTGGCCGCGTCCTCGCTGGTCAGCCGGATGTCAAACCACTCGTGCGGCGATACGTCCTGCAAGTATGCCTTGGTGATTTTCGAGCCCTTGGTGATTTTTGCCGGCCCGCCGTTAGCGCTCTTGCCGGTAACCAGCCGTTCCACGCGCTCGAACGTATCAGTTTCGACGATACGCATCTGGTCGTTGAGGTCTTGCCTGTATCGATTGAGTTCTTCATCAATGATGGTTTGGGCACGCTTGTCACGCTCAATGCCTTCGCGCGTAAACACCTGCACATCAATGACCGTTCCCGACATGCCCGAAGGCACGCGCAAAGATGTGTCTTTTACGTCAGATGCTTTCTCACCGAAGATTGCGCGCAGCAACTTCTCTTCCGGTGTGAGCTGGGTTTCCCCTTTTGGCGTAACCTTGCCCACCAATACGTCACCCGATTCAACCTCGGCGCCGATATACACAATGCCGGATTCGTCAAGTCGTGCAAGCTGGACTTCAGACAGGTTGGAGATATCGCGAGTGATCTCTTCCGGCCCGAGTTTGGTATCGCGTGCCACGACTGACAATTCTTCAATATGGATAGAAGTAAAGCGATCCTCTGCAACAACCCGCTCGGATATCAGAATCGAATCTTCAAAGTTATAGCCGTTCCACGGCATGAATGCGACCAGCAGGTTCTGCCCGAGCGCAAGCTCACCCATATCTGTCGATGCTCCGTCAGCGATCACGTCGCCACGGGAAATTGCATCGCCGGGCTTGACGATCGGGCGCTGATTGATATTGGTGTTTTGATTGGAACGGGTATATTTCACAAGATTGTAGATGTCGACACCAATCTCGCCCGCGAGTGTTTCATCGTCGTTTACTCTCACCACGATGCGCGATGCGTCAACATAGTCGACGGCCCCGCCACGCAATGCCTGCACCGCAGTGCCGGAATCAATCGCCACAGTGCGCTCGATACCGGTGCCGACCAGCGTTTTCTCTGCGCGAAGGCAGGGAACAGCCTGGCGCTGCATGTTCGAACCCATCAGCGCACGGTTTGCGTCATCGTGCTCAAGAAACGGAATAAGCGACGCAGCTACCGACACAATTTGTGAAGGGGCGACGTCCATAAACTGAACGCGATCGGCCGGCATCAGGCTGAATTCGTTGCAATATCGGCAGGAAACAATCTCGTCGAGGAGCTTGCCTTTCTTGTCGACCGCCGCGTTCGCCTGCGCGATTACGTACTGCCCTTCATTAATAGCAGACAGAAACTCGATCTCGTCAGTGACACGCCCTTTTGCAACGCGTCGATAGGGTGTTTCCAGAAAGCCATATTCATTGGTACGTGCGTACAGCGCAAGTGAGTTGATCAGACCAATATTCGGACCTTCCGGTGTCTCAATCGGACATACCCTGCCGTAATGGGTTGGATGCACATCACGCACTTCGAACCCTGCACGCTCACGCGTCAATCCGCCGGGGCCAAGCGCAGACACGCGGCGCTTGTGTGTAATCTCCGATAGCGGGTTGGTCTGATCCATAAACTGCGACAGTTGGGATGAACCGAAGAATTCACGTACCGCGGCAGATATCGGCTTCGCGTTGATCAAATCATGCGGCATCAGATTGTCCGATTCCGCTTGCGACAGCCGTTCACGTACCGCGCGCTCGACACGTACCAGACCGGCCCGGAACTGATTCTCGGCCAGTTCACCGACCGACCGAACGCGACGATTGCCCAGATGGTCAATGTCATCGATCTCGCCACGTCCGTTGCGAAGTTCCAGCAAAATGCCGATAACGGCAATGATGTCTTCGTTAGAGAGCGTACTTTCGCCTTCGGGGCCACGTTCGCCTACGGCCTTGTAGAAGTTCTTCATCCATTCCGCAGTCTTGTCATCGACATGATCAGGGTAGGCACGGCGATTGAATTTCATGCGACCGACTGCCGAAAGGTCATAACGCTCCGGCGCATAAAACAAGCCGTTGAACAGGGTTTTTACCGAGTCCTCGGTCGGCGGTTCGCCGGGCCGCATCATGCGATAGACGGCGACCTGCGCTGCAAGTTGATCGGCGGTTTCGTCAGCGCGCAGGGTCTGGGAAATGTATGCACCCTGGTCGAGATCGTTGACGTACAGCGTCTTGATCTCCTTGACGCCGGCTTCGCGTAGTTTTTCCAGTAACTCTTCGGTGATTTCATCGTTCGCATTTCCGACGATTTCACCTGTCTCGGTATTGATGATGTTGTTGGCAAGCACCCGCCCAACGAGGAACTCGTCGTCCACCACTACCTTTTTGAGTCCGGCTTGCTCCATTTCGCGCACGTGCTTGACGGTAATGCGCTTGTCCTTCTCGACAATGAGTTTGCCCTGCTTGGTCTGGATATCGAAACGGGCAGTTTCGCCGCGCATGCGCTCGGCCTTAAGCTCGAATTCAATCCCTTTCTTGCCAAAGAAGAACGTGTCAAACACGTAGAACATCGACAGAATTTGCTCAGGCGTCATGCCAATTGCCTTGAGCAATACACTTACCGGCAGTTTGCGCCGGCGATCGATGCGGAAGAACAGAGAGTCCTTCGGATCAAATTCGAAATCGAGCCACGATCCACGGTAAGGAATGATGCGGGCCGAGAACAACAGTTTTCCTGAAGAATGCGTCTTGCCGCGGTCATGTTCGAAGAACACGCCAGGCGAGCGATGCAATTGGGACACAATCACCCGCTCGGTGCCGTTGATCACAAACGAACCCGTGTTTGTCATCAAGGGCATTTCACCCATGTAGACTTCCTGCTCCTTGGCTTCCTTGATGGTCGGTTTCGCGGCTTCCTTGTCCATAATGGTCAGCCGCACTTTTGCACGCAGTGGCACTGCATATGTCAGCCCACGTTGCTGGCATTCCTTGACATCAAATGGCGGTACGCCGAGCCGGTAACTGACGAACTCAAGACGGGCATTTCCAGAATGACTCGATATCGGGAAAATCGACTGGAATGCCGCTTGCAGCCCCTGGTGCTTTCGTTTGTCCGGGTCTGTGTCCGCCTGAAGGAACGACGCGAAAGACTGTAGCTGGGTTGTCAGTAAATACGGAACCGGCAAAACACTTGCGCGCTTTGCAAAACTTTTGCGAATCCGCTTCTTTTCAGTAAAGGAATAAGCCATGGAATCTCCGAATCACGACAAGGATCAGCATTGGCTGCTCCTTGTGCTCATCGACTGGTGATTAAAAGCTTGGTGGTTGGCCTCTACCAACCGCTGGCTGACAACCGCGGAGAACCCGCGATCCGACCAAACCTGTCCCTTGCAGTCGCGTCAAAGGACAAAGAGAAACTGTTGCGACAGCTTTTCTTTAGCCTCTCTACTGCTCATTTTTGCCCTGCTGTACTTCCCCTGCATTCTCCGAATTGCCAAGTGGCGGACAGTACTCATCGTCCGCCACCCGCAATACACTCTAACTCTACGTCGCTCCGTTAGTTCAGAAAGACGAGAGCATGCCGAAAAACAAAAGCCTACTTGACCTCGACCGTTGCACCGGCCTCTTCCAGCTGCTTCTTGATATCTTCGGCTTCTTTCTTGGACACACCTTCCTTGACAGGCTTGGGCGCTCCATCGACAAGGTCTTTCGCTTCCTTCAGGCCAAGAGCGGTAATTGCGCGCACCGCCTTAATGACGCTGACCTTGTTGTCACCGAAACTGGCCAGGACGACCGCAAATTCGGACTGCTCTTCGGCCGCGGCAGCGCCAGCGCCTCCGGCCGCCGGTGCGGCAACCGAAACTGCGGCGGCAGCCGCAGACACATTGAATTTCTCTTCCATTTCCTTGATGAGCTCTGACAGCTCAAGGACGCTCATGTTTGCAATCGCGTCCATTATTTCAGCTCTGGCAACAGCCATGATTCTTCTCTCCTGAATATCGAAATAGTTGCGTATAAGAAGTGCTGTATTTAAAAAACGTTATGCAGCCTGTTTCTCTTTCTCGTCCCTGACAGCAGCAAGCGCACGTACGAACTTGGTCGGCACCTCATTGACGGTGCGTACAAATTTCGCGATGGACGCCTGCATCGTGCCTAGCAGTTTTGCGAGCAATTCATCGCGGCTTGGCAACGCCGCCAGATTCGAGACATCCGCTACGGACATCATCTGGTTTGGCATTGCCCCTGCCTTAATGACCAACTTCTTGTTGCTCTTTGCAAACTCGTTAAGTACTTTTGCAACAGCGACTGGATCCTCCGAGATGCCATAAGCCAGCGGACCATACATATGCTCGGTCAGCTTCTCGAAAGGCGTGCCGGCGAAAGCACGTCGAGCCAGGGTGTTCTTGAAGATGCGCAGATATACACCCTGATTACGGGCATTACTCCGCAACTGGGTCATATCATGAACGCCAAGGCCGCGATAATCGGCAAGCACGATGGCCTGAGCCTGCTCGAGCTTGCTGGTCACTTCTGCGACGACCGCTTTCTTTTCCTCTAGATTGAGACTCAAGGTCTACCCTCCTGAAGGTTCATATCGAGACTCAGGCATACATCATTCGAATGAGTCCCACCCGTTTAATAGCGGTCCTAGATCCAGGAACTAACCATGATGCGCCATTCATGCCGGCGCATTCCTTTGGTATATCCAACACTGTTTCCCCGGTTACGCTATCTGCGCAGGACGTCAAACTACAAACACTGACGATTAAGCCCCGACGGGCTCCTGCGGTCTTTGACAGCTCTGGCCATTCCCACGATTGCGAAAAGGCCAGACCCCAAAGTTCGTCAACAACAATTCCGTACAAATAAAGCAGTCAAGTGGTCAGGCTTGATTGATCCACCCTGACACCAGGCCCCATACTGCTGGCGACCGAAATCCTTTTCAGATACACGCCTTTTGCACCTGCCGGTCTCGCCTTGTTGAGCGCATCGAGCAGCGAATGAAAATTCTCTGCCAACGCATCCGCTTCAAACGAAGCACGTCCGATCGAGCAATGAATAATCCCCGATTTATCAGTCCGGTATTGAACCTGGCCTGCTTTCGCATTTTTAACCGCTTCCGCTACGTTGGGCGTTACCGTACCAACCTTCGGATTCGGCATAAGACCGCGCGGACCGAGTATCTGACCCAGTTGACCGACCACGCGCATCGCATCTGGTGTGGCGATAGCGATGTCGAATTCAATATTTCCCGATTTGACAGTGTCAGCAAGATCTTCGAAGCCGACGACATCGGCACCGGCTTCGCTTGCTTCCTTTGCCTTGTCCGCCTGCGCGAACACGGCAACCCTTACTGTCTTGCCGGTGCCCTTTGGCATCACCGCCGAGCCGCGAATCAGTTGGTCCGATTTCTTTGCATCTATGCCGAGATTTACGGCCACATCGATCGACTCATCAAACTTGGCCGTCGCATTCTGCCTGGCAAGTTCTAGCGCCTCGGCAAGAGGATAAGTTTTTGCGCGATCGACATTGGCGCGCACCGCTTTGACCCTTTTCGATACATTTGCCATGTCAGAGTCCCTCCACGTCAACGCCCATACTACGCGCGGTGCCGGCAACCGTTTTCATCGCCGCTTCCATATCGGCGGCATTCAGGTCCGGCATTTTCGTCTTGGCAATATCTTCAACCTGAGCTCGCGTCAGTACGCCAACCTTGCCCGTGTGCGGCACCGGGCTGCCCTTGTCCAGCTTTAGTGCTTTCTTGATCAGCACCGAAGCTGGCGGCGTCTTGATGATGAACGTGAAACTCTTGTCGGCGTAGGCAGTGATAACCACCGGCAACGGCAACCCCGGTTCATGGCTCTGGGTTTGCGAATTGAAGGCCTTGCAAAACTCCATAATGTTCAAGCCGCGCTGACCAAGTGCAGGACCAATCGGTGGACTGGGATTGGCCTTGCCTGCGGGCACCTGCAGCTTGATAAATCCTTCTACTTTCTTTGCCACGTCTAAACTCCTCTAGAGAGTGGGTGCCAACGCACGCCTCGCGGGCGCGCTCCCCGTTGTTCCAGCCATGTATGACACACAACCATCTGCTCGTCCGTGCCGCCGATTTCCAAACTGTCCGGACAATTCGGGTCCGTTACGCGGCCCCGTTTGCTTCAGCACTGCCATGTTTCAGAACAGCTATATATCAGAACAGCTGTTTTTCCGGACTGCTTCAAGCCTTTTCTACCTGGCTGAATTCCAGTTCTACCGGCGTCGAGCGTCCAAAGATGGACACCGATACCCTCAGCTTGCTTTTGTCATAGTTCACTTCTTCGACGTTGCCATGGAAGTCGGTAAACGGCCCTTCCTTGACGCGCACACCCTCGCCGACCTCGAACAGGGTTTTCGGCTTCGGCTTCTCCACCCCCTCCTGGATCTGATCCAGGATGTTCTGCACTTCGCGCTTGCTGATCGGCGCAGGCTTGTTCGCCGTACCGCCAACGAATCCGGTCACTTTTGGCGTGTTCTTTATCAAATGCCAACTGTCGTCGGTCATTTCCATCTCAACCAAGACGTAGCCGGGGAAAAATTTGCGCTCGCTTATCGCCTTCTGGCCAGCTTTCATCTCGACGACCTCTTCGACCGGTACGAGAATCTGGCCAAAAAGGTCCTGCATTCCGGCGCGCTCGATGCGCTCCGCCAGTGTGCGTTTGACGCTTTTCTCGAAGCCGGAATAGGCGTGAACCACATACCACTTCTTTGCCATTATGTCTCCGTGCCCATAAGCATGCGTATCAGTGTCGCCAAAATCGAATCCACACCCCATAGAAACACTGCCATTACGAAAACGAATGCGAGCACCAGGCCGGTACTTTGAATCGTCTCCTTTCGCGAAGGCCAGACAACCTTTCTGGTTTCAACAACCGATTCGCGCGCAAATACGACGAACACTTTTCCAGGCACGCTCGTCCAGGCCACCAGTGCTGCGATTATCAGCGCGACGATAAACGCTGCGACGCGCACAACCTGCGGGCTTTCGGATAAAACATAGAAGCCCGAGATACCGACCCCAATGATCAATATCGACAGGCCAAGCTTGATTTTGTCTAACATTCAGCGTTTCTTTACATTTACGTCCCAGACAGAAACCCGCAACAGGATTCGCGTAGCCCCGATATGGCAGGCCAGGAGGGTCTCGAACCCCCAACCTTCGGTTTTGGAGACCGACGCTCTACCAATTGAGCTACTGGCCTGTATTTTTCGCAGTTCAGAACGTTATGTGACTATCTTGAATTGCTCGAGTGCCAACTTTCCTGAACTCAATCACTCAAGCACCTTGGCCACGACTCCGGCACCGACAGTACGTCCACCTTCGCGAATGGCAAAGCGCAATCCCTCTTCCATCGCTATGGGCTGGATCAAACTCACCGTCATCTGGATGTTGTCCCCGGGCATGACCATCTCCGTGCCCTTGGGCAACTCAATCGAGCCGGTCACGTCCGTGGTGCGGAAGTAAAACTGCGGCCGGTAGCCATTGAAAAACGGCGTGTGCCGACCGCCTTCGTCCTTGGACAGCACATACACTTCGGCATGAAACTTCGTGTGCGGGGTGATGCTGCCCGGCTTGGCCAGTACCTGACCACGCTCGACGTCTTCTCTCTTGGTCCCGCGCAGCAGTATGCCCACGTTATCGCCTGCCTGACCTTGATCAAGCAGCTTGCGAAACATCTCAACGCCGGTACATACGGTCTTGACCGTGTCTTTCAGACCAATAATCTCGATTTCTTCGCCGACCTTGATCACGCCACGCTCAACCCGGCCCGTGACCACTGTGCCACGACCAGAGATGGAGAATACGTCTTCCACAGGCATCAAAAACGGCATGTCCAGCGCACGCTTGGGTTCGGGTATGTACTCGTCAAGTGCTGCGGCAAGCTTCAATATCGATTCTTCACCATGTTCGCCCTTGTCGCCTTCGAGCGCCTTGAGCGCCGAGCCGGTAATAATCGGCGTGTCGTCTCCCGGAAAGTCGTACTTGGAGAGCAATTCGCGCACTTCCATTTCAACCAGTTCGAGCAATTCGGCATCATCGACCATGTCGGCCTTGTTCAGGTACACGATGATGTAGGGCACTCCAACCTGGCGAGCGAGCAGTATGTGCTCGCGCGTTTGCGGCATCGGACCGTCCGCTGCAGACACGACCAATATCGCGCCGTCCATTTGCGCAGCACCAGTGATCATGTTCTTCACATAGTCCGCGTGCCCCGGACAGTCAACGTGCGCGTAGTGACGGCCTTCGGTCTCGTATTCAACGTGCGCCGTATTAATAGTGATGCCGCGCGCCTTTTCTTCCGGCGCGTTGTCTATCTGGTCGTAGCCCTTCTTCTCACCACCGTACTTCTCGGCCAATATCGCCGTGATCGCCGCTGTCAGCGTCGTCTTTCCATGGTCTACGTGACCAATCGTGCCTACGTTTACGTGCGGCTTGGTGCGCTCAAACTTTCCCTTTGCCATCTTTGTCCTCTGTATTTTCCGGTGATGCCTGATTCAAGAATCGTGTGGTGCCCATGGCGCGGATTGAACGCGCGACCTCTCCCTTACCAAGGGAGTGCTCTACCACTGAGCTACATGGGCGGCGCTACGTTTCAAGCGCATACATCCAGCGCAAAATCCAAAAATTCTGGAGCGGGTGAAGGGAATCGAACCCTCGTCATAAGCTTGGAAGGCTTCAGCTCTACCATTGAGCTACACCCGCCTTTAAAAACCCGGGTTATTCCATGGCCACCAGATACACCAATATAATTAGTCGTGCCGAGGTCGCCCAAAAAGCTCATCGAACCCAATCGCCCCCGAAACCTTAAGTACCTGATTCTTTTGGTGGAGGGGGAAGGATTCGAACCTTCGAAGGCTGAGCCAACAGATTTACAGTCTGCCCCCTTTGACCGCTCGGGAACCCCTCCGAACGAAGCCGCGCATTATGGATAATTAACTGCACTGTGTCAAACGCTTGCGTGCATTTGATGTCGCGTCGAGCGAAGTTGCCCGAGGCCTTGGGTGCCGGGTTGCGATGACGCTGGTGGATAGCGTCGAATTCCACCAGAACCGGCTCCGCTAGTTCGACACCGACGGCATCAATATTCTCTTTCAATTGATCGAGATTGGTGGCCCAAATGATCGTGCTGGCAACGAAAAAGCGGCTGCGGACAAACGCTATTGCCAGCGTCGCCGGGCTAAGACCGCTGCTGCCAGGATGGGTGAACATCATTACTCGCCTGCGCGGATACGCGTATCAGCACCCAAAACGACGCCGTAGATGCATATATGGACGACACCATATATATATGTAGTAGCGCGATCAGCCGGTTGCGCTGATCGCAAATCTTCACTCAGTGTATCGGATCAGCGCCACCGCTGCGCGGCAGCGCCGTGATTGACATGGGGGCACGAACGATTTCAACCGCATGCTAATGTCGAGGTTCGTGAACTGCAGCGAACTCCTGCACGAACCTTGAGACGACATAGAGGCAGCCCATGAAGACCACCAAAATCGAGACCGTCGAAGTACGCATTCCATACACAGCCGGCGGCTCGGCGGCCGAGACCGGCGCCTGGGGCGGCAAGGAGTGGAGTACCGCTGACGCGCTCCTGGTCAAGGTGTCCACCGACCAAGGCATAACCGGCTGGGGAGAGGTATTTGGCTACAACGTCATTCCGGCAACCCGGGTCATTGTGGACGAAATCGTCGCACCGATGTGTATCGGCGCCGATCCGGGAGAAATCGAGTCGCTGATGACCGATTTGCAGCACAAGCTACACATATTCGGGCGCGGCGGGCCAATCATCTATGCATTGTCCGGACTGGACATGGCCCTCTGGGATATCGCTGGCAAAAAAGCCGGCCAGCCACTACATCACCTGCTCGGTGGAAAACGATGTGATGAGCTGGACGCATATGCCAGCCTGATTCGCTACACGGATCCGGATGTTGTTGCGGCAAACGTCGCACGGGCACGTGATCTTGGTTTTCGGCACATCAAACTGCACGAGATCACCGTGCCCGCCGTTGCCGCAGCGCGTGAAGCTGCCGGGCCGGACGTATCCATCATGCTCGATGTGAATTGCCCATGGACACTGGACGAGGCCGTCGCCATGAGCAAACAGCTTCGACCTTACAACCCGGCATGGCTGGAAGAACCCGTCTGGCCACCAGAGGACCATGCGTCACTGGCAATCATTCGCAAGCGCACTGGAATTCCTGTGGCAGCCGGTGAGAACGCCGCAACGATTGAGCAGTTCCGCACGTTGATGGCGGCAGAAGCAATTGACATTGTCCAGCCCAGTCCGGCAAAAATGGGCGGAGTGAGCGAACTTCGCAAAGTGTTCGCCTTGGCGAAGGAATTTGACGTTAGGGTCGTACAACACAGCTTCTACGAAGGCCCGGGGCTGTTGACGGCAATGCAAACCAGCGCCGCATTGTCGCTCGATCCACTGGTGGAGTGGCGCTTCTTCGATTGCGAAGCACGTCTGTACGGCAGTAACGTTGTGCCTGTCGATGGAAAACTGCGGCTCCCCGAAGGCCAGGGTCTCGGGTGCGATCCCGACCCCGGTGTTATCGAACGCTACCGATCCGCCTGACGGCTTTTAGGGTCGAACGGCGACAATCATTTCAATTTCAACAGCAGCACCACGCGGCAACTCTGCGACGCCTACTGCGCTTCTGGCGTGACGGCCCTTTTCGCCAAACACTTCCCCCAACAGCTTTGACGCGGCGTCGATCACCTTCGGCTGGCCGGTAAATCCGGGCGCAGACGCGACGAAACCAGTCAGCTTGAGAATTTGTTCGATGGCTTCAAGACTGCCAAGCCTGTGCTTGAGATTCGCCAATGCAAACAGCGTGCACTTGCGGGCAGCCTCCTGGGCTCCTTCGAGATCGATGTCGGCGCCAACTTTTCCGCCAATCGCGTTTTCTGCGTCGCGCCACGGCAGTTGGCCGCTGACATACGCAATATCGTCATGCACCGCGACCGCCACGTACTCAAAGGCCGGCGTTTTTGCTGCGGGCAAGGTCAATCCGAGTTGAGTGAGTCGCTCTTCAATTGTCGCCATCGCCGTCTCCGCCTGGTTGTGACACTTGTAACCCCAAAGCATATGCCATGACATGAAAAATGTAGTTTTGCTCGTGAACACCATGAAACAGGTGTGCCATTGGCCCGCCCGCATATATCGCAACATCTTCACCACCGTGCGACTCCTTGTCCAACGGAATCAAGGCTTCCTGATGAAACCCTTCTGATGTTGTGTCGACGTCAGTCAGATCCGCGCGGCCGGCCCGAATCGGTTTTCGGTATGTAGTATCACCACCGGGGTTCAACTGATGAAAACCACGCCCGTTGGCGTACGACAAAGTTGTATACGGCATGCCGTCCTCTGCCAATTCCGGCATTGATTTTCCCGGCTGAACGACTTTGCCAAGAATCGGGTTTCCGCGTCGCGGATATCCGCCTATGGCGAAAACATGACTGTGATCCGCCGTTACAATGATCAATGTTTCCACCGGGTCGGTCATTTCCAGCGCGCGCTTGACGGCATTCGAGAACTCGACGGCATCTGTGAGTGCACGATACGCATTTCCGGCATGATGTCCGTGATCGATTCTCCCTCCTTCAACGTTTAGAAAGTACCCTTGCGTATTTTTCGACAGTATCTGAATAGCCTTCTCGGTCATTTCGGTCAGGGATGGCTCTCCGCCCCGGTCTGAAGCGCGGTCCGCTTCGTATTCCATATGAGACGACTCAAATAACCCAAGCAAGTGGTCAGTCGAACGCGGATCGATCGCGCGAAATTGCTCAATGTTCCAGACGTAGTCTGCACGCGCTCTTTTTTCCACCCATTCCTTCGTCAGATCGCGCCGATCGATTCTGCGTCCACGCTTTCCCTCCCCATCGGTGAACGTAACCGGAATAAACTCTCGCCGTCCGCCACCCATTGCCACCTCGAGTCCGTTGCCATGCGAAAACTCGATCAGTTGCCTGGCGATATCGGGCACATCGGACCCACGCGGTATGTCCGCATCGGATTCCCACTCGCGCTCCGGACTGTGCGCATAACACGCCGCGGGCGTCGCGTGAGTAAGACGTGCCGTCGTCACCACTCCGGTTGAGAGTCCGCGCAGTTCCGCCAGTTCCAGAAAAGTCACCAAGCGGTGCTTCTGAATACTCTCCCAATTCTTTTCCTTTCGACGTACCGCATCACTGAACCCAAAGATACCGTCATTGGTTTTTACACCCGTCATCATCGCACTCATGGTTGGTGCCGAGTCTGACGTTTGCTGGTTTGCGCTGTATGTTTTGGACAACGCAAGGTATGGCAGCCGCTCAAACGACAGCAAATTCTCCTCTCCGGGGTTACCATTCATCTGCCCTTCGAGAATACGGGCTGCGGTCACCGTCGACACCCCCATACCGTCTCCAACAAAGAGAATGACATTGCGCGCCCGCCGATTGACTGGCGCCAGTTTCTTTGCCTTCTCCAGCGCTGCCTGTCCTTGAGCAAACCAGTCGTGATCGCCGCCCAGAGCCGGCAAAGAAAATATGGACACCAGAAACACGCTGTAAGCGCACCAACGCATAGTCCGGCAGGAAACCGAAATTGAATATGAAATTGTCATATCTATTGTATTTCGAAAAAAACCTGCCCCATGTACGTCGCCTCATGGTTACGAGGTTTGAAGAAGTCATCGGAGTTGCATTCGAACAAATCAATACGCTAACGGCATAACATAATCTGCCGTAAGCCGCTGCGCATTTGGACGCCTGTCATGACATCCGACGTTGCAGTTGGGATGTTGTGATCCTGCGACCGACGGAAAAATTCATTACCCATGAGACTGAAGCACAAGGCAACGGAAACTATTCGAAGACGTGCACTTGAGTCCGGTTGCGCTTGATGAATTCCCAGTCATAGACCACGCCAAGACCTGGCCCATCGGGCACCGTAAAACATCCATCGCTGTCTACCGCGTCGAGCTCGTCGCTATAAGTGCAACTGTACACGGGCGGCATCGCGTTATTACATTTGGGGCCGACCAGAGCGACTTCGTAGAAATTCGTATTGCGTATTGCGTATTGCAGACATGCAATGGCGATGCACCGGGCCGGAAGCGTGTATTTCGACATCGAGACCGAAGCTTTCCGCCAGGTGGGCAATTTTCATTGTTCCGGTGATACCAAGATCGTATTCAGGGTCGGCGCGAACAAAATCTGTTGCTTCGGCGACGATGAAATCGGCTTTCGGTTCAACGCCGCGCACGTGCTCAGTCTGCAGCAAAGGCGTTTTGATAAATTGACGCAACTTGCGGTGCGCAAACTGAGGCCAACCGCCGTCGCGGAACGGATCCTCATACCAGAAAAATCTTGCCTCGTCACAAGCACGGCCAACCGCCAGTGCGTCAGCAAAGGTCCGAAGCTCACAAGCCGGATCGATCATCAGACGCATTCGACCCGAAAACGCCTTGCCCAGCGCCAGCACCGTTGCCACCTCCTCATCGACGTTACCGTCGCCCCATGCATGCACCTTGAACTCGCGGTATCCCATCTCGTAACATTGTTCTGCGAAGTCAACGTAGGCCTGTGGCGACGACAGCCCTCCATTGCGATCGCCATGGTACGTGGACGCGTACGCCGGCAGGCTGGCGCGAAACCCTCCGAGCAACTTCGATATCGGAGCATTGAACTGCTTGCCGGCCCAGTCCCACAAGGCAATATCGATACAGCCAAACCCCATGTGATCGTACTGGCGGTGAGCCCGCTTGAAATCGTCGTAAATTTTCTCCCGCTGGTGCGCGTCACGCCCCAACAAGTGTGGAGCGAGCGCCAGCGTCTGTCCCAAAGCCATCGGCGTGCCTCCCCACAGCGCCACATACTCGCCGCGCCCGCCGTCGGCCGTACGCACGACCACTGCATACTTTGACAACGTCAATGTGTTGGCCGGCTGATAAACAACATTGAATCCTCCGGCATCCCAGCCCACGTCGGCCAAATCAAACGTAAACTCATGTACCTCGACGCGATCAATGGTGCTCATGATGACCCTCACATTCTTTGTCCAAATGCAATCGAAGATGCCGCGCCAGACATTTGACATGGCATCAGTAGATTGCGCAATCCAAATTCGGGGGATAGTTTAGGTGTCCGCTAACAACAGGGTCAATTCCGACGACGAACTTGTGCCAGAGAACGCAGTACCTACGGCAGAGGAGCCGCCGCGCTGGTGGATAAGGACCCCAATTAAAGGCGTCGTTAGCGCCGCCATACTCGGGGTCGCCACCACCTGGGTGACGCTATCGATCAAGACACCCGATTCCGCGCCCGGGTCGTCGCTGCTTTATTTGGTCATCCTGCCTATCGCCCTGCTGCTCCCGGCGATCGCACTCAGTGGCGCCTTCGTTGCCTGGCACGCGTTTCAGGCCAGCCACGGCAGATTGCGCCTGTTGCTCGCTGCGCCGGCGGCGGTAGGATTAGTTCTCAATGCCATCGCGGTCGGATTATTCGTGCGGTGGGTCGGACGCGTGTTTGGCGCGTGAAAATTCGATGCCACCTGTGAGAACGACTGACAGGCGGTTCGGTGCTCGCCGTTGCAAAGCCGTTGGGCCTGCACGCGATGTAATCACCGCCACGCGAAATACGGTTGTTCGAAGTGCGCCACGCGAGTCTTTCGTCCTGCAATGCAGACCTCGCGGAACTGATACAACATCGCGGCAGTCGGCGCTGCGATCCAGGAATCACCGACCGGCATGCGAAGCACCGGGTGCTCGCTCTCGGGAATCGAATTGAGTAGCGGCGCGTCCTCGCGCATGAATTCTTCGATCGGGATGCGGTGGATCGAGGCGACCTCCGACGGATCGAGCGTAAACTTCAGTCGCGGACCACCCCAGACCACGACCGGCGTAATAACGAAACCCGAGCGGGTGACAAAGTCATCGAGCGTTCCGAGCACCGCATCGTCCTCGAGGTGAAGGTCGACTTCCTCCGCCAGTTCGCGAAGTGCCGTCTCGACGGCGTTTTCGCCCGGGTCCTGCATGCCGCCCGGAAGTGCCCATTGTCCTGGATGATTTTTGAGATTCTCCGACCGTTTTGTCAGCACCAGGGCCGAGTGGTCCTGCCATTGCGAATGGTTTGGAAGCCCTGTCAGATCCGCGCCGTAGGCTTCGTCCGTAATTGTCAAGGCGACAGCCGCGCCACGCTTGCCATGCGCATCCTTACGGCTCGCGTCAAATGCCGCCAGATTCGCCGCGATCCGTTGCCGCAATCGGTCGTCACAAATCAAGCCGCTGTGCATGGGATGTCCTTATCATAATTTGCGTGGTTATCTATATCGATGATGAACGATTATTGTGCGGCACTGAACGGCTGCATTACTTTCAATGATGTGCATTGAGCGCACCTGCAAAGCATCGAACCTCTAATGCATCATGGGTCTGCATTCCAAAATCCGATACATTACAGTAAACACAGTCTGACACTTTCTGTTTTTCTTGCTTCACTCGGCCGTATTGATGGCAAACCATCGCCATCAACGCCAAAATATCTCGCTTTCAATTGCCTTTCTCAATCCTTGCCGAGCGAGCTGCTGCGAACAAGGTAAGAATGCGAGAAAATAGTGCCCTCGAAGCCCCCGGCAGATGCCCCATGCCTCACACCATCAAACCCATCGATTCCGACAAACCGGACTTCGGCGGCGAAGTATCCGGCATTGATCTGACGCACCACCTCACCGAAGACGAGATCACCGCCATCCACGCCGGCATGGACCGCTTCGGTGTACTGGTATTTCGCAACCAGCGCCTGGAGGACGAACAACAAATCGAGTTCAGCCGACAGCTCGGTCCGCTTGAACAGGCCACCGGCGACATTATGGCGGAGAAGGACCGCCGCCTGAGCATGGATCTGAACGATATCTCCAATGTCGACAAGCACGGTGAGTTACTCCCGCGAGATGACCGGCGCCGCCTGTTCGGCCTTGGCAACAGGCTATGGCACTCGGATAGTTCGTTCAAGGAAGTACCCGCCATGTATTCGCTGCTATCCGCGCGCAGGATTCCGCCAACCGGTGGTAACACCGAGTATGCCGACATGCGCGCCGCCTACGATGCGCTGGACGAGGCGACGAAGCGCGAAGTGCGTGACCTGATCTGCGCGCACAGCCAAGTCTTTTCGCGCGCTATTCTCGGCTTTGATGATTTCACCGAAGCCGAGCGCGTGAAGTGGGCGCCGGTGCGCCAGCGGCTGGTGCGACAACATCCGAACACCGGGCGGCTATCGCTCTATCTGTCAAGCCATGCCGGCATGATTGAGGGCTGGCTGGTACCTGAGGCACGTGCATTTCTGCGTGATCTGACGGAACACGCAACGCAACGTCAGTTTGTATACGCGCACGTCTGGCAGCCGTGGGATCTCGTGGTGTGGGATAACCGTGTCACCATGCATCGCGCACGACGCTATGATCCAGGTGAGGTTCGCGATATGCGTCGCACAACCTTGACCAACGAGGTGTCGAGCCTGTCGCAGGCGCCAGCCTGACGATCCGCCTGGAGTTGGCGCAAAGTCCTGGCATCTGACTTCCCGATACACCAATCAGCGCCCGTAGGACCGACGAGCACTGGCCATCAAGGCGACCTGCGAGACACTGCCAGAAGGTGCTATATTGCTGTTTCCAATAGAACATTGCTCATATGCGAATTGATCTGAACTACGGAAAAGGTCATTTGCCGGTGGATCTTGATGATCGCTGGGACGTATCCGTGATCCGCAAGCCTGAAATGCCACTTCAGGCGGAACCGAGCACAGCCGTTGCCGAGGCACTGGCAAGCCCGGTAGGCTCTTCTTCGCTAGCCGCGGAGGCCAAAGGCAAGACCAGCGCCTGCGTGCTCATTTGCGACATCACCCGCCCGGTTCCCAACGGCCTGTTGCTTCCTGTCATCCTGCGCCAATTACTTGACGCCGGCATGCCGCGCGAGTCCATCCGTATTCTTGTTGCCACCGGCCTGCACCGGCCGAACGAAGGCGCTGAACTCGCCGAACTGGTCGGTGACCCCTGGGTGATGGAGAACTTCAGGATTGAAAATCACTTCGCCCGCAATGATGCCGATCATGTCGATTTGGGCCGGACGCCGCGCGGCACGCACATCAGACTCGATCGTCGTTTCGTGGACGCAGACCTCAAAATCGTCACCGGCCTGGTCGAACCCCACTTCATGGCGGGGTACTCCGGCGGGCGCAAGGTCATCGCCCCGGGCGTGGCGCACAGGGACACCATCACGACTTTCCACAATGCACGCTTCATGTCGGATGCAAAGGCCGACAGTTGCATTCTGGATGGCAACCCCTTGCACGAAGAACAACTGGAAATCGTGCGCATGCTCGGCAAGGTGCTGGCGGTGAACGTTGTCCTGGATGAACACCGCCGGCTGTCCTTTGTCAATTTCGGAGAAGTCGTGCAAAGCCATCTTGATGCAGTACGCTTCACGGAGAAATACACGGTGGTGCCGGTGCCGCGTCGCTTCAAGACGGTGGTGACAAGTGCCGCCGGCTATCCTCTGGATCAGACCTACTATCAGACAGTAAAAGGAATAGTCGTTCCGATGGATATTCTCGAGCCCGGCGGCAAGTTGTTGATTGCATCGGAATGCGCTGAAGGAATCGGTTCAGTAGAATACGCCGACGCGCAACGACGCCTGATTGATAAGGGCGTTGACGGTTTTTTTGACGAGATCAGTGGTAAGGAACTTGCAGATATCGACGAGTGGCAAACCCAGATGCAACTCAAGCCAATGCGCGTCGGGTCCGTTCAGCTATATACGACCGGCTTGTCGGAGGCCGACAAGCAGCTGACCGGGGTTGGCATCATTGATGATTCAGTCAACGACGCGGTGCGCCGTTGTGTAGAGGCCAGCGGAGAAAACAGCGTGGCCGTTATTCCGGAAGGTCCATACGTCGTACCGGCTTATCGACCAGTAGCCTGACTCGGTCAGCCAACGAACAGACAAGGCCCAGACCCCAGACACAGGGAAAATAAAGTGATTAAAGACAAGATCGAAGTAAACATCGCCGGCGGGCTCGACATTCCGATCCCGAAAATGGTAACCGTGCGTCAGAAATTCGAGGCGCCAACGGTCGACGATATTCCTACATTGGTCGATAGCGAGTTTTCGAAACCCGAGATTCGATCGAAGGTCAAGCCTGGTCAGTCGATCGCAGTGGGCTGCGGCAGCCGTGGGATCGCCAACATCGACACGATTGCAAAATCAGTCATCCAGGTACTGCAGGCGCTCGGGGCGAAGCCATTCATTTTCCCGTGCATGGGCAGCCACGGTGCCGCTACTGCCGAAGGTCAAAAAGAAGTGCTTAAGGGATACGGGATTTCCGAGGCGACGATGGGTGTGCCGGTGCACGCGACGATGGAAACCACCATCGTCGGTGAGCTCGACGATGGCACCCCGGTGCACATGGACAAGAACGCGGCCGAAGCGGACGCTATCGTTGTGATAAATCGCATCAAGCCGCACACGTCGTTTCGCGGCCCGACCGAAAGCGGCGTAACGAAGATGCTGTCCATCGGCATCGGCAAAATCAACGGTGCCAGTACCTATCACATGCACGGTATGGACATGTTTCCAACGCTTTTGCCAAAAGTTCGCGACGTGAATCTGAAAGCACGCAACATTTTGTTTGGCGTCGGAATTATCGAAAACGCGTACGACAAAACCGCATTCATTGAGCTGATGCCCGGCGAAACAATAGGCGAACGTGAACCATCGCTGCAGGAGATGGCAAAACGAAACATGCCGCGTATTTCGTTCTCGGAAATCGATGTGCTGGTGATTGAGGAAATGGGAAAGAACATCAGCGGCGCGGGATTCGACCCGAATATTACCGGCCGCAGCCGAAGCTCGGATTGGGTGGCAGATCCATTGGTCAAGAAAATCGTTGTGCTCGGACTGACGCCGCAGAGCCACGGAAATGCAACGGGAATCGGTGGTGCCGATGTGATTTCCATGCGCTTGTACCAACAGATGGATATTGGCGCGACATACGCCAACGTGATTACGTCAATGAGTCTCGGCGGTGCGGCGATCCCGCTCATCATGAACACCGACCAGGACGCCATTTCCCTCGCAGTAAAGTCAGTTGTACGTGTGAAACCAGAGGACTGCCGGATTGTTCATATCCGCAATACCCTCGACCTTGCTGAAATTCGTGTGTCGGAACCGTTACTCGATGAAGTGAAAGCAAATCCGGCGCGATTTGAGATCAGGTCGACAGCGCAGCCGTTTGATTTTGATGCCGACGGAACGCTGTTTGGATTTGCTACGAAAAAGGAGTCCCTGAAAGCTGCGACCGGGTAGAAACATCGGTGGCCGGCCGGGATCGACGTTAGTAAGCGCACGCATTCGGGTGTGGCTCGTCCGCTGCGGAAAAATGATGGTGGCGGCCGCACGACGCACCGTATATGTTGATCTGCAGATTTCATGGGGCTATTCGGCGCATGGGTGTTACCACGCCGGGGCGAATGACAGAGATTCAAGCGATGGCAGACGCGACCCACACCGTGATACGACAGAATCTTTGCCGCTTCGCTTGATTGCATAACGCGATCAGCACTTAGCGCCCTACTAACGTCATGCAACCGCGATCGGTGACAATTGCAACCGGGGATTCGTTTGCCGGCAACGCCGTTTGAATTGTCGACAAAAACTTGCATCAACAACCGTCCGCTAACGCGATTGCCCGAACGACGGCAGCGTGCCTTGGTTTTCTTGAGCGCGGGAGCTATCTGGTTTTTCTTGAGCGCGTGAGCTATCCACATTTTCTGTGGATAACCTTGTGGATTGCGTAACTTAATTGTCACAAATGCTTTCTATGTCATATCACTTTGTTAGTGCTGCTCATATTTCTTGCACCGCTGTCGCCATTTGGTGACAACAACATAACGGACACGATCGTCATTACTTTTTAGTCATGCGCATAACAGACATTCAAACCATCGCAGTAGAAGTAAATCTGAAACAAACCGTCTTCGATGCAAACTATACGATGGCGACAAAGCCGGCACTTCTAGTTGAAGTCCATACCGACGAGGGCCTGGTTGGGCTCGGCGAAGCGGCGCACTTTGGCGGACCGATGGCATCGACCGCGCAAGTCATCGAACACGAGTTAAAGCCCTACCTGATCGGCGAGAACCCCAACGACATTGAACGATTGTGGGAGCGCATGCACAAGCGCGCATATAAACACGCGCGCGGAGGAATCGTGATCGCCGCTATCAGTGGTATCGACATTGCGCTTTGGGATTTGCGCGGAAAAATGGCGAACATGCCAGTGTGGCGTTTGCTGGGCGGCTATCGCAAGCGAGTCCCCGCTTACGCGACAGGCGGCTTCTATGCTGAAGGCAAAGGTATTCCGGAGCTGGTTGCCGAAGTGGAAAGCTACGTCGAAGCCGGATTTCGTGCAATCAAAATGAAGGTCGGCCGAAACAGTGACATCGAACTGGCACCGCTGCGTGTGTCGAGCGAACGCGGTATTGCTGAAGTCAGCCTTGCCGATGACATCGAACGTGTCGCAGCGGTGCGCAAGGCGATTGGCCCCAATATCCGGCTTGCCGTCGACGCCAATGGCGCATGGGATGTATCAACCGCAGTAAAAATGGGCCGTGCAATGGAGCCCTACGATATTTACTGGTTCGAAGAACCCGTATGGCCTGATGACATGGATGGCAGCAGGGAAGTGGCCGAGAAAACGTCAATTGCAATTGCCGGCTACGAAACCTGCAGCTACGGCATTGTCGATTTCGCACGCTACATATCGGCGCGTGCGGTTCATTTCGTGCAGCCCGACGTCGCGTGGGCCGGCGGGTTAACTGAGTCCCTTAAAATTGCTCACCTTGCGCAGGCCGCAAATATGCCAATCGCACCTCATATTCATGGTTCTGCAGTCGCAGTTGCCGCAGGCTTGCACCTACTCGGAGCTGTGCGCAACGCCAGCCTGGCAGAAACTGTTTTTCCTGCGCACGAACTGATGACTGACCTGGTGCGTGAGCCGTTAACGCTCGACCCTGCAAGCGGCGAAATCGAACTATCCGAACGGCCCGGCCTCGGCATTGAACTCGATAGTGAAACGGTAAAGCGCTTCAGAGTCGGTTGAGATCAATCGCAACTGTATCAGTACAGTTGCGCCCGCCACTAATCGAATCGCAGTGCTATTGCGTTGCGGGTTTCCAGTTACGCGCCAGTTGCTGGGCACGCGACAGCTCTTCGGGCGTCAATTTCGACGCGATGAAATCGCGAATCTTTTCGACTCGACCACGCTCCTCGCCACTCAACTGAGCGGCAGCGAGGTTGCTCCACATATAGGCAGCAACCAGATCCTTGTCGATACCCTCACCTTCGTAGTACATCCAGCCGAGGCGACTCTGGGCACGGGCATCGCCTTTATCGGCAGCTAGCGTGTACCATTTCGATGCTGCAGCGAGGTCTTTTGTAACACCTTTGCCGTCCTCATACATGTAACCAAGCAGATACTGCGCATAGGTGCTGCCCTCTTGCGCCGGCACCAGATACCATTTCGCCGCTAAAGCATAGTCCTGCGTGACGCCCTTGCCAAAAAAGTACAGTGCGCCCAGCGCTTCCATCGACTCGCGACTACCGGCTTCGGCCGCTTCCTGATACCACTTCGCGGCCATCGTGCCGTCCTGGGAAACACCGAGTCCTTCCTCATGGAAAAATCCCAGCATGTACTTGGCCTGGACGTCGCCATTCGCGGCCGCCTTCTCAAACCACATTGCCGCCTGCGCATCGTCGGCGGCCACGCCCTTGCCCTGATGATATGCCCACGCGAGGCTCGAATACACAGACGCTTCGTTTTGCTCTGCGGCCTTGAGGAACCACTGCAGGGCCTGCGCATCATCCTGCGTAACCCCTCTACCTTGTGCGTACAAAAACCCAAGGCTCGCCTGCGCGCGCGCTTCACCCTGATCGCCGGACTTCTGATACCACTGGGCAGCCAAGGCGGGATCTGCTTCAACGCCCTGCCCGTTATCGTACATCCAACCCATCAGGTATTGCGGATAGGCTCGCCCAAGCTCCGCAACCTTTGCGTACCACTTGGCAGCTTCAGCGTAATCCTGCTGCACGCCACGTCCAAAGAAATAGAGCGCGGCAAGCGCCTCCTGGGCATCTTCATTGTCTTTTTCGGCAGCGATGCGGTAGTACTTGGCAGCCTTTTCGGCATCTTGCGCAACGCCTTGCCCCTGGTCATATAAATAGCCGACCAGAAATGCAGGGTAAGCCGCGCCTTCGTCCACCGGGCCTGTATACCATTTCGCTGCGAGCGCATAATCAACAGCGACGCCTTTGCCAAAAAAGTATATGCCGCCAAGTGTTTCCTGCGCTTCAATCTGACCTTGCTCAGCAGCCTTCGTATACCACTCAATTCCGCCGGCAAAATCCTGAGGAACGCCGCGACCATTGAAATAGCACTCGCCAAGATAAAACTGGGCAAGAGGATCGCCAGTTTCGGCTGCACTCCGAAACTCGGTTACCGCGGTTTTGAAGTCCTCCTTCTGGTAAGCCTCGTAGCCCTTGAGCGTGTCGGCACCAGCTTGCAGCGACAACGCAAACAGAAAACACAGGACCAGAATGCGATGCATCGAATTCTCCTTCGCTTTGGTTCTTGCGACTATGGTTGCTAGCAACGCCCGTACCTCCCAGCCGGAGCGATGCGTCAGATGAAGTTTAGCAGCATGGCCGGATCCCGGCCCCCAACGAACCACTTACCCACTATTGCGTAATTGGTGAGTGCGCACTCTATCGGCTGGAACCCCAGTACCAGCCGTAACAACTTCCGTCGATCACGACATGATCATCGACTGCACACTGGCAAGACACCGTTGCCATCGCCACCAGACCGGTCGGAACGAGCCGCGTCAAGATCATCCCAGGCGGTGCCACGCATACGGCGAGCGTCTGAGCAGAATATCGGCCAGGAACGCAAACAGCGCTGCCAATGCCAGCCACGGCCACAATGGCGATGATCGCTGCCCAAGATCCCCCTGCGCCTCGAATATTTCCTCGATCGATGGCGCCATCTTGCCGCCGGTCTCATCCGCGATGGTCTTTAGCAGACCGAGATTAGGCGGTAACGAGCGGTACTCGTCAGGAAATCCGGAAAAGATTGTGCGCACGCCTGCGCGATCGGCGGTGCCAGCATCGACGCCACCGCCGATCTGGACTTTCGCAGACAGTGTCGATGCGGATCCGAAAGGAGCACGCCCCTGGTAGACGCCGGGCCCAACCTGATGAAGTCTGACCAACTGTTCGTCATCGTCACTACGCGTCACGCCAACCTCGGGCGACATATTGTTCCGAAACTGCCCATCCTCGCTCAACAACATCAGCCTGATGACAGCATCGCCGCCGTCGCGGCGCAGTGAAAAATCAACTTCTTCCGAACCACCCTGGCGCATCGTGTCGCGAACCAGTTGTGCCCAGAGCTTGCCATAGTCCTCCCACTCAACCCAGCCGGCGGACCAACGATTCTTTACGTCCGAAGCGAACATGGTGCTCTTGCCCAGACCGTATTGCCAACGCGTTAACAGCGGCGCACCCTGCTGGGTCGCCAGATAGACTTCGGCAGTGTCGCGCACCTTAACCGAAACATGTCCGCCAAGTGCGGGCGCATCGGCGAACTCGACACCAGACAGTGCATGTAACCTCTGCTTCACGACCGGCAAAATTGCTTCTTCGACCAGATTTGCACCAACAACTTTCCTGGTTTCCTCGGTGAATATCTGCGGAATCGACTCCGCACTGGCGGCCAGGTAATTTCTTCCCTTGCCCCAAACCGCGATGTCCTGCATCAGGCCCGGATTGCCGCCTTCACCGATTGTTACAGTTGACACCACAATGTTTTGCTTGCGCATGCGGCCAATCATGCGTTCGAAATCTGCAGGGTGGGTGTCACCGTCAGACAGCAAAATGACATGCTTGGTACGGGCATCGACCTTTCGAAGCAACCGGTAGACAACGCCAAGCGCCGGGTAAATATTCGTCTGACCGCTTGCCTGAATCCGGCTTATCTGCGCTTCGGCCTTTCGCTTTGAGCGTACCTGGTGCATCGGCACGGAGACGTAAGGTTGAGAGTCAAACGCGACAACTGCAAAGTTGTGCTGCTCCTCGAGCAGGTCAAGCGCCGCGCGCGCCGCCTCTTTCGCGTACTCCATCTTGCGCCCCTTCATGCTGTAGGAGCGATCAATTGCGATCACCAGAGCAATGTCTTTACGTTTTTCCTGTGCCTTGAACTCGACTGGCAACACATTCTCCAGCGCAGATCCACTGTAACCATCCTCGCCAAAAGTATTTTCGCCGCTGGCAAATACCAGACCGCCACCATAGTCCCGGACATAGGACTCGATGGCCAGCATCAGTTCCTGTGACAGCGACTTGGCAGGCAGGTCGGACAGAATAACTACGTCATAACGCAGAAATCCCTGGGCCGTACGCGGCGCCCGGCCCAGGCCGAACACGTCGACATCAAGACCTTCTTTTCGAAGCGCGTTGGCAAGATATGTCGATGAGTCTTTCTGACCTTCCAGATAGAGTACTTTCGCTTTCTCGCCAACCCAGGTCGATATCTCCATACGGTCGTTGTCGGTAACATCGTCAGCGTCGGCACGAACTTCGGCAGATAGGCTAACCGCGCCCGGGCTAGGCATGCGTGTGTCAAATGCCACGCTGTTGATCCCGGCAACAAGCTGCGTTGTCTTTCGCGCAAGCAAACGCCCGCCGCTGGACAACGAAACCTGTGCACGGGTTTCGACCGGGCTGAAGACGCGAACTGCGATTGACACCGGCTCATTACTTCGTAGTTGCGCCGGAACTTCGATTCCGTCGATCCAGACATCGCCATCCCCGTATGGTCTGGCAGGCACAGCAAACACGCGCGCACCAGCCGCCTTGAGTCTGGGCAGAACATTTGCAACGGTTCCACTGGTTTCATTGCCGTCGCTGAGCAAAACGATACGCTTGACGCGGTCACGCGACAGCGCTCCCAACGATTCATCCAGGGCAGCTTCCAGGTCAGTCGCGGCCTGATTGATAGACGCCGGGTCATCCGCCGCACCATCGATATCAGACCCGGCATCTATAACATTCAGTGCGCGCGCGCTATCGGTATCGCCAACCACTGCCGTCTGTTTGGCGAATACAACGATATTGGAGTGCGCAGGTTGTTGTTCGCGCTGCGCCGTTTCAATCCATCCAAGCGCATCGCTAACAAAATCAGAAGCGACGCTACGTGAAACGTCGAGCGCATAGACGACGGATGTCTCACTGCTTGAACCTTTCCATACCGGTTGCGACAACGCGAACGCCAACAAAGTCAGTGCAAGCGAACGCAACGCGGCTACCGTGAAAAGGTGCTTGCGCGACAGATTCGTACGCGTGCGCACCGCGACCATCCAGATCATCGGCAAGACGAGGAGAAGTGCCAGTGCCCACGGTGCATCGAAGCTGATCGTCACGACAGTCCCCGATTCACAATGTTATTCGCCGGTGGTAGGCAATCCACTCGATGCACAGCAATACCAATGCAATGATGAGCAGCAAAGCCGAAAGAGCGATCGGTAGCTCATCCACATTGGCACCGCCAGCCGGAGTCGATGGGGCTAGCGCAGACCGATTGACGGCGCTGATGCGCCGGTCGAGCAAATTGACAGCAACGCGCACGGGCCGGTCCTTTCCGATCACCGTGTACAGTCCCGGCGTCGCCGCATCGAAATGTACCTCGCCATCGAGCGCCATGGCCGGCAGTTCCGAGCCATTCACTGCAAATACGCGAGCGCTTTCAACAGGCACGGTCACTCTGCCCGGCGTTGCACGCACGATTCCCGGATCATCGGCAAGCCATTTGATCGCATTGCCGAGAAAAACCGGGAAACCGGGAAGCAACCCAAAATTTGAATCATCCGAATTAAAACCAAGCAGCACCCAGCGCGTCGCACCGTCGTGCGCAATGGCAAGAATCTTGTCTCCGTCGGCGTGCAACAACACCGTCGATTCGCGATCGGCAGATGGCTTCGACACGTTGCCTTGCTCGATATGCAAATCGCGCAAGGAAATGTTCTGTAATACCGGATGCCTTACGTTAGCGCTGGTCACCTCAGGCAAGACTACATTGCCCGCACTGGGCGGCAACCAGCTTGCTGGTTGCGGACCAATCAACAATGACGGTACAGACGGTGCCGACTTTGGGGCAAAGCGATCGAATACGTAAATGTCCGTATCAAACTCGTCTGTATACCTGTGGGGCGGCACAACATTCAGCCGGACACGTGGCTGAGAGGATAGCGACTTGACAAGGAAACGGTCTGAATTCGATACCAGCGTAACCCGCACAGCCCGCCGCGACGACAGGTATCCGTATGCAACATCGTCGTCCGCGAACGCATCGTCAGTGGAAGTCAGCGCCGCGCGAACCGGACCACCGTTGAACATTGACGTATCAATCGTCTCCGTGAGCACTGCGTTCGCTTCGATAGAGATTTCGCGTGTGACTTCCTGGCCGCCAGTGCCGCTAACCACTATTTCAGCTGTCCGGTCGGTGTTTCCGGCATTGAATACTTCGACGAAAGCCTCACGCTGCGCTGGACTACCCGGAACATTTTGCAGATCAAATGCCGTTATGCCGAGGTTGGCAGCCGGTTCAAATACAGAGATGCTGGTAAATTCTGCCGGCGGTGCGCCGAGCAGAACTCCATCGGTCACCACATAGCGACCCTCGGCTGCGACTGATGCCACCGCTGACGGGACAATTGGCAAATACTCGCGACCCAGTTGCAGGTCTTCTACTGTCTCCACAGCGTCGATTCTGGATTCGAACGACGGCGTGGCAATCTGCCGCTGCGTATCGACAACCATGACCTGCATTGCGGACGTGAAAGACTGGATCAGATCAACGGCACGATCCTGCGCCACTCGAAGACGCGGCACACCGCTCGCGGTACGTGTGGCCATGGTCGGTGCGTTGTCCACGACGATGATCGCCTTGCCGCTGCCTTCGCTGCCATTGAGCCCCGGACGCACTACTGCCAGCACGACACACACACCGATTGCGCCGGCAATGACCAAAGACAACCACCAACGCCAGCGGTCCGAAACACGCCGGCTTGCTTCCAGCACCCTTTCCCAGATGAGGCTGGAAGAAACAAAGCGCCGCCGCGCGGGCGGCTGCAACAGATAGAGCAGAACAACCGCCAGGACTATCGCCGCGAGCGCAGCCGCGACTGCCAGAGGGGACAGCGCGAAAGCATTCATCGCAACAGACCTTCGTGGCGAAGGGCGCGCAACATCAGATGTTCGAAGTTTGAATCAGTGTCGGCCCTCAGGTATCCCCAGCCGTGACTTCGGCAGAAGCTCTCGATCCCGGCGCAGTATTGCGCAAACCCCGTTCGGTAAGTTTCAAGGAGTTCCGGCGTCAGATGCGCTTTGACGCTGGTCCCGTCCTCGGTATCCACCAGTATTACATCGTCGCCAAAAGGCGGTTCGCGATCTTCCGGACTCACAACATGCGCGGCAAATACTTCATGGCCAAACTGGCGTATCACCTGAAACGCCGGTTCGAACCCGGCTCGGTCCAGGAAATCAGACGCAATGATGACCAGACCGCGCGTGCGACGTGCACCAAAGAATGTGCGAAACGCATTTTGCAGACTGGTCTCCCCGTCGGGGTTCAAGCGCTCCAGAAAATGCAGCGTGCGCCACATTTGATTCTTGCCACGTCGCGCCGGCATCTCACTGAGCACGCCATCTGCAAACGCCACCATGCTGACGCGATCGTGATTGATAAGGCTGACATAAGCCAGTGCAGCAGCAAAGCGCCGCGCGAATTCGAGCTTGCCCGGCTCACCTACACCCATGGATTTACTCGTATCCAGGAAGATATATATAGGCAGGTCGGCCTCTTCTTCGAATAATCGCAATATCAGCCGATCGAGGCGCATGTAGGTGCCCCAGTCCAGATTGCGCGTGTCGTCACCGGGAGAGTACGGCCGGTAATCGGTAAATATCATCCCGACGCCGGTCCGGCGCGAGCGATGGTGGCCACGCAAATGGCCTGCAACGGGGCGCCGCGTCACCAATGCAAGATGCTCTAGCTGGCGAAGGAATTCTTCGCTGAGGATTTCCGACATCAGATCGTCAGCGAGTTGTTAATATTTGCATCCATCGAACATCCGACATGGCCCATGACCAATTGCAAGCGAACCCCACTCGCCAAGCGCTGGTTCCAATTGGCAGTAGTTCTTTTCACCGAATGTTTCATTTCGCCGAACAACTGGCAGGCGCGAAAGTACTCATCTTAATTTCTGCGTCACTCGCCCGGATCGGGGACCCATTCGATGATATTTTGAAGAATCTGATCGGTCTCGATTCTTTCCGCCTCGGCCTCGAAATTGAGCAAAACACGATGACGCAAAGCAGCCAACGTAACCGCACGCACATCGTCGCAACTTACGTGGACCCGATCACTCATCAGCGCATGAACTTTTGCGCCCAGGATCAGTGACTGAACGCCACGCGGACTCGATCCAAAGCGAACGTACTTCCTGGCCATTTCGTGGCCTTTGTCACTTTCAGGATGCGTCGCCAGCGTAACAGCGATGGCATATTCCATGACCGGCTTGGAAACCGGAACCGAACGCGCAATATCCCGCATTTCAAGAATCTGTTGTTTTTCGAGCACGCGCTTGACCACTGGTTCGGCCTGCTGCGTCGTGCGGTCGACAATGTTGTAGAGCTGATCCGCTTCCGGAAAGTCGAGTCTGAGCTTGAACAGGAAGCGGTCCATCTGCGCTTCAGGCAGCGGATAAGTTCCTTCCATCTCGATGGGGTTCTGGGTCGCCAATACAAAAAACGGCTGGTCAAGTTTCTGGGTCGAACCGCCTGCAGATACACTGTTCTCCTGCATCGCTTCGAGTAGCGCAGATTGCGTCTTCGGCGTCGCCCTGTTGATCTCGTCCGCTAGAACCATGTTCGCGAAAATCGGCCCCTGCTGAAACTCGAAGAACTTTTGTCCGTTGGCATCCTCTCTGACAATGTTTGTTCCGATGATGTCGCCTGGCATCAAGTCTGGCGTGAACTGGATTCGCGAGAATTCCAGATGCATCACATCGGCGAGCGTCTGCACGAGCTTGGTCTTACCCACTCCGGGAATACCCTCGAGAAGAACATGCCCGTTCACCAGCAAGCACGTCATGACATCGGCAACTACTTCCTCATTTCCAACGATAATGCGTGACACCTCGTCAGTGACCTGCGTGAAACGATCCCGAAAGTCCCTGATCCGAAGCTCTACGTCGTCACTCATTTCTCGCCACCTTTGTGCACATTGATAAAGTAATCACGAACTGCCTGCCGCTGCTGAATCGGCGTGCGACCCTCACGAATGACGTCCGCACTTGAATAATCGTCGCGAGCGCGAACATCGACCAATGCCGATTCTGACGCCTGTTGCTGACTGGCAGAGTAGAACCAGGCCGACTCGTCTGCATCTTCCGCATTCGCGTCGTCGCCACTGTCAACACGCACGCGCTTTTTCTCGAGTAGCGCATCAAGGCGCCGCGTCGCTCTGCCTTCCAGTGCCAGAGATGCCGAGTCCCCGCTTGGAGAACCACTGGTGCTGCCATCGTCTCCTTTGTCCGCCTCGCCGGGCGTCACGGAGCCCTGGCGGAACATGGTCCCGCCACGCAAGTCGGTGTTCCCGGTATCCGGTGACGGGGTTGCGGTTGGTTGAGCGCCGTCATCGTCGTATCCTCCCGGGGGCAGCTCGCTGCCAGCGGAATTCTGATACCCGACAGCTTCCATGTCTCCCATGCCTCTCTCTACGTCACTTGTGCGCGTCTGCATTTGCATGGTTTCGTCGGCTTCTTCAAGATTCTCGATAAGACGGGTTAGCGTTTCTTCATTCAGGTTGGCCGTCATTCGAGACAAGTCGCGCACAGTCTCCGCGATTCCCTGCTGTATATCCGCGTCCATTTCTTTTGTCTGTGCAACGCCGGCCTGATCAACACCGCCATCTTCACCGGGCAGCTGCGACGTGTCCTCCCTGAGCTGCTGAAGCATCGCAATGGCTTCTGCTGTGCGGCCCTGTTCGATGGCATCCGCAATTTGCTCAAGTTCCGGGTGTCCCCTCATTGCGCGCGCAAGCTTCGCCAGACCCTCACGTGCAACCGTTGCGCGCATATTCACGTGATCGACAGCACCGCGCGCATCAATCATCGCTTCGCGCAGTTCCTGCCGCGTGGCATCGTCTTTCTCAAAAACCGACAATGCCCGATCAAGCTGCTTGATTTCCTCGTTGTCTGCAGCTGTCGCCGCCAGCAAGGCGCGAGCGGACTTTGCGCCGGAATCGGGCTGCGCCTGCTGCACCACGGGTGCTGTTCCGGCCCGCACCAGATCGGATCGACTCCACATCGCTGCAACCAGCACAAGACCAAGCAGGCAAGCAACAAGTATGTTCCCCGGCAACTTCAGTGGCATCACGGTCGCACCCGAAAGCCGTTGTGCGGTTCGAGCGGCATTGGCGATGTGGGCGCGCACGAACGCGGACGCATCAGTATGTGACGCGAACCAGTAAGCGCTTTTCAACTCGTCATGCAAGGGAAGGCGGGAATCGGCCAGTGATGCCGCCTGCGATATAGGGACACGTTTGAGCGCTTGATACAGAATATAAGCGCAGAATACGATCAGTCCCGCAATTAGGACTGATTGATCAAATCCTCCGAACACATCTGCGATACGGGGTCGTACCAACTGAAACGCGGCCAACGCAAACAGCACGACGCACGCGGCAAAGCCGATCTCTTGCAATACGCGGGTAATACGCATGCGCCTGGCTACTTTCCGCAGCAGCCTTATGATTATTTCGCGATCCTCCATGAGGCCGTGATTGTATCCCAGGGTTGGTCGGACGGCACAAAAGCGACCGCTGCCCGGCGCAAAGAAAGGCATTGAGCTCCCGAGTCGGTTAATATGGAGTGCAAAAATGTAAACAAAAATTGATTCGATGAGGGGGAAAACGAATATTGTCGGCACCTGGCTGCTCGTGGTGCTGGCGGCAATCTGTCTGAACCAGGCACTGGCTGCGGATCGTCCGCACATCGTTTACATCCTTGCCAACGATCTGGGCTGGAAAGACGTGGGCTATCACGGTGGCGAAGTATTAACGCCCCGCCTGGACGCCCTCGCAGAATCCGGTGCGCGGCTTGAAAAGTTCTACACCTTGCCGAATTCCACTCCTACGAGGGCGGCCCTGATGACGGGACGCTACCCGATGCGATACGGCATGCAAATGCTGTCGATTCTGCCATGGAGCAGTTACGGGATTCCGCTCGACGAACGTTTGCTACCACAGGCGCTCAAAGTGGCCGGGTACCGTACCGCTGCATTCGGGCAGTGGCAACTCGGACACGCGACGCGTGACCTGCTTCCGACACAACGTGGTTTCGATTATTTCTACGGCAGCCTCGACAATGGCATAGATCATTTCAACAAGACGGACCGCATTGGCAAGCGTGACTGGCGGCGCGGTGAAAAACCGATAAAGGAACGCGGCTATGCCACGACTCTGATCGCGCGAGACGCGGCAGCTTTCATTTCGAAACACGACGTGTCCCGGCCGTTGTTCATGTACGTGTCGTTGCCGGTGCCATCGGTTCCGCTGCAAGCCCCACGCCAATTGCTCGAGATGTACAAAGACGTAAAACAACTCGATCGCCGCAATTATTACGCGATGATCAGCGCACTCGATGCCGCGGTCGGATCAATCGTCGACGCGCTGAAAGAGAAAGGCATGACGGACGACACCTTGCTTGTCATTCACAGCGACAACGGTGGCGCAGTAAAGAACAAGTTCCGCTCCGGAGACGGAGACGTGGCGTTGCAAGTGGCCAACAATGGACCGTTCAGAAATGGCCGTGGGTCTTTTTACGAAGGTGGAATAAGAGTCGTTGCGCTGGCCGTGTGGCCCGATCACATTGCACAGGAATTCGTAACGGAACGCATCCATGTGACCGATATGTACGCGACACTCCTGAACTTGGCTGGTGCTCCACTGGACAAAGACAACCAGACCAAGCCGATAGACAGTCTGGATATGTGGCCGGTCATCTCTGCAGGCAAACCCAGCCCGCGCAATGAGATGCTGATCAATGTCGACGAATTTCGCGGCGCACTCATGATCGACAACTGGAAACTGATCGTCTATGCGTCGCTTCCTTCGCGCCTTGAGTTGTACAACGTCGCCGATGATCCGGCGGAGGAGTACGATCTTGCCAGACGTGAACCTGATCGCGTACGAAACATGCTCAGCCGCCTGAATGAATACGCATGGGAAATGAAACCATCGTTGTATCTTGAAGATCTCACGCGGGCGCGACCATACGACACGCCAATCTTTTTTGGAGAAAATCCTCAACGACCCTGAAGTCGGTGTAGTGCTTAAGTATTCATTGCACCGCAATGTGTACCAGCGCCAGATCGGACGCACTGACCCCGGTTCTCGCAACCAATCTCGCGAGAAGTGCACACCAGGGCGCGCAACTGCGACCCGACGACAGGATGCAACCGCCTTCGTACAGTAAATGACTTTCGCAAGCCGGCAAGGACGTCAGTAACGCGACTTTGCGTGGAAAGACAACTGCTCATAAACGAACGACAATGTTGGTATGTCAGCTGGCGAGAACAACATGAATGCAATCAACATAGACGATTTGCGATCGCTTGCACGCAAACGCTTGCCGCGCGCGGTGTTCGAGTTCGTTGACGGCGGCGCGCTTGATGAAACTACGCTTCGCGCCAATCAGGAGGACTTCCAGAAGATCCGCCTGATGCCTCGCGTACTAACCGATGTCACGACCAGAAATCAGTCTCTAGAACTGTTCGGGAGGCGCTACGATGCGCCGGTCATCCTCGCTCCTACTGGGCTGGCGGGCCTGCTGTCCAGGCGCGGCGAGCTAAGCGCGGTCAGAGCGGCCAGCCGGCACAACGTGCCCTATTGCCTCTCGACGATGTCGACATGCAGCATCGAGGAAATCGGGGCTGAAGTCGATACGCCCAACTGGTTTCAACTGTATGTACTGCGCGATCGCGAGTTGACCAAGGCTTTTATCGAGCGCGCGCGAGATGCGCGCTGCTCGGCGCTGGTACTTACGGTCGATACCAAGGTGCAGGGGCCACGTGAGCGTGACATGCGCAATGGATTTACTGTTCCTCCCAGATTCGGCCCATCGACACTGCTCAACTTTGCGATGCATTGGCGCTGGTTACTCGATGTTGCTCTTGGCCCGAAGATCAAGTTCCGGAACTTCGTCGACACATCTGTGGACGCCGACAACGCAGTCACGATCACCGAGTTCATTGCACAGCAATGGGACCTGTCGGTCACCTGGAGTGACGTCGAGTGGTTCAAATCCCAATGGGGTGGGCCGGTACTTCTCAAGGGACTGCTGTCTCCTGCGGATGCGCAGCATGCAATCGACTCGGGAATTGACGGCATCATCGTGTCCAACCATGGCGGCAGGCAACTTGACGGCGCAATTTCTGCGATCGCGGCGTTGCCTGCGATCGCGGATACGGTCGCCGGCCGAATCCCGTTGATCCTGGACGGCGGCGTGCGCAGGGGGTCAGACGTCACAAAAGCGATTGCACTGGGAGCAACAGCGTGCATGATCGGGCGCGCCTGGCTTTATGGGCTGGCGGCAGGTGGAGAGTCCGGCGTGGCGCGCGCCTTGAGTATCCTCCGCGACGAGATTGATGTTTCGTTGGCCTTGCTGGGGTGCTCCGATATTTCGAAACTCGATCGCAGTGTATTGGTCTAGACGGATTGCAAAAAATTTCTAGCGCGGCGGTTCACTGCCTTTATTGCTGACCTGAAACCGCTGGACAAACTGATCGGCAAGCGCTTTGTATAGGGGGCGGCGACAGACGATGCGTGAACAACCTGTCGCCAATAGCGATGCTGCCATCAGTGGCACGATCATGTCGTGGTTATCAGTCATCTCAATCACGATCACGAATGCAGTGACCGGCGCCTGAACGACTCCGGCAAAATATGCCACCATCCCGAGCACAATGACGGCGCCAGCGGGTGCATACGGCACCAGGGTAGAAAGATTGTGCCCAATTCCGACTCCAATCGCCAACGATGGTGCAAATACACCGCCGGGAATTCCGCTCATGTAGGAAATTATCGCAAACATCTTGAGGATTCCGAAGGCGTTCGGCAGATCGCCGGTTCCTTCCATAATATTGCGTGCTTCATGATAACCGGTGCCATACGTCGTACCGCCCGAAATCGCACCAATTAATGCCAGCGCAAAACCGCAGTACGCAGCAAAAAGTATCGGGTGTTCACCCGCGTACTTGCCTATGCGGCCGGGAATCCCACGGGAACACATGATCAGAAACTGGCTGAAAGCGCCACCGGCGAACCCGCCAACGACACCACATAACAGTACCGGGATCCACGCGCCTGCACCTGCAAGAACGGCAGAGGTGCTCCCGAAGTAAGTGTAATCACCCAACCACCACAGCGATACGATACCGGCGACAATGACCGCGGTCATTACCGTGCCACTGGTTCTGCTCTCAAATGATCGGCTCATTTCTTCGATTGCGAATACAACGCCGGCCAACGGCGTATTGAACGCCGCAGCAACGCCGGCTGCACCCCCTGCCAGTATCAGTCCACGTTCGGCTTCAATGCGGGAAAATCGCGTCAACCGCCCCAACGCATGCATGATCGACGCACCGATCTGCACGGTAGGGCCTTCGCGCCCGACTGAGGCACCAGAAAGCAGTGCGACAATGGTGAGGAAGAACTTGCCGATGGCAACCTTGGGTGACAGTAACTTGTCGCGCAACTTGTCATCGCTGACCCCGAGCGCAGCGATCGTTTGCGGGATGCCGCTGCCCTGCGAACCGGCGAAAAAACGCCGCGTCGCCCAGACGACGAACGCCAAGCCGGCCGGGCCCACGACAAACGGAAGCAGCACCGACACCGAGACCATGCGTTGATGCAGGTCGTTGGCAAATTCGGCCCCCAGCGCAAACACGATTGCGGCCACGCCAACCGACACTGCGCCGGCCCATAACAAGATACGCCGCAACCACAGGCGCGGACTCAACCATGCATACCGCCCGCGACGCGACGCCGAAGGCTCGGAGGAACGATGCCGTTAGCCACGCGTCAGTCCGTAGTCTCTACTCCGCAAATGCGGACTTTGCTCCGGATTCCGATCTTGTGCCGTATTGACCTGAAGGCGAGGGTGCGAGACTGCATCGCAGGAGAAGGGGGCGCCGCCCAAGCGGCATCGCGCCGTGAAACCGACGAAAACCCGCAAATAGTCTGATGATGTTGCCATGAACCTCTCAAAAGCCGGCTGGCAATGCTATCGGATTCGCAACATACCGATGATCTCAGCCGGAAATGCGTCCCGGATTTACCCGATCCAAAGTTACAATCGAAGCCAGCGTCTCGCCGGTTTTCAACGACTGTCGTGCCCCCTCCCAGCTGTTCGCGCGCATTCAATGAAGTCTCATTGAAACCGATCGCACCTGTGCGGGCGTACTTATACATTCATGTGCAGCAATATCTTTACCATGTCCGACCGGCTCCCCAACGGTCCGGGCAGTCCAATGACACCTCTATAATAAGTGACGCCTCTATAATAAAAGGGTTCGTGTTCATCAAGGCAATCGATTTCGACAAAGCGAGATTACCGATATGGCAAACGATCTGACCATTACTTATTTCGTATCGCACGACATGCTCGGCGTACCGTCCGATGAGGAAGTCGAGCATTTCAAGGACCTTCTTCTCGACGGCCTGCAAGACGAGTGGCCTGAGGCTCAAATCGCCATCGAGGACGACGAAGACGCCCATGCCAATATCAGTGGCCTGAGCGGACAGTCACTCCAGGATGTCCAGGATCGCGTTGACGACATCGTCAATGAAATACTCGATAACGGCGCCTGGGAAGAAGAGGAAGAAAGCCTGCTCAGCGACGACGACGATTTAGGCCAGGGGCCGGCCGCGTAGGGATATTGAGGCCATTTACCCGGGCATTCAGCACGCCGTCAGGCACCGACATATGCCACCGCTTCTATTTCGACCTTGAATGCAGGATCGACCAACTGACTCACCTCCACCAGGGTAGAAGCAGGTCGATTCTCACCAAAGTATTCAATTCGCAATGGGTTAATTGCCTCTCGCTCACTGATATCAGTCATGAAAATGGTCACTTTGACCACTTGCACCGGACTTGCGCCGGCATGCCGAAGGCAGGCATCGATACTCCTTAGCGAAATGCGAAACTGGTCTACGGTGTCGTCGGGTATGCTGCCGTCCTCGTCAATTCCGCAAGCACCTGATACCCACACATACTCCCCTCCGCGCACGACATGGCAATAATGGCTATACGGTGATGGTTGGCCCGGAACCATATGTCGTTTGATCATCACTGCCCCCCTCGTTGCAATCGAAGTTGCCAAGCATAGGGCTGAGGGCGGGCCGGCAACAAGCCCAGGTGCCAATTTTGCGCCACGCAATTACCCAACGCCTGCGCAGCGTAACGGCCAGCTAGAGCGGGTCACTTGTGAGCCGCCAGGAGGTGAAATGTTCTTGCCGAGCCAATCTCCGGCAAGCCGGTCATAATGGCGACTTCGTTCGCCTCGCATCAACCACAACCCGTTTCGGACCGGCGCAGGTACCATACGCATGGTCATAAAGCCCGGACACGTAACAATCATGAAACTGCAGCCTGATCTTGCCATTTTTCTCGCAATCCTTGCCTTTCTGCTGTCACCCTTGCAGGCGAGCGCCGTTCCGGAAATTGGAGAAACCGCCCCGCCGCTGAAGGGAACACTGTTTTCGGGAAAACATTTTGACCTGGCGGAAATGCGCGGCAAGGTCGTGCTGATTAATTATTACTCGAGTTATTCCAAACACGGCGCCATCGAAATCGGAAACATCGAGGCCTTTCTAGACGACAACCGTGACAAAGGACTGGTTGTCATCTTTATTGGCGTAGGCCGAAAACAAGACCGCCATCGCGTCGAACGAATGGTCGAGCTCTACGGCGTCGAAGGCATCATGACCCATGATCTCGAGCAAAACGGGTTTGGGGAAAAGTACAAGACGCCTCGGGCTTTTGTAGTTGACCGTCAAGGCATCGTGCGCTCGCGCGAATACGGCGGCAAGACGCCAATTTACTTCCAGAAATTCCTGGTGCCGGTACTCAGCGAATAGCACGAAGTTCAGGTACGAACCGCGTGCATCGATCAATCAGTGCAATTTTCTGGCAACGCGGAACCCGAGATCATCGGCGCGCGCTCCGCTGAACTGAAACCTGTCACCTTCTCGCAGGTAATAGGGTTCATTGGTCAGCCATGACGCGCCCCGGTAGCCTCGCAGGGAACAGTCGCCCTTGAGCCAGGCGTCCCCATCCTGTGGCGCACCGCGCCAGTTCGGGCTGGCACAATCCTCAGTCCACTCAAACACGTTGCCGATCATGTCGTACAAGCCGAACGCGTTGGGCTCAAAAGATCCCACCAACGCGGTCACGATCTGACCGTCGTCACAAGGCACATGCTCCCAGTCAAACTCAAACTCTCTGTGAGACGCTTCATCGTAAACGTTGGCATATTTACAGATCTCCGCGGGTGCAATGCCAAAAAACCGGTTCATCCCGAGTCCGGCCCGCGCCGCGTACTCCCATTCAGCATTGGTTGGAAGTTTGTATTGCTGACCGGTTTTCTCGGACAACCATCTGGTAAACGCAATCGCCTGGCTCCAACTCGTATTGATTACCGGCCGCCTCCCGCGACCCCACTTGGCATCATCCACCGGTTCGCACTTTCCGTCTGCCACGCATGCTGACCACTCGTCAAACGTGATCTCATACTTGCCGATTGCAAATGGCTGCGCAAACGTCACCGCGAAGAAATAGCCTTCATTGTGTGGATGGCCAGGTCCCCAAGGTGCATTTCTGATATTGAAGGTTCCCGTTGGAACCACGACCATCTCCGGACAAGTTTCACAGTCGCGAAATGTCTCGCCTGGCTGCACTGTTTCTGTCTCTGACTGTATCGGTGTTTGCGCGTGTGCCCCGACGACGACCAGACAGCAGGTAAGCGCCGCCACGCCGCGCAGTAGTGTTGCTTGAACTCCCATTGCCTGCGTCTTTCCCAAGAACTTTTTGTTTGTTGACGATATAGTCACAGTGCAAAGTATAGACGGTTCAACGACACAGGCATTGGCGAGCCGTGCACATAACCTCATGCCTGCCTTCCGAAACTGCAACAAAGGGTTGCGTCTATCGCAACCGTGTGAAGATTTCACCAGCCTGATGCGCCGCGCAGGGTTTCGACACTTGCGAGACTCGTGCTCGGCGATCCGAGACGTCTTCTAGTAAACGAATGTAGCGAGTTGTCTCTGCAACGCTCAGATAACGGCAATGGGGCAAGACACTAATACAACGAAAGTCCAACGCGGAAGCCAAGATCGTCGGATCGTGCGCGTAGGTACCGATAGCGGTCGGGTGTACGCAAGTATCGCGGTCCGTTAGCCAGCCACGAACCGCCGCGATACGCACGCAGCATACAATCTCCATTTAACCAGGGACTGCCATCCAGGTTCGCGAAACGCCAGCTCCGGTTGCGGCAATCCTGCGTCCACTCGGCGACATTGCCCTGCATGTCGTGTATCCCGAACCCATTGGCTGTGAGTGAACCGACTGGTGCGAGACCGGCAAACCCATCATCGCACGACACGTGCTCCCAGCCGAACTCGTACTCGGCTTTGGAGCGCAAATCGTAAACATTGGCAACTTCGCAGAGTTGCTCGGGTGCCAGACCAAAAAACCGAAATCGTTGCAGTCCAGCCCGTGCCGCGTATTCCCACTCCGATTCTGAAAGCAATCGATAGGGTTTGCCTGTAAGCTCTGATAACCACTCGGTGTACGCCACTGCCTCTTCCCAGTTGACATTAATTACCGGGTAGCGACCACGCCCCCAGTCTCCGTCATCGACGGTTGCACAGTGCCCCGCTGCAATACAGGCGTCCCATTGATCAAAGGTGATTTCGAATTTTCCGGCCGCAAACGGTCTGGCAATCGTTACCGTGCGAATGACGCCTTCACTGTGGAAGTGCCCGGAAGACGATGGCGGCGAACCCTGCACGAATTCCCCGCCAGGTACTACTTTCATCACCGGACAAATTGCACAGTCCTGAAACTCAGCGCCACGGGCAAGCTCTTCATTTGCGCAAGCGGTTCGCACATCGAACACAAACACATTGGCCGCAACAATTACAGACAAACGGACTGGCAACGCAATTCTTGATCTAGACAGCTGAAACATTCGCGAAAAATTCAGTAGTTAGGTGACTCAAATATTCGAAATCCGGCAAGCAATGCACAGTTATTGCGCACTCTCATACAGTGCCCATTAAGCGTCAGTAACCTTCGAGCCAGCCGCGACGTTTAATCAACGGATGAGCACGAATACTGTCCGGAGTCCAAACACCCAGTTTGAAAAACGGATCTGCCTGGAAGAACGCGCACGCTTCCTCCTTACTCGCAACATCTACCACGAATACGCTGCCGATGGGCGTCTCGCAATCGTCCGCCGTGATTGGACCGGCAAGTACGATAGTCGTGTTTGTACTGTTCAGATGCGCTCGGTGCGCGTCGTAATTGTCGAGCCGGGTTTGCAACTGCCCCGCGCGATCCATGCAATGTATGCTGAATAGCATCTCTACTCCCCTCCAAAAATTCCAGCCTCGGCGTATCCAGGCAGCCGTATCCAAGATACCGGCATTCCCACACCGTTTGATTTACATCGCATGATATCCGCAGATCGGCCACTAGCGTAACGACTTGTCACACCTGAACAGCGGGGTCATCGTGTGCGAAATCTACGCACGCATCAGCCTTCGCAACGCCGACAACCTTCCCTCGTGATAACTTTTGTCCAACTGCTTTCGCTACATGGCAGTTCCAGGCTCCACATTCTGCACGCACACAAAATTTACTTCTGCAAAAGTTAGCCATAGTACATTCCCCCGCCTTGGGATATTGCACCGCCGCCATTCTGGTAACTTTCATATGCGGTTATGATGAGAGCCAAGCTCGCGTAACAACCATTTCCGGAGAATATCGTGCAGCAAACACGAATTGAGGCATTGCAGCGCATGCCGATTTTTGGCGGCATCCGTGCAGACATGCTCGAATTCCTGATTAATGAGGCTGCGGTGACATCGGTTAAAAGTGACCAGTATTTCTTCCGCGAAAACGACAAGGCAACAGCAATGTACGTCGTGGAAACGGGCGAAGTATCCGTACTCAAATCATGGAACGACCAGCAGTACGAAATCGGCCGCTTGGGCTCTGGTGACTGTTTCGGCGAAATGGCACTGATAGATTTGTTCCCGAGAAGCGCGTCAGTGCTCGCGGTTCAAGACTGCACTGCGATCACACTGTCGACCGAAAGCGTCTACCAACTCTATGAAAAAGACCTGGAACAGTTTGCCCTGATCCAGATGAATATCGGAAGAGAGCTCAGCCGCAGGCTTCGCATTGCAGATGTTCGACTGTTCAGTTTCAAGATGGGTGAGCCTTTCACTGATGCCGAACACCTACCGCCTCTGGCTTGACACCAACCGGGCAAATCGCACACTTATCGGAATATACGTCAGCTTCTCGCATTACTTCGAAATCTATTCAGCCAGAACGTAAATCGCAAGGCCTCGCCCTGTTTTGCTTGAAGTGGACGTAAAGATTCCGGTACTTACATATGTTCCACCGCCGCTCGATACTCCGACACCCGTGCCGACGCCAGCAGGGCCACGTTCAGAGCTTGTATTCTGGACGCCATTTGCCCCCAGCGAAGCAGCAGCTTCCTTTAACCGCTCAATAACAGTGTCCATTTTTGCCTGGTCTCCGAACGAAAAAGAGTTTCTGCTCGACGCCTCGACAATTCCAATTTCCTCATAGTCAAGCGGCGCTTTCGTGTAAAGCGTAACGTTTTGCGGCTGGATTGGATCGCGCGGCTGGCCGGTAATCACATGGGACGTCGCTGAGCATCCGATGAATGTGAGTGCAAGTAGAATCCCCAGGCACTGGAGGCCATAGAACTTCGTGAGTTTCACGGTGAAACATCTCCTATGCAGTGCGAAGCTTACGAGGCAAGCAAGCACAGATTACGCCCAGCGCGCGTATAACTCTAACCACTCAGTTCCAAGTGAATCCAATCTGCACTGAACAAGATTCAGGAGCCCAATAATCGCCAATCCAAAGAGTCTCGAGATAATCTCGCGTTCCACCCCAAAAACAATCGCCAGAATTTAGTTGTGAGGGACGATCGACACCGTCAAGTCGGCTGCATCACAACAGGAACCTTGAGGTCTGAACCGATACTGCGATTACGCAATCAGTCCGCACGCGTGGCCTTGTGTTAAAAAAAGGCCCCGAAGGGCCATAATACATCAAGTTTCGTCACCCATCTCGCTTACTGGAGATGATGTCCTTTCTTGTTGGTTCGTATTCCGTACAGGCTGTTATCTGCAGTGATATAGAGGTAGGTGCTGTTGCCACGCGCGAAATGCACGTTGGTTGGAATGGTCGTCGGAATATAAGCTTTTTCGACTCCCTTGCCATTTTCAACCCTGTACGCGTAAATTCCCGGCCGCGTCGCATCCCGAACGGCGACCCACAGGTCTCCATCTGAATCGCAGACCAGTCCATCCGGACCGTCTTCCGGATAGTAATCAACAATAATCTGCCTGTTTGTCGCGTTGCCCATGCTGTCCAGGTCGTACATCGCAAGGTGCATCGGGCCTTTGTAGAATCCCTGGCCTTTATCCAGACCCTGGAAATCGAGACCACCATTGTCATTGCTGACGACGAAAATGTGTTTCTCGTCCGGGCAGATCGCGACACCGTTTGTTTTGCCAGCGTCAGTGATTATGCGATGTACCGAATGATCAGGGTCGACGCGATACACGGCAAAGCCCGGCTGCTCTACTGGCTCGAAACCAAGATAGCGAGGATCGCTGAAATAAATTCGGCCCTTGGAGTCGATCGCAATATCATTTAGCGCATTGTATTTTCGGCCGTTATAAGTGGCAGTCACAATCGTTGCACGGCCAGTTTTCATGACTGTTCGCGTCAGCCGCTGGCCACCATAGTCCGCGCCTTCAGCTGCAAGCAAGTTGCAGTCGAGGTCGATGCGAAGACCGTTTGACATGCCACTCGGAGAACGGAATACAGATACTTCTTTGGTTCTGATGTTGTACTCCATGATATTTCCAGCACGAATTTCTCCATTGGGTGCTCTGGGTGCAGAACTGAAAGTTATATCGCTCCATAGCACTCTGTTGTCGCAGGTCACTACTGGCCCTTCAGCAAAAATCAGGTCGTGGGCATTGCCATCCACCAACTTTTCAAGTTTTGCGCCCGCAGGCAAAAATTCGCGATCCCCTACCGGGTCCGCGGCCTGAGCCATGGTCGCAAAGCCTATCGCCGATGCGGATATGGCCACCGCAAGAGAGCGAACCCAATTCCTTTTATGATAATACTTGCTCAACATAGCTTCTCCCCAACATTTTGGTTATTAACAACGGACAACACTCGCGGAAGATGAGTCTCTCCCGGTCCGGCCAGCAGACAAATTCGAACGAGGGCTTGAAGGGCCTGACCGTAAGAGCTTATCTCGCTTGCCCCGATGGTGCGCCCTGTTTCCATCGTTTTCAAGTAGGCAATATCAAACTGGTGGGGCTCGCCGTAATTCATGTCCATGAGCCGATGCTCCGGTGACGGGCTGAATTTGCGGGTGCGGCAAGCCTCCCCGCAAGCACATTGTTGGCAAAAATGGTATTTCCACACGGTTTTGCTGCGACAGCATTCGCTGTGCGGCACGCGGACTATATTTAATCTGTAGCCACTCGCACGGTTAAGGATTGAAGCGAGATGATCACTAACCCAACGCTCAGACTAATTCAGGAGATACACAATGAAACTCACCAAAAGCACCATCGCCGCAACATTCGCTGCCGTTCTGATTGGCGGATTGTCCATCGGTTCTGCATCTGCCGCCGTACATGAGACGGGCCGCGTCCATACTGGCTCACACGCGGGCTTCGAAAGCACCGGCGACTCATCCTACGTTAACCCGCGCAGCGCTCCCGAAGGATCCCAGCCGATCCTGAAGAGCAAGGCAAACGGCAAAACCAATGGCCGTCAGGGCTAACAGATCAAGTTTCAAATGAGGCCATCGAGCAGCCAGTCTGCTCGGTGGCTTTTTTGCGTCTGCCACTTGCCAAGGCGCGTTGCATCCGCCTATCGTACCGGGGCCGCCTGATTTGCTAGAAAAGTCACGAGCAACGTGACAAGGAACTCACCGAACGCGCTCTTCGCTCGAAATCTCTACTCGCCTCATAGTGCAGACTGGCCGGGTTTGTCCAAACAATGGCAATGCAAAGATGTGCTACTTGCTGCGAATACGGCGCCCTAGCATCTCTTGTCGCGACAGCGAGCAAAATCTTGCTTCCACTAGCCAAACTCACCAGCGCGCTGCTGATTCTGCCCGGTTTATCGATGAGCAATTGCGATAGATAAAACAATCGTCATTTAGTTGGAATGGGACGCGACAGCAAGATCAGTTTCGGAAGCAATGTCAGCGCAGCCAGGAGAGCGATGAACATGGCCAGCGCCGTCAACGCCCCGAAATAAATGGTCGGAATGAAATTGGACATTACCAGTATGGAAAAGCCGAGGATAATTGTGATTGCCGTATAGAACACCGCTTTGCCAATATTGGCGTGGCAATAGTGCATGGTCGCAAGGTAATCCTGCCGCTGGGCAAACTCCTCTCGGAAACGGTAGATGTAGTGAATACTGTTGTCAACGGCTATTCCGATCGTGATAGCCGCGATCGTGATTGTCATCATGTCCAACGGAATTCCCGCCAGCCCCATGAGGCCCAGAATAATTCCGGCCGCCAGCACGTTTGGAATGATGCCTATGATCGCCAAAGGAACGGAGTGGAACAGCACCAACAGCATCAGCGCGATTCCTAACATCACGACGCCCAGGGTCAATATCTGCGACCGAAACAGGCTCTGCAGCATATTGTTGTATAGCACCAGCACGCCCGTCACCTGAGCCTCGCCCTCTGCAAACCCAAGTTTTTCAGACAGATCATTTTGAATCATCTTCAGAAGGTCGTCTCGACGCAGGTCAGGCGAAGAATCTAGGATGCGCAAATTGATTCTGGCTTCATTCTGATCGAACGACACGTACGAACTCACGACGCTGCTTCTCAGCTCCTCCGGCATCTGCTTGTACAATAAAGTCAGCTCGAAGCCATCGAATTCGCGACCTCCTTCAATGTCTTCGGCGACCCGTATGACCGAAGCCAGTGACAGCACTTTGCCTGCCGCCGGCAGGGCATCCAGATAATCGTGCACTTCCTTGATTCGATCGATCTTGTACGGCGTAAACCAGTAGTCCGCCTTGTTGGTCGCAAGCTCCGGGTAAAGCTCCAGAAGCTCGTCATCCTCGTCCTCGAACGCCGCGTCCTTGAACCTGATAATCACGTCCAATGGGATCGTGCCGCCGAGTTTCTCGTCAATCAGTTTCAGTCCCTGATAAATTTCCGTGCTTGGTCGGAAGTAGCTCGTAAAGCTGTTTTCGACTTTCAGTTTGGAAATTCCGTACGCACTCAACACGGCCAATCCGACCGAGATCACAAGCACCGCCGTACCGCGCCGCTCGGTAAATTGTGCCAATGTTGATGCAACCCGATACTGGTCACCAGGTTCGACGTCATCGGGCGTCTTGGCGAGTAACACCAGGATTGAGGGAAACAGCAAGAACGTCGTCAGAAACGCCACCGTCAAGCCGATTGTCATCATCCAACCAAAATCAATAACGGGCTTTATGTCGCTGACAACCAGAGACGCAAAGGCAATCATTGTGGTCAAAGCCGTGTAGAAACAAGGCCAAACCATTCTTTGAACAGTCGCCAGAACCAACTCGCGCTGATTGTAATCAGGATAATCTTTTCGAAGTTGCCGATATCGCACCACCAGGTGGATATTCATTGACATGGTGATGATCAGCATTAGCGACACGAAGTTGGACGAGATAACGGTTACTCTCCAACCTGCGAAGCCGAGTATTCCAATCATCAACAGCCCCGCAAATACACAACTTGCGAGCGGCAACATGACCCATTGCACGCGCCGGAATATGATCGTCAACATCACCACCAACAGCGCGAACACGCCGGTTCCGAAGACTGCAAGGTCCTTTCTAATGAAAGTAATCATGTCGTCGGTAATCATCGGCACGCCGCCAAGGTGCAGTTCGCCGTCGCTTCGAAAGCGATCCATGACTTGACGCACGTTCAGAATTGTCTGGTGACGAAGGTTAGCGACGCGTTTCTTCGCTTCGTCGTATTGTGTCAATACTTCCGTCAGTGACTGCTCCTCCTGATCACTCAGGCCTTCTGCCCGACGTTTCGAGAGGAGTTTGTCGCGCCGCTTCCTCAGTTCCTCGAACTCTGGTGTGGGAAGCAAGTCGATCCGTAGAGCAGTAGTCCGAGCGTCCGAGCTCACGACCAGATCCTTGAACAAGGGGCTGTTCAGCAACTCATTCCTGGCCCGCACTTTGTCGACATTATCCTGGGACAAGGTCCGTACGTTTTCGGCCAGATCAGATAACGAGCCGTCGACATTCTTGACCAGTGGCACGTCGAGTAAAGTGATCACGGTGTCAACTTCATTCAGTGCTTCCAACTCGGTTTTCAGATCCGCGACGAGAGCAAGAGAGCTATCCGAAAACAAGTCCCTGTCAGGAGAAAAAGTAAGGAAGAGAAATTCTTTGGTCTCATACCTTTCGCTCACTTCGCGAGACATCATCAGGTCCGCGTCGTTCTCGAGGAGAAGAGAATCGGCAGATGCGTCAAGGCGAAATTCCCTTGCGTGATAGGCGAAGAAAACGAGTAGCCCAATCAGCAGAACCAGAACGACCCATGGCCGACCCAGAACCGCGCGGTCATACGTTCTTGCAATCCAGGTTCTCATTGCGATTTTTGATGTTGCTGATCAAGTTGAACAAGGGCGATACTAAACCTATCAATAATTCTATTCATCAGACTCTTTCCCTGGTCGGCCGCGCGGACTAAACTGTAAGGCTTTTCCCGTTTTCTTTTCGACATTACGGCGTAAGACTGCCATTTCCTCAGGTTCGCCACCTTCAGCCAACCACGCAGACCAGTTTCGAATGCAATCAAACTCGCTGTGCCAGCGCGGCTTCTTCGTCAACACATCATCGATTCTCAGTCGACATTGTTCTGCGGCACCGAACCAGCGATACTTTTCTGCGGTACGAACTTTCCCGGTTCTGACCGGGTTACGCTCAACATAGCGTATTGCGGCCCAAACAAAGTCGTCATAGAGCGGAGAGGAGAAATAGCACCTCTGCCAGACGTGCGCTTTACAGCCCTTAATGCGGTTAAACCGCTGGGCATAGCGCATGTGCGATGGCTTGAGGACTTGTTGCAAACCTTGCTCGGTTCCCTGTACGGCAACGAGATGGACCTCATTGATCATCAGGCTGTCAGCGAGGACCTCGACCTTGAACAGGGTCGCGTAGTCCGCCAGTCAACCCAGGTAAGCATGCCGGTCATCATCCGTCAAAAATACATCTTCGCCACGATTGCCCTTCTGAATCACGTAGTGGGGAGTCCGTGCGCAAACAGTTCGGGAAAGTCGCAGCATCGGCAGAAATCAGTATGGCGGCAAGCGGGCCAATCGGGGTAGCGTCCCCTTATCTATAGCCATATGATTTGAATCGGTCGGTTTGTACAACTCCGCCAAGCTTGATCTGTGCCAGTGACAAATGCTTGGCGAAATCCATGTTTGGTTGCCGGCAATCTGGCGAATGCATGCCACGGATTCCTGCAGGCATGAACTTTTTGACTCGCATATGTCACGCCCCCGAAGAAAGGAGTTTCGCCAGAATCCTCACGCCCTTCGAAGAATTCATCTACCGCCAGACCACCAGTGTTCTGTTAATGAGGGGCAAGGCGGACTTTCTTGTCGCTTCGCGACTGGCTGGCAGGGTCGCTTATATCTGGATTTATCTCGTGAGCAAGCCCGGAATGGCGCAGCTGCGTTCGTGAAACTCTGGCCTGATGTCTACTCAGCCTATGAACTTCTGGCAATGACAGTTGCCGTTGGCATGTACCACCTCGTTCGAATCAGATCGCTACCAGAATGAGATTGCCCAATAGAACAGTCGGCCATATGCCTCTCTGATCGCTGTCTGGGTCTGTAGCAGTGCTCCTGCCTCGGGAAGAAAGTCGCGGATGTCCAGTTCGCTCTCGGAGGAGACCTGGAAGTCAACCGGAAACGGCGTCACATTCATCCCGGCGCGTTCGAAAAGCGCCTGCGCACGCGCCATGTGATACGCGGATGTCACCAGGAGAACGTGCGGTGAGTCCAGCTGCCGTTCATCCAGGAGCGCCGACACCGCCGCCGCCTCTTGTGCAGTATTCAACACTCGCCCTGTCGTGATAATGCGTTCAGCTGGAATTCCCACTTCGATTGCGTAGCGCTTGAGAATGTCACCTTCGAGCCGTGAGCCAGGTTGCCACGAGTGTGGTGCCCCGGTGAAGACCAGGAGCGGCGCCTTGTCATGACGGAAGAGTTCCAGACCACCAAAGAACCGGTCGGGATCTTGCCATTCACTGGTTGAACCTGCACCGGGCGCGATTACGCGTTGGCCACCCAGCACCACGATCGCATCTGCGTTGTCCACTTCCGCAGCCACATGACGATCTGCCCATCCTTCGGCCGCTCTCATCAAATTCGAGCTTACCAGCGGTGTGCTGCTGATCCAGAGAACCGAAAGACTCAGCCAGATCAGCATTTGGCGACGAAGCACGAGCCTCGTCAGCATAAGAATGATGGATATCCCAAGGGGAAGAACAAAGATCGGCAGAATCTTGTTGAAGTAGATCATGGCCTTGAAAGGGCGAAAGCTTTCACTCAATCGCCAGGATGCAGCAACGCAACATTAGACCAGAATTCCTGAATCCTTTTGGGGAGAAAGGCGGGCTACAAACTGAATCCCACCCGGCCGGTAGTTCCACACAATCTTTCCGAGGCATGCTTCGCTGCATTGCGTGCATCGTATCGGTAATCTGAAGCTGGTCGCGTAGTCGAGGATCAAGGCCGTCGAATTTTCAGGCCTGGAAACCATGCTCAAGAGGTAGCGCCATGAAACTCCCCGAAAATACTATCGCCGCAGTATTCGCCGTATATCTTGTAGCTGCCGTGTTCACCCTACCGGTAGTCGGTGGCCTATACATGACTGTTTCGGACAAGCAGAGCCAGGAAAAGCTGACGGCCTGTATCGAAGATGGATTCACTCCTGCTGGCTGATTTATCAATCGGTCGAAAGATCAGCCCGGCCCGAATCGCATACCTGTTCTATGCCCGGCTGTATTACGACTCGCCTTGCTCTGCGCCACCAGCATGCTGCCCGAGGGTCCTCACGCCGCCCTCCAGAAAACGTACAAATTTTCCAAAGAGCGGTAATTGTTCACAGCTTCCCTGCGACAGCGTTCGCAGCCCGGGAAGCAACGAGCCCGTAATCTGCAATCACTCGCATGGTTGAAGATTCAAGCGAGATTGCTGATACCCAAACGCTAACTAGATTCAGGAGATACCACCATGAAACTTCCAATAAACACCATCGCCGCCACCGTCGCTGCTGTTGTGATCGGTGGTCTGTCCATCAGCCCGGCATCGGCAGCGCCCCACGAAAACGGCCGTGTTGATTCGGGAACACGCGCGGGTTTCATAGCCAAAAGCGATGCGACTTACGTTAATCCGCGCAGCGCTCCTGAGGGATCAAAACCCATCCTGCGAAGTCCCTCAATGAAGAGCAACGCAAGAGGAAGGACTAACGGCCGCCAAGGCTGATCAGTCAAACGTGCAAGGAGGCCGTCAAGCAAACTAACTGCTTGACGGCCTCCTTGCATTCTTTTGTTTGTTTTTTGCTTCGGCCAGTGACGCGAACATCTTTCGATTCTGATTGTCACTCAAGCTTGTCATCAAGCTCGTAACTTTGCACCGCCAGCCAGCCTAGTCGTCGTCCTCGGAGGGAATCAGCTGAAACGCGACTGGATGATGATCGGAAAAAGTCGCTCGAAACAGGTCATGGTTGTAGGGATTACCGGGATATGGGTTACTGTTTTTCGAGAGCCAGGGTTCCTCCATGAGCCCGATCAAATTCAAAACCTCCAACTGTCTAGGCATTTCCGCCACCGTCGTGTCAATAGCGCGGTACATGACATGGTCAAACGGACGAGGCGCATTCAAGTTTGTATTGGTCGCGACACACGCGTCATTTAGCGACTTGAAGCCCGGCGGTGTTGCTCGGACCAGTTCGTCGCAGTTCTGAATATTCATGTCGCCCAGAATAATATAGCCCCTTTCATCATCCGGCTGATCATCTATCCATTTCGCGATACTGGCAAGTTCGTGTGCCCGCCGTGCTGCATTCTCCGCACCCGCATTAGGTTTCAAGTGAACTGATACGAGAACGAAGTCCAATGAATCATCGAGCGTTCGAAACGCAAATGCAAAGGGCACCCGTTCGTAGTCGTCATGATTTGCGCGGCTTTCTGCAATGAATCCCGCTGGTAGATCATTCGCCGGCTGAACAACATCAGGGTTATAAAAAGCAACCCACCACTGCGTATCCGAACCGTTGCGATGGATTGTATTTCCTGTGCCGATGTCCTCCGGGGACAAAATATACTCAAATCCATGCGTTGCCATCGCGTCAAAGAACTCTGCCGACTGCGGATCCGGGATGAACGGGTCTCCGTTCGGGTACATTCCGGAAAAAGGCGGTGATACCAGCTCCTGAACAACAACAATGTCATGTGGGACCATCAGCTCCGCCAGGGCCGCATCGTCACGTGTCGCCGAATCTTCAAGGAACTGTATCTTGAAAGACACCACCGAGATGGTGGCGGGAAGCACACATTCCGGTTCGTGGCAATGGTACTGGCCCGTAGATTGGTGTACATGACCCCCGTCGTCGTCCAGAAGACCGCCATGTCCATAGGCCGCACTTGCGACTATCGCCGCAACGGCGAACATTACATTCTTCTGTGGCCTGAGATACTTCATCGAGGTATTGCTGATTCAGACGCTCGCGTCAGTAGCGTTAGGGTGAAGCATCCGGCCGATTCGCATCCACACCCCCAACAAACGATCCAGGCAGTTGCGCAACTGTGAACAAGATACTGTTGTTGAATTGGAAGGTCGTAACTTGAACTTGATCTGACAAACAGATTGTAGAAACCGTTAACTTTCAGATCAGGGTGGGGCCATTAGATCAAAAAACGTCGCATGGGAAACTGCTTTCGTGAGAAATGCAGGTTGGGCAGACTTGATGTTTTTATGGTGGGCCCGGTAGGACTCGAACCTACGACCAAAGGATTATGAGTCCTCTGCTCTAACCAACTGAGCTACAGGCCCACTGACTACACGATCAAAAAAACGGCCGGATTCCCCGGCCGTTCTCGCCATGACAATAGAAGTTCATTCGTCGCCGTCCATGAAACTGCGCAACCGCTCCGACCGCGACGGGTGACGCAACTTGCGAAGCGCCTTGGCCTCTATCTGCCGGATTCGCTCCCGCGTTACGTCGAATTGCTTACCGACTTCTTCCAGAGTGTGGTCGGTTGACATTTCAATGCCGAAGCGCATACGCAAGACTTTCGCTTCGCGAGACGTCAGCGTACCAAGCACTTCCTTGGTCGCATCCTGCAAGCTTGTGTAGACCGCCGCTTCGACCGGGGCCATGGTAGCCGTGTCTTCGATAAAGTCGCCAAGATGCGAATCGTCGTCATCCCCGATCGGCGTTTCCATGGAAATGGGTTCCTTCGAGATCTTCAGAATCTTGCGAATCTTCTCTTCAGGCATTTCCATTTTTTCAGCGAGTGTCGCCGGATCGGGCTCAATCCCGGTTTCCTGAAGAATCTGGCGCGAGATTCGATTCATCTTGTTGATGGTCTCGATCATGTGCACCGGAATACGGATAGTCCGAGCCTGGTCGGCGATGGAACGCGTAATCGCTTGTCTGATCCACCACGTCGCATACGTCGAAAATTTATATCCGCGACGATATTCGAACTTGTCGACCGCTTTCATCAGTCCGATGTTGCCTTCCTGAATCAGATCGAGGAACTGCAGGCCACGGTTGGTATATTTCTTTGCAATCGAAATCACCAGCCGGAGGTTGGCTTCTGTCATCTCGCGTTTGGCGCGGCGCGCTTTCGCTTCGCCCGTGGACATACGACGGTTGATTTCCTTCAACTCCTTGAGAGGAAGCCCGACGCGTGATTGCACATCGAGCAGCCTGCGCTGGCAGTCGACAATGTCCGGTGCGAACCGCGCAAGTATGTCGCTGTACGGTTTGCGCACCTCGAGCTCGCGCACGACCCAATCATGGTCTACTTCCGAGCCAGGGAATGTCTTGATGAAGTTCGTTCGCGGCATTCCTGCTTTGTCGATGGCGAGATCCATGATGGCTCGCTCGTAGAAGCGAATCTCTTCCACGACCTTACGTACACTGTCAGCGAGAAATTCAATCTGCTTGGCGGAGAATCGGATATACCTCAGCTCGTCTGAAATTTCCTGTTGCGCCTTCAGATAGGTGCGGCTGGTAGTTCCGTTTCTTGCGAGCGCCTTCACGATCTTCGCATGCAGCACGCGGATGCGCGCAAACCGTTCGAGCGCGCCGGCTTTCAGTTTCTCCAGCTTCTCCTTCTGGATAGCCGCCTTGACTTCTTCACTTTGTTCCTCTTCTTCTTCAGCGAGCTCTGCCTCCATTTGTCGATCAGGCACCTGCGCAGGTACGCCTTCGGGCGCGTTGGGATCGATTAATCCGTCGACAAGCTCATTGGCACCCATCGCATCACGTTCAATCTTATCTGCGAGCGCAAGAATTTCGGCGATAGTCATCGGACATGCGGAGATCGCCTGCACCATGTGCTTAAGGCCTTCTTCGATGCGTTTTGCAATCTCGATCTCGCCCTCTCGGGTGAGCAATGCCACCGAGCCCATTTCACGCATGTACATGCGTACCGGATCCGTCGTTCGCCCGAATTCCGAGTCGACTGTAGACAAGGCTTGTTCGGCCTCTTCAACAGCATCCTCATCGGCAACCGGTGCCGCAGGTTCAGTCATCAGCAGGGACTCACTATCCGGAGCCTCGTCATAGACATGGATACCCATGTCGTTGATCATGCTGATGATGTTCTCGATTTGCTCGGCGTCGAGCATATCGTCCGGCAGGTGATCGTTGATCTCGGCGTATGTCAGATAGCCGCGCTCCTTACCCAGAACGATCAGATTCTTGAGCCGCATACGACGGGCTTCAGCATCCAGAGGCTGCTGTACCGCGACGTTCTTGTCATCCTTTTTCTTACGCCTTTCGCGTGCCACGCGTGCCATGTAGTTTGGGCCCCTAACTATTTAGAACTTAAAGAGAAATATAGAATTTTGCCGACCAGCAGATGCGCGGCAAAAATAAATTTTCATTATATCGTGATCATGAAAATTGGTCACCCGGGAAGTGCATGATTGTCTATCGAACGGCTTACTAGCTGTCTGTAAAGCGCCTTGTCTTCGTCAGACAACTCGCCTTGCCGGCTTTTGTCGAGCAATTCGTCGATACGTGCCTTGCTCAAACGTTGTTCAATGGATTGCCACGCGGCCAGAAAATCTGCCTCGAGCGCCTCTTCATCGAATCCGTTACCTTCCCAGGCAAGAAGGCCGGCGGCCTGAAAACGGCCGACCAGAGGCTCGTGTGGACTGCCCCGAAATCTCTCGACAACGGCCTGAACATTGGGGTTATCTACCCCGATCTCAAGTAACTGGAGCACAAACTCTATTTCAGCGGCAGCGTAATCAGCGGCGGCGATGTCGCAAAACTCCTTGAAGCGCCCAATGTCAATCTGCCGCGCCAATGCTGGCGACACGAGCAGCATTTCACCCAGATGGCGCAGCACCGACGGCCGTTCAGCCACCTTGCGCGCGGCGACCTGCCTGCGAACCGGCGGTTGGATGTCATAACGGTCGTAAAGTTCAGATTGTGAAACACCACCAAGCTCAGCAACCCGCTTACGCAAAACCAGAGAAAGCATCGGCGCCTTGACCGCGGCCAGCAAAGGTTTGGCATCTTGCAGGAATTTGGCTTTTCCTTCGGCGCTGCGCATGTCAACGCGTGCTGCAATTTCCTGGAACAGGAACTCTGACAAGGGCTGCGCTTGCGTCAGTAATCGTTCAAACGCCTCCTTACCATCCCGGCGTACGTAGCTGTCAGGGTCATCTCCTTCCGGAAGAAACAAGAAACCAATCTGCTTGCCATCGGCCAGTTGCGACAAACTGTTTTCAAGCGCCCGCCAGGCAGCACGCCGGCCTGCGGCGTCCCCGTCGAAACAAAATACCGCGCGATCGCACTGCTTCAGCAGTTTCTGCACCTGCCAGGGCGTGGTCGCGGTGCCTAGCGTGGCAACCGCATAGTCAACGCCACATTGAGCAAGAGCAACGACGTCCATGTAGCCTTCGACAACGACAATTGTGCCGGATCGCCGGATGCCGGCACGCGCCTGTACCAACCCGTAGAGCTCCCGCCCTTTCTCGAATAGCGGCGTTTCCGGCGAATTCATATACTTTGGCTCGCCTGCATCAATGACGCGACCGCCGAAACCAATAATATTTCCACGCTGATTCTGAATGGGAAACATCACCCGATCGCGGAACCGGTCGTAGCGCCGACCTTGCTTTCCCTCGACGACGAGCCCGGCGCTTACAAGCGCTTTGGATTTGCCGTACTCGCCAAACTCCGCCTCTAGTCCTTGCCAGTCATCGCGCGCATAGCCAAGCCCGTAGCGCGCGGCAATCTCACCTGAGAGACCACGGCCTTTGAGATAGTCAATCGCACGCTCCGACTCCTTGAGGCACTGTTTATAGAAGTGGGCCGCCTGTGAAATCACACCGACGAGATTCTCCTCGGCGCCGGGTGGTTTGTCTTTTGGCGCTTCAATCTCCGGAACGGTTATGCCCGCCCGAACGGCAAGCTCTTTGACAGCATCGATAAACCCCATTCCCAGATATTCCATTAGAAACGAGATCGCAGTGCCGTGGGCGCCACAGCCGAAGCAGTGATAGAACTGTTTGCTTTGGCTGACAGTAAAAGAAGGCGTCTTTTCGTTGTGAAAAGGACAGCGCGCGGACAAATTGGAACCCGAGCGCTTCAACGCAATGTGCGATTCGACGATATCGACCACGTCTACCCGGCTCAGAAGGTCGTCGATAAAAGATTGTGGAATCATCTTCTGTGCGCCCGGATAGCCTCGGTGAGGTTTGCAAAAAACGCAGCCGACAATGCAATCGACCGTAGGATTATAGGCGAGATTGACGCGTTCGCCTTGCGCCTATTGAAATCTGGCTGGCGCGCGACGAACTTGAGCGCCGTCGTCGGCGGTGAAATCAGACGCTCAAGCGTGCCTTTACGATCGTCGAAACAACAGACATATCGGCTCTTCCTGCGAGCTTGCTCTTGAGCAGGCCCATGACATTGCCCATGTCTCGAACGTTCTGCGCGCCTGATTCGGAAATTGCAGTTGAAACGGCATCTTCCACCTCAGACTCGGACAACGCCTGCGGCATGTAGGCCTGTAGCACCTCCAGTTCAAACTTTTCTACTTCGGCCAGATCTGCCCGGGCTGCTTTTTCATACTGGGCGATCGATTCACGGCGCTGCTTGATCATCTTTTCGACAACGCCAATCACGTCCTGGTCGGTAAGGTCCTTACGTTCGTCGACTTCCTTTTGTTTAATCGACGCAAGAAGCAAACGAATTGCAGACAGGCGTTGCGAATCCTTGGCACGCATCGCCACTTTCATTTCTTCATTTATCTGTGATTTGAGGTCCATTGGATTTCTCCGCAGTAGATTTCTCGGCAGTGAATTTCCCCGCGGTGGATTTCCCCGACTACATATTCCCAACGCAGTATGCTTGGCGCACTGTCCGGGACATTTTCTCAGCGAAGAGATTGAGGGGACAATGGCTCCGCTGTCGCAGGGCACAAATACAAAACCGTGAATGGCCATTAGCCACTCACCGTTCGATTACTCTTGCGGTCGCCGCCGGGACTACCTTTTCCCGGCGTACGGGACTACCTTTTCCCGGCGTAATTCACGCTTTTCCCGGCGTCAATTCACGTCAAGGTCAATACATGCGCGGCGGCAATATCTGGCTGCGCAGGCGCTTGTGATGGCGCTTCACGGCAGCAGCGAGCTTACGCTTGCGCACAGTTGTAGGTTTCTCGTAGTACTCACGGGTGCGCAACTCGGCCAGCAGCCCGGTTTTCTCAACAGTGCGCTTGAAACGCCGCAATGCGACCTCAAACGGCTCATTTTCCTTTACTCGAATCGTCGGCATAGAATGAAAGACTTCCCGTAATCGTGCTGAGCTTTTGGAGAAAGGTGCGCATTCTAACAATAATCCCATGATTTGCAAACTGAAAGTGCCGCACAAAACTGCTGCGATGCCCCGCCTCCGCATGGCCTGGCCGCAATGCTAGTACTCGGCATTGAGACCTCTTGCGACGAAACCGGCGTCGCTTTGTACGATATCAACAGCGGACTGCTCGGACATCGCGTTCACTCCCAAGTCGCGCTTCACGCAGAATATGGCGGCGTCGTCCCCGAACTGGCTTCACGTGATCATGTTCGTCGCCTGCTGCCGATGATCGAAGCGCTGCTCATTGAGCACGGGCATAGTGTGGGCGACCTCGACGGAATCGCTTACACCAAGGGCCCCGGACTCGCCGGCGCCCTCCTGGTCGGCGCATCCGTAGCCTCAGCGCTGTCCTATGCGCTGTCCATTCCGGTCGTGGGCGTACATCACCTCGAAGGCCATCTGCTGTCACCATTACTGGCAAAACCGGCTCCCGAATTTCCATTTGTGGCGCTACTGGTCTCGGGCGGACACACACAGTTAATGGCCGTTGAGGCGGCCGGTCAATACCGGTTATTGGGGGAGACGCGCGACGACGCAGCCGGTGAAGCCTTCGACAAGACAGCAAAATTACTTGGTTTGCCCTACCCGGGCGGCCCGGCGCTCGCCGAACTTGCAGAGAAGGGCGAACCGACACGGTTCAAGCTCCCTCGGCCGATGCTCGCAAGCGGCGACCTGGACTTCAGTTTCAGCGGGCTAAAAACCGCGGTTCTTATGCTCAGTCAGCAGGTATCTGATGGTCAGGGCGAAAAAGCAGACATCGCAGCCGGATTCCAGGAGGCCATTGTCGACGTACTCAGCACAAAATGTGTTTTGGCGATGAAGGCGACTGGCATGTCCCGGCTGGTAGTCGCCGGCGGCGTGGGCGCAAATCGCAGGCTACGGGACCGATTGGACGCAGCAGGCAGCAGTGGCGGCTTCGCAGTCTTCTACCCCCCGGTTGAGTTATGTACCGACAATGGCGCGATGATCGCATTTGCCGGTGCGCAGCGTATCCGGCAAGGTCTGACAGGTGCTCAGCCGTTCAGTGTGCAGCCAAGATGGGGCCTCGAATCGTTGCCCGCGATCGTCGCGCACACGTGACTGGAGCCGCCGTCATCAGCGCACGCTCCAACTCAATCACCAACAGGTTAGCCAGCTCCGAACCCGATACGACTTTCCGTTCCAGCGCGGAGCTTTGATATGTTGCCGCGATGTCGCCAAAGTAACAGCAGCGCCATGCATATGATTGCTGGGACAAACCATGATTTTCCAAGGAACGCCAAAGACACAAGAGGTGCCGAGATGGCCGCAACGATCGCGGCGAGAGACGAATAACGCGTGGCGAGCGCAATGACGATCCATATGCCCAGGATTGTCGCGCCCATTGCCACATTTATGGCCAGCAGAATTCCGGCTGCAGTTGCCACCCCTTTGCCGCCTCGAAGCCGGAAATACAATGGATATAAGTGTCCGAGAAATGCTGCCAGCGCGACTGCGGCAGGCACCCACTCAGCGACACCCTGTTCGGCGCCAAACTGGCTGTCGGCGATAAGCTGCGCAAGCCACAATGCGAAAACACCTTTCGCCGCATCACCCAGCAAGGTCAGGATTGCCGCATATTTGTTACCGGTGCGCAACACATTGGTCGCGCCCGGGTTGCCCGAACCATAGCTGTGTGGACTGGGCAAACCCAATGAACGGCTTACCAGTACCGCGAACGATACTGATCCGATGAGATAGCCGACAACAACCAGCATTATGGACAACAGCAATTGCACTCCTTCATCCGCGCGGATGATGTTTTGCGTGTAATTCCTTGAGCCGTTCTCGTGCGACGTGAGTATATATCTGGGTCGTCGAAATATCCGAATGCCCCAGCAACATTTGCACGACGCGCAAATCCGCACCGTGATTCAATAAATGTGTAGCGAACGCGTGCCGAAGCGTGTGTGGCGAAACCGGTTTGCGTATTCCCGACGCTGCCGCATAGCGTTTGATCAGATTCCAGAATGCCTGCCTTGTCATGCCATTGCCGCGCGCAGTCACAAACAACGCGTCGCAAGTGCGCCCGCCAAGCAGAACACCGCGCGCTTCTGCCAGGTAATCGCGGATCCAGTCGAGCGCTTCCTCTCCGAGCGGAACCAGGCGTTCCTTGGCGCCTTTGCCGAGTACGCGAAGTACCCCCGCATCCTGATTAAGCTGCGAAAAATTCAGTGACACCAGTTCCGAAACCCTTAGCCCGCTTGCATAAAGCGTCTCGAGCATCGCCCGATCACGCAAGCCGCGTGGTGTCATTACATCAGGCGCATCGATGAGGGCCTGGACATCTTCCTCGATAAGGCTACCCGGCAGGCTGCGTGGCAATTTCGGCGCATCGATCTGCAGACTCGGGTCATTGTCAATATTCCCTTCGCGATACTGGAATCGGTAGAAACGCTTGAGGCTGGACAATAACCTGGCGGCTGAGCGCGGCTTGATGTCATTGCGGAAACGTTGCGCAAGATATTCGAGAAGGTCACCGTGCGTCGCATCGACAAGGGTCTTGTGGTGCGACTTTGCCATCCACTCGGAAAAGATTCTCAAATCACGGCGATAACTGTCGAGCGAACTGCGCGACAATCCGTCCTCGAGCCATAGTGCGTCACAAAATTCGTCCAGAAGAGCGGCATCAGTACTCACTCCACCGGGCTCCTATTCTGGAACTACGCCTTGTTCGTGAGAAAGCAACCAGCGCTTTATGCCGAGTTCAGCATCACCGGTTGTGTGCATGAATCCCCCGATGCCATTGCGCGCCACGATCCGGTGACAAGGAATTATCAGAGGAATCCGATTATCGCCGCAGGCACCGCCGACCGCGCGCGGCGCCGATCCAATGCGCTCCGCCACCTCTCCATAGGTCAGCGTTTGTCCGGCAGGAATTTCGCACATCACCCTCCAGACACGCTTGCGAAAGTCACTACCCTCAATTTGCAGCGGCAAGTCGAAAACAAATTCCGGTTCGGCGAGGTAATGCTCAATCTGCCGCAAAACCTCTCTTGCCAGGGAGTTCTTCGGGGGTGACAACGCCACACCATCTGGAAGGTAGCGCAAACCCGTTACGGCTGCGCCGTTGGTCCGAATGCCAAGCACAGCAAATGGGGCTGCATATGTTGCATCGAAATTTCCTTCCGAAATGCTGTGCATTATCGAGTTCGCAGTATATTCGCCACCACCAGCCGCGTGATTATGTCCCCTGCTCCGTTTGTCGACAATATCACCACCGGCAGCAGGTGAATCACCGACAATGCGCATGCATGATAAACCTGTGCAGCCTTGTGTCGCTGGCGCCGCCAATAACGGGCAAGTGACATTGAGGCGATCGACGCATACGTTATCCGCAACAGTTTTCGGGATCCAGGCGCTTCGTAACACAGATACATAGCGTCAAAACCCGCGAACCAGCACCCAACCGGCCTGCCCCGTCCGGGCGGCAAGTTTGTAGAAGCCTGATTTCAGTGCCGCACAACTGCAATCACGCGGGCACTAAAAATGGCGGCCAATTGGCCGCCATTTTTTCGCAAGCAACTGGTCAGTGCTTATTCAGCGACTTTTTCCGCGCCATTCTCTGCCGGGCCGCCGTCAGCCTTCGACGACACCACGTCCGCCTTTGCTGCGCGCTTGCTATATCTGGTAAGTTTTTCGCGAATACGCGCAGACTTGCCGGATCGCTCGCGCAAATAGTAAAGCTTGGCGCGACGCACTGCCCCGCGGCGTTTTACTTCGATGCCTGCAATCACTGGTGAATGGGTCTGGAATGTCCGCTCAACCCCTTCGCCCGACGACATTTTGCGAACGATAAAAGACGAATTCAGCCCGCGATTGCGCTTGCCGATTACCACGCCCTCGAACGCCTGAATACGCCTGCGTTCTCCTTCGACAACATTAACACTGACGGCCACCGTATCGCCGGGGGCAAACTCGGGAATAGTCTTGCCAAGTCGCGTTATTTCTTCCTGCTCCAGCTTAGCAATCAGATCCATCATTTCACCCCTGTCTTCTCCGTCTCGCCGTAGTCGGCTCTATATTCTTCCAGCAATTCTGCCTGTTCGGCATCAAGCTTCAATTTCTCGAGCAAATCAGGTCGGCGACGCCATGTCCTTCCCAGCGCCTGCTTCAATCGCCAGCGCTGAATTTCCGCATGATTTCCCGACAACAACACCTGCGGTACAGCCCGATCTGCATACACTTCCGGCCGCGTGTACTGCGGATAGTCGAGAATCCCATCGACAAACGACTCCTGCGTCGCGGAACAGGCATCGTTCAAGACACCCGGGATGCGTCGCACGATACTATCAATAATCACCATTGCCGCCAGCTCACCGCCAGACAGCACATAATCCCCAATCGAAACTTCTTCGTCGATTTCCAGCTCGATAAGCCTTTCATCGACACCTTCATAACGACCGGCCAGCATTACAAGGCCTTCGTCTCGCGCCAATTCATCCACAAATGCCTGATCAAGCGGCTTGCCCTGCGGGGACAAGTAGACGGTACGACTTCTGGCAACCCCGCAACTTTTCTGACGTGACCGCGCGGCACGAACTGCTTTGGCAAGCGGATCGGCCATCATCACCATTCCGGGCCCACCACCATAGGGCCGATCATCGACACTGCGATACGCGTTGCCGGAAAAGTCGCGCGGATTCCACGCTACCAACTCAAAAAATCCGCTATCGCGCGCACGCCGCGTAATTCCATATTCGGTCAGCGCATTCAACATCTCCGGAAACAGCGTTACTACGTCGAAGCGCTTCATCACAGGTGCACCTCTAGTTAGTAATCCAGCTCCCAATCTACCAGAAGCTTCCCTGCATCCAGGTCGACGTCCCTGACTACGGCTTCGACGAATGGCAACAGCTGCTCGCGTTCACCTGCCACGATCACCACCGGGTTCGCGCCCGATTCGAACAGCCGCTCGACCTGACCAAGCAACTGTCCTTTTGTATTTTCTACCTTCAGCCCGACCAGGTCGGACCAGTAATACTCGCCAGCTTGCAACGCAGGCAGTAAATCACGCGGAATCGCAATTTCCCGCCCTTTCAGTGCATCTGCCTGGTCACGATCATGAACTCCGGCAAAGCGCACCATCAGCGTACCGCCGTGAAGCGCCTTTTCGTCAATCTTGATACCGTCCCACCCGTTTGCAGCGGAAAGCCACCACTCTGGGTGCTGAAAAAGACTGTCCTTTTGCTCACTGTAGGACCGAACCCTGACCCAGCCCTTCAAACCGAATGGAGCGCTTATGCGCCCCATCACGATCATCTCGTCAGGAGGCCTTGCCACCAAATTGCTTGACGAGACGAGCGGCCGTGTCGGAGAGCTTCGCACCCTTGCTCTTCCAGTGAGCAAGCCGCTCCATGTCCACACGCAGTCCTTCGCGCCCCTCGGGCGCCTTGGGATCGTAAAACCCCACTCGCTCAATGAAACGGCCGTCGCGCGGATTGCGCGAATCCGTCACAACCATGTTGTAGAAAGGTCTTTTTTTGGCGCCACCTCGCGCCAGTCTTATGACAACCATCGATTCACCCTGTTTGAGGGGCGCCTGGTCCGGCACCCACTAAAAGCCAAGCGCACGATTTTACGCTTGTTTTTCTGCCCGTTGCAAGCTGGATCAGCGCCCAGCAGCGCTTTGGTCGACGGAGTTGGCGGATGTCTGGCCCGCGCCATGGAAGACTGAGTCCAGGAATTCGACAATAACCTGGGTTAATTCGTCTTCCTTGTCCTCGAAGAAATGCGGGGCGTCCTTCAGAATCGCCTGTCGCGAACCCGGCACTTTCATGATTTGCTGTTTGCGTTCGTATCCACCGACTTGAGTGATGACCCAGTCTTCGGTTCCATAGACGTCCATAGCCGGAATCTTGATCCTGAACATCTCCTGCAAGCCATTGATAATACTTATAAATACCCAGGCTTTTACGGCAGTCTCATCGGCCGCGATGAGGTACTCGTTGGCCATTGTGGCACCGAGGCTATGCGACACAATGGCAATATCTTCAAATCCTTGCTCCTGCAGAAACTTCGCCGATAAATCGTAGCGCTCGCCTGCGTCAGAATAGGTCGGGATATAGTCGCCAACCTTGGCACCCGGGCCCAGGACCGGCAACTGGATTGCCAACGTGTTGTATCCCTGGTCAGCGAGCTTCATGCGCAGGATGCCATACAGCTCCCAGTCGGGGTTCCACCCACGACCATGGCCAATAATGATCGCCCCCCGCGGATTTTCGGCCTCGGTATAAATAGCCAGAAACTTGTGCCCGTTGCTTTGCTCGATCCATTCAGGATCACCTACCAGAATCGATGGCAATACCTGTTCGGCCCAGCGAGTCTCACGCTCGTAATCGAGGTTAATCGCGAGAGCCACTGGTGCTGCCATCAAGGAAAATAGAAATATCAGTAATCGTTTGGTCATTGCGCTACTTCTCCAGTCAAACCCCGGCTCACGACCAGGAAAAAGAACTTGATTCCGATACCATTTTGAATGGGGATTATACACTTAACTAACCTTGCCGTCGATGGTGCCCATAGGTATAATGGGCCAAGCTGTCGTAAAATAGCTCAGCCTTTGTGGTCTAGCACAAATCTCAGGGCGAGAGGAGGTGATGCCACGTGAAAGCTATTAACCAGCTTAGAAACAACCCGTCTATGACGGAAGGGATGTAAGGGCGGGAATCACCGTATCCCTGTGTTTCTTCCCATGAGCCTGTGTTTCTTCCCATGAGATAGGGATATGGTAGGTTAACATTAACCATAGATCAAGGGATTATGGTTCAACGCATAGCAATACCAAAGGAACGGCTGGTACGCCACGGCCTTGCCGAATGACATTGAGCAAGTCGCGCTCATAATAGGGCACTCCGCTCGACATTTGCGTTTCAAGGGTTTTCATCGGTAGGATTTCTATTCCCACATCGATAATGTCCGAGACATAGAAACTTAGATGTTTAACGAAAAGGCCATGCGCAACAAACGCGTACTTCCCGAACTGAACTTCTACTACCGCCACACGATCCTTGACAAAATCTGTCTGGTTATAGGACATGATAGGCTTTCGCCCAGTTGCGATAATTGAAGCCTTTTGTTCTGCTTCACTCTGTCCCTGAATCGAGCGTAGCAAGTCTTCATCATCTGTTACCCAAAATGTGTTACGGCGCTCTTCCCAGCCTCTTGTTTCCAACCCCTGCTTGAATTCTGCGTTCATGTCAATGGGTGAATATAACCTGTTTCCCCTCCGTGTGCGCTCCTTAGATACCTTGGTTCGACAAGCTTCAGCATCAACGCTCTCAATCACGTCTAACAGTTCGAGCCACAAGGAATCATGATGAACAAGCAGGTATTCTTCGCCATTGAGATGAGAATACCTAGCCTTTATCTGCATTAATGACCGCCATTTGGTAGCGCAGGATTATAGACAGGTTTTCCCATTGGACGGGTGCGCAATGTACCATTACGCCAATCCTCAACCCTCTGACGTGCCAGTTCTACATACTCTGGCACGATATCGCACCCGTAGGCATTGCGCCCGTGCATCAAGGCGGCAATAACCGCTGACCCGACACCCATATACGGATCAAAAACGCAATCTCCCTCATCGGTCATGGATAAAACAAGCCGCTCGACCAGTTCTACTGGGAACTGACAGGGATGGATTGTCTTTTCTGGGTGGTTATTCTTGACATTAGGGAACTCCCAGACATCAGAAGGGTTTTTCCCTTTGGGATTGCCAGACAGTTTGCCCGCGTTTGGCCCCTTGAAGTGTTTCTTTCCCGGGTATTTTGCGGGGACACGGATAGGATCCAAGTTCCACGTGTAATCATCATGGAGCGTCCACCAGAGGATTGTTTCGTATCGACCAGACAAACGTCGAGTGCAGTGTAACCCATTCCCAAAGTGCCAGACGATACGATTCCGCATCTTTAGTCCAAACCCGCTGAAGATTGGATACGTGAGAATGTCCAACGGCATTATCTCGCCATTCTGAACGTAATTCCCCACTTGCCAGCAAATAGACCCATTGGGGTGCAGAACACGCACACACTCCTCAATAACCCGCTCTTGTGCATTGAGGTAGTCATCTAAGGGCGACTTGGTTTCATAATCTTTCCCCAGGTTGTAAGGTGGAGATGTAACAATCAATTTGCATTGCCCGTCTGGGATGGAACGCAGGAACTCAAGATTGTCAATGCAAGCCAGGACAGGGACTCTCTCGCCATTCTCTGTGGTTCTGGGGGATTTTTGAAACAATGACCTGGCAAGATCATCAGGACTATTGATCACCGGAGGAATTACAGCAGCATTACTCATCAGCTAAGTTCTCTCTCTATCAAATTGCGGTACGTAAGCCGCTTGCCAACCATGCCTCCGACGAGATTACGCATCTGTTCTATGGTGTCCTTCTCCCTGATATTGTGCCTGCCATATCTTCCCCTTTCTATTTGTTTACGGGCATAATATAGAATGTCAGCAAGGGTTAGTCACGTATATAATTCCCTTTTGAATGCTGCGCCGCATTTTTTACTTCGCAGCCACTTAATTCCGCCGTTTCGTCAACGGCAACATGTCGTCAGCGATGCTGCAGCAGTTGTGACCCCGCCCGAGAGCCACCGTTCACCCCATGCCGGGAAACATGCCGCGTGCACCCCGCATCATTTTCTGCATACCGCCTTTGCCCATCATCTTCATCATTTTTTGCATCTGGGAAAATTGCGAAAGCAGGCGATTCACCTCCTGAACAGTGACCCCGGCACCACTGGCAATGCGTCGCTTGCGCGATGCCTTGATCACGTCGGGCTTGGTTCGCTCGCGCTGCGTCATCGAATCGATGATTCCGATCGTACGATTGATGACCTTCTCATCCATTGGCGCGCCTTTAGCCGCTTGCGCCAGTTGCGCGGGCAATTTGTCGACAATTGCGCCCAGGCCCCCCATGCTTTTCATTTGCGACATTTGTGAGCGAAAATCCGCCAGATCGAAACCCTTGCCAGATTTGACTTTGCGGGCAAGCCGCTCTGCTTGCTCAACGTCGACGCTGCGTTTGGCTTCGTCGACAAGCGACAGGACGTCGCCCATGCCGAGAATACGCGCTGCAAGACGCTCCGGATAAAACGGTTCCAACCCGGACATTTTTTCGCCAGTCCCGACGAATTTGATCGGCTTTCCAGTGACATGGCGTACCGACAGCGCCGCACCGCCGCGAGAGTCGCCATCCATCTTGGTCAGCACGACACCGGTCAATGGCAGCGCATCACCAAACGCTTTGGCAACGTTGACTGCGTCCTGGCCCTGCATCGCATCAACGACGAATAACGTTTCCGTGGGTGAGAGCGCTGAATGCAGAGCACGAATTTCTTCCATCATTTGCTCGTCAATTGCAAGCCGGCCGGCCGTATCGACGATGAGCACATCATGGAAATGACGTTTGGCATGATGCAACGCTGACTCTGCAATCGATTCCGGTCTGGCGCCCTCGTCGGCCTGGAAATAATCGACGCCGAGTTGCGCTGCCAGGGTCTCGAGTTGCTCCATCGCTGCCGGCCGATACACGTCACAACTCGCCAGCAGCACTTTCTTTTTCTGCTCGACAAGCAAGCGCGCAAGTTTGCCGCTGGTTGTTGTCTTACCGGACCCCTGCAGACCCGCCATCAGAATGGCTGCCGGAGGACGCGCGACTAGTTCAAGCGCGTCGTTGCGCTGCCCCATCAATGCCGTCAGTTCGTCGCGCACCACGCCGACAAACGCCTGTCCCGGCGTCAAGCTACCAAGGACAGTTTCGCCAAGCGCCTTCTCCCGAATTCGGTCGATGAAATCCCTGACGACCGGCAACGCCACGTCGGCTTCGAGTAGCGCAACACGAACCTCACGCAAAGAATCCTTGATATTGGCGTCAGTCAGACGCGCCTGCCCACGGACAGTCTTGACGATGCCCGCAAGTCGGCCTGTAAGCGTTTCCAGCATCTAGCAGTCCGTCGAATTCAAAATGATTCGCCCACGACATTTACCGAACGCCAACGTGGCCGAAAACACAGGCCTCCGCCGGTCGGGCGCCAGCGATGTGTCCATAACGATGTCTCCATAACTTGGCCCAGATATGCGAGTCATTATCGAGAAAGTATTCCCTCGCTCTGCCTTGGTCAGCCATATTGAACCGGTATTTCGCTATCAAACACCTGGGGCCCGATACGTTGCCAGCACAGACGGATGTTGTGTGAAACGAGATGATGTAGACTGCGCCTCGTTGTCAGACGCGAATGAATCCGATTCTACTTCATCTTTTTACGAGCCTCGCGTACCTGGTACTCGCCGCGTATTTGTGGAGGATTTTGCAGCGGGGGTCGCAACCTCATTCAGCGCGATCAATTCGCGTTGCACAAACTCTGGTAGTTATCCCGCTTGTAATCCACTGCGCACTACTTGCCGAGTCCATGTTGCGCCCGGACGGCCTTTATCTCGGTGTCGGAAACGCGGTTTCGGTAATCATTGCTCTCGCAGTACTGATCTATTGGATTGCAAGTTTCTTTCACCGCATGGAAGCACTTTATGTGCTGGTATTGTCGGCCGCCGCCGTGCTATTGCTGCTACCTGTCTTCCTTCCTGCGTCGGGGCCGCTGGAAAATACCGAGCTTTTCGTATTCAAGGCGCACCTTCTTATTGCCCTGCTCGCCTATAGCCTGTTTACAGTTGCTTCTTTGCACGTATTGCTGATGGCAGTCGTCGAAAAACGCTTGCATTCGGGAGACATCCCTTCATCCATGCAAGCCTTGCCGTCACTGCTGGCAATGGAAACCGTATTGTTCCAGATCATAGGTGGCGGGTTCATATTTCTGACACTCACCCTGGTAACAGGCATGCTCTATTCTGAAGAATTATTCAGCAAGGCAATTACATTTAGCCACAAGACATTGTTCGGGTTCGTGTCCTGGCTGATTTTTGCAGCTTTGTTAATCGGGCGAAGGCTTTACGGATGGCGCGGCCGCGTTGCGGTCAGATGGACACTCGCCGGCTTCATCGCCCTGATATTGGCTTATATTGGCAGCAGATTCGTCGTTGAGATCATTCTGCACCGTTGAGCACAGATATTCGTACAAGGCGTCACCTGGGCACACCCGCACGTGTGCTTGACACACGCTGAGCCGCCGAGAATACTCGCCTAAAAACTGACCTTATAAGGTTCCTATACTTTGGACGATATCCCGCTTTACACGCTGCTTATCGCTTTCGTCGTCCTGATATTCGTTTCCGCGTTTTTCTCCATTTCCGAGACCAGCATGATCGCGCTCAACCGATATCGGTTGCGGCATCTTGCCAAAACGGGAAACCGCGGCGCCAAACGTACGTCACGCCTGCTTGAACGTACGGACCGCCTGCTCGGTGCGATCTTGCTCGGAAACAATCTTGCGAATATGGCAGCGGCAGCAATGGCGACAACCATCACTTTTCGTCTCGTGGGTGAGGGCGAATTGTCGCTGACCATTGCGACTCTTGCAGTCACCGCAGTTGTCCTGATCTTCAGCGAAATTACGCCCAAAGTGATCGGCGCAAGCTACCCGGAAAAAATCGCCTTTCCGGCAAGCATCATCCTCGGACCGTTAATGCGGTTGCTGCACCCGTTCATCGTCGTCGCCAACCTGTTCGTGAACGGGTTATTGTGGGTTTTCAAACTCAAGCCGCAAAGCGACCAGGCACATACGTTGAGCACCGAAGAATTGCGTACGCTGGTGCTCGAAGGCGGCAATTTCCTGCCTCAGAAGCACCAGAACATTATCCTCAACCTATTCGACCTGCAGTCAATCACCGTTGAAGACGTGATGACACCGCGCAGCAAGATTGAAGCGATCGACCTTGATGCGCCAGACGACGAAATTCGCAGCGAAATAGCCACCTGTAATCACACGCGCCTGCCCGTATATCGCGGTCGGCTCGACGAACTGGTTGGTGTCGTTCATATTCGCAAAGTACTAAACCGGTCCGATGGATCTGAGATCAACGCAGAGACAATATCGGAAATCATGAAAGCGCCTTACTTCGTCCCCATTGAAACCGGCCTCCTTACCCAAATCCAGAATTTTCAGGACCAACAGGACCGCATCGCACTGATTGTCGATGAGTACGGAGAACTGATGGGACTGTTGACGCTGGAGGACATTCTCGAGGAAATCATCGGCGAATTTACCACCCAGTCACCGCTTCAAGCCGCGCAATTCACGCGCAGCGACGACGGTAGCGTGGTCGTAGACGGAGCCAGTTCGCTACGCGAACTCAATCGCCAACTCGGTTATGCGTTTCCGGTCGACGGGCCGAAGACATTGAATGGTCTGATACTCGAACACCTGCAGGAAATTCCCGAACCTGGTACGTCCTTGAAACTGGCCGGGTGCCTGGCCGATATCCTGCAAACGCAACACAGGGCGATCAAGTCGGTGCGGCTTTCCGCTGCCGAATTACCACAAAGCAACAACGACTTATAGCACCGCCCTCTCGCTCCCACTGGAAATCTTTTCCAGGGTCGAGCATTGCGTGTCCTCGCCGCCACGTTGCATGAAGATTGCTTCTATCCCCCGCACGAATACGCAAAACATGGCGCCGTAGACAGGATTGACGACCGCCATACGCACGAGCCAGCGCCAAATACCGTGGCGTAGCCAACCGGCAAGTCAAGTTAGCATAAATTTCACCAAGTATTTAAGAACTTCAGCGCGTTCGAAAGATTCAAAGGGACTCTTAATGGCAACAGCAACTGCAGCGGGCGGCCGCCGGGCACAACAAAAGGTCAAGGAATATGACTTTTTGTGGGAAGGTAGGGACAAATCCGGCAAGCTGGTAAAAGGTGATATGCGTGCCGGCGGCCAGCACGTCGTGCTGGCAGCGTTGCGGCGCCAAGGCATTACCCAGGCCAAGGTCAAACGACAGCGCGGAGGTGTCGGCGGAAAAGTTACTGAAAAAGACGTCACATTTTTCACGGGGCAAATGGCAACCATGATGAAAGCCAGTGTGCCGCTTCTACAGGCATTCGACATCGTCGGCAAGGGCCACGCAAATCCGGCAGTGGCCAAACTACTCATGGAAATCAAGGCCGACGTCGAAACAGGAACAAGCCTGAGTGGGGCCTTTCGCAAGAAGCCACTTCATTTCGACGCATTATTCTGCAACTTGGTCGACGCAGGCGAATCAGCAGGTATTCTTGACAGCTTGCTCGACCGTCTCGCAACCTACCAAGAAAAAATCCTGGCGATCAAGAGCAAGATCAAAGCCGCCATGTTTTGTCCGGTCTCGATCATTGTCGTCGCGTTCATCATTACCGCGATCATCATGATCTTCGTCATCCCGGCGTTCAAGGAGTTGTTCACCAACTTCGGTGCCGACCTTCCAGCGCCGACCTTATTGGTCATGAGCATCTCGGACTTCTTCGTCAAATGGTGGTGGGCAATTTTCGGCGGGCTTGGATTCGGATTCTGGTTCTTCTTCTACACATGGAAGCGATCGCTGAAGATTCAGCAGATACTCGATCAGCTGTTCCTGAAACTTCCGGTGTTCGGCGAACTTATCCGCAAAGCGACCATTGCACGCTGGACGCGCACGCTATCGACGATGTTTGCTGCAGGCGTACCACTGGTTGAAGCGTTTGAATCCGTCGCAGGCGCCGCTGGCAATTACGTTTACCTGAAGGCTACCAAGCAGATTCAGGCGGAAGTCACTACGGGAACGGCACTCACCGTAGCAATGCAAAACAGCGAGGTTTTCCCAAACATGGTGATTCAGATGACGTCAATCGGCGAGGAATCAGGATATCTGGATGCCATGCTCGGCAAGGTCGCAGACTTTTCGAGGGCGAAGTCGATGATGCTGTGGAAGCATTGTCAAGCTGATGGAACCCATGATCATGGTGGTTCTGGGCGTACTGATTGGCGGCATGGTCATAGCCATGTATCTCCCGATCTTCAAGATGGGTAATGCAGTCTGACGCATGTTGCAAGTTTCCAAAACGCCCGAGAGTTCTCGGGCGTTTTTTTGTACGTTTTCTTTTCGAACAATTGTCGCCCGCAGACCGTGTGCGTTTACTATATTGCAGCGCATCGAGCCGCGCACCCATATAATGTCGCCCATCGTCCGGCGGGCTGACACCCAGCAAATTCTCCTTCCAAATGACTGAAATCGTCCCCCTTCTTCAGAATCATCCCGTCGTGTTCATTATCACTGCGACAGTGGTAGGGCTAATGGTCGGCAGCTTCCTCAATGTCGTGATTTATCGCCTTCCAATAATGATGCAGCGAGACTGGGATGAACAGGCCGCAATGGTACTCGACGATGCGAAACTTGAAGACTGTGCGCAATCACTTCGCGAAAAACGCGATACCCCGGCCCGTTACAATCTGATCGTGCCGCGTTCAGGTTGCCCAAAGTGCCAACGACGCATTGGGGCGCTTGAGAACATTCCGATTGTCAGCTATTTGGTCCTGGGAGGAAAATGCGCCGGCTGCAAAACGCCAATCAGCATTCGCTATCCCGTCGTCGAAGCGATCACTGCGGTAGTCTCGGGATATATTGCATGGCATTTTGGTTTCGGGCTGGCCGCGCTCGCCGCTATCGTGTTCGCGTGGTCACTGATCGCGCTAACCATTATTGACATCGATACCCAGTTATTGCCCGACAGCATCACGCTGCCTTTGCTCTGGATTGGATTGTTGGCAAATATGCTTGGCACCTTCGCACCGCTCGATGCGGCCGTCATTGGTGCTGTTGCCGGATATCTGGCGCTGTGGTCAGTCTACTGGCTGTTCAAACTCGCCACAGGCAAAGAAGGGATGGGGTTTGGCGACTTTAAACTGCTGGCAGCGATCGGCGCGTGGCTCGGATGGAAGCTTATTCCTCTGGTGATTCTGCTTTCTTCTTTCGTTGGCGCCGCGGTAGGAATCCTGTTAATCGTATTTCGCCGACATGGTCGTAGTACACTGATACCTTTCGGTCCGTATCTCGCTGCCGCCGGATTGATCGCGATATTGTGGGGGGCTGACATCAATGCGATGTATCTTGGCCTGTATCGCTAGAAAAGCGACTAGTGCTGATCAATGGTTTATCTCTGAAACATGGCATTCGCGGTCATTCTGACAGGCGGTATCGGATCGGGCAAAACGACCGCCTCCGACCTGTTCGGCGAACTCGGCGCCGACGTTATCGACACTGATGAAATTGCGAGAGCCTTGACGGCAGCCGGGCAGCCTGCCGTCAAACAGATCGCAAAACGATTCGGTGAAGACGTCGCCAATTCAGACGGATCCCTTAATCGTGCACGCATGCGCGAGATCGCTTTTCAGGACGAAAGTGCTCGGTTGGATCTGGAGGCCATACTTCATCCATTGATTGGAAAAGAAGTCAGGCGCCGCCTGTCCGCCTCACCTGGGCCATACGCGCTGGTCGTTATTCCTCTTTTGACCGAAACGCGCGGCCACGAATATGCCAACAGAATTGCGGTTGTTGACTGTAGCGAGGAACAACAGATCTCACGAGTCATGAAGCGAAGCAATCTGTCACGCGATCAGGTTCTGGCAATTATGGCGACGCAGGCGACTCGCAAGGATCGCCTGGCGCTTGCCGATGACGTGATCAACAACGACGAGTCGCCGCAATCTCTGCATTCACTAGTAAGCGCTCTGCATCGGAAATATCTGAAACTGGCCGCCTGACGGCTCGCGCTGCGGAGTTTCTTTTTGCAACCGAATCGGCAATACTAACGGCGCTCCTGACGCACACACCGCCACTGTCACATCATCACCGTCACACCATCACTGTCAGACGACCACCGTGATCTGCTACGAGTTTCCGCTCAATGAAAGGGTGCGTACACTGCTCAGAATTGAGAAGCTCTACGAGCGCGCGCAGTATTTCATTTCTAAAGATGATCCGGAGGCGCATCACGTTGCAATCCTGACGCTGTTCGAAGTACTTGAAGTCGCTGGACGTGCCGACCTGAAATCGGAATTGATGCAGGAACTGGAACGCAAGAAGCACCAATTGGATGCACTCAAGGATAATCCATCAGTTGAACAACGCACCCTTGTGGCAATTAACCGGGAGACCGAGGAGGCAATTGCTGACTTGCTCCATTCATCCGGAAAAACCGGACAGGAATTGCGTGAGAACGAGTGGTTGATGGCCATCAGGCAGCGTACTGCAATTCCCGGCGGGATATGCGAGTTCGATCTGCCTTCCTACCATCACTGGATGCATCTTCCGCCCGAGGCACGCAGACACGATCTCGACGAATGGCTCTCCCCATTTCAACCACTACGCCGTGGCGTACGCCTGATTCTTCGATTGCTGCGTGAGAGCGGGAAAATGACACAACAAACCGCTCACAAAGGCGTATTTCAACAAATGCTGGCTGGCAGGCAAGCGCAGATGCTACGGCTACGAATCGACGACAATTATGCGTATTCTCCTGAAATCAGTGCCAACAAATATGCGATTAACATTCGATTTGCCTCCATTTCCGGATCGCGGCGCCAGCTTAGCGACGCAGACATCGACTTCGAGTTGACATTCTGTAATGTGTAAAGATGGAAAATTCGCGCGCGAGCGGGCTGGTCGTTAACTGCCCACAATGCGCCAAGCCTCTGGCTTGGGATCCAGAAAATGCTTACCGCCCATTCTGTTCGGAGCGTTGTAAGCTGATCGATCTCGGCCAATGGGCATCGGGAAACTACCGCGTTCCCGCGGATACGGATCAGTCTCCGTCAAACGATAACGAAGCCTGATACCAACTCATGAGACAAGCATGAATACCGCGAACGAAACCTGGAAGCGTTGAAAGCACAGTTTCGCAGTCAATAGCCTTTCAGCTTCGCTCAAGCCACGCGGCGCGCATCATCGCCACACCATGTGCCCCGCTTACCCAGGCGTCGGGCAAATCAACGCGACCAAGTCCCCCCAACGCATAAACAGGAATCGGCGTATCCACCGCTAATTGCCTGAAACGAGTCCATCCAAGCGGCCGCGCCTGCGGGTGAGTTGGCGTCACATTGACCGGGCCGGCAACGACGAAATCCAGTTCGAGCTTTGCGGCCCGCTGCAGCTCGCGTTCGTCGTGACAGGAGGCAGCGCACCAATTGAATTGCGGGCGGCTGTTCGCTCGCATCAATTGCCTTGCAGTCAAATGCACCCCATCGGCGCCCACATCGTTCGCCAACTCGGCGTCACCATTGATCAACACCTTCGCCCCATGATGCCGACAGCGCCGCATGACTTCAATAACGAAATGCCTTAGCCGCTTTTTTTCGAAGCTCTTCTCGCGCACCTGGACCAGGCGGAGCCCTCTTGCCAACGCATCATCAAGACCCGCCAAAAATTCGCTCTCTCCGGATTCACTGGCATTCGTAATCGCGTATAAATCGGGCAGCTCGAGCGCTTTGAGAACGGCCGTATTTGCCGACAGAAGCGGCGATACCCCAGGTGTGCCAAGTCGCTGCCAGGCAAACGCCTGCGCTTCCCTCGAAACCGGATCCCCGCTCCATTGAACGACTCGCATAAAATGCAGTTTCACGAGTGCATGCGGGTAGCTGTACATGCGGGTCAGCCAAGGGAAAATGCGCTGCGCCTGAATACCGAGCTCTTCATCCAGTTCGCGACACAATGCCTGCGATGGCGATTCGCCCTCTTCTATTTTGCCGCCCGGAAACTCCCAGTAACCTTCGCAAACTTTTCCGCGCGGTCGTTGCGCCAGCAGAAAGCTGCCGTCCGGGCGCTGCAACACTGCAGCAGCCACATCAACGGTCTTGTCAGTCAACGTTTTACTTATGATCGCTTGCGCGCAAGTTCCGCCACATCTTGGCGACCCACCCAGTCGCGCGCAAATTGCCACGCGACACGACCGCTGCGCGACCCCCGCAGCAAAGCCCACTGCAAGGCTTCCTGGCGCACGTTTTCCTTGTCGACCTTCTTCTTTGCGAGCTTGCCAAGCCAGTAATAGACGATCGCCAGGTACTCGTCCTGGTCAAACGGATAGAACGAAACCCAAAGACCGAACCTCTCGGAGAGCGATATTTTTTCCTCGACACTCTCGCCAGGATGTATTTCCTCGCCGAGATATTTCGTCTCAAGGTTTTCCTGCATGTATTCGGGCATCAAATGGCGTCGATTGGACGTCGCGTAAATCAGCACGTTGTCCGACGTCGCCGAAATCGAGCCATCGAGAACAACTTTCAATGCTTTGTATCCAGGCTCTTCGGCATCGAACGACAGGTCGTCGCAGAAGATGATAAAGCGGTACGGGGCCGCCTCCACCATGTCGACAATGTCGGGCAAATCCAGCAGATCGTGTTTCTCGACCTCGATCATCCGCAGTCCCTTACCCGCGAACTTGTTCAAGACAGCCTTGACCAAAGACGATTTGCCAGTGCCCTTTGCGCCAGTCAAAACCACATTATTGGCGCTAAAGCCCTCGACAAATTGCCGGGTATTCTGTTCCACCAACCGCTTTTGATCGGAGACGCCTTGCAGATCGCTCAACCGAATTTTGTGTGGGCTGGTCACAGGTTGAAGAAAGCCGCCATTGGCACGCCGTCGCCAACGATAGGCGATCGCTTGCTTCCAGTCCGGAGATTCCGGCTTGGCCGGCACGATCTGTTCGACCCTATCCAGAATGCGTTCAAGTTTCTGAAACAGCTGATCCCAATCCGCCACATCTAACTCCGATAGTCAGCGTTAATGCTGACGTATTGGTGCGACAAATCGCAGGTCCATACCGTCGCCGAGGCGACGCCACGGTTCAAGCGAACGCACACCGTAATTTCATCTTCATTCATGATTCGTTGCGCATCTTCTTCTTTATACCCTGGCGCCCGGCCACCTCCCGACGCAACAAGTACGTTCCCCAGATAGACATCGAGCGCCGACACATCAAGATCATCGACCCCTGAATAACCGATTGCGGCAAGAATGCGTCCCAGGTTTGGATCAGACGCATAGAACGCGGTCTTGACCAGGGGTGAATGACCAATGGAATAGGCTATTGCGCGGCACTCGTCTTCATCGCGCCCGTCTTCCACACGCACGGTAATAAACTTGGTGGCACCTTCCCCATCTCGAACCAGCATCTGGGCAAGCTCGATGCAAACATCGGCAATCGCCTCCTGCAACAGCCCATAGCCATCAGATGTATCTGCGCAAATTTCGGGACACGGCGTCGATCCAGTTGCGATCAACATTACGCTGTCATTGGTAGACGTATCTCCATCGACAGTCACACAGTTAAAGCTTCGTTGCGTCGCATGTTCAAGCATGCGTTGTAACATTTTCTTCGAAACCGGCGCATCTGTTGCTATGAAGGCAAGCATTGTGGCCATGTTTGGCCGAATCATTCCCGAGCCCTTCGCGATCCCCGTCACCGTTACGGCGCTGCCACCGACCGTCAACTGCCGAGACACTGCCTTGGGAACAGTGTCTGTTGTCATAATCGCTTCCGCGGCATCGAGCCAACCGTGTTCTGACAATGCATTCACACACGCCGGCAACGCTTCGACAATTCGATCGTCCGGCAAGTCCTCCATGATGACGCCAGTCGAATAAGGCAGAACAGCGCGGACATCGCAGTCCAGCAGGAGACCAACTTCCCGGCACACGCGTGTTGCGCGCGCCTTGCCTTCTTCTCCAGTGCCGGCATTTGCGCAGCCGGTATTTACAACCATGGCTCGCACCGGCATTTGCGCAAGATGCGACTTGGCCAGGATCACAGGCGCTGCGCAGAATCTGTTCTGGGTAAAAACGCCGACAACCTCAGAGCCCTCTGCGAGAGAAATGACGAGAAGATCCTTTCGATCCGCAGTCCTGATTCCGGCGCGCGCAACGCCAAGGCGAACCCCGCCTACGGCGAAAAGTTCGTCAGGGTTCGGAGCGGATAGATTGACCGGCATATCAAATGCTGTCTATTCAGGGACGATAGGAACAACGCTATCAGACCGGCTGGTCTTCGACCTGGCCTGTCCGAACATTGCAGATTTGTCCCGTTTCATTTTCGTGCGTGACATCGTCAGCACCTGTTGCACCGTCGCGTTTTCGAGAAACCACGCCCGAGCAATGCCTGGTTTTACGACAAACGCTAGTCTGTATATTTCACGAAGGATTCGTTTCTCAGGAGAAATGTGCCTAAACAGATTGGACGATCGGGCGCAGAGGAATAGCCAGACTATTGCGCCGGATTCTCTCCAAACAGGTCGATCGTTCAAGCTGTGACCGCAAATTCTTGCTGAAAGCGAATAGGTACAATCTGCTCCCGCAACAAAATGCCCAATAGTTTCTGTATCAAGTTGATTCGTTACGCCATTATGCGGCTTACACGACCGCTTGACGAAGTATGCAGGCTTGTATGGTACGTCCTGCACCTGAGGGTGCCGGGGTGGAGGGACGATGCAGGCTATCTGCCGTAACCGGACAGACCGAACTAGCCATGTCCCCACTCTGTCTTTCTGAGCGTCGATTTGGGAAGCAGCGGCAAGTGTTTGCGCACCTGACCGCCGATAGAAACAAGCTAACGCGGCAAAGACAGCCCCCCCTCGGCACGTTTAAGTGTACGGCGATACGGGCGGCTTGAGCACGGCGTTGTCCATGTATGCAGCCGTTGTTGCCATTGGCCGTGGAAGTGGAGCTTACATGTCTGATTCACACAAGAGCATCGAAGTCATCGGCGCGGACATTAGCCAGTGCGAAATCGTTATTGCCTGGGCGCGCTCGCAGCGACCTTGCCAGCGTATTGCCAATAAGCGCGAGGCCATTGTGGTCTGGCTCAAACAACTTCCCGCAGGCTGTGTTATCGGCATGGAGGCCACGGGCCGGTTACATCAGCAGCTGGCTGATCTGGCTGCAGGACATGGACACGTCGTGTACGTCCTTAACCCCAAGCATGTAGCGTCTTACGCCAGGGGCGTGGGCCAGCGCGGCAAGACCGATCCAATGGACGCGGGCGTGATTGCCCGTTATGTCGATCGCGAACGTGATGGGCTACATCGTTATGTCGTACCCAGCGCCTTGCAGCGCACGCTGCGTGATTTGATCAGCCAACGCGCGAGCGTCGTGCGTCATACTACGGCGCTGCGCCAGAGCATCCGGGCTACGGGCACGCGGTCCAACCGCGCCTTAAAGCGCGCGCATCAAGGCGCCTTGAAGAGCCTGAACACGCTGCTCGCCGAGCTCAACAACGAGCTCAAACGCGTCATTGCACACAACGATGAACTGGAGAACAAACGCAAGCAACTGCAGCGCATTCGCGGCATTGGCTTTATCAACAGCGCGGCGTTGACCCATCGCTTCGATCACACGCCCTTTGCCAATAGCGATGCGGTGGTGGCCGCCTACGGATTGGACCCGCGCCCGAAGGATTCTGGTACTCATCAGGGCAAGCGGCGCCTGACCAAACAGGGCAATGCGGAGGATCGGCGGCTGATCTACCTGGCTGGGCAGGCAGCGGCAAAGACAAAATTGTTCAAACCAATTTATCGCGCACTACTAGCCAGGGGCTTGGCAACCACCGAGGCCATTGTGATCCTGGCCAGAAAGCTACTGCGCATCGCCTTTGCCATCTGGACTTCAGGACAACCGTTCAAGCCTGATATGGTCGGAAAAAAACCTTGCTAAAAACCATAGGAACTAAGCTGCAGGTTCTGTCTAACGCAGCACATAAAAAACCGGCAGGGGCTGTGCCCGCTGCCGGTTTGAGTGATTTACCTTCGTTATTATTAGTTATGCAATACAGGCGTAGCCAGATGTGCGGCGCCGACCATAAAAATAACTTATCACATCCAAAAAAGAGGCTGCCTGAAAGACAGCCTCTCTTCAACCAAGCCAGATTCTAGTACAAATCCGCTTAGTACAAGACGACCGGGTTACCCGGGGAGCCGGTTGCACCGATCATGCGCAGCGGTGCCCAGATGAACGCGGCTTCCTTGATACCGGCATCTACCAGCGACTTGGTATCCACGTTCTCCAGGTTCCAGATGCCGTAGCGAGTCTGGATCTGCGTGTGACACGGTACTGCCCAACCTTCAACTTCGTTACCCGGCTGCGCATCGTTGGCTGAGGTGTCACCCATGGTCAGCGCAATATTGCGGGACGCAAAGTAGTCACAAGCGCTCAAACCGAAGCCCGGCTCGCCTTGTGCGAAGATTGCTCGCGCAGCGGCGCGCTGATCGGAGTTCATCGACTTGTAACGGTCGTTACTCCAGGTGTTGCCTTGACCGGTATGCAATGCGACGCAGTCGCCCGACTTGATCGAGTCAACGCCTGCTGCTCTTACCATGCCCCTGACATCATCAGCGCTAACTATGCCGCCGACGTCCGCGGGACCCTGAGGGATGGGCAGCATTTCCGCACTTGCAGAAATCTGACCCTTGGACTTCTTGTACGCCACTGCGTCAAGTACGACCAGTCGGCAGACATAGCCGAGTTCGCCAACGTGTTCCACGCCCAATGGGCCCATGCCCATTACACGGCCGCCAGCACCTCTTTCGTAGCCGTTTTCAGCTGACATCGGGTCGACACCGTTGTAAAAGAACATGCCGTTGGCGGTGTTTACGCCAATGTGTCCAGGTCCATCAAACTGGGTCTGGATCTGGCCGATCTCAGTGGTCAGTTGCTCATCGTGATACACCAGCGCGTTCTTTCCGAACGGGCCACCGGTCGGTGTTCCGGGGATCGACATGTGCCAGATACGCGGACCGAATGCAGGCGCTTCACGATGGTAGTACTTGCCAATCGTCAATGCCTTGTACTGCTTAACCCTGGCCAGCGCGCGCTTGATGTTGGCGGAATTTCTGGTGTGGTTTGCGCTGCCTGCGCGGTCACCCGCGCCCCAGAACTTGGACGGTGCCCACTTCTCGGTAATCGGGGCGTTGTTGACCGGACCTGCCAGAGGCGTTCCAGCCATGGCCGTAGTGGCACCAAGGCAAAGTCCGGCGACGGCCGTTGCAATTACTGATAGCTTCATGGGTGTTTCTCCTTCCCCTTACAATTTGGATTGACGCGGAATTATTGTGGTTTCGTTCCGCGAGCGGGATTGCTTGGATGCCCTGTTCTTCGCGGAAGTACGCTACATTGGCACAAGAGCCTGAAGCATGCAAGGTTTGCCATGAGCAGCACATTGACATAGCTCAAACCGGGCCGTAATGTAACTTTCATAATATTGCGTTTCCCATGCAACGTTCGGCTGCGCCTGTCCCTCGCTGAGGGCGTTCCGGGTCGAATGCATGTCAATCAACGGAGTTCGCACAGTGCTGACCGACACACAGCTTCAAACCTACCGCAAGGACGGTGTCATCGTCGTGGAAAACGTCTTCGATCCAGCGATTCTTGATCGCTTGCGGGAAGTCATTGCCGAGTTCGTGGAGCGTTCCAAAGAGGTGACGAGTCACGACGATGTCTACGATCTGGAACCGTCCCATACGCCGGAACATCCTCATGTGCGCCGCATCAAAACACCGCATAAATTGCACCCCATATTCTGGGAGATCGCGAAAAGCGCGAAGTTGACGTCAATCCTGCGGTCGATTCTGGGACCAAATGTGCGGCTTCATGGGTCCAAGCTCAATATGAAGCTTCCGCATTGCGGTGCAGCAGTCGAATGGCACCAGGACTGGGCGTTTTATCCACATACCAATGACGACATCCTCGCGGTCGGGGTCATGATTGACGACGTCGAGGCTGACAATGGGCCGTTGCTGGCGTTGCCCGGTACACATCGGATAGACAAAGTCTGGAATCATCATCAGGACGGGCGTTTCTGCGGTGCGATGGATCCCACCGCGACGCCTGATCTCGATTTTTCGAAGGCTGCTGCCTGTACCGGCAAGGCGGGATCGTGTTCATTTCATCACGTTCGCCTGGTACACGGTTCGTCGAAGAACGAATCTGACAAGCGCCGCCACCTGTTGTTGCTCGAGTGTGCGGCTGCGGACGCCTGGCCATTGCTCAGATTTACCACTCTCGAGGAACTTGACAGTCGCATGATCTGTGGCGAGCCGACGATTGAGCCGCGAGCCGAAAAGGTCCCGATGCGTATGCCTTTACCCGGCGCCCTTGCAGAAGGCTCGATATACGAGAATCAGACCGCATTGCGCAACCGCTTCTTTGAAGCGAAGGCCGCAACCTGATCTGCCGCCGTAACGCGTTATGATCTTTCGCAATACGTGTTTCGGAGAATTGTTGTAGCGACGCACTGAATGTTGCGACGCCGGCGGTGCGACACCGACCGGTAGCCCGACGTACCACTAGTGCCGACGGGCGCCTGGAACAGCGATTTGCCAGTTCAATTCGGCAAGATGGGCAGTCCAGCCTTGCAGGTCGTTTGGTTCGGGGTTTGCCATATTGGAAGAAAAACAAGCGGATTCAGGAAAGGGGGAGTCATGAAGACACGGGCGGCGATCGCGCACAAGGCTGGTGCGCCACTGACAATTGAAACAGTTGATCTTGATGGTCCAAAAGCGGGCGAAGTACTGGTCGAGATCAAGGCAACCGGCATTTGTCATACGGATGAATTCACGTTGTCGGGCGCAGATCCAGAGGGTTTGTTTCCGTCAATCCTCGGGCACGAGGGTGCCGGGGTCGTTGTTGACGTCGGCCCGGGCATCAAGACCCTGAAAAAGGGCGATCATGTTATTCCGCTGTATGTGCCCGAGTGCCGCGAATGCGACTACTGCACTTCGCACAAGACCAATCTGTGCCAGGCAGTGCGAACGACCCAGGGACAGGGACTGATGCCCGATGGCACCAGCCGGTTTTCCGTCGGCGGAGAAAAATTACACCACTATATGAGCACGTCGACGTTCTCCAATTTCACTGTCGTTCCGGAAATTGCGCTGGCAAAGATTCGCGAAGACGCGCCGTTCGACAAGGTCTGCTATATCGGTTGCGGCGTAACCACGGGAATCGGCGCGGTGATAAATACTGCCAAAGTCGAGCCGGGCGCCAATGTCGTCGTTTTCGGTCTTGGAGGTATTGGACTGAACGTGATTCAGGGGGCGCGCCTTGCCGGTGCAGCAATGATCGTCGGCGTGGACATCAATCCGAAACGCAAGGCCCTCGCAGAAAAATTCGGCATGACACACTTCGTGAATCCATCCGAAATGAAGGAAGACGAAATCGTGCCCTATCTCGTTGACCTGACCAACGGTGGGGCTGACTACAGTTTCGAGTGCATCGGTAATGTCAAAGTCATGCGTCAGGCGCTGGAGTGTTGCCACAAGGGATGGGGTGAATCCGTAATTATCGGTGTGGCGCCTGCGGGAGCAGAAATTTCAACGAGACCTTTCCAGCTTGTCACCGGCCGCGTCTGGCGCGGCACCGCATTCGGCGGTGCACGCGGGCGCACCGACGTTCCGAAGATTGTCGACTGGTATATGGACGGCAAGATCAACATCGATGATCTGATTACCCACACGCTCAAACTCGAGGACATCAACAAGGGATTCGACCTGATGCATGCCGGCGAGTCGATCCGGTCCGTAGTGGAATATTGATCGGTCGCTGTGAAACGGGTAGTGATGTGTTGAGACAACGCAGGTCGGCCTGGTTAATAGGTTCGACTGGCGCAACGTAAGCCGACGCAAACGCGGCCGTGCCCTTTGACGTTTGTAGTAAGTACAGACGATGACGATTAAAACGATTTCAGAACACAAGTGTTTTGACGGAGTGCAGGGCTACTACAGTCATGACTCCCTTGAGATCGGATTGCCGATGCGTTTTTCGGTGTACCAGCCGCCGCAGGCGCGCAAGTACGTACAAGGTGCCGGTTTTGTACTATCTGGCGGGCCTGACCTGTACTGAAGAGACATTCATGATCAAGGCCGGCGCCCAGAGACTGGCGGCAAAGTCCGGAATCACGCTGGTGACTTGCGATACCAGTCCGCGCGGGGCCGATGTGCCGGGAGAGGCGGACGCTTGGGATTTTGGTCTGGGCGCTGGATTCTATGTCGATGCCACGCAGGCACCTTGGTCGAGCCATTACCGTATGTACAGTTATGTGGCTACCGAATTGCCGGACGTGATCGCGTAACATTTTTCGGTCGACAGCGGCCGGCAAGGTATTTTCGGGCATTCAATGGGCGGGCATGGCGCGCTTACTCTGGCTCTGCGCAATCCGGAGCAATACCGATCGTTATCAGCCTTTGCGCCAATATGCGCGCCGAGCCGTTGTCCGTGGGGTGAGAAAGCTTTCGGCGGCTACCTGGGTGGTGATCGCGCAGCGTGGCTCGAACACGATGCGGCTGAACTACTTGCGAAGGAGCCATTTGACGGCCCGATTCTGATCGATCAGGGATTAGCCGATCCGTTTCTTGCAAAGCAGCTGTATCCCGATGCGCTCGAAGAGGCAGCCAAGAAGGTGAAGCAAACACTCACCCTGCGCCGCCATGAAGGCTATGACCATGGATACTTCTTCATTTCAACATTCATCGAAGATCACATGCGTCACCATGCGACGCAGTTGCGCCCTTAGCCGTCAATAGCGTCGATGCAACAACTACTCGTATATCAGTCACTGTGGGCAATGGAACGCCGGCGCCCGGACGGCCAGGAATGGACACTGCCGGAAAAACTGGAAATGATCCGCGATGCCGGATTCGATGGCTGCGGCGTGCGGTTCTTCGACTACGAGTACGCGCGGACGGTAACCGGGTTTCTCCGGGAAAATGATATGACCTGGCAGGCGCAGTGCTACCCGCAAACAGTCGAAGATCTCAAACCGGTAATTGAGCACGTCCTGGAACTGGGTGCCGATCACATCAATCTCCAGCCCGATATCAAACCGTACCGGCTTGAGGAATGCGTACCCTACATTGACGGCTGGCTGGAAATGGCGGACAAGGCGGGCCTGGAACTTCACATTGAAACCCACCGCGATCGAATGACGACCGATCTGTTCTTGATGCTGCACCTGCTCGATCGTTATCCAGACCTGCGTCTGACCGCCGACCTTTCCCACTATGTGGTGGGGCGCGAATTTTCATGGCCGATCAGTGATGAGAATCACGCGTACATGCATCGCATTCTTGATAACTCGTGGGGATTTCATGGCCGCGTCGCCAGCCGCGAACAAGTGCAGGTACAGATCAGTTTTGCGCACCAGAAGGATTGGGTCGATGTGTTCATGGCCTGGTGGGAGTACGGGTTCCGTTCCTGGCGACGACGTGCGCCGCCAGATGCAACACTCACATTCCTGTGCGAGCTTGGCCCCAAGGAATATGCAATGACAGGCGCGGACGGATACGAACTGTCCGACCGCTGGCATGAAGCTCAAATGATGAAGGATATGATCCGCACGCTCTGGGCGCGGCTCGATGCTGAACACGGACCGGAATGATTGCCTTTCTGCTGCAAGCAAATGGAAAGCGAAAAGCCCGCTTCCAGGCAGGGCTAAAGGCTCCGGATAGATGTAATATGGGGCGCATAAGGATAGACGTTTCGCGCATTGAATCGAGTACCAGCAGGATGGCGGATTTGCGCATGGTTTGGGGGAAAGAATGATGGGTGCAGTACAAAGCGAAGCACAAGCGCGCGACCTGAAACGGCTGACACCGGAACAGGTGGATGCGTATCATCGAAACGGGTATTGTTTTCCGGTTTCCGCGATATCGGAAGCTGATGCCGCAGAGTGCCGGGGCAAACTGGAGGCGTATGAGACGGAGCATGAGACCATCATGCACACGGCATTTCGAAACAAGCCGCATCTGGTTTTCACGTGGGTCAATGAAATCATTCGAGACCCACGTATTGTCGATGTCGTTGAAGACATTCTCGGCCCCAATATTCTTGTCTGGGGTTCCAATTTCTTCATCAAGGATGAGCGCGATCCGGCGTTTATATCCTGGCATCAGGACTCGACCTATTGGGGGTTGTCGCACCCGGATGTCATGAGTGCGTGGATCGCTTTATCTGACGTTACCGTCGAAAACGGCGCAATGCGCGTACTTCCTGGCAGCCACCTGATAGACCAGCTTCCGCACGTTGATACGTTCGCCGATCACAATCTGCTGACCCGCGGCCAGGAAGTTCAGGTGGACGTTGATGAAAGCAAGGCGGTTGATATGCCCCTGAAACCGGGTGATATGTCGTTGCATCACGTGCGCATCGTGCACGGGTCAAATCCCAATCCGACTGACACCCGCCGTATTGGCCTGGCGATTCGATATGTGCCAACCTATGTCAGCCAGATATCCGGTGCCAGGGATTACGCGACATTGGTTCGTGGCGAAGACACCCACCATAATTTTGAACTGGAACCGTCACCAAAAATCGATACCGGTTCAAAAGAACTCGCAATACACGCAAAAATTGCCGAGGAATCATTCAAGATGCTGTACGCAGGCACTGATCGCGTAGCGCCAACATGATCTTGGCCTGAGACAGGGCGGCCCGGCGGGCAAAGGGGAGAGACAATGAAACTGACAGGGGCTGTGCTACTCGCTGCCATGGCGGCAGTCCTGACTGGTTGCGGCCAGGAGGACCAATCGGGAAAAGAGCCGGGTAGTACGACGGCGCCAGGCAGCGCGCCTGTCATCGAGTGGAAAGTCCAGTCCCTGTGGCAGGCCGGCACATTGCCACACCAGATCTTCGAGAATTTTACGCAGCGCGTCGGCGAGCGCTCGGGTGGGAGATTAACGATCGAGCCGCTGGCGGTAAATTCGATCGTATCGTCTACCGAAAGTCTCGACGCTGTAGGCGCCGACATTTTACAGGCGCAGCATAGCGGCCCTGCCTATTTCACCGGTAAGGATGCGGCTTTTGCCCTCCTGAGTGACCCGCAGGGCGGTTTCGAAAAACCGGAGCAGATGCGAGATTGGATGGATACGGGTGGCGGCATTGGTTTGGCGCGCGAACTGTACGCCCGTTACAAAGTACATTTCGTCGGCGGCGTCTGGTACGGCACTGAGGCGCTGGTTTCCAAAAAACCGATTCGCAAGATGGCCGAGTTCGAGGGCGTGAAAATTCGCGCGCCGCAAGGCATTGGCCAGGATATTTTTCAGCTGCTGGGCGCGGCGCCGGTGAATCTGCCCGGGAGTGAGGTCTATACCGCTCTGGAGCGCGGCGTTGTGGACGCCAGCGACTGGGGCACGTTGTCGATGAATCAGGATCTCGGCTATCACGAGCTTGCGCCTTATCCGATCTATCCTGGCTTCCATTCCATGCCGATGGCTGATTTCGCAGTTAATCTGAATCAGTGGAACGCGCTCCCGGACGATCTCAAGGTTGTTGTAGAGGAGGAAGTACGGCAATTCGCCACGGACATGATCGAGCGCAACAGAGCCGCCGATGAGCAAGTTGCGGCGCAGGCTGATGAGTTGAAGTTCGAAGTAATTGACCTGTCGACCGAGGAGCGGCGCAAGTTCCGCGAAACAGCGCGCGGCGTCTGGAAGAAATATGCCGAGCGTAGTCCGATGGCACAAAGAGTCTACGACTCACAGGTCGCCTTTCTGCAGAAGCTGAATCTGCTCGACTGAATGCAACAATTCGTCGGCGGCTCGCGATACACGTGTCGGAAAACTCTGTAAGCGCACGAATCGTGGGCCGGCTTGGCAAAGCGGCGAGTTATCTGTTTTTGATGATCGTGGCGATCAGCGCGTTCGAGGTGCTGATGCGCTACGCGGCCGGCCAGCCGACCGTTTGGGTGCACGAGGTGTCGATCATGCTTGCCGCCACATGTTTCGTCATCGGCGGACCCTACGTGCACCGGTCACGCCGGCATATCACGATCAGTTACCTGTTCGAAAAGATGTCAGCACCGCTGCAGCGCTGGGCGCGATTGCTGTCCTCGCTTCTGACGTTGATATTTCTCGTATTTCTCACATACGCGACCAGTTTGCAGGGCTGGCAGGCAGTGCAGCACGGTGAAATGACCGGCACGGCGCTAAATTGGCCGATACCGGCCTACCTTAAAAGCTTGTTTGCCCTATGTGCAGTCGTCATGACTGTGCAAACGGCAGTGCACGTGATCGAGGATGCACAGCGCATCAGGAATCGCGATACATGACGATCGGATGGATTACCGTACTGATGTTCGGCAGCATGATTGTGTTGCTGATGCTGGGACTTCCCCTCGCCTTCGTCACCGGTCTTATTGCGGTCGTTTTTACACTCGGCTTGTATGGCGTGGATGGCCTGCCGCTGATTGCCAGTCGTATCTACACCTTCATGAACGAGTACGCGCTGGTCGCCGTGCCGATGTTCATCCTGATGGCGTCGATCATGGAACGCTGCGGCGTAGCGAAGGATTTGTTCAACGCCATGCGTGTATGGGCCGGTCGCTTGCCGGGCGGTCTGGCCATTCAGACCATGATTGTTGCGACCATCATGGGCGCGATGACCGGCATCATCGGTGGTGAGATCGTGTTGTTGGGCCTGCTCGCGCTGCCGCAGATGTTGCGACTCGGTTATGACAAGAAACTCGCCATCGGCACTATTTGCGCCGGCGGTTCCCTCGGCACGATGATCCCGCCGTCCATTGTTCTGATTATTTACGGGCTTACTGTGAACGTATCGATCGGAGATCTGTTCGTCGCCAACATTGTTCCGGCGCTGCTGCTGTCGGTAGTGTATATGTCTTACATCTTCATGCGTTGCCAGTTCAATCCAGGTCTTGGCCCGGCTGCGCCGGCTGAAGAACACGATATTCCGCTGCTTACCAAAGTTGCGATGCTCCAAAGCCTGGCGTTACCGATGCTGGTCATTGCCGCAGTGCTTGGCACGATTTATTTCGGGATCGCTTCCGTTACTGAAGCGGCCGCGATGGGTGTGGTTGGAACCATGATTGCGTCGATGGTCAGACGCGAGCTGAGCTGGAAAATTATCGGCGAGTCGCTTCGTCAGACCATGCAGACATGCGGCATGCTTTTGTGGTTGTCGTTCGGCGCGACAGCGATGATCGGTGTCTACAATCTTGCCGGTGGTCCCGGATTCATCCGCGAATTGTTCGCAGGCCTCGATCTGCCTGCGCTCGGCGTGATTTTCCTGATGATGGCAATCCTGTTTGCACTCGGTTGCATCATGGACTGGGTTGGCATCTGTTTGCTGACAATGCCGATATTCGTGCCGATCGTGCGCGAGCTTGGCTATGATCCGGTCTGGTTCGGCGTGTTGTTCTGTCTGAACATGCAGCTTTCGTATTTGACGCCGCCGTTCGGACCAGCGGCGTTCTATCTCAAAGGCGTTGCACCGCCGGAAGTTTCGCTTAGCGACATCTTCGCGGCGATGTGGCCGTTCCTTATTCTTCAGGCGAGCGTGCTGGCGTTGGTCGTATTCCAGCCCGAAGTCGCGTTGTGGTTGCCAAAGCTCGGAGAATAAGAAGGTCAGGGAAGATCGCATAGCGTAAGGGCAGGTGTCGATCGTAGTGCGTTGAACTCGGCGCGTAGAAGCCGATATGCGTAGGGAGTTTGAACAGATGCGATTCAGGGCTGCTGTGTTAAACGAAGTTGGCAAGGATCTCGAGATCGACGAACTCGAGATGCAACCATTGCAGGCTGGCGACGTGCTGGTGCGCATGCGTGCAAGCGGCTTGTGCCATACCGATCTGGAAGTCATTCAGGGTTCTCTTGCCTATCCGATGCCTATCGTGCTTGGCCACGAAGGCGCAGGCGTAGTGGAAGAGGTCGGTGCCGGCGTGACGCAGGTTTGCGTGGGCAACCACGTAATACTGTCCTGGAACCCGCATTGTGGCCACTGTTTTTACTGCGAACGGGATTTGCCCATACTTTGTGAGCCATTCAGACATCATCAGCCTAAAGGCCACTTGCTTGATGGCACTTCACGTATGCAAAGGGGCGGCCAGACGGTCCATCATTATTCGATTACGTCGACACACGCTGAGTACACGGTCGTTCCCGAGTCCGGGGCGATTACCATTTCCAAAGATATTCCATTCGATCGTGCCTGCATCATCGGATGCGGCGTCATGACCGGCGTTGGTGGCGCCGTGCGCCAGGCACAGGTCGAACCCGGTTCCAGCGTCGTGGTACTCGGTTGCGGCGCCGTCGGCCTGAATGCGCTGCAAGGCGCAAAACTGGCAGGCGCAGCCACGATCATCGCGGTTGATATCAATTCGGAAAAGCGTGCAATCGCGCGCGACTTCGGAGCGACGCATACACTGGATGCGCGCGATACCAATGCGGTTGGCGCCGTGCTCGACCTCACGCAAGGGCGCGGGGCGGACTACGTGCTGGAGGCTGCCGGAAACGCGAACGTGTTCGCGGTCGCCGTTGAAATGGCCCGTCCCGGCGGAGACGTCGTATGGCTTGGCAAGGTCAACGTTGATGCCGAGGTCAGTTTCCGTTGGGGCACACTGATGGGCGAGCGCCGCATGGTGCGCTCGAGCTACGGTAACGGACGGCCAGTGCGAGATTTCCCGTGGCTTGTCGATGAATACCTCGCAGGCCGCCTCAAGCTCGATGAACTTATCACGCGACGGATTGCGCTTGAGGACATCAACGACGGCTTCGCAATGCTGGCGCGGGGTGAAGGGATTCGCACGGTGGTGATGTTCGACGGCTAGTGTTTACCACAGAGGCATAGAAAAATGCGCCAGGGGAATTAGCCATTGTGTCGGTCGGGTTAGTGCAGTGCAATGTGCTGGATGAAAGCGGATTGGCAGATTGTCGGATTACGCTACGCTAACCTAACCCGATTTACTCCGTGACCCTGTGTCTCCATCATGAAATAGAAAGCCGTGAAATAGAATCCTGATATGAGCGACTCACGCAACTATCGTCACCCGCCGATGCAAACCGGCTGGATTGACCGCCCACACCTCAGTGCCGAACTGGGCGATCTTGCACTTGAAAGCGGCGAATCGATTCGCAACTATTGTCAATCCTATGTAACCCACGGCGAACTGGCCGCAGACAAATCAAATCTGGTTCTCGTGTGCATTTCTCTCACTGGAAATCACCACCGGCTGGATTTTCTGATCGGGACCGGCAGGGCGCTCGACACCGACAGGTATTTCATCGTCTGCGCCGATCCGATCAGCAATGGCTTGTCGACGTCACCGTCAAACAGTACTGAACAGCCGCGCATGCAGTTCCCTCGCTTTGTCGTCCGCGACATGGTGCGTGCCCAATATCGTCTGCTCACCGAAGTCTTTGGTGTCGATAACGCCTACGCTGTTGTCGGTGCGTCAATGGGCGGTATGCAGGCACTTCAATGGTCGGTCAGTCACCCGGGATTCGCTAAGCGCGTTGTCGCGATGACACCGATGGCCAAAACCCATCCGTGGGCTGCGCTTGTTGTAGAGACGGCACGCCGCTGCCTGACTGCCGACCTGGCATGGAGCGATGCCGGATTTCGCACACGGCCAGTACAGGGCTGGAGCGCTTATAGCGCGCTGATGGCGGCACTGCTGGCGCGCACGCCGGCTGCCGTGTCCGGGTTTGCGCCAGACGTGACGTCCGCGCGCCAATGGCTCCAGTCACTCACCGCGCAGAACGAAGCGGGGGGATTTGATGCGCATGACTATCTTTACCAGTCGTGGGCGTACGAAGCACATGATGTGGACACGACACCCGGTTTGACCGGCGACGCGCTTGCGACCGTCAAGGTGCCTGCCCTGATTGCGGCGCCTTCGCTTGATTTGTTTAATCCGGTTGAATCTGCGCGAAGCGCTGCGCAATCAATTGTGAACGCGCGTTTCGTTGAGATTCCCTCAGTGCAGGGACACCAGGCGGCGACTGCAACATCAAGCGAAGACAGTCAGTTTCTCAATCGCGTGATCGGCGAATTTCTTTGCGGATGATGCGGCTGACCGGCGGGCGTTCGTATGTGCGAAACTAGATTAGCGTAGTGCTTCACTTGGCGTGGACGGCCGGACCCTGTGGCTTGCCGTCTTCGCGACCGGATCGCAATATCGCAGAAACATGCGTCGATCCGAAAAACTATCGAAAGTTACCCACACACAACAAGGAGAATAGTCAATGATTGTCGATCACCGCACATACAACATGAAACCGGGAAAGCTGAATGATTTTCTCAAGGTCTACGGGGAGGAGGGATTCCCTTTGCAGCAGAAACATCTGGGCCATTGCGTCGGCTGGTATGTCAGCAATGATATTGGCCCGTTGAATCAGATTGTGCATATGTGGGCGTATTCGGATCTGAACGATCGCGCCGAACGCCGCGGCAAACTGGCGGCAGATCCCGCCTGGGGTCAGTACCTGTCCAAGGCGACCCAATATCTTGACAGCATGGAGAACAAGATCCTCACGGCGGCGCCGTTCTTTACCCTGCCGGAAATGAAGGGCTGATTTGCCAGAGCCATCAGCAAAGCCGTTGCGCGTGTCCGACCACAACAGGCGATACGCGGACGCGGACGGCGCACGCCTATAATTCACCCGGCCCGGAGCGATGTGAAATGCGCGGTCCGGGAATACAACAACAGATACCAAGGAGACATTCATGGGTGATTTTTCCCGCCGAGACACCCTGAAGACCCTCGGTGCCGCTGCAGCCGTAAGCGCGGCGCCCGCCTTGTTGTTGCCGTCGCGTGCAGCAGCCGCATACAACGTCAAACCGGAAAAAGGCGCCAGCATTCGCATGATGCGCTGGCGGCGCTTCATCCAGGGTGACGAGGATCAATGACTCGCCAACACCGCGAAGTTTACGAAGCTGACCGGCGTCAAGGTGCGCGTTGACAACGAAGGGTTCGAGGACATTCGGCCAAAAGCGGGCAATGGCCGCAAATGTCGGTTCCGGTCCTGACATTGTGCTGGGCTGGATGGACGATCCGCATCTGTTTCGCAATCGCCTGCTCGATCTTAGCGACCTTGCTGAATATCTGGGCGACAAATATGGCGGCTGGTATCCCACTGCGCGTCGCTACGGCACGATCAACTCCGGTAGCGAGAAAGGACGCTGGATTGGATTGCCTCTGGGCGCGGGAGGCGCGCTGCTCAATTACCGGATGTCATGGCTGAAGGAAGCTGGTTACGATGCGGTGCCAACCGATTTCGATAATTATCTGAATATGTGCAAGGCGCTTTCGGGCAATGGTCATCCGCCGGGCTTCGCGTTGTCGCATGCAACCGGCGATGCTGAAACCTGGAGTCATAACATGCTTTGGGGATTTGGCGCGAAGATGGTGGGCGAATCCAACAAAGTCGCGATTGACAGCAAAGAGACGATTGCCGCGCTGGAATATATGCGCGAACTGTATTCGACCTTCATCAAAGGCACGCTTTCATGGACGGGCGTGTCAAATAACAACTCGTTTCTGGAAGGCCGAATCGGGCTTACGTCCAATGGCCCGTCGATCTATTACGTTGCCAAGAACTCGAAAGAGGCCAAACTTCAAGCGATCGCGAAGGACATGAACCATGCGGCGTTCCCAGTTGGCCCGACCGGCGTGCCTGCAGAACTGCATTTGCTGTCGCAGGCGTACGTATTCAGCTATACGAAATATCCGAACGCGTGCAACGCGTATCTAAAATTCATGTGGGAGCGTGAACAATACGAGCCATGGCAAGAAGCGGCGACCGGTTACATGTGCCCGCCGCTGGCGGCATATGCGGACACACCATTCTGGGATTCTGATCCAAAGTACGCTCCGTTTCGCGATGTCGTCAAACGAATGCGTTGGTCTGGTTATGCGGGCGAAGTTGGCGAAAAGTCCGCTGCTGCACTCGCCGACTGGGTTGTTGTGGACATGTTTGCACAAGTCGTATCCGGTCAGGAAAACGCCAAAGATGCGGCGCGTGATGCGGCACGGCGGGTACGCCGGGCATATCGCTAGTGAAATACGATACCCGTTTGTCCGACCCTGGATGATTCGGTTGTCGGCAAGCACAAGCGAAGCAAACCCGTACCGGCGAAGCGCACAGTCACTGCGAAAACCCGCAATGGCCCAAAAGGCGTCAACACACAATAGTTAAGTAAGGCGTCATCACGCAATGGCTAAATAAGGCGCGAACGCGCAAGAATATTGCGCCAGTATTTTGCCCGCGTTTGTGTCGCCGGCGCCGGATCGTCCCGGGTCCGGACGCCCGCCCGCTACGCCAGGCGAAGAGTGAGCCTCGTGACGTCCGCGAAATTAGCACGCTCCGTGCTTTGAACTGACTTACTTTCGGACCAAATTGCGGCGCCAGGTTGCAGCTTGCGCCGACGGGTTATCGGCCTATGTCAGGATGTCCACGATCTCAGGTTCAACTATGACGAATACGGTTGCCATCGCGGGCGACGACACTGAAGCGATCAAGCGGAAACAGCGCTCCGAACGCATCCTTGTCAACGAGGGCGTGCCGATCAATGCCGCCCTTGCGTTGATTACGGTCAGCGGCGGTTCACGACCGAGAATTTGCGAAGAAGTCGCCATTCGGGCGCTTTGCGTGCTGATGGTCGCGATCAAGGCGGAACGTATGGATCAAACAATGGCGTTGCGAGTCATTCGACAGTACGCTCCATATTGCTAAATCAGGCCGATCAGCAGGAGCGATCAGCGGTCGAACACGAAGGACAGCGGCTTTTGTTTCTAGGCGCTCGAAGACGCACTGAGCCGCGTAAAGATTTTGGGAGGATTCTAAGGGGTCAGAACATTTTGAGAGGTCATCTCACTCTGACCCCTTTAATTGTTCTTTAATTAGATTCCCGTCTGCGCAACAAGCCGGCTGGACTCAATCGCCGCCACCAACGCCTGGTAGTCGCGCTCCGTCTGGTCAGCGTAAGCCACCGCGAAATCGCCGATAGCTTTGCCCAGCGACTTACCATTGCCCATGTAGCCCGATATCGCGGCCGCGTCCCCTGTTCGAGCGTGAGCCCGGGCCAGGCAGGCGGCGCACACGGCAACGTAGGTCTTTAAAGCCAGCCTCGTCCAACGTACTCGGGTCCACCGAGCCTTTCATATCCTTTAGCTGGCGCCAGTAATAGTGGGAGCCGGTCATTGAGCCGTGGTGCCAGCCCAGGAAAATGTCGCTTGACGCTTGCATCAGTCGCTGCCCTTCCACCACTCGCTGCGACGGCAAGGTATGTTCGCTCTGGCCCAGATATGTTTCCAGGATCGACTCGCCAGCCTCCTTTTGCTGCAATATGAGGGCGTCCTCTTCCGAGTCACCCTGCACGATCATGATGGCGCAGCGCGTGCCTACGCTGCCCACACCACCCACGCGCAGGGCGATGTCTGTCGGATGGTAGCGACTGATGAGCCGCCGCCTCTCAGGCGGCAGGCTGGCCACGTATTGGTCCCAATTCTCTTCAATCTGCTCAACCGTAAGCTGTTCCTTCTCTTCCTCGCTCAAATGCTCTCTAAAGGGCACCAGCAGGGGCGGGTCGCTGACAATGCGGCGCTGGCCATCTTCCATGAAAGTGAGCTTTTCCAGCGTCTGCTCTTGCGTCTTTCTTCTGGCCTTGCGCACCATCGTACTGGCGCTCTTCTTCGCTTTCTTTGAAGCTTTGGCCAGTACCTCTTGCACCTCATCAACCTCAACGTGGAAATACCATGCCTCCAGGGTGGTCGTCATCGCCAGCTGCTTCATCGTCTTCGCGTAGGCTCTCACCACCTGGGCCGCTCCGCGGTTTTCCTTTTCGGAAAATCCATTCTCCCGGCCGGCCGCAACGGCGCTGGCCGCCAGTCGTTTGAGATCCCACTCCCACGGTCCCGGGTGCGTCTCGTCAAAATCGTTGACGTCAAATACCAGCTTGCGCTCCGGCGTGGCAAAGACGCCGAAGTTGGAAATGTGGGCGTCGCCGCAAAGCTGAGCCTGCAGGTCGATTGTCGGCGTTCCGGCAAGGTCGGCCGCCATCACCACCGCCGAGCCTCGTAAAAAGGCAAAAGCCGACGCCACCATGCGGCCGTACTTAATCGGCACCAGATGCTGCACCCGCGAGGCATCCTGCGCCTGCAGCAAGGCGATCGGATCTGGCCGGTCGGCTGCTGGCGCCCACTCGCCATGCGTGTGCCAGGGCGTCTGCTCGCGCAAAGCCTTGCCCTGCGCCTGGCGCGCTTCGCGCGAGGTCGCGCTGCCTTTTGCTTGTGTATCACTCATACCCTCTTCTCCAGTTTGACTGCGCTTTACCAGGTCGAGCTACCAGGCTGTCTGATAGATGGTCTTCGGCATTGAGTGCCTGCCAGCTCTGGCTTTCGAATACCGCAAATATAAACAGGTTTCTCGATCCATTCCCGATCAAGTCCCTAGCAGAAAATATACTAGCGCACGCTGGTTCACGTGGGCCGCACGGTAGATATCGGCCCCACTTAACTCCAATCCAGCCGTATTTCTGTACGCATCACCGCCGCTTTAGCACCTCGCGCAACCTTTTGCCCAACCGTTCCCTTGCCCGCCTATCGAGCCCACGGCATCAGGGGAAAATGCGGTTGAAATGACAGCGTAGGTTGAAACGCTTTAGTTAATCACTGGCGCTGGCCGCGTCCCTGGTGGCCGCCACAGCCTGCGCAGGTCTGAACGTCGATGCCGAACACGCGCTTCAGGCGCTGTGCCCAGCGCAGCGCTCCAGTGTCAGATTCCGGTAACCACTCATCGCCCTTGGTCAGGGAATGAGACAGTCCGTCAGCCAATGCTGCCGCCTTCGCGCAGTGCCTGGATCTCCTGGGTTTCGAAACCCATTGCCGACAGCGTTTCATCGGTGTCAGCACCCAGTTCCCGGGCCCCGTGCTTTACTTCTCCCGGGGTGCGGGAGAAGCGCGGCGCCGGCGCCGGCTGGGTAATTCCGTCAACTTCAATATAGACGTCGCGGGCGACGTTTGCCGGGTGCCTGGCCGCGGCGACAAAGTCCAGCACCGGCGCGAAACAGGCATCGGTACCTTCCATCAGCTCACACCACTCGGCCTGGCTGCGGGTCTTGAATACTTCAGCCAACCTGGCAGTCAATTCCGGCCAGCGCTCCCGGTTGTGCTGGTCGGCGAACTCCTCCGGGTCGAGACCGGCTTTTTCGATCAACAGGGAGTAGAACTGGGGTTCGATAGATCCCACCGAAATGTACTCCCCATCGGCGCACTCATAGGTGTCATAGAAGTGCGCTGCGCCGTCCAGCATATTACTTTCGCGCTGGGCTTCATTCCAGCTACCTGCCGCCTGCATGCCGTGGACCATCCACATCAACTGCGCGGCGCCGTCTACCATGGCCGCATCGATCACCTGGCCCTTGCCGGAGTTGTGGGTCTCCAGCAGCGCCGCCAGGATGCCGTTCACCAGCAGCATACCGCCGCCGCCCATATCGCCGATCAGGTTCAGTGGCGGCACTGGCTTTTCGCCACCGCGACCCACGGCATAGAGCGCCCCGGTGATGGAGATGTAGTTGATGTCGTGACCAGCGGCCTTCGCCAGTGGCCCCTCCTGGCCCCAACCGGTCATGCGGCCGAAAATCAGCTTCGGGTTGCGCGCCAGGCAGGTTTTGGGACCGATGCCGAGCTTCTCGCAAACCCCGGGCCGATAAGGGTCAATGAGTACGTCGGCATTCTCCACCATGCGCAGCAGGGTCTCGACACCGGCCGGGTCCTTGAGGTTGAGCACCACCGACTTCTTACCCCGGAAACTGACATCCCGGGACCGCCCCGAGCCAAGGGCGCCGGCGCGCTCGATGCGGATAACCTCCGCGCCCATATCTGCCATGATCATGCCGGCCATCGGCGCCGGGCCGATGCCCGCCAGCTCGATTACCGTGTACCGGTTCAGTGGACCCATAGTGAATGCTCCCGATGTATTTATTAAGCTTTAGGACTGGGACAACCGACTTGGCACCGGTGTCTCAGGACTGAGGATTTTCGCGTGAGATCGAGGCGCGCGCAACGAAGATATCGCGCGAAAATACCAGCCCTTATCTTGGTTGCATGCGGATTCCACCATCCATCCGTATACACTCACCGTTCACGTAATCATTCTCCATAATGTGCTGGACGGCGTGAGCAAGAGTATAAGAAGTATAAACAGGGTTTCCAACCTACTCGCGGTCAAGTCCTTGACGAAAGATGCGCCAGCGCACTGGATCGCGCGGCGCAAATCCAGACTATTTCGCCCTGCTCACCATATACTCCGCGCTTCTTTAGCGCCGTTACCCCGCCTCGCGCGAGCATCGGCCAAGCCGATCCCCTGCCCGGTCATCATGCCCATGGCATGGGCCAGCCGCAAGCTACTGACCTGGCCGCTATCGAACACGCTCGCAGCGGATTTCTGTGTCGAAGCGCTCGAAGAAGCCATTGCCCGCTACGGCTGCCCGGGCATCGTCAACACCGACCAGGGCTGCCAGTTCACCAGCACCGAGTTCATCGGCTTGCTCAAGCAACACCAGATTCGCATCAGCATGGATGGCAAGGGTTGTTGGCGAGATAACGTGTTCATCGAGCGCTTCTGGCGCACGCTCAAATACGAGGAGGTGTATCTGCGCGCCTATGACACAGGTATCTGAGGCCCGCACAGCGCGATCGAGGACTTAACGCCGGATGCGGCATACTTCGCAGCGCTGCCCCAAAAGCAGGCAGCTTAATCGTGAACCAGCAAGGCCGATCACTTATCGGGCATCAAAAAACAGTCCAAAAAAGCGGGACCACCTCTGGCAGCATAACGAGTGGAAAACTGACCATCAGTGAGATCGGCACAAGCGGTGCCGTGCTCAACAACGAGCAGCCAAGCCCGGCCAAATGCCGGACGACCTGGAACCTTGCGACAGGCCAGGTGACTTGAGATTCTTCTAACCGCGCCTTCGCATGTACTACAAGAATCGGGAGAGCGAATTACGAGGCGCGAATTGCGTAAAACGAAAACACGTCCGGCAACGACGCAGACTCGAACGGCTTAACCTGAACGAAAAAGCCTTAACTCCACTGTCCGTGGAAACAGGGTAGAACTCTCCTGGACGACTCAGTAGCGCACGATGCTAGAGCGTGCTCGGATAAGCAAAACGGGCAGAACACAAGGCGACTTTCCGATTCTCTCCCAGCCGGTTGTAGTCTGGCCAAAAAATAGCGCCCGTCTCTGCGTATTCAGGTGTATCGAAGAAGATGGCCGGGTCACAAACAGGCACGTTGTCTGCGTCTAAGTACAAGACGTCGCGAAAAGCACTATGGATGATGGCGTAAGGCTTCAGTTCCCAGCCGTTGAGAATTCTGGCTGGGTGCTGCTGGCGACCTCGCGAGCATCTACGCAAGACACGCCCAGCGGCTTGACCAGGTTTTGCATGCGCGCGTCCATCTCGTGGCGCCCTAAATGCCACAGCTCTATGGGCATCTGACATCCCAGATGTCGTAACCTATTGATGCCAACCCAAGCGTTGGTGAAATAGCGAACGCCGCCGCCAGCGATTACGATTCCACGGCCATGGCAATTCCCCGGGATAGGGAGGGATCCGGGAGATATACTTCTCCGACAATATCTGCGCATTGCTTTCATCGAGCTGTGCGCTGAGCAAGCGAACGTTCATTCCGACTTGTGCGCCTTGCAATTTACGACTCGTAACAAAGGCTGCCGCCTGAGTAGTAGGTGTCGATACGGCGCACCACCTCATCGGCCTGAATCATATCCATGCAGCGCGGCAGTTCGCCAACCGGATTAACACAAAGGTTCTCGGGCCGGTCTTTCCTATCTCCATCACCCAGCGGCACTACTCGGGCTTTCCAGCATCCGCCGTTGTCGCAACAAGGTAACGCGCCGTTGGTGTGTAGGAACTGGTGATGCGTATAGGCTTCCCAGTGGCTGGGTTCGCGTCCACCCGCTACCACCACGCAAGGTCGGTTCTTGGGCATACCCGGTTTTGTTTCTATTGCCGCAGCTAGATGCATCGGCAGGCTGACGGAGGTCAAGGCGCCTTGCGCGTGGTACATCAAGCGCACAAGCTGCCGCAAATCGGTACGCCCTCGTAGGTCAATCACCCCCTTCAATGGCGGATGACAGTGATGACTCTCACCGATCTGGACGAACACAATCTTGCCTGCGTAGCGATCAACTACTTGTTGATAACGCTTGTGTGACCACCACTTAACGGTGTAGTCGTACTTTCCGCCTGCAGAGACTATCCAGAACCTGGTGTCGCTACCGGTAATTTCATGCACTTGAGATATCCAGGACTTTTCAGTGTCCGAAATATGTATGTCGCCGCCAAATTTCGTTGGCTTTATGTTCAAGGCCAGCTTCTTGTTGAGAAACTCGATAAAGCCGTGAATAAAGTGGTAGGGGGCCAGGTTACTCTTGTGAATGAGTGGGTAGTGACACTGAATGTAGTCAACGTCTCTACCTTTCTCATCGAGCTGAGTCAGGTAGGGGTTGTTTTTCCAAAGGGCTGGGCAAGACGTGCGGACGTCCGTGACGAATTCGCCGGGATAACTCAGGTGTAAATCCCTTATCGCCGCTGTGAACATCACAATGTCGCCGGGCGATTGGTGATTGGCGAGAACGAGCTTTTTCTTCAATCGCCTCTTGAACACAGCCTTGCCACCCTTTGCCGACTAGTGCGCGTTCGTGTCGGCTGAGTTCGGCGGCAGCCTAATGTCCGGATGGCAGCGAATGAGAAGCTCCGCAGCTTCTTCCACAGTGTCAAACACATCGAAAAACAGGTGATGGCTGGATATGCGGCCGTCCTTCTCGCGGCGCAGATGAAAGTGTTGGCCTTCGATCTCTACATCCAACATGTTGTCGTGCTCATGAAGCTGCCAGCTTTTGCCTAGCGTTACGTTACGTTCTGTCATATCCGTCCTCACACATAGCGATAGCCCAGCGTCGAAATGTCCAATACATCGTTTGGTGTCACTGTCCATGGATCCATCCAGCCGTTCAATCCAAAGTTCGGCGCATTTCCAGGTGGCAAATAGTGAGGGATGTTTGGATGGGTTTGTTGCCACAGCCACCAGAGGCGATCGACATTGCAATGATGGACGAAAAACAACGGGTCACACGGCGAAATCGCTACTACTGCGAGTTGTCCACCAATGTACAGATGTACTCTGTTGTGTAACTGCGATGGGTTCTGTGGCTCGAATCCTTCGACGTGGTTACGGAAACCCTGTCCGCGCGGAACGCTGATATCCCACGGGGTGGGGAGTCGTAAACGTTTTCCCGTAGACCTGCGGCAACCTCTGCTGCCATCGGCAGGTTCCGATAAACTGGCTGAGCGTGCCGAGCAACCTGTCGTTGCACCGCATTACCCGGCAGCGGCACCCCGGCGCTGTTGAATATTGTGAACGCGGGCGGTAGGAACTGGCCATCTTGAATTTCGTCCTGAAGCAATGGATCGCCGTCAGTACCAAACCAAGCGGGATTGACGACAGCATTGGTTGCGACAGGGTTGGTCCAATCCCAATAAGGTAGCCCTAGACACTCATCGTTCTGGAATGGATTTATCGCATCCTCTAGATCCAGGATGAATTGCCGATGCCAAGGAAAAAAGCCTGGACCTTCCGTGAATCGCGACTTGGTCGTGGTCACGAACGAAACGCCCCCAGCCGCCAGCGGCGTAGAGCGCCAGCATTGCATTCACGCGGTGCGTTGCGCCACTTCGGTCAGCTCGGCGCTCGTGGGCGCGCTCACCCAGCGAAAATGAACTGCGCTGGCGCAGTTCTCGACGTACACGCCATCGAGGAACAGCATATGAAGTTGCATGTTCAGATTGAGCGCGCTGCCAAAGCGCTGAATCAGCGTGACCGCGCCGGTGCGCGCCATGTTGCGCGGCACGTCCGCCTTGTTGATCAGATGCGTGGCGATGACACGGTAGACGATGGCAAGCACGCGGCCCATGATTACCGGTTGGCTCGCGAACAATAAGCGCAGCGCATGGGGCACGCTCAACACCCATTGGCGCAGGGGCTCATCGGGCAGCACTTCGTCAACGAGCAGCGCGGCAGGTGTCGCAGCGCACGCGCAGAAAACCGTGCTCGAGCTGGCTGCATTTGAGGTAGGACTCGAATTCGGCCTGCACGTACTCCGGCAGCGTTCGGCCCTTCCCGGCCATGTGCGCAACGAATACCGGGTAGTGCTGTGCGACGATCTTGTAGAGCAGGGTCTGCCCGGGCCGGTGGCGCTGGTAGCGCAGCGTGCGAGCTTGTACCCCGGACGAGCTAGATGGTGCTGCGGCCGGCACAAGGGCGTCCTCCCTAGACTGTTTTTATGTACAGTATAGCGAGGATGGCACCTTCAACGTTCGGCCAAACAGGCAGCTCGCGCTCCATCCGTGCGGCTGCGAGATTCACTCCTTCGCCATAAATTTGCGGCTGATTCGGGATTTCCCGGTATGAGTTGCGTTAGCGGACAAGGAAGCCGCATTACGCAACTGCGCGATCAAGTCATTTGAGACCGCTCAGACTTGATCTGACAGACAGTGCCAGGGATGGTCGAAACTAAGCTGCTCGGCGCCAGGTAGGGAACGTTCGAGAGTGCCGCAGAAACGGCACATTCCTACTACTCGCCTCAGATTTCTGTGAATGGATGTGTACGCGACGAAATCGGGCTTTCGGCAAAATGCCAGGGCCTGCTTGTCAACCACGATTTATCCAGCGCACCAGTTCCCATGACAGCAGGATCACGACCGCGGCAAGTCCGGCCACAATGTGAGCACGCTGGTATTTCCAGTTCCACTTCAGAATTTCAATACCCGTCAGTTTTCGCGCGACCGACAATCGGGGTTCGGTCCATTGGTTCCACTCGCCCTGGTCAAACATGAACATCTTCTTACCTCTAACCCGGGGACAGAGTCGCCGGCACGCAACAGAACATCACCGTTACTGAAAAAACCGATGCCGCCGATCAGTGCGCCGACGCCCAGATCAGGCAAGGAATAGGCATTCTTGTGGCGGCCCCTGCTGCGCGCGCTCTTCAGCGCCGGACCAGAATATGCCAAACAGCAGTGCGCCAAACAGCAGCACCGCAAGGAGCACGACTCCGGGTTTGGCTTTCATGGCAATTGATCCAACATGTGATTTCAGGATGTGTACTGACAAGCCCGAAAGCCTGCCGGGGCATTCGCGATCTGGACTTGCGACTATGCACTTTGGGCGCAAAATCTATGCAAGCGCTATGCTCCTGGACAGAAGAAAGCGTCGTCTGTACGGCGCCTTAGAATTTTTGCCGCCTGTAAGGCGCGCAGACACAAGCCCCGTTCGCATCAGCGGACGGCGTTTGAATCACCGGAGTGCAAAGCGACGAACGTGGTCGCCGCAGAAGGGTGTTTTAGCCCGCGGCCTCTTTGCGAGGTCCGGTATAGAACTCGGGATGGCGGTGCGCAACGACGGGGCCGTCGGACGCGTAGGCGTGACACGAGTCGATTTGCATCGGCCTGACTTTGCTTGCAGTGCGGACCTCCCGGGTGGTCTTGTCTGCATAGACGGTCTGAAAGGCAGTTGTCGCTACCGGTCCAAGTAACTCGACCAGGTGCGTGCAGCCATTTGTTCCACCCAACAGTTCACGTGTTTTGCGGGTCCAGCCACGCCCGATCGTGAGCCCTTTAAGCCGTTTGAAATTCGGTGCGATGTCGCCGCAGATCGTGTAAGGCCCCCACACCGTTTTCGCCTCGACATCAACGACATTCAGATTAAGGTCGATGGTCAGGCGAATCCACATTTCATGAATCGGGTCGCCCGGTTTCAGTTCGCCGCGATCCATGTTGTAAAAACCAACACTTTTTACATCGACCAGATGGCCCTCGATATCATAGAGGCCGTCCTCACGTTTATAACCGTTACATTTCACGGTGCGCGTATGCAGTGGTTTGCGTGGCACCGGTGCCGACAGTGCGGTCTGCGTCATGCTACCGCCTTCCTGCGTTGTTCAAGTCTTGCAATCACTTCGCGTTTCTCCTTTTCTTGCATATCGAGCCAGCCGGCAATTTCATCGAGCGTGCGCAGGCAACCGATGCAGTAGCCCTCTTTCGGGTGCATCTGGCAAACGTTTACACAGGGCGATGGTGTTTCATCGACCGGTGACGATGTCTCCACTAGGCCGCCTTCTTGCGTTTCAGACCCAGTGCCCTGCCAGCGCGCGAGAAGGTGGGCCGGTCCAGGCGAGCACAGATGAACTCCGCCGTGTCGAGTAAGGCATCCATGTCTACGCCGGTTTCGATGCCCATGCCGTCGAGCATGTACAGCACGTCTTCAGTAGCAACATTGCCGGTCGCACCGGGCGAATAGGGGCAGCCGCCCAGTCCGGCAATCGAGCTGTCAAACGTCGCCATGCCCATTTCCAGAGAGGCCAGTATGTTGGCGATCGCCTGGCCGTAAGTGTCGTGAAAATGTCCGCCAATTTTTTCGACTGGCACATAGGCACTGACCGCCTCGATCAGGCGCTGCGTTTTTGCCGGCGTTCCCATGCCAACGGTATCGCCGAGAGAGACTTCGTAGCAGCCCATGTCCCACAATTGCCGCACCACGTCAGCGACCTGTGCCGGCTGCACCTCACCTTCATACGGACACCCGAGCACGACCGACATATAGCCTCTTACGCGCAATCCTGCGTCGATTGCCGCGCGGCAGACCGTCGCCTGGCGTTCGAGTGATCCGGCGATTGAGCAATTGGTGTTGCGTTTTGAGAATGTTTCGGTCGCGGCTGCAAATCCAGCGATGTCTTTGGCGCCTGCCGCGATCGCTGCTTCGAGTCCCTTCATGTTTGGCACGAGCACCGGATACGAAACACCTTCGCGGCGTCGCACGCGCTGCATGACTTCGCCGGTGTCCGCCATTTGCGGAACCCATTTCGGCGATACGAAGCTGCCCGCTTCGACGGCCGGAAGACCGGCGTCAGCAAGGCGTTCGATCAATTCGATTCTGGTGTCAGTGGATACCGATTTTTTTTCGTTTTGCAGGCCGTCACGCGGACCGACTTCAACCATTTTTACCCGCTTTGGATATGGCATTTCTAGGATTCCTCTATAGCAAGCAGTTGCGCCCCTTCGGCAACCTGATCTCCGGGTGCGAAGTATATCTGCGCAACCCGGCCCCCATGCGGTGCCGAGATCGTGTGTTCCATCTTCATCGCCTCTACAATCATCAACGTCTGTCCTTTATCGACACTCTGTCCGGCTTCGACCAGAACTTGTGCCACGCTTCCCGGTAGCGGTGATACCAGTAACCCGCCGGACTCTTCATCGTCTACCGTTGTGAGTTGTTCGCGTTCCAGACGGTGGCTTTTGCCCAGCGCGAATACGGTCAACACATGTGACTCGCGCACGACGGTCGCATCGATTCGTACGCCATCCAGATTGGCAATAATACGATTGTCGCCCGCACGTTCTGCGCCCACGAAAGTATCTCCGCCCGGCAGCTCCAACAGGTAACCATGTTCGCGATAGTGAGCGGTCACCAACACGCGTTGGCCACGATCGATGAAGGCAAAGGTGTGGTGATTGTCCTGGTTGAGACGCCAGCCGTCCCGGCGATGCCACGGCGAATACGGATCATCACTTGCCGCGGCATCATCCTGCGCCTGTTCGTCGACATTCAAGAGTTCCGAGAGGGCAGCAAGCGCAAGCACCGTATCGGATGCGGGCTCGGCTTCCGGAAACAACTCGTCGCGATAACGTTCGATCAGCCCGGTGTCCAGCAATGACGGCTCAACATCGGCGCCGGCAAACGCGTGATGGGAGGCCAGGTCAAGAAGAAAAGACACATTGGTTTTAGGACCGACGATTTCATACGCGCCGAGCGCGCCGCGCAGGCGGCGCAACGCTGATGGTCGGTCCACGTCCCAGGCGATCACTTTTGCAATCATCGGATCGTAGTTGATGCTGATCTCGTCGCCGTCGCGCACACCGGTATCAACACGCACGTGCGGCGAGTCGGGAGGCTGGCGTAGATGGCTGATGGTTCCGGTCGCCGGCAGAAAACCCCGATCCGGATCCTCGGCATACACGCGTGCTTCAAACGCGTGACCGTTAATCTTCAATGCCGCCTGCTTCATCGGCAGCTTGCCGCCGTTCGCAATGCGCAACTGCCACTCGACCAGATCAACGCCGGTGATCATCTCGGTAACGGGATGCTCGACCTGCAGCCGGGTGTTCATTTCCATGAAGTAAAAATTGCCATCGCCCTCTGCGATGAACTCAACCGTGCCCGCCCCCACGTAACCCACCGCTTTGGCGGCAGCCACCGCGGCCTCGCCCATTTTGCGGCGGCGCGCCTGGGTCATTCCCGGTGCCGGCGCTTCCTCGATGATTTTTTGATGACGCCGCTGCACGGAACAGTCGCGCTCGAACAAATGCACGCACTCGTCGTCCTGATCGGCAAATATCTGGACCTCGATATGTCGTGATTGCTCCAGATACTTTTCGATCAGTACAAGGTCATCGCCGAATCCCGACTTCGCTTCGCGCCTGGCAGCGGCCAGGGACTTGTTGAATTCTTCGCGGCTCTCAACGATGCGCATGCCTTTTCCGCCGCCGCCGGCAGACGCCTTGATCAGGACCGGGTAGCCAATGCGGTTAGCCTCGGATTCGAGAAAAGCATCGTCCTGATTGTCACCGTGATATCCGGGCACCAGCGGCACACCGGCGTTCTCCATCAGCGCTTTCGCAGCACTCTTTGAGCCCATGGCCTCGATCGCAGCAGGAGGCGGCCCCACAAATACAATGCCGGCATCGGCACAGGCGCGAGCGAAATCTGCGTTCTCGGCCAGAAAACCATAGCCCGGGTGAATCGCCTGCGCGCCGGTTTTTCGTGCCACCTGAATGATGCGTTCGCCATGCAGATATGAATCGCGGGCAGCGGCGGCGCCGATCAGATACGCTTCGTCGCAGATTTCGGCGTGCATTGCGCCGGCGTCAGCCTCCGAGTACACCGCGACAGTGCGTATACCGAGGCGTTTCGCGGTGCGGGCAACACGTACGGCAATTTCCCCTCGATTGGCTATCAGAAGTTTTTCAAACATGTCCATGCCTGATCCGCGACTGGCCGCTATTCACCAGGCACCCAGTTCGGTTTACGCTTCTCGAGAAAAGAGCGGATGCCTTCCTTGCCTTCATCGGTTACCCGTACGTCGGCGATGCGCCTGGCGGTATCCTGCATAAGTTTCTGGTCCAGCGGCGATGCTGCGATTACATCCATCAGCGCTTTGGTCCCGGCATGTGCCCCGCTGCCGCCACGTACCAGGTGAACAAGCAACTCGTCTATCTTCTCGTCAATCTTTTCGGCGGGCGCGATTTCATGCACCAGACCGATCCGATATGCTTCCGCCGCCGTAAAACTTTCTGCGCTCAACATGTACCTGTGGGCTGCACGCTCGCCCATTGCTGCAACCACATAAGGACCGATCGTCGCCGGAATCAGGCCAATCCTGACTTCGGACAGACAAAATTCCGCCTCGAATGCAGCGACAGCGATATCGCAAGCCGAAACCAGTCCCATGCCACCGGCATAGGCGTGACCATGCACCCGGGCAATCGTCGGTTTCTTCAGGGTATACAGCGTGTTGAGCATGGTCGCCAGGCCGAGCGCATCCTCGTAATTCTCCTCGCTGCTGTCGCCGGCCATCTTTTTCATCCAGTTCAGATCTGCGCCCGCGCAAAAAGACGGACCGCGGCCGGCTAGCACGATTGCCTTTATCGCGGTATCGGATTCCAGCGATTTCAGCGCCTGTGTCAATTCGCCGATTACGGTTTCGTTGAACACATTGCGCACGTCAGGCCGGTTCATCCAGAGCACGGCAAAGTCGCGATGGGTTTCGAGTTCGAGAGTTTGGTATTCAGACTTATCGCCACGTATATCGAGAGTTTGGTATTCAGACTTGTCGCCACGTATATCGAGAGTTTGGTATTCAGACTTATCGCCACGTAAATAAAGGCTGACAGCCTCCAACGTCTTGATCCTGTAATTCAGGTCGTGGCCTTTCGCAAGCTTTTGAATCGTCACATAGGACAGGCCTGTTCTTTCGGCCACAGCGTTTAGTTTCTTGTCTTTCAAGCCTTTTTGGATTTCTTCAAGGATTTCTTTAAAAGACCGGTTTTCATTATTTTTCATTACATTCTCCCTGGAAGGTGGCTGGTTTAATAACTTTAATTTTTACATATTTTCATACAGTGTAAACCGTATTTTTGACATAATAAAGTTTGTTTTATTTCACAACCCGTCCGGTGGCGGGCATGGCCATGGGTTTAATAGCAGGCTCACTTACAGAGGACTAATCGATGAATAGCTTCAAGTCCAATTTATCCTTCGACGGGTTATTGAAAGCAGGACTGGATACGCCATCCACCATTATTATGGATGCATGGCTTAACCGCTTCCATTGCGGTGATACGTTGGGCTTGATGGGACAAATGCCCGCGCAATCTGTTGATCTGGTCATTACCTCTCCTCCCTACAACCTGAAGCATTCATCGGGGAACGGGATGAAAAATGGTAATGGCGGCAAGTGGCCCAAGGCGCGCTTGATGAAAGGTTACGAAGGGCATGACGATTGTATGCCGCATGGCGATTATGTTGCCTGGCAGCGGGATTGCCTGACAGCCATGATGCGTCTGATAAAACCCGCGGGAGCGATATCCTACAACCACAAATGGCGCGTACAGCGAGGCTTGTTACAGGATAGAGCGGATATTCTGGAAGGCTTCCCCGTGAAGCAAATCATCATTTGGCAGCGCAAAGGCGGTATCAACTTCAACCCGGGTTATTTTCTGCCAACCTGCGAAGTTATTTATCTCATCACGAAGCCGGATTTCAGGCTCGCTCCGAAAGCCAATGCAGTGGGGGATGTTTGGGATATCCCCCGGGAATCCAGCAACCCCCACCCCGCGCCCTTCCCTGTGGCGCTTGCTCAACGCTGCATCGGATCGACAGTCGCGAGGATTATCCTTGATCCATTCATGGGTTCGGGCACAACCGCAATTGCAGCCGAGGCAGAAGGGCGCGAACATTGAATCTAGTGAAAAAATCAGTCAGTCAAATTGGAGTCGTTTGGCAACTTCTTCGAGCATGACCTCGGTAGCACCGCCACCGATGTTTAGTACGCGTGCATCGCGCACCAGCCGCTCGATTGGCGATTCACGCATGTAACCCATACCGCCGTGAAACTGCTGGCAGGTGTACATCACTTCGTTTACAAGCTCACCGGTCAATGCCTTGAGCATGGAAACTTCACGCACACAATCGCGCTGTTGCGACACCAGCCAGGCGCAGTGATACAGAAACGCACGCGCTGACTGCGTTTTGGCGTCGAGCATTGCGAGACGCTGCCGGATGACCTGCTTGTCGAACAACACGGAGCCGAATGCCTTGCGCTGTTTTACCCAGTCGCCAGTCAACCGCAAAGCGGTGCGCGCATGACCGACGGCCATCGCACTGAGGGCTATGCGTTCTATCTGGAAATTTTTCATGACAGCATAGAAGCCGCCGTTTTCCTCGCCGAGCATATTTTCTGCCGGAACCCGGCAGCCCTCGAATACCAGTTCCGCGGTGTCAGACGAATTCCATCCCTGTTTCTTGAGCGCGCGCCCGACCCGAAAACCCGGTGTTCCTTTCTCGACGAGAAAGATAGATATTCCGCGCGAACCCTTGGCGCCCGGATCCGTTTTCGCGGCGACAAAAACCAGATCCCCGTGCACACCGTTGGTAATGAACATTTTGGTGCCGTCAATCACCCAGTGATCCCCGTCACGCCTGGCGCGGGTACGAATGCCTGCGACGTCTGATCCGGCGTCCGGTTCAGAAATGGCAACCGCGGTTACAAGGTCGCCGGCGATGATACGCGGCAGATATTTCTCCAGCTGGGCAGGCGAACCGGCGTTCACCAGATGCGGCGACGCCATATCGGTATGCACGAGCACAGTGACAATAAATCCGCCGAATGTCGACAGCGACAGCGCTTCCTGGAACACAACCGAAGTCACGATGTCGGCGCCGGCACCCCCATATTCCGGCGAATAACGCATGCCAAGCCAGCCGAGGCTACCCATTTTGCGCAGCACATCACGCGGCGTGTAACCGTCTTCTTCCCATTGCTCGCCAACCGGCTCGACTTCACGTTCGATAAAGCGCGCAATTTGGGCGCGCAGAGTCTCGTGCTCGGGTGTCGTATAAATCGTGTCGTGCATGGTGTGTTCTATTTCGTCCTCATCGCGCCTACATCCTGAACACGCCGAAACGCGTTTTGCGAACAGGCGAATTCAACGTCGCGGAAATGTCCAAGCCCAGCACTATGCGCGCATCAGCGGGATCGATCACGCCGCGTTGAGCGTTGCTTTGGGCTTGCGGACTCCATCCCGGAGCTGCTCGTCAAACAGCAACGGTTATGCGTTCGCGAAGGAACTCGGGCGCGAAGTCCGCACCGTTAGGCCATGTGAGCGTATGGTAAGCAACTGAAAAACGCTTGAACTGTTCAATGTCCCGAAGCGGACCAAAAATGGGTCCCTCGAGTTCGGAACGGAGATCCACTTCTCCATTCGTGCCATCACTGAATTTCAGGTGTATCACGTAGTCCCGCACGTAATCCGCCTCAAGAATGTGAAGAAACATAGCGTCACTCCAATGGATCAATTGATTTCAAGGGCTGCTTACTTTGCGCAAGGCTCCAATCTGTAGCGAGTTCTTCCTTATGCAAAGAGTACCACTCCAATACCAAATTCAAAGCACGGCGCGGAAACTTGCCTGTCATCACACCGGACTCGATCTCGACTGTAATTTCAAACTCAGCGTACGCAGCGTACGCAGCGTGAAAATGCGGCGGCGCATGATCCTTGTAGTACATGTAAATGACGATCCCGAGAAAGCGACAAAGCTCTGGCATGGCCTGGTCACATCCTGAAAACGCCGAAACGCGTTTTGCGAACAGGCGAATTCAACGTCGCGGAAATGCCCAGGCCCAGTACCATGCGCGTATCGGCAGGATCGATCACGCCGTCGTCCCATATGCGGGCTGACGCATAGTATGGATGGCCCTGTGTCTCGTATTGTTCAAGCAGCGGCGCCTTGAACGCAGTTTCTTCTTCATCGCTCCAGCTTTCGCCGGATTTTTCGATTGCGCCGCGCTTGACTGTGGCCAGCACGCTGGCAGCCTGTTCGCCGCCCATCACCGATATTCGCGCGTTCGGCCACATCCACAAAAAACGCGGCGAATACGCGCGTCCACACATACCGTAATTACCGGCACCGAAACTACCGCCGATGATGACGGTAAATTTCGGTACTTGCGCACACGCTACTGCGGTGACCATTTTGGCACCGTCCTTTGCGATACCACTGGATTCGTATTTCTGGCCGACCATGAATCCGGTGATGTTTTGCAAAAATACCAATGGAATGCCGCGTTGCGCGCACAATTCGATGAAATGCGTGGCCTTCAGGGAAGATTCGGAGAACAGAATGCCGTTATTGGCAACAATACCGACCGGATACCCGAATATGTGCGCAAAGCCGGTCACCACCGTCGTGCCATACAAGGGTTTGAACTCGTCCAATTCGCTGCCGTCGACAATCCGCGCGATGACTTCCCTGACGTCGTACGGTTTGCGCGTGTCAACGGGAATGACGCCGGGCAACTCCTCTGCCGCGTAAACTGGTTCTCGCGATTCCTGCAGGTCGAGCGAGACCTGTTTGCGGATATTCAGATGTCCAACCGCACGGCGAACCATTTCAAGGGCGTGCGCGTCGTTCAGCGCGTAGTGGTCGGCAACGCCGGACGTGCGCGCATGAACGTCGGCGCCACCGAGGTCCTCCGCGCTGACCACTTCGCCGATCGCCGCTTTAACCAATGGCGGACCACCGAGAAAAATCGTCCCCTGGTTCTTGACGATGATCGCTTCGTCAGCCATGGCCGGGACGTAGGCACCGCCCGCAGTGCATGAACCCATCACGCAAGCGATCTGCGGGATGCCTGCCGCCGACATGTTCGCCTGGTTGTAGAAAATGCGACCGAAGTGTTCGCGATCGGCGAATACGTCGTCCTGGTTGGGGAGGTTAGCGCCGCCGGAATCGACGAGGTAGATGCACGGCATGTGGTTTTGCCAGGCGATTTCCTGCGCGCGCAAATGTTTCTTCACCGTCACCGGATAATAGGTGCCGCCTTTTACGGTTGCATCGTTGGCGACGATTACGCACTCGCGGCCCGACACCCGGCCGATGCCGGTGATGATTCCGGCGGACGGCACCTGACCGCCGTACATGTCCCACGCGGCGAGCTGGGACAGTTCCAGGAACGGTGATCCGACGTCGAGCAGCTTGCGCACGCGCTCGCGTGGCAATAGTTTGCCGCGCGAGGTGTGTTTCGCACGTGACGCTTCACCGCCACCCTGGGAAATCTTGTCAGCTTTTTCACGCAGGTCCGCGACCATTGCGCTTAACGCCTCAGCGTTGGCCTTGAATTCCGCCGAGCGCGGATTGAGCTTGCTGTGGATGGCCGGCATTCAGTTTTTACTTTTTACCTTGGTGTTTCTCGCCGGTTTCTCACCGACAGGACCACCTGCCTTCTTCCAGCCGCTAAAGCCGCCTTCAATATGAGCAACGGGCTCGAGACCCATTTCCTGCACTGTCCGCGTTGCCAGCGCCGAGCGCCAGGCAGATGCGCAATAGAAGTAGAACTCTTTTTCGCTGCCGAAAACTTCCTTGTAGTACGGACTATCGGGGTCTACCCAGAATTCGAGCATGCCGCGCGGCGCATGCAAGGCGCCCGGGATCATGCCTTCGCGTTCCAGTTCACGCACATCGCGCAAATCAACGAACACCACGCCCGGATCATTGTGGCGTTCAATTGCATCCGCAACGGGAATCGTGCGAACAACTGACTGCGCATCCGCAACCAGTTGCTTGCAACTTTTCTTCAGAGCCATTTTCGTCCTTTCAAAATCCGCCGGTTTTGAGCCATTTGTCGACTTGTTCGAGCCGGTCCGAACCCCAGAATGGCTCCCCGTCGACGATGATGAATGGTGAGCCAAATACACCGCGTTCTATCGCAGCTTCGGTTTCGGTATGCGCCCGCTTCCTGATTTCGGGTGCCTGCGTCGCGGCGAGCAGGGCGTCACGATCGACGCCGACAGACGCTACGACGTCTGCAGCAACTTCCGGGTCGGATATATCCCGGTCTTCAACAAAGAAGGCGTGATACAAAACCATGATCGCCGGAACTTTCTTGTTGGGCTTGTTCGATTCAAGCCAGTAAATCATGCGCACCGGGGCCTGGCTCGCAATCGGCAGCTTGCCCAGCACTTTGAACGGAATCTTCCAAAGCCGTGATGCCCGTTCCATATCGTTACGGGCGTAGTCTCCCTTGAGCGGCGTCAGCGGCAATGCTTTGGCCCCTGTGATCTTGAATGCCAGCCCGAGCAAGATCGGCCGCCACGCGATTTCGCGGCCATGCCGCTCGGCAATAGCGGGCAGACGCGTCGCCGCGAAATAACCAAAGGGCGAGGAAAAATCGAAATAAAAGTCGATCGGGTCCAGCATTCTTTACTCAATACATGTACTCGATATTGACTGCACTCATTATTCGACGGATCAACGATCCGCGCCGCGCACCAGTGCGGTTACTTCAATCTCGATTTTTGTTGCCGGATCGACGAGTTCACAAATGACCGCGGTCGCCGCCGGCCGAATCTCTCCGAAATACTCTCCAAATATCGGTGCGACTTTTTCAAACTGCTCGTGCCCGGTCAGGTAATAGTGAACACGGACGACATCCGCCAAGGTCGTGCCTGCTTCGGCAAGCGCCTGCTGAAGGTTACTGAAAACCTGTCGTGTTTGTACTTCCAGATCTGGCGAGATCGTCATGTTCGAGTAGTCGTAGCCGGTTGTTCCGGAAACGAATATCCACTCGCCATCAACTACCACGCGACTGTAACCGGCAACTTGTTCGAAGCTCGAACCCGATGAAATCAGTCTTCTGTCACTCACATACGCACCTGTCTATTTGCCCTATATACGGTCTCGAAAACCTCCAAGGGACTGGATTGTTCAGCGCCTGAATCATTTCAGCCTAGACCATTTCAATTGCCATCGCCGTAGCTTCGCCACCGCCGATGCACAGTGAGGCGACACCGCGGCTGACGCCATTCTTTCGCAACGCACCGATCAAGGTCACCAGAATCCGCGCGCCGGATGCACCAACAGGATGGCCAAGCGCGCAGGCGCCGCCGTGAACGTTGACTTTCTCGTGCGCAAGATTGTGTTCTTTCATTGCGGCCATTGTCACAACTGCAAACGCCTCGTTGACTTCGAACAGGTCAACTTTGTCAGCTGACCAACCGGTCTTGTCAAACAACTTGCGAATCGCGCCGACCGGCGCCGTCGTAAATAGCCCGGGTTCTTGCGCATGGGTGCAATGGCCAATCACGCGCGCCAACGGCTTCACGCCAAGTTTGTCGGCAACCGATTGACGCATCATGACCAGTGACGCGGCTCCGTCAGAGATGGAGCTCGAATTCGCGGCCGTTACCGTGCCGTCCTTGCGAAACGCGGGTTTCAGTCGGGGAATCTTGTCAAAATTCGCCCTGAATGGTTGCTCATCTCTCTCGACGAAGCGCTCGTCCTTGCCTGCCTTGATCGCAATCGGCGTAGTTTCCCACGCAAAACTTCCGTCCTGGTTTGCGGTTTGGGCACGCTTGAGCGACGTAATCGAGAACTCGTCTTGCTCTTCGCGAGTGAACCCATGTTCGCCGGCACAATCCTCTGCGAACACACCCATCAACACGCCTTTATCGTAGGCATCCTCGAGGCCGTCGAGGAACATGTGATCCATGACTTGCTGGTGCCCCATGCGATATCCACTGCGCGCTTTTGGCAGAAGGTAGGGCGCATTGCTCATGCTTTCCATGCCGCCGGCGACCATGACGTCGTTTGTACCCGCTGCAAGAAGGTCATGCGCGAACATCGCCGCTTTCATTCCCGAGCCACACATCTTGTTGATCGTTGTGCAACCAGTGCCAAGCGGCAAACCGGCGCCCAACGACGCTTGACGCGCCGGCGCCTGGCCCTGCCCGGCAGGCAATACACACCCCATGATGACCTCGTCGACCTTGCCGGGTTCGACACCAGCGCGCTCCACGGCAGCGCGAATTGCGCCCGCGCCTAACTCGGGGGCGGAAAAGCCCTTGAGTTCTCCCTGGAATCCGCCAATCGGGGTACGTGCAGCGGACACGATTACTACCGGATCATTTGCCATTGTTCAGTCCCTGTCTGGTTGCAGTTGTACCCGCGCCTGCCTTGTGCGCAGTATTACGGGCTGAATTGTTTCGAAACCGGATCGCCTCCGGATACGGAAATACGTTCTCGACGGATCCCGATGCAATCCGCGACTTTGCCACGTTCCAGAATTCAGGATCAAGCAAGTCTGCGTGATGCTTGGTGAAGCTCGAACGGACCCGCTCACTGCCGAGAAGGAATGTGCTGAACTCCTCCGGAAACACGTCATTTGGTCCGACCGGATACCACGGCTCGGCAGACATCTCGTCCTCTGGTGTGCGCGGTTCGGGAATCTTGCGAAACTCACAATCCGTCATGTACGCAATCTCGTCGTAGTCATAGAACACGACACGACCATAGCGGGTGACGCCAAAGTTCTTGAACAGCATGTCACCCGGGAATATGTTGGCCGCCGCAAGTTGCTTGATCGCCAATCCATAGTCGTCGACAGCATGCGCCAGTTCCTGCGGTGCGGCTTTGTCGATGAACATGTTCAGCGGCACCATGCGGCGTTCGACATAAAGGTGGTGTATCAACAGCGTATCGGAGGTTCCCTCGATTGCCGTCGGCGCCAGCGCACGCAACTCCTCGAGAAGTTCGGGAGCGAACCGGTCCAGCGGCAAGGCGACATCCTTGTATTCGAGTGTGTCTGCCATGCGCCCGACCCGGTCGTGCTGTTTGACCAGCAGATACTTTTCCTTGACCTGTTCCCTGGTAACTTCCTTGGGTGGTGCAATCTCGTCCTTGATCACCTTGAACACATACGGATACGACGGCAGCGTGAATACCAGCATCACCAGACCGCGAATTCCCGGCGCGATGGAGAACTGATCGCTCGAATGCCGCAAATGTTGCAGGAAGTCGCGATAGAAAAGGGTTTTCCCGTGCTTTTGTAATCCAAGCATGGTGTAAAACTCAGCCGCCGGTTTTCGTGGCAACAGGCTGCCCAGAAAGCGCACATACTCTGAAGGCACTTCCATATCAACAAGGAAGTAGGCACGCGAGAACCCGAACAGGTTCGCTATTTCCGGTGTGCGCAACAGCACCGTGTCGAGATAAATCGAACCATCGTCATTGCGCAGAATCGGCACTGCAAATGGATAGACCGAATCGCCATTGATTATTTTTCCAATGACATAAGCGCCCTTGTTGCGAAAGAACAACGACGAAAGGACTTGGATCTGGTGGTTGGCCTCGAGACGAAGCGGCCTTGGCAGTTGTTCGCGCATCGCGCCGAGGAGCCAGCCCAGATCCCGGTCAAGATTTCTGAACGGATTGCGAAGCCCCAGATCACGCAATATCTGGTTTATCAACGTTCGCAAACCGAATTTCCGCGGGTAATAGCTGCGATAAGTCGGCGGGTCTGAATCAATGTGCTCGGTTGAAAGTGTCGGCCGAACAAAAATGAAATCGTTGTAGTAGTAGCTTCGATGGAGCATGCGGCAGCTCACCGAATTGAAAAACGTCTCGGCAAGCTCCGGCTGCTTGTGTTTGGCAAGCAAGCCGATGTAGTGCAGTTTCACCTGCTGCCAGATGGCATCGTCCTGCGAATCCATGTCAAATCGACGGCGCAGGTATTGTTCGCACTCGGCCACACGTTTATCGTAGTACGCGATCCGCTCGCGAGAGACTCGCTGAAATTCCTGCCAGTTGCCGGTTTCGAACAACGTCTTGGCGTAACGGCTGGTCTCGCGAAACAACCGGTAATGCCGGTTGAATCCGTCAAGCATTCCCTGCGCAATCAGATAGGCAAGGTCGGTTTGGGATTGAGTAGTAGTTGCAGTCACTTCAGATTGCGATCAGGACGCACGAATTTCGATCAGGACACATTGAGATTTGCCGTCGGTCAAAGCACGGCGAAGGTTAGCCTGCACTGAATTGGCGCCTACACCGCGCATTACTTCGTCTCGTCAAATAGTTCACGACCGATCAACCATCTGCGAATCTCGGATGTTCCCGCACCGATCTCATACAGCTTTGCGTCGCGCCATAGGCGGCCGGTGGGAAATTCGTTGATATAACCGTTGCCTCCAAGCGCCTGTATTGCTTCGCCAGCCATCCAGGTTGCTTTTTCGGCGGCGTAAAGAATCGCTCCGGCGGCGTCCTTGCGGGTTGTTTCACCGCGGTCGCAAGCGGCGCCCACCGCGTAGACGTAGGCGCGGCATGCATTCATGGTCGTATACATGTCGGCAATCTTTCCCTGCATGAGCTGGAACTCGCCGATTGGTTGGCCGAACTGTACGCGGTCATGCAAATAGGGAACAACCACGTCCATACACGCCTGCATGACACCGATGGGTCCGCCGGAAAGCACAGCGCGCTCGTAGTCCAGCCCGCTCATCAACACATGCACGCCTTTGTTGACTTGCCCCAGAACATTTTCCTCTGGCACTTCGCAATCATGGAAAACCAGTTCGCACGTGTTGGACCCGCGCATACCCAGCTTGTCGAGTTTTTGCGCTGTGGAGAATCCCTTGAAACCCTTTTCCACGAGAAAGGCGGTAATGCCTTTCGGACCAGCATCGCCGTCGGTCTTCGCATAAATGACGAGTACGTCGGCATCGGGGCCATTGGTAATCCACATCTTGTTGCCGTTCAGGATGTAGCGATCACCTCTTTTTTCAGCGCGCAATTTCATGCTGACAACGTCGGAACCCGCATTCGGTTCACTCATCGCAAGTGCGCCGACATGCTCACCGGATATCAGTCTCGGCAAATATTGTTTTTTCTGTTCCGCCGATCCGTTGCGGCGAATCTGGTTCACACACAGATTGGAATGTGCGCCATAGGACAGGCCAACCGCAGCCGATGCGCGCGAGATTTCTTCGGTCGCGACGATATGGGCCAGATAACCCATTGCAGTACCACCGAACTCTTCTTCGACGGTGATTCCCAGGAGGCCGAGCTCGCCTAATTTGCACCACAGGTCGGCCGGGAATTCGTTCGATTGGTCAATGGCTTCGGCGCGCGGAGCAATCTCATTTGCGGCAAATCCGATGACCGCGTCGCGCAGCATGTCGATATCTTCCCCCAGCCCGAAGTTGAGGGAAGGTAGTTCTTTCATGAAGGACTCGCCGTGCTTCATTGATCAGGCCTCCTGTTGTCGTGTCTGCCTGGACACTGCGATAGCTGCCGGGACCTGTGCAGTCCGTCAACAGCGGCTAGTCAGGTCGAATCGGCGACTTTAGTTGGCGTTTACGTAAACGTCAATTTGATACGTGGTGATCCTGAAAAATCTAAAATTTTCAATGATGTGCAATCGAATCACTCGTTTCCGAATGATCGTCTGACTGCTTGTCACGCCCATTTCCAAGCAAACGGCGGCACTGCTGCTCAAAGGTATTGATCTTCGCCAGAACCGCTTCGATGTCTTCACGCTGCTGTTCAAGCGCGTCGCGGCGTTTTTCCAGAACTTCAATGAAGCGCTGAAGTTGGGCCCGGTCTCCAGCGGTGGCGTCATACATATCAATCAGCTCGCGAATTTCCGAAAGAGACAGACCCAGACGTTTGCCACGCAAGGTGAGCTTGAGCCGTACGCGATCACGATTCGCATATATCCGGCTTCTGCCTGCGCGTTGTGGCGACAACAGTCCCTGGTCCTCGTAAAACCGGATCGCCCGGGTCGTTAACCCGAACTCCCGCGCCAGATCTGTAATCGTGTAAGTCGTCTCGCTCATCGTCGCGCAGTTTACGTAAACGTCAAGTAGAATCCAAACGTTTCGCGCCGCCCACCCCCCAATGCAACACAACACCTATCATATAAAATACTAATTATTATGAATAAGTCTGCTTCTCAAGAACTGGGCGCCATAACCAGCCCGCTGGTTTATCCGTTCCCGGATATCCCTGAGCCGGGTACTGTGCGCGAAGTCGCGCCCGGCGTGCTGTGGCTTCGCATGCGCCTGCCGTTCGCTCTGGACCACATCAACCTGTGGTTATTGCCCGACGGCGATCACTGGACCGCGTTCGACACCGGAATGTCGAACGAGGAAACGCGCGAAAACTGGACGCGCGTGTTGGCCGACAAGGATGTCGCGGCCAGCCTCAACCGGATCATTGTCACCCACTACCATCCGGACCACATAGGTAACGCCGGATGGCTGACCCGACAGTTCAACATTCCGATGTGGACCAGTGAGTCGGAGTATCTGTCCGCTCACGCGCACTATGCTGACAGTGCAGGAACGCAATCCCGTGCTGTTGCTGACCTGTTTGCCGAGCACGGTCTGGACGCCGAGTCTGTTACCGCCATGGCAGCGCGCGGCGACAACTACCGCAAAATCATTTCGGAGCCGCCCGGAAGTTTTGTGCGTCTGCTCGATGGCGATGAAATCAAGGTTGGCGACAACACCTGGCGCGTCATCACCGGATACGGCCACGCGCCGGAACATTTATCCTTGTATTGCGATGCGCTCGGCGTCCTGATATCGGGTGACATGCTGCTCCCCAGGATCAGCACGAATGTCAGCGTTTGGGCAACCGAGCCTCTTGGAGACCCGCTCAACCTGTTTCTTCGCTCAATTAACCGGTTTGTTGAATTGCCGGCCGATACCCTGGTGCTGCCCTCTCACGGACTGCCGTTCACAGGAGCGCATGCGCGCGTACAAATGCTTCATGACCACCACGCAGACCGGCTGGCCGACGTCGAAGCAAAATGCGAATCTCCTGCCTGCGCCGCCGAGTTGCTAAGCATTCTTTTTCGCCGCAAGCTCGACCGTCACCAGGTATTTTTCGCAATGGGTGAGGCGATCGCGCATCTGCATTATCTGTGGTATCGCAACCGGCTCGAGTGCATCGATCAGGCAGACGATGGCGTGCGCCGCTTTGTGAAACCTCGCTGAGATGAAGGTCGCGGACGTCAGCTACCGTAGCGTTTGGCGCGATGGCGACAGTATCGGCATTGTCGATCAGACCCGGCTCCCGCATGAATTCGTCACCCGCCGACTGTCCACCGGAGAGGCAGTGGCACACGCGATCACCGCAATGCAGGTACGTGGTGCGCCGCTCATTGGTGCGGTGGCTGCCTACGGACTTGCACTTGCACTGAGCAAGGACAGCAGCGATAGCGGGCTTGCCGCAGCATTCGAACTTCTCATCCATGCGCGCCCGACGGCAGTCAATCTACGTTGGTCACTGACGCGAATGCTTGAACATGTGCAACCGCTGAGCCCGGAAATGCGTATTGATGCCGCGTGGGGTGAAGCCGAGCGTATTGCCGATGAGGATATTGAACTGAATCAGTCGATTGGTCGTCACGGCCTGGAACTGATTCGTGATCTGGCCGGTGACAAGTCCACAGTGAATGTGCTTACTCACTGCAATGCCGGCTGGCTCGCGACTGTGGATTACGGCACAGCGCTCGCGCCGATATATTTTGCCCACGACGAAGGAATTCCGGTGCATGTCTGGGTCGACGAAACACGGCCCAGAAATCAAGGGTTGTTGACGGCATGGGAACTGGCCAGCCACGGCGTGCCGCATACACTGGTAACCGACAATGCCGGCGGGCATCTGATGCAACACGGAAAGGTGGACCTGGTCATCGTTGGCGCGGATCGCGTCAGCGCAGGTGGCGACGTGTGCAACAAGATTGGGACCTACCTGAAGGCTCTTGCCGCGAAAGCCAACGCGGTTCCGTTTTACGCGGCGGTTCCAAGTCCAACCATAGACTGGACGATCAGTGATCCGCTGACGGAGATCCCGATTGAAGAACGCAGCGCAAATGAAGTGCTGTTCGTTCGTGGTCTGAACGAGGACAATCGGGCGACACGTGTCGCCATCGCAACCGAGGGCGTAACAGCCGAGAATCCCGCTTTTGACGTAACGCCGGCGGAGCTGGTCACCGGAATCATCACTGAAGCAGGCGTCGTTGCGGCGACGCGCGAGGGTCTTGCACCGTTGTCCGAGTCCGCCTCCGGCCGGTAACAACTCCAGCCACTCTTCGCATCCGATGACAGAGCTTCAGCTTCGCAAACAGATTATCGCCACCGCACTTGCGATGAATTCGCCCGGCATCAATCGCGGAACATCGGGCAATGTCAGCGCGCGCTGGAAATCCGGATGCCTGATCACCCCGTCGGGGCTTCGTTACGAAGACACCAGACCGTCCGACATTGTTTTTGTCGACTCGCGCGGCAATGCACGTGGCAAACGGCCACCCTCATCCGAGTGGCGCTTCCACCATGATATCTACCGAAGTCGCACCGACACATGTGCCGTCGTTCATACGCATTCCAGCTTCGCCACATCACTTGCTTGTCTCGGTAAGGACGTGCCTGCATTTCACTACATGGTCGCCGTCACTGGAGGTGACAGTATCCGCTGCGCGCCCTATGCAACCTTCGGCACGCAGCAATTATCGACAAACGCGCTCAAGGCACTGAACAATCGCAAAGCCTGCCTGCTTGCCAACCACGGTATGATCACGACCGGTAAAACCCTCGATGACGCTCTGGCTTTGACCGTAGAAGTCGAGGCACTGTGTGAGCAGTACTGGCGCGCGTTACAGGTAGGCAAGCCAGCCATTCTTTCAGCAAAGGAGATGCGCACGGTGCTAAAAAAGTTTGCCAGTTACGGTCAATCGTCGACGATTACTGCGAGGAGAAAGAGCAAAACAAAGAGTCGGTGAGACGAAGTAAATCGCGGACTGGCTGCAGATAGCCTTTCGCCTTCTCTTACCGTTTTTGATTATTTCTTGAAAGTACCGCTTGCGGCAGACCAGAACGGGCCGTGGCCCTGCATTCTCCGCGCTGCCGCGGTCTCATTCAAGAAAGCTTGAACTGTCACGAAAATCAGCCTAGCGTTACATCTGCCATGACCAAACAAAACACGACTGACGCCAGTTCCACGCCCGCAGGCTCCGGCAACGAAGAAATTGCACGGGTACTTTCCGAGATCGCAATGCGCAGTGATCACATTGTGAAGACACATTTCGCCGAGCAAGCGAAGAAATTCGGCGATGAGAATCCGGACGAGATTGGCGTCGGCAAGGCGTTCACGAATCTGGCAACGCAGATGATGTCCGATCCGTTCAAGCTTGCTGCTGCCAGTATGAAAATGTGGCAAAGCCAGTTCGAACTCTGGCAAGCCTCAATGAATAAGTTAGCCGGTAACGAACCGCAGCCGCTAGTGAAACCCGCCAAAGGTGAGAACCGTTTTCGTCACGAACTCTGGGACAACTGGCTGTTCGACTACATCAAGGACGCATACCTGGTAGCGGCACAGGATGTACAGAACACCGTAGCCGAGGTCGACGGCCTGGACAAACAAACTGCGCGCAAGGTGAAGTTCTTCACCAAACAATATATTGATGCGTTGTCGCCCAGCAATTTCGTTCTGACCAACCCGCAAGTGCTCAAGGCAACGATCGACTCCGGTGGCAAGAACCTGCTCGACGGACTCAACAATATGTTGCAGGACGTGGATCGCGGCAAAGGCCAGCTCGCGATCAAAATGACCGACAACAAGGCGTTCAAGATGGGTGAGAACGTCGCCACCACGCCGGGCAAGGTCGTGTTCCAGACCGAGCTCATGCAGTTGATCCAGTACACGCCGTCGACACCCGACGTGTACAAAACGCCATTGCTGATCGTTCCGCCCTGGATAAACAAGTATTACATTCTCGACCTGCGCAGGAGTAATTCATTCATCAAATGGGCGGTGGACCAGGGGATCACGGTGTTCGTAATCTCGTGGGTCAATCCGGACGAACGACTGGCAGCAAAGACCTTCGACGACTACATGACGGAAGGTCCGCTGGCGGCGCTGGACGCCATTGAGAAAGCGACCGGAGAAAAATCGGCCAACCTGATCGGCTATTGTCTCGGCGGTACGCTGACGGCAGCGACGCTCGGCTGGCTTGCCGCAAAGAAGAAATCAAAACGGGTCAAGAGCACAACGTTCTTCACTGCATTGATTGATTTTGAGGAACCAGGGGAGCTAGGCGTCTTTGTCGACAAGGACGTGCTCGCGAATCTCGAGAAAAGGATGAAAGAACGCGGCTATCTCGAAGGTTCGGAAATGGCGACGACGTTCAATCTGCTTCGTGCCAATGATCTGATCTGGTCTTTTGTCGTGAATAACTATCTGCTCGGTAAGGAACCGCTGCCCTTCGATCTGCTCTACTGGAATTCTGACGCCACGCGTATGCCGGCGCGCATGCATACCTACTACCTGCGCAACATGTATATCGACAACAAATTGCGCGAACCCTGCGGAATTTCTCTGGCGGACGAAGCGATTGATTTGTCCAAAGTGGAAACGCCTATCTACTTCATTTCAACCCTTGAAGATCATATCGCGCCATGGAAATCAACCTACGCCGGCGCAAAGCTGTTCAACGGCCCGGTCAGGTTCGTCCTCGGCGGCTCCGGCCATATTGCCGGCATCGTCAATCCGCCGGCGGGCGAAAAGTCCAAGTACTGGTACTGGACCAACCCGGAGATCGTCGACGATGCCGAAGAGTGGCTGAACAGCGCCGAGAAACATCCCGGTTCATGGTGGTCAGACTGGGCAGAATGGATCGGGAAGCACGGCGGAGACAAAGTGCCGGCACGCAAGCCCGGCGACGGCAAGCTGAAAGTGATCGAGGACGCGCCGGGTAGCGCCGCGAAATTCAGACTGGATGCGCAGGCAGACTCGGAACCGCAGATGAAGAAGAGTGCACCGGCGAAGGCGGCGCGAACGGGCAAGAAAGCACTTGACGCGAAGGCAAAATCCGGAAAAATTACAAAAACCTAGGCAAAACCTGGCCGATCCGGTGTCACCCTTGACCAGTTTGCGCTGCGCATCATAAATGCGTCGAACTCGGTCAAACGACCGTTCGAGCACATACCTGAATTGGAATCGGCAACGAAACCTGCAGCAGAATCAGGCAGCACCAGCACGCATCGGTCAGGGTCTTCAGAGGTATCGGAAATGACCCATGTGGTATCGATATTGGTAGCGGCAATGTTGATGACTGCCGGCACCATAGAGACGATGGCGACCGAAGAAACTCCATACGAGGTGATCGAATCAGCAGGCAAGCTGGAGTTGCGTCTTTACTCCGCCCACCTTGTCGCCGAAACCATTGTCGATGGAAGCCTGGAAGACGCCGGCAGCAAGGCATTTAACCGCCTGTTTCGCTATATTTCGGGCGATAACAAGCCGCGAGAAAAAGTCCCGATGACAGCTCCCGTATCGCAACAGTCGAGCGGCGAGAAAATAGCGATGACGGCACCGGTCGGGCAGCAACGTGTAGATGAATCGTGGGCTGTGAGTTTCACGATGCCGGCTTCGTACACGCTGCAAACCCTTCCTGAACCGGATGACCCGAATATCAGGCTGCGCCAGGTTCCAGCCAGAACCATGGCAACGATTCGCTACTCCGGGTTCTGGAGCGAGAAAAACTATCTGCGATACAAGGCGGAGCTTGAGTCATGGATTGATCGTAGGGGTCTGACCACACGACCCAGTCTGGGCCCGGTACAACGCACCCTTTACACCGTGGTTCCTGCGGCGCAACGAAATTCTGATTCCGGTAGATTCAGGAGCCCTGTGAGCTGACCCGGATAATTCGGACAGGTTAATTAAGCACCACATTCGTGGTTTAGTTCAAACTGCACCGGAGATTCGTAGCCCAACGTCTGATGCAATCGCCTGCGGTTGTAGAACAACTCGATGTAATCGAAGATTGCCATGCGCGCAGCCTGTCTGGTAGCGAACACACAGTGATGTACCAGCTCGTTCTTCAAGTTTGAGAAGAAACTCTCAGCCACTGCGTTGTCAAGTGCACTTGTCAAGCCCGAGATCTTTGGTCCATTCACGCTGTTAGGGAATTAGGTTGTTGAATCGTCTGCCTTTGGCGCCCATGCTCGGTCGCATCTGCACTGCTGCCATGCGTTGACGATAGCGCCGGGACCGGTAGATCGCGCCCTGATCGGTGTGATGAATCAATCCTGGCGCTGGGCTTCGTTGGGCAATGGCCATGTCCAGCGCATTCAGGCTCAGTTGCTCATCGGGGCGTTGGCCCATCGCCCAGCCCACCACCTTGCGTGAGAATAGATCGAGCAGCATCGCCAGGTACAACCAGCCCTGGCGCGTGCGGATGAAAGTCATGTCGCCCACCCAGGCATGATCTGGCCCAGGTGCATCAAAACATCGCTCGATCAGATCCGGCGCTGGTGCTCGCGTGTGCTCATGCGCAATGATGCTGTACGGGGAGCGACGCTTGCGGCGCGCTTCGATGCCATTGGTACGACGCAAGTGCGCCACGCGGTGCTTGCCGCAGGCAATGCCCTGGGCGTTGAGCGCGCGCCAAGTCTTGAGCGTGCCATAGGCGCCCAGGTTGGCCTCATGTGTACGTTTGATTTCAACGGGTAGTCTGGCATTGGCTTGTGCACGTGCGCTGGGTCCGCGCTCAGACCAGTGGTAGTAGCCGCTGCGAGACACTCCGAGTACGCGGCACAGATTAAGCAGGCGGTGGTTCTTGCGCTCGGCACGAATGAAACGGTACTTCACGGCAGCGCCTTCGTGAAGTACGCCGCCGCCTTTTTTAGGGTAATTATATACTTAATGCCACAAAATATTAGGCAATTCTGGGTATAAATCAATCAGTGATTTCAATGATATTGCCTTTTTTTATCCTGAATCTGCGCTCTAGTTCTTTTTTAGGTGGTGGATTATTAGGTATCCTATAAGCCTTTTTAGGCTTATAGGTTGCTATTTTTTAACTGTTTTGGCAAATTTTTTGTATGTGATCATTGTTTAGTTACTCTTGTTGTTAAGGTACAAAACCGCCCAAATAAATTATTTTACATGATATTGGGCGCAAGTTGAGAAGGATGCGTCAGATACCTTTTTTCTACCAATATCCCGTGATATATCAGTCAAATACTTCGACTGCTGTTTGTCTGATTTCAACAAGGCGGACAAGGCTGTCATAGACCTGATCTCGTGTGACACTCAGCCCAAAAGCCTTGATAACGATTGCATCAAAATGCTTGCGGTCGTTTTTTTCCAACTCATCGGCTACCTGCTGCAAGTCACGTCTCATCAAAGGGGCAAAGGCTGCCTTGATTTGGTTTGCTTGTTCGGTATCCAACTGGTTAGGGTTCAACAAGTGCATGAATTTCTCAATTCTGTCTTTGCTAAGGTCCAATGCTCCTTGTCCACGTCCAAAGCCCATCCCTTCAATCATAAACAGACTAATGGCACAGTTCAGTAAGGCATGGCACAGATCAAGATCAACTCCATCCTTGGCATTGAAACAAATGAGACGTTGATTAGCAAAGGCGGCGGGTATCATACGAGACACAAACAGCCTTTTACCGAAATTCAGTGGCATGACCAGATCGGCAAGCACGTCCGCTCCCATCTCATACCAATGTAGTCCCCTGCGGACCAATGTTTGGGTGAGGGGTTTGCCTGTTTTGTTTGTGGCATTCTCAAAACGTCGTATCCAGTTTAACGCACCAGTATGACCAGCCTGTTCCAGTTCCTCAATGCTACGGGAACAACTAAAAGCATCGCTGCCAGCGGTGGTTGTGTAGCGGCTTATTTCTTTTGGGTTTTTCAGAACAGGGCGGATGTATGCTGCCTCGATGTCGTGACCTGCTTCTGGATAGAACAATCTGTCCCACCCTCTGCGCTTACCACGCCGGATTTGGAACAGTGACTTAACCGGAACAAGGGGAAGGTCTAGCACCCAATTGCAATTCACAAACTGAGCATTGCCTCCCAATCCGTAGGACCGGAACTGTTGGATGCTGTCTCGCGCCACGCTGCGAATGGTCATCGTATCATCATGCTGATTTGCAAGCCGGATTTGTGAGGCCGTTAGGTTGATGTCTGCAATATCAGACAATTCTTCCAACGGGCGGGTAAGAACCACAAAGTTAATCAGCTTATCCGCTTCGTCCAAGTTCTTCTTCTTCTCCATAACAAGAATATTCGTCACAACGGTGCTGTTTTGAAACCAGCGGCCTGCGCCAGATGTGATAACAAATCGCAAATGATAATAACGCCCCAAGAGATCAAAGAACGTTTCACCCCACGTAGTCGAAAGCCACGAATTTGTTATGATAACTCCCAGTTTTCCCCCTTCAACCAAAAGCGAACGCAATGCAAATGGCAAGTAAGCCGCAACATCAGCAGTTTGCGGAAACCTGCCAGTACCTGCCCCAAAAGATGCTGTGACCTGTGCAATAGCGTTACCGTATTGGGTGCGTCCCTCCTGTGCAACAAAGGGAAGATTGCTGGTGATAGCATTGAATTGCCCGGCCTGCTCGGTGAACGGTTGCCCAGTGCTAGGATCGCTAAACTCTAATGAGGTATCAGGCTTGAGGGAAAAAGCATCCCGCCGAAACAGACGCAAGGGGATATTTATCAGGTCTGGCTTTGTCATTGCAAAGGCGGCAATCTGAATAGCCTGTGAGTCTTCATCTCCTGCAAATACGGATGATGATGCTTGTTCCGAAGCAACGCCAGCGGCTAATTTCTGCTCCAATGCGGCACGAGGAATAGTCCCGCTACCGCAACACGGGTCAAGCACCCTGTCATCTTTGATATTGTCCACGCATAGCTGCACGAGAAGGCTTGCCAGAGTTGGCGGGGTTGGATATTGCCCACGCAACTTGCGAACCGCTACCTCAACCGTGGCTTCAAGAATCCCGGAAAGCTGGCTTTGCTCAATTGCGCCAATTCTTAGGTCCGTAAGCAGCTTGTTCAGTTGCCGCATCTGTTCCCATGCTCGTTCTGACATGACAGCAAGACCGATACTGCCAGAAAAGATCGTCCAGAAATTGCAATCCTTTGACAGGCGCTCGAATATCGTCAGTGCCTCAAGCGGCTTAGTGATGTCCCCTATCTGGGTGACGGCCTGCGCTCGGTTATCCCGTCCTTGCAGGATATGTGCAAACAAGAATTTGCCAATCCAGTTGGCAATATTGGCCTGTGCTAGTTTTTTATATAGGTCATCGCCGCCGCCATACTCAGATTTATAGCGTTCCCACCATAGCGTAATTTCTGCCCCCAGATTGGAATTCCGCCGAGCCTCTGCTTCCAATGCATTGGCTACATCGTCCGTATTTTCCATGATAAGAGAAGTAATACCGCCGCTTTTGTAGGCTTCAACGAACTGCCTACCTTCTAATGACTTTCGGTCGAATAGGTCATTCACATAATTGATGATTTCTGTGGCAAGGACTCCCCATTGCGCTCTATTGCCGGAAACATTATTGCGGCTCTTGATATGAGCAAGAGTATCCCATTTTTTCCGGCAGGTGTATTTATCACCTTGTTTAATATACAGGTGAGCATGAGAAACATTCCACAAAACAAAGCTATCCAGCCCCAAGGCGATTGCCTTCTGTGTCGCGTTGTGTTGGAACTCGTGGTCGTCAATGCTCGTATCTGGCATTTTCAATTCCCACCCTTGCAAGATAAGGGCAAGGGAACGGTCTCCAAACAGCAACACATCCGGGAATAAACTTCCCCCGTCTGTTCTGATTGTCTGTTCACCACCAGCATCTTTGATGGCACGATTCTGTGCGGATACCACAGATTTGATATGGCCAATTAGATCAATGGCCCACGACCGCTCGTTATACCTAACCTCGATATTCATTAAGCCTCATGCGTCTGCTTTAATATCTCATCCACATCAATTATCCCGCGCCGCTTGATTTTCTCGGTGCGGGTACTAGGCTGCAACGCTGAAAGAAGGTCGGGTGGCACCTCGTCTCTGGCAAACATATTCTTAATTTCTTCAAGGCGTTCTTGAGCAACGGCAATATAGTCGATAGGCTCTTTTTTAAAGAGATGCACTTCTTTGTTTTTTTCAATACCTATATAACGCCTGCCCTCTATTGCAGCGGCGACAAGAAAACTGCCGCTACCAAAGGCATTGTCTAGAACAACATCTTCTGGGCTAGTAAACATACGTATCAAGTATCGACCCAAAGCAACAGGTTTTTGTGTTGGGTGCCAGACACGCCCCCCTGCTTCGCTTTCGGCAGTCTTGCAATACAGCGTATCGGTGGGAAATCTTTCCCCATTACTCTTGACTTGAATGGGTTTAAAGTCCCCATAACTGCCCGTATATTGAGCTTTGCGAATGCCCTTGTCGTATGGTTCACCCTGTCGCATAACAGGTCGATAATCAGGTTGTTTACCGTAAAAAATACATACATCTTCATGCTGTCGCAATGGCTGGCGACGGGCGTTCAAGAAGTTGGTTGATTTACTTTTTACCCAAACAAATTTGTAACGGAACCATGCTTCATTACTCAAAATGAGTTTTGCAGTAAAAATACCCTGTGACGTAAGGGCGATAACGCCCCGGGGCTTTATGATACGTTTATACTCTACCCAAAGTGCATCTAGTGGAATAACACTGTCCCAGTTGTTTCGTGTGGTCCCATAAGGAAGATCACACAATATCATCTCGATTGATTGGTCGGGGATATTTTGCATGAGCTCAAGGCAATCACCTTGATAAATACCCCCGCCAAGAAACTTCATCAAACCCCCTTTTAATTTCAAAAGTTACTTATATTCTTCAGGTGGGAGAACGGTTATGCATTTTTTTCTAACATAAGCGAATCCCCTCTGTGGTCATAATACATAGTGCATCATTTGGAGGGCTTATACAAAAACCAGGTAATATATTACCCAGCTTGATCAAGCCGTTGACGATTCCTTCTTGGATCAGATTCATGTTTTTTTATTGCGTAAGATTTTCATAGGTCAGTCTCTTGCCAGTAATATTTGCTATTAAACTGCATACACGGTTAATGGTATCAATCCGGCAGTTACCATCATTCAACCTAAAAACAAACTCATTGATATACCGATGACAATGCTTTCTACTCCAATTATGATAAATCCCGTTAAACCCTCGCTTTAATACCGCCCAGACGCTTTCAATGCCGTTTGTGTGGGCCATACCGTTGACAAACTCCTTGGCACTATGATTGGCCGTATCATGCTGATAAGCCCTCTCAAGACCGACATACCCCTTATGATCATCGGTGTATAGCTGACTTCCAGCAGTGATATTTTCATGGATCGTAGTCTGTAGGGTATGTTGATCGGTATTGCTTATCGGAACTGCCCGAACAGGACCACCGCGTACTTTCATGCCTATGACTGCTTGTTTGCCAACCGTCCCTCGTCCTGCTTTGAGCTTCTTGTCCTCATGCTTGTTGGCTTCTTTGCCTCCAAGGTAGGTTTCATCAATCTCTATAATACCGTTCAACTTGTTGTCATTTCCCCCACATGCTTCTCTGATTCTATGCGATAGAAACCAGGCAGATTTTTGGGTAATACCCAACTCTTTGGCTAAATGCAAACTGGATATACCTTTGCGCCCAGTCTGCATTAAATAGATAGCATATAACCATGTTCTTAATGGTAATTTTGAAGTATTAAAGATGGTACCAATGCGCACGGTAAAGTCTTTTCGGCAAGTTTTATTCTTACATCTATGCCCATGTCTTTTACAATCAACCTATTTTTAATATTTGTGGCATGAAGTATATAATTCCCTTTTTTAGAATGTCGCGCTCCTCACGCACTTGCTTGAGTTCGCGCTTTAGGCGCTCGAGCTCGGTGCGCTCGCACAGCGTTTTGGCACCCGGCCCACGGAAAGCATTGTCCTGGCCCTTTAGACGAATCTGCTCTCGCCATTTGTACAGCTGACTACGCGCTATGCCCAGTTCAACCGCGAGCTGGTCCCTGCGCACTATGTTGCCGGCTGCGGCTGGCACAGTACTCGCATGATGTCACAGACTTGTTTCGTCCTCATACGCCGCCGAACCGGGCCCTATTTTCGCAATGCCCAAAGCAGCCTCATCCCCAAACGACGCAATCCCGACAGGCGTATCGAGTGCATCGTCGTTCGACATCATTCTGGAGAAGGGCCATGACCTCGTTAGTGAGCGCGTCTCGATTGCACTTGCCGAGATGTTCGACGAGGCGGACGAAGCGCTTACCGCATTCGGCAGCCTGTCGCGTCAACCAGGTCAAGAAGATTGGCGGCAAGTACACCGAGATCGACCCGTCCTCGCTCGAGCAGGCCGTCGAAGACGATCCGAACGAGTCGCTAAAGTTCGACGCTATGGCGTCCAGGCTGCGTCAATACTGTGATGAGGAGCTACTCGCGCTGGATCAGCGCGTGGGTGTGCTGGTCGGCGATGCCGATCTACAGTCCGGGGACAATCCATTTACACCCCAAGCCATCGTTAACGCCTATAAACATACTTGCCGCCAGATCGATTCGAGCGTCGATGTTCGGCTTGTCCTTCTCAAGCTTTTCGACGACCACGTGCTCGACAAGATCCGAGGCGTGTACAAGGCCGTCAACGCGCTGCTTATCAAGAATTCGATCCTGCCCAAAATCCGGATTGCCGTCGAGCGCCGCAAGGAGCGCAGGAGAGCGCCATCTGGCGGACAAAGGCCCGAAAACGGAAGGGGTGACACGGGGAAGGGGACAACATTGCGCAGGAACAGACGAACGCCAACCCGGGCGGTGGCACGAACCAGATGGACACCATGACACTGGACATCGTCGCGATGTTGTTCGATGACCTGTTCGACGATCCCAAAATTCCAATCAGCGTCAAAGGTCTCGCCGGCCGGCTGCAAACCCCGATGCTCAAGCTGGTGATCGCCGACAAGTCGTTTTTCTCGAGGAAAAGCCACCCTGCCCGGCAGATGCTCGACAAGCTGGGCGAGCTTTCGAGAAGCTTGCCCGCCACCATCAAGGAATCCGATCCGATCTACGCAAAGCTGGAGTCTATTATCCAGAGCTTTGTCGAAGAATTCAGGGACGGCATCAATACTTTCGACGGCCTGCGCAAGCAGTTCGACGCGCTAGTCGTCAACGTGAACGAGGGGGCCAAACAGGAAACGCAAGGCGTCACAAGTCAGATCAATCAGGAAGAAAAGCTCGCGCTTGCGAAAACCGCCGCGCAAGCAGAGATTACCGCGCGCCTTCGTGCCGGTACCGCTCCGAAACTGATCGTCGAGTTTCTGACACAGCACTGGGTCAGGCTGTTGGTCGTGACACATTTCAAGGCCAGCGAGGAAAGTCAGGCCTGGAAGAACACACTAAAGACGCTGGATGTATTGCTCTGGAGCGTTGAGCCTAAAGAGACGCTCGAAGAGCGTCGCAAGATGATCGCGGTCTTGCCGAATCTGATCAAAATTCTCTCCGATGGATTGGCCTATGCCGGTATTGACGACGCGATTCGCGCGCAATTGCTCTCGGACTTGCGTAAGTTGCACAGCGTGATTCTCGGCCAGTCGGCACAACCGAGCACCGAAGCGCGCCACATGGAGTCTGTGATTGAGGACGGGCCCGAAGAATCCGCGACCATTACTGAACCCGACCGGACTGAACCGGATGGGGCTGAGCCCGAAACTGGCGAAGAAATGCAGCTCGACTTTCGACCTGGGAAGCACAAATCGGCCGCGATTTCCGAACCGGCAAATACGGAGACGATGGAAACGGCACTCCCCGGGGAGCAGTCGCCAACTACGGATTTGCTGTCGGCGTCCCTGGGTCGAGAACCGGGGCCGGAACCTACTGAGAGCACAGCGTTGAAGTACGAAGAGCCTTCCGCGCAATTGCGCGCTGAATTGGATCAAGTGGTGGATGCCACGCGCACGATGTTTTCCGATATCGACCGCTTTATCATGCTCGGTCAATCCACGGAAGCCATCGGCGTGCTCGAGTCACGAATCACGCACGAGCCGTCCGATCGCGACTCATGGATCAAGCTGATGGCGATATACCGGGACGAAGACATGAAAGACGATTTTTACCGCACCTACGCCATCTTCAGCGAGCAGTTCGGCGAAAACTCGGGCTCCTGAGCAAACGAATAAGCGGGGACCGGTCCTGAGGCTTTCCCGCATTTATGGCGCAATGGTATACGCATCAATTTTCTGTTATTCGAGTGGTGCGATACCCTGTAGGGGGAGTAGTTGCTTGAGGTAATGCGGTGGTCCATCGAGAATTCTCCGAGCCGGGTCAGCACCGATATCTCAGTGCGCTTGCGCAGCGTAGCGCCAAATTGCAGCTCGAGCTGGCTTGCTTTGGCACTTTGTCCGATCAGTCGTTGAACAAACGCGGCCTGATGCACGATCAGTAGTAAGACGTTCAAACGCTGCGCACTATTGGCCTTGCTTCGGAGCCACCGCTTCTTGTCCACTTTTGCCGCCGCTCTACTGTTGACATTCCTGAGTGCAGTCGATGCCACCGCACAGGAGTTCAATATGACCGGCACCTGGCGAAACGAAGCGTTTTCGACTGAAGTGCTTTTTGAATACCGAGACGGCGGTGTCGTGGCTACCTACGTGTCGCTACCTCCAGGATGGGACCAATTCAGCTTTGATGTGGTTGGCGACGTCGTTTACGAAGGCACGATGGTCGATAGTCGATTCGACGGTAACCTGTTCACCAAGTTTCGAAACCTGAATTCGGTTGGATGCGAAGACGGAACTCGAATCGGCACGCCCGTGTATTTCGATTTCGTGTACGGCGATGAGGTGGATGTGGCGACAGGCAATTACAAGGCCGTCAGCATCGATCCCGGTTGTACGCTTGTCTACGGCGACGATTCGCCAATCGAGCTGACGCGGCGATCCACAACCATTGTCACAGGCCGTCCGGAGGATATCTTCGGCCCGGGTATATCGAACTGACCTGAATAGCCCGATAACCGGCAGGTCAGTTACGCGGACAATAACCACGCTGCTGAATTTTGGGTCGTTGCGCAGACTCTCGGTAACCTGGGTTCTCCGTTCCGGCCTCATTTGTTGGCGATCATTCATCAACGATTTCCCTTCCTCACGCGTGAGGTCCATATTGTGCTGCTCCAGAAACTCGGCCAGTTCTTCGGTGTGAATGCCGGCTACGAGAACCTCCATACTCATGCCACGTCGAAAATTTCGAACACGCCGCTGTCGCTCCGTCAACGTGATCTCCCCGGCTTCCGCTCGTCTTAATTCACGTTCAATTTTCTTGATGTGATCCTCAAGACGCTCATTCGCACCTAGCCGCGTAATGCCGATGTATGCAGAATCGCCGCCGAATGCTGGATTGGTACCGCGATACACAATGTAACGACCTCCGAGACCGACATCGACTGGAGGATCAGCGTTGTGCACCAGTACGCCGGCACCAACGAAATAGTTTGGAATCTCATCGACATCCAGGTTATAGGATGGCGCCTCAATATCTTGTGCCAGAGATACCGTGGTAACGACCATCGAATTGCCACCGGTGTCCTGCAGGACCATTCCCGGGCGGATGTAACTCGCCTGTACCCATTTCTGCAGGCTGGCGACCCAGAACGGATGTCGGCCGGTTGCCCGAATCTGTTCTCCCCCTGCCTCGATCACGTAGAAATGCGTCGTACGGTTGATGAGTAATTCGTCGACGCGCCGTTCGACGACGTTCTGAGTCTCGAAATCGTAAGACAGGACGAAATCCCCGCGGCGAAGCTGATCGATGCGCCGCGGCCCATCTGGCGTCCACACCATTGTGTCCGCCGAGAAACACGGTATCGGCGTCAGCGCGCGCCGTTGCGGCTCAACCTGATTCGTCACGGCATTCAGCTGCTGTTGCTGTTCGCGCAAATCTCTCGAGCGAAGACGATTAGCCTGATTCCGGGCCTCGAGCGCGTCGCGTCTTGCAGCAGCCTCCCTCTGCCGTTTACGTTTCTGCGTTCGACTCAAGCCTGGCTCGAAACTCTTGTCATATAGTCGATCCGCTTCTCTGTTCAATCGACGCGCCTTCGCCTGAAGATTGCCGATCTTGGACCGGGTGTTTGAAACACGCTCTTCCAGGCGGGCTTTTGTTCGCCGCAGATCATCAACCCCTTCAGCCGCGACAAACCCTCGACCAGGGTTCGAGTCGACCCGTGCCACCATGCGTTCGTAATTTCGCAGCTGACTTTCGAGACTATCGAGTTCTCGGGTGATGGCGTCGGCTTGATCCCCAGTGAGATTGCCGCGGCGCAACTGACGCATGCGATCTTCGATAATCGCAGGTAGCTTCTGCACCTCAAGTGTGGCTTCCCACGCAGCAGATCCGATAGGGGGATCGCGACCGCCGAACCAGCTCCGAATACGGCGCATCAGGTCACGAACGCGCCCCGACATACCTGAATAGCGGTTCATCAGCCGCTGTGCGCGAATGCAGCCGGATGTCGTTCACCGTCGCGTCGGGCCCCGCTCGAATGCGCACGTTCGTGACCAGACCGTCAGCATCGAGATCGTATTCGACGCGTACGGTTTTGCCCGGCAGTTCCGGATCAACTACTAGCGGCGTCTGTTCTCGTACCCGTGGCGGAAGTCCTTCAGCCAGCTCCGACGCATTCGCCCTTTGTCCTGAACCTGGAAGAGACTCATTCCCGGATGGCGGCGGACGTCGCCCGACCATCGGCACGTCGTCGGCTTCACGGGCAAGCCTCGTACCGACCATCTGCAGCAAATCAACACCTTCGTCGTCCAGAAGTTGCTGCGCGCGTTGAGCGGCGCGCCGCTGTTCAGCCGTCAGACCCGTCATGCGTCCAGCGCGAACCTCGCCAAGAAAATGACCCAGACTCTCGAGCTCGGTCTTGGACAGACGGCCAATCATCTCCGCCGCGTCGTCCATGTCATTCAGGAGCCGGGCCGCACGTGCCATGCGCGTCCGGTGAAGAACATCACCGGCACTGCCGACGGCGCCGAGACCTGCAAGCGCCGTTTCGGCGAATACGCCGGCCAACGAGCGTTCGCGCGCTTCGGCGCGCCGCTGCCGGCTCATTCCAAGAATCTCGGCGGAGCCGCGCGCAAAATCCAGCTCCCGCTGGCTGTCCACATATTCCATGGCGCCCGTAATGCCGGTGTATATGAGATCGCCAATATCTGCGGTCAGTGCCAACAGCGCTGCCCATGTACCGCGGAACACGAGGCCTACGGTACCGGCAACGGCCGTCGCCGCGGTGACCACAACCGCCGTATCCGCTTTCGAGTAGTCCGCCTGCGCACACACAGCGGCCGCGAGATTGCTGACGCCGCGAACGGCCGCCCGCGCCTCTCTGTCAACCACCCAGACGTCGTTCTCAAGCTTCATAAGCTTCGGTATCAATGAGGCAACCACAGGTTGAAATCCGAGACCGGTAATCTCGATAACGTCGTCGAAGTCACAATCGCCCGCGTCGCGGGAACGCTCGTACACCTCGACGATCTGGTTGCGGTAGGCCTCTAGCCCCTCGACCAGAGCGGCGTCGGACCACACCTTCGCCGCTGCGACGTCGTTGCCGAAATAGATCTGAAAGTACGCGGAGTCGTAGTCTTCATCGAACGCAAGCCGAAACGGCTGATCGACACCAAACGTGTCGTGACCATCGATCTTGATCGTCGTCAGCGGAAAATTCTCATTGTCCATGTGCGGCTTAAGCGCGCGGCGCATGGCGGCGATCTGTTCGGGAGTCTTGACAACCGGGATGCGCTGAATGACGTCCGCCATCATGCGCTCGAACTCGTCGTTGAGCAACAATACGGCAGCCATATCGCGTACATTGACGCGTAACCCGCGATTCTCCCAATCCCACACAATAAGGTTTGTGACTAGGTCATATTCACTGCCGGACAAAGTCCGCCAGTCATGCACCGCGATGTTCTTGCAGTCTGCCGCTCGCTTGAGCGCAGCTTTCCAAAGTGAGCCGAGCCGCGCGGGTGTTCTGGACACGCGCGCCTGCGCGTCCCACGCGGCGCGCGTCTGCTGACGAGTGGCTTCGGCCTGCCCTACCGATGTATCGCGCCCACCCTGCACCATCGCAAGCAGGCCTTCCTCGCCGAGTTTCGCTGACAGCAAGTCGCCGTCACGGACCCGAACCTGCCGGTTCCCGGGGTTCGCATCTACCAGTTGTATCGGCGGTGTGCGGTACAGCAGCGGCGAGCCGGACACCGGCGTCGCAGTCCACGTGCGCGCACTTCCGTCGGGGATAATTGCGCCGTTGTGGCCGACAATTACCGGGATGCGCTGCAGCACCAGTACGGCGGTCCGCACCTCGATTTGAATTACCTCGGGCACGAAAACGTGCGTTGTTCCTTCGTGCCCGGAAACGAAGCTGTCACCCGCCGGGATGTTTTCCGACTGAAACTCCCGGGTAAAACGCATCTCGGCCACCATGTCGCCGAATTGCAGCTGCCACTCCGCTTCTGCGCCGTTGAGCTTGAGTTTCTTGTCGCCGGGCCTCACACCCGGCTCCAACCGTGCCCTGACGATGATTGCCGTCAGTTCTTCGATGCGGTCCCGATACTCGGCCGGCAGCGCTTCACGCGCCATTTGCCAACCACGTTCGAAATCAGGCCCCGTGATCCTGTTTTCCGCATCCGCGGCCACCTGTTGTCGGCTGTAGGTCAGGCGTTCGTCATTTAGCGACTCGACGTTGACCGGATCGCCGACCGCATCGGGAAGATTGACGCCGTAGATGAACAGGCTTCTGTAAGCGACTTCCCCTTCTGGCGGGTAGGTGTGCGACGGTACTTCCGGATGACTTCGTGCCGTCTGAGCCTCAAGCACCTGAACGCCGGCTATTCGCGTCGGCGCCCGTCGCCAGATCTCGGGGCCGTACTGGAGACCCGCACTCTGCTCGCCGCGGACCTCGCGAAAAGTGCCAAGGCGCCCTCGCCCGTTTGGACTGCGCTGCGTAACGGGATCGACGTAGTAGCTCCACGTACCCGACATCATGCCGTCGTCATCGAGTTCAAAATCCAGCTCGACCTTGTTTTCGTCGGCGCCGGCACGCACGCGCAGAGGATACTCGCGCTGGTACGGAAGCGAATCTCGCGTGTCTCTTCAGGCAGTCGATATGCTGCAACGGGGTCCTCGCCGAATCTAGGCACATCCGGCTGGGTATAAGGAGACTCGCCCTCAAGCGTCAGCGTGACTGTATCGCCGCGGACGGTTAGTGCGGTGCTGTTGAGTTCGTATTCGCGTCCCCGATGTTCGAGTACAACACGCGCACTGCCGCCATCGCTATTGATAAACGCTTTGCCGCGTATACCGCCGAGTTCCTTGTCGTCGTAGAGGACCTCCCAGCGGCCGCCGAGCTCGCGAGGTTCAATCGCCCAGGCCGGCGCACTGAAAAGCGCTGCGAGGAGAAATAGCGCGCCGATGAATATTCGCTCGCGCTTCACGACGTCAATCCGGCTCGACAACGGGCGTCATTGGCGGACCCAGGCCGCCATCATCCGGCCAGAGCTGGAAACGCTGCGACCGAAAGACACTGCCCTCCTGCTCCGCAACCCTGCTTACTTCGATTTGCAGGCGTGACTCCTCGGCGAGCAGTTCGACCGTCTGACGATCTCCCTGCGGACCGGCCCCGTCATAACGGATCTCGAGAATCAACGGCACAGCATAAAGCGCATGATCGACCGCGCGGGGTTCCTGCCCGTTCGGGGCCAGAAATAGTGCGATGCTCGGAATGTCTCGCTTGAACGTCTTTTCGACAGCCAGCGGGTCACGGGGCTCGAAGGTTCCATCCTCGAAACACTGGAAACGGGGACTCGTGTACGTCGCCTGAATTTCATTTTCGTCGCTCAGTTGCCCCTCAATTCTGAGCATTCTAAAATCGTCCGGCACCTCACAGTCCACGTCGAGCAACAGCCGATAACGGGCAAGTTCGAGCGCGCGGCCACTCAGCGAACCGTCGAAAATCAGACCAGTAGACGTGCGCAATGCAACCCGGTCCTGAACCTGCGCGATAGTCAGAACGTTGCCGACTTCGTCTGTCCAGCGGACTTCGAGATTCGCAGCCTGGGCGCTCGCCGGCTTGGCAACCAGCAAGACGATCAAGAAGATCGCAAGGGTGCCGCACCACGAGGGCTTCTGCATGCGATCAGCCGCCTTGCAAAGCATCGCCGCTTCCGGTCAGTATCGTGATCGTCACGCGGCGATTCCGTTGCCTCCCTTCTTCAGATTCATTGCTGGCGACTGGCCGCGTATCACCCCAGCCCAACGTGGATACGCGCTCGGCTGCGACGCCCTCATTGCCGACCAGCCAAATGCGTACCGACTCCGCGCGTTGCTGCGACAGGCGTTGATTGCCATCAGTGGTACCCACATTGTCGGTATGCCCCTCGACCAGAACGTCGGCATTCGGGTATTTGCGAAGCACAACACCAACCTGTCGCATGACGTCCATGGCGTACGGATTGATTTCCGATTCGCCGGTCGCGTATAGAACATCGCCCGGCAGTCGCAGCTCGATACCTTCGTCGGTCTCGACGAAGTCAATATCCTGAAGCGCGCGTTCGAGTTCCTCAATGACAATGTCGAGGCTGAGACTTGGCCGCTCGATGTAGACGTTGTTATGCCAGCCCCATACCTTCGGGACCGAGATGCCCCGAATCCATTGTTCGATTTCCGTAACCTCCGCGACTTGAGCAAACACATCGTAGTCGCCGGTTCAAGCGTCCAGACGATCGGATTATTCGCGGTTTCGCGAATCGGCGTATCGTGGCCGGCGCGATAGAGCTTGATGGTGACATCGTCCATGAGTTCGCCCGGTTGGCCGTAGACGGCAACCCGCAGTACACCCGTACCGTACTGACCCTGACCCGCATCGTAGCCATGTAACGGTGAATCCGCGGTCAACGTCAACGACTGTATGTTATTGGACAGGTCGTGATCAGTTTCCGGCGTGCGTGCGCGCACGATAATGCGCTCAAGTCCGAACCAATACTGAAGCGGTATTTCCACCGTGCGGACCTGCATGGGACCGACCTCGGAGAGGCGCTTCTGCCCCAACAGGTAGCGGTCAGCGATGTCCTGTTCTGTCAGCTCGCTTGGTCCGCCATAGACGTCGAGCACGATTTCGGATGCCGTTGCCTGGCCGATATTCGCGACATTAATGCCGAGCCGAATCTCTTCGCCATCCGTAAACTGATCCGGCATCGCATCCACTAGCTCGCTGAACAGGCCGATGTCCGGGCGATCATGGTTGAGACGCTGCGACGTGTACAGTAACTCGTCGGCCTCTGCCTGCGAGTCTGCAAAGACGAACTGCTCGACAAACTCGAGGTCTGTCAGCAGTGCGAAGTCAGACGCAACGACATAATGACCGGGGTTGAAGTGCTCCGTCCGAAAGTAAACTTTGTTGCTTCGATTGCCGGAGCCGTAATTCAGCAGGTTCGGGTCGATCTGAAACAGAAAGTTGCCGTCCGGAATAACATCGTTCATGTTCGCAACTTCATGGCCGTTCAACAGAATGCTCACGTCATGCTTCTCATACGCGTTTCGGCTCCACGGCAGGCTGAACTGCGTTTTCAGGAACGCCCAATTGACGTTGGGAAACAGACTTGGCCAGCGCACGGCTTCCGACCACTCACCATCAGGCAGTTGACGCTTGGTGGTGTACAGGTGGTCGACGGCACGACCCGGTGCTGCCTTGTCGCTGTGGTAAACAATCGCGACCCGATCTCCGTCGACTGATACGGATGGCGACACAGAGTAGCCCTGATCCGCAGTGAGTTGAGTCGGCGTCTCCCAGTTCTGCCCGTAGTCTTCGCTGTGTGCGACGTAGACTTCGCTGGCCGGTCCTTCGCTGGTCACGAAGGCGAGGTGCAGCCGGTCATTGGTATCGAACCGGATATCCGGCTGGCGCGCGTCGAACAGTGCGCGAACAGACTGTTCTGATTCACCGAAACTACGCTCCCCGCGAGCGACGGCTGCGGGGACAACGCCGTGAATCAGGCGAATACCTTCCGCGACGTATCCTTCGTAAGCCAGGTGATAGTCACCATTTGACGCGATTGCCATTTTGCCGATGGTCGTTTCGACGACTGCGTCGGCGACCGTTACCGCCGCGCCGAACGTCGCGCCCGCATCGGTGCTCAAGGCCAGACGCAACCGCGACGTGTCCTCGTCCTGCGCTACCCAAAGCACGTGGAGACGATCGTCGAACCAGTACAGTCGCGGCAGCGTGTTGTCACGATGCGCACGACCGAGAGTGACAGCATCGCGCCATGTTTCGCCGTGGTCCGAGCTGGTGCGTACCGCGATAACCCGGCTCCCGTCCGAGCCCCGCTCCCAGGCGGCCGCAATCGCACCATTCGAGCGGGCAACGACATGCGGCCAGCGCGCCGGCTCGCCCGAATCGCTGAGGGTATGCTGGCGCGCCGCGAGCGAACCGTCGCGGCTGACCCGCCGATAGATAGCAGAAGGTTTACCGCCGTCCGGTGCCGGCTGGTGCCAGACAGCATGAACGTCCGACGCACCGAAGTACAACGCCGGCATCATTGCATTGCTGGTCTCGAGGTCAACGCCGATCCAGTCCGCTGTGCCGCGAAGATTGACGCCCCCCTCCGGTCCATCGCCCACTGCCGTGACCATATTGTTCAGACGCGATGTTCGACCCAGCTCCTCGGCCATGTATTCCGCGTCGTCCCTGACCGTTGCCAGCTTCCGACTCAGTTGGCGCTCTTCATCGTTCTCCAGTGTCGCTGCGTCACCAAGCCGCTCGCGAACCTCGCCGAGTGCGCGCAACGACGTAGCGATCAGAGTTACGAACATGTCGTCGGTGTCATCCCCCTCCATTTGACGGAGTCGCTCGCGCAGCGCTACCTCTTCGCGATCGAGTGCGTCTCTCCTGGATTGTTCGGTCTCGGTCTCGGTTCGCTCTTCTGCCGTGACGGGACGTCGTCCACCCGGACCGAAAGGAAACCGGATGTCGATCGACTGTGGTCTGCCTTCATTCTGACCGTCACCTTGCCCGGAGCCAGCGCCCTGTTGCTGACCCGAGTCGCCAGTTCCTCCTCCGCCATTGGCGCCGGCCGGAGTAGTTATCTGCTCGTGAACATGGGGCCGGTTGGTGCAGTACCAGGAATGCTGATGAGTTTCAGAGCCGCTCTGTGCAACAGCGAGAAACAGCCGCTTCCCAGCAGGCGCCTCGAAGGCGAGCGGCACGGTCAGGGCTGCATCGCCGCCGCCACCCGTACCGACGAGTTTGCCGCTGATCTCGGTGAAGCCGATGTGCAGCAGCGGCTCGACGTTGACGGATAGCGTCGCGCCCCGCTCCAGCCTTGCGTGACTCACCTCCGGCGACAAGCGCACATGTCCAGAAAGGTCCTCGTCCGGCACCAGCGTGAAGTCGGGAATCGTCGGACCGTCATTTCGAATGCGCATAGTCTTGCTGAGACTGGGCGCGTCTTCGGCCATGATCTCGTAGTTCAGGGAAACGACATCGGACAGCACGTTGACCTTCACGACCGCGTCATCGACCTTGACAGGGTTCCCGTCACGGAACTCGAGCAGTTCCACACCGAGTTCGTACTCGGACTGCTGGGCGTCCTGCGCGTAGACCATCAGTCGGAAATTCCGAGACTGGTACATCTCCATGACAACACCTTCGTCGGCCTCGAAGCTGCTGCCTTCGCCGATGAAACCCAGTATCAGATCCGGATGCTCTTCGGCGCGCACGCGCAGCAAGATTTCTTTCGGCTCGGTCGTCTCATTGGTGACGCTGACGTCGAGCCGCTGATCATAGTCCCGCTCGATATTGACAGGATATTCATTGACGACCAGCCGAGCCTGCGGCGGCGGTGGCTGCATCATTATGTCGATGACGACGACCGCTACAACCAGCACGACCAGAACGGAAACCGCCTTTATCTTGGTACGTGGCGGCAGGTCTGCAACTGCGCGAACGACACGCCGCAATTGCGCGACCAGGCCTGCCAGAATTGGTCCGGTGACCCGGATCACTTCCACTCCCGCGGCGGCGACCGGGGGTAGAGCCAGCAACCTCAGGCCGAGATAGGCAAGCACCAGAACCGGCAGCAGCACCCGATAGTCGACGGCAGCCTGGGACCAGCCATCTGTCGTTAGCGACGTCAGGATCTGCCAGACGTACATCAGGGGTATCAGGACCGCGATCAGGATTGTCGCGACAGATGCGATCAGTAACGAATAGTTGACCGCCCTCCGAATCAATTGTGGTTTCAATATCTCGTCGGCCGTCCACAGGGGCCGCCGGGCGTTTACCCATACGAGAAGCGCGCAGACGAAGTACACCAGCAAGGCGATGATCGCCAGGCGAGCCGATCCACTAAGAATCTTGTAGCTCGTCGCATAATGGGCCCCCTGGAGGAACAGGATGCGCAGAAGCAAGACGAGCGCAAGGGCGAACAATGCAAGCTGGTGAGAACCTGCAGGCAGGAGGGGCTCGGATTCCGTCGCAGACTGAAGATTTTGCTCACCACGCACAGTGACTGCCCCCAGTTCGATGATTAAGGACGGGCGAATGGTCTCTCGGCCGCGACCCGATGGATGCGCCCTTCCTCAAAAAATTGGATCGGACCAATTTCTCGAATTGAAGATTGCGGTTCGGCACCTTTTGTCCAATCTGCGCTAAACGATCGAACATTTGCAACATTCGGGGGCAGAACATCTGGAGTCAGCTCAGGTAGCCCCCCGTGCACTTTCTCCACTACGGACAGCGACAGGTTCGCTGTCTCCTGGATGGCAGCCTCGGCATGTGCAACGGTCAGTTGGGCGCGCACATCCGCGGCCAATTCAGGCTGTGTACTTGTCCAACCGCGTTCGGTGCCCGATGAGGCGAGTGTCCTTACCGGGCAAGCCGGATGGCACATCCGATCGGTGGTGTAGGAAGTTTGAGGAACTGCTCCTGGTTGGAAACCTTCGATTCGTCAGGCTGCATTGCAGCTACAAGGGCGCGGATCTCATCGCGATGATAGATGGTGCTGGTACTGGTGCGTACCGTACCAGTCAAAAGTGTTGAGCACTGCCAGTCGATACGCTCGCCGCATCCACCCCGGTCCGGGTGGAACATCGCCACGAACCACAAAGCACAGCCGCTCCAGCACCAGACCAAAAACGGGAACAAACCGTAGCATCGCCACAATTCGCGAGTACCAAAGCAATGCGCTGAAGGACGTGCGCGAAAGCACAGCCCTTATTCTCTGATAGAGCCAGAAGCGGAACCGACGCAGCGCATTAAAGTCGTTCTTGAGGTAGCAGTTGAATACGAACTCGCCCCCTGGGCCAGCGAGCGCCCAAAGCGCGCGTGCGGTCGCCTCGACCGCACGCGTGTGCTGGATCACATTGTGGCAGATCACGATGCCGTCTATGCAACCATCCTTCAAAGGCGGTTGGTCAATTGAACACTGGACTACGTCAACGCCGTCACAGCCTTCCAGGTTCTTGCGCATGACGCCATCGACAGAGTGGGAGAGCTCCAGCGCGATCACGCGCCGGGCGCCGGCTTCGCGCATCCAGCGCGACTGCATGCCGCTGCCAGCACCGGCATCCACAACTACCTTTCCCTGGAAAGCCTCGGGCGATCCAAAAGTATTTCGAACGGTGTGCTGAAGCCAATTGAGTTTGAACTGATCGAAGTTGAAGTAATTCCACTCGTCTCCGAAAGCGCGTACGGCTTCGGCCACGCCGCTATCAGCAGTGAATCGTGGAATGCCATCGCGGACAGGGTACGTGCGGCCGCCCTCGGACACGAGGTTCCCTGTTACAACGTTGCCATCGCCATCGAAAGAGGGATCCGCGAGCCGAAGCGAGCTTTTGTCAATCGGGTCGCATAGATAATCAATCAGGTCTGGCGTCAATCTGTCTTCCTCACCGCGGTCACATGGTAGCCAACAGTAAGCTGCGGCTCATTGTCGTAGGCGTCCAGGTAGCGCGCTGCGATCGGCACGACCAGTCCCAGAAGCGGGAGCAACAGTAGCCAGACCGGAGCCCATAAAAACTCCGCAAGCAGTGATCGACCTGAACGGAATGGACGCGACGTCTTGATAAAACGCAGCCCCTCCTGAGCGAAGAACCTGAACGACCCGTTGTTGGGTTCAACCCGGATATCTTCGAAACCGGCTTCGGCGAGGAAGTGCTGATACCAGTAAGGCGTGAATCCACCGTAATAATGGTGAGGCTCCTGATGGATTCCCGAACCCAATGGTGCAGTCAGAATCACCCGACCGCCCGGCTTGAGGACACGTGCAAACTCGCGAACAACAAGGACCGGTTCCGCAATATGCTCCAGCACTTCCGTGCACAAAACGACATCGAAACTCGACTTCGCAATCGGCATGTTCGCCGCGTCGCACCGATAATCGATATGTCCATACCCGATTCCGCCAAGCTGCCCGGCCGGAAGTTCCGCAAAATCCTGTGTTCGATAATCGCAGGCAGCAAACAGGTCACGATAGGGACACGAGCCCGCTCCCACGTCCAGAACGCGCGCTCCCGCCGGAACACGCTGCGCTTGCTTCCGGATCCAGCGATCCCGGTCAACCTGATTGAAATTGAGCAGGCGGCTCGACCTGACAAGCTGGCGAACGGTTCGGATCATGTCAACGCAGACTGCCAGTTTCGCGACACAAAAAAGATCACCCGGCCGCTCGCACGCACGCACGGTGCACGAACGCCAGTGCGCCTCCCAAACTGTCCCATTACACTTTCCGCACGACCCGCACTTGCGTTGTAAAACACCTCATACACCTTCTAATTCAGTAGTGGACCGAGTGCAGTGTAGTGCTTCGCTAGCTCGGGTGAACCAACCATCCACGTCCGCTTTTCGCTTGAATTGTATTCGTTGCGTCCAGGCCGACATTCCTGACAGCAACCAGTTTAGCGCAGCCGGCTTTATGCGATCATTTATACGCGCATTGACGTTCTGCTTCGATTGAAAGTCCGAGGCAACGCTACGCCAGTGCTGTGCAGCGGTCAACGAACCAACTACAGATGAATTATGGTCGACACCGATCTGATTAGCGCTGGTCATCTCGAAGAGAACTGCGCAATTGTGCCAGGTAGTGCATGCCTTTTATCGCGCGGCTACCGTACCACGACGTCATTTCCGCATCGATCAGCGAAACAATTGCCTTCGCGGCACCCGGTTGTTGTTTCACAAAATCGACATCGCGCGCGCGAAACGCATAGGGTTCGGAAGACAGCAACACTCGATCGACATCGAGGCCGGCGATCTGATCCAGTGAAAACGCCGGGTATCGCTCAGACCCAATCTCGACGTGATCCCAACCCACGCTCTCCAGCGTTCTCGCAATATAGGTGTCGTTCGAGATTGTCATCCACGGGTCTTTCCAGATGACGTACAACACCCGCTCTCGCGGAAGATTCCGCGTCGTGGCGACAGCCGCTCGGAAGCCGGTCCGGAACCGCTCGGCCAGTTCTTCTGCTTCGCGCTCTCGTCCAAAAATGCCACCGAGCAGGCGGTAGAGCGCGATGTTGTCCTCCGGGCCCATCGGGTGGGTTACGACGACGTTGCCAACGAACTGCGCTGCCGTATCTACATCGGCCTTCGGATTCTCGTCAACGTTGACGATCAGGTGCGTGGCTTCAAGTGCGCGAATTTTGCCGACATCGAAATCCTTCGTACCCCCAACCTTGGGCACTTTCCGCACCGCCGGTTTTGGATGCGCGCAGAAGCCGGTCCGCCCCACTACTTGCGCGCCAAGATCAAGCGAGAACAACAGTTCGGTGATGCTTGGAACCAGACAGACAATGCGCGCGTTGGCGTCCGCTCGCACATGTACATGCCCAAGTGCGTCGACAAGTCGAGTGGTCCCGGTTTCGCGACCTTTCACATTTCGCTTCATGGGCTCAAGGATTGCTGGGCGACTTCGCTGACTTCGGGCAACGGAATGGGACTTTCCTTGAGCGTGCGCAATACGATGCTTGATTTGCTATGGCGGATACCGGGAAGGCGATACAGCCGCTCGCGCAACAAACGCTCGTAATCCCGCGTGTCCTTCACTGCAATACGCAGATAGTAGTCGTACTCTCCCGAAACGAGATAGACCTCCATGATTTCCGGTATACGCTCCAGTTCACGTCCAAACTCAAAAAGCGTTTCTTCACTGTGACTGTCCAGCGTGACCTGGACGATGATCGTTTCATTGAAGCCGAGCGCCTCGGGGGCAATACGAACCGTGTAGCCCTGAATAACGCCGCCCGATTCCATTTTCCTGATTCGGTTCCAGCACGGCGTCGTGGACAATCCAACTCTTTCACCGATGTCGTGCAGGCTGGCGCGTGCGTCTTCGCGCAGGACACGCAGAATAGCCATGTCATAGCTATCGAGCTTCATTCCAGAATGGTGCCAGATTATAGGAAAATTTTCTAATTTTGACCGTATTTGCTAGAAAACAAGATGCCTTTTCTTCGCAACAGAAGATAATATGACGCTGAAGTCGATGAGACGCGGAATCACAATCCGGATTTGCGTGTAATCGGTTTTGTCGCTTCCGTATCTGCATTACGAGGCATGCGGCACAACGGGCACGATGGTCGCTTTTTCCTTGCTGCGCTGCCGAATTTGCAGCAAACCGGCAACGCTATCGAGCAGGGAACAATGGGACTCGATGTTGCGTCCAATTCAATGCGGTCTATGTGAAGCGAGTTGCGCACGCCAACGTCTGTATTTAGTGGCAGAGCGACAAAGTCGGTGAACTAGAAGCAGAGGATAAACGCGTCCGGTGATGAAATTGCCGGATTGCGGGTGTGACAAGGCCATGTTGACGGGCGTCACGTTTCTTATCCGGAACGAATCCTTTCAACACGGCCGTTTATTCAATCGTTGCGCCAGCGGACTTACCCGTCGGTTGGCGCCAGGAATCGGTACTGCCGCACCCAAGGCAGAGGCTGTTCCAGGGAGTATTGCATGCAACAGGTCACACTCGAAGACAAGTACGTGTCAGATCACGGGCGCGTCTACCTTAACGGTGTACAAGCACTGGTTCGCCTTGCACTAATCCAGCGTCGCCGCGATGTCGCGGCCGGCCTGAACACCGGCGGCTATATTTCCGGATACCGCGGTTCACCGCTCGGCGGTCTGGATAAAGCGCTGTGGAGCGCCAGGGACCACCTGAAACAACACCACATTACGTTTCAGCCCGGAGTAAATGAAGAGCTCGCTGCGACCGCGGTGTGGGGCTCACAGCAACTGCACCTCACCGGCGAATCCGATTACGACGGCGTGTTCGCAATGTGGTATGGCAAAGGTCCGGGCGTGGACCGCTGCGGTGACGTCTTCAAGCACATGAATTTCTCTGGAACCGCCAGGCACGGCGGTGTGCTGCTGATCGCGGGTGACGATCACGGCGCCTACTCTTCGTCGCTGCCGCACCAGAGTGATCACTTGTTTTCGGCGTCGATGATTCCGGTACTGTATCCGTGCAACGTTGAAGAGTATCTCGAACTCGGCTTGCACGGCTTTGCGATGTCGCGATTCTCTGGTTGCGCAGTGGGATTCAAGGCACTTGCGGATACGGTCGAATCGTCGGCCTCAATACAGGCCGATCCGATGCGGGTGCAGACGATTGCGCCGCCTGACTATGTAATGCCCGAAGGCGGTCTGAATGCGCGGCACTCTACTGAGGTCATCGGCCTGGTGGCGCGCCAGCAGGAAGCGCTGATGCAGAATTTCAAGATTTACGCGGCGCTCGCCTATTCACGCGTGAATCATCTGAATCGCACCGTCATCGATTCTCCCAACGCGCGCCTCGGGATCATTTGCTCGGGAAAATCCTATATGGACGTACTCGAGGCATTGGAAGAACTCGGCATTACTGAACAGGAAGCGGCACATATCGGCCTGCGCGTGTTCAAGGTGTCGATGCCTTGGCCGCTGGAACCGGATGGCGTGCGCGAGTTCGCGCAGGGACTGGAAGAAATTCTGGTGGTTGAAGAGAAACGCCAGATGGTCGAATACCAACTCAAGGAGCAACTGTACAACTGGCGCGCCGACGTACGGCCCCGCGTTATCGGCAAGTTTGACGAAAAGGGCGAGTGGGGATTACACCCGCGCGGCGACTGGCTTCTGCCAGCGACCGCTGATTTTTCAATCGCCCAGATTGCGCGCGTGATTGCCGGACGCATCGAGCGCTTTCACAGCAGCGATCGCATCAAGGCACGCCTGACGCTGCTCGAAGCCAAGGAAGCCGTACTTCGAAAAGCCGTGAATACGCCGCCGCGACCCGCATATTATTGCTCCGGCTGTCCGCACAATACGTCTACAAAAGTCCCGGACGGCTCTCTCGGGCTCGCCGGTATCGGCTGCCACGTCATGGCGACCGCGATTTATCCGGAACATACCGGGCCGCTTTGCCAGATGGGTGGCGAGGGCGTGCCGTGGATTGGTCAGGCGCCGTTTTCCAGACGCGAGCATATGTTCGCCAATCTCGGCGACGGTACCTATTTTCATTCCGGCCACCTGGCGATTCGTGCTGCGCTCGCGGCAAATGTGAACATTACCTACAAGATTCTGTACAACGACGCTGTCGCAATGACTGGCGGTCAGCCAATCGACGGCGTGACGTCGGTACCGATGATTGCGCATCAGGTCGCGGCTGAAGGTGTCGGGAGAATAGCTGTGGTCACCGAGGACCTATCGCGATATGAAGACCGGTCAGCGCTGCCGGACATGGTTATGCTGCACGACTGGCGCGATATGGACGCCGTGCAGAAAGAGTTGCGCCAGTATCAAGGCGTATCGATTCTGATCTATGACCAGACCTGTGCCGCGGAGAAGCGCAGGCGACGCAAGAAAGGCTCGTATCCGCTGGCGACAGAACGCCTGGTGATCAATGAAGCGGTATGCGAGGGCTGCGGCGAGCAATCCAATTGCGTCGCCATCCTGCCGCTCGAGACCGAGTTCGGACGTAAACGAACGATAGACCAGTCTGCGTGCAATCAGGACTATTCCTGTGTGAAAGGCTTTTGCCCGAGCTTTGTCAGCATCGAAGGCGGATCCTTGCGCAAGTCCGCCGTGACACAAGACGACGTCGACGCGGCTTTGCCGCTACTGCCCGATCCACCGCCCAATCACTCGGACTCGTACAACATCCTCATCACCGGCATCGGCGGAACAGGCGTGCTGACCGTCGGAGCGCTGCTTGGGATGGCGGCACACATCGAGGACAAAGGCGTGTCGGTGCTCGACATGACGGGCATGTCGCAGAAAAATGGCGCGGTCAAATCTCACGTCAAGTTCGCGCCGCATCCATCGCAAATTCACGCGCAGCGCATTGCAACAGGCGAGGCAGATCTGATTCTGGGCTGCGACATGCTTACTGCCGCTTCGCAGGACGCAATATCTAAAACCAAACCGGGACGCACGGTCGCAGTCATCAATTCGCATCAGCAACCGACCGGGGATTTCGCCCGCAATCCTGACTGGACGTTTCCGGCCGATTCAATCCGTGTGCTGATCAATGAGTCGGTCGAGAATCGCAGTCACTTCGTAAACGGTACGCGCCTGGCGACCGCCTTGCTCGGAGACGCAATCGCGACTAATTTGTTCATGCTGGGTTACGCATTTCAACTCGGCCTGATACCGCTGCAACAATCGTCCATCATGCGTGCAATCGAGCTCAATGGTGTGGCGCTCGACGCGAACAAGCAGGCATTCGACTGGGGGCGCCGTGCGGCGGTCGATCCGGCCACGGTCGAGCGCACCGTCACGCCGGCCAAACCGATCCGGATTGAATTCCCTCAGAAACTTGAAGACATCGTCAAGCGACGGGTTGATTTCCTGACGGCGTACCAGGATGAGAAGTATGCGAATCGCTATCAGACGTTAGTCGACAAAGCGCAACGGGCGGAATCGAACCTCGGGCAGGGCCGTTGGCTCAGCAAGGCGGTCGCCCGCAACTTTTTCAAGTTGCTTGCCTACAAGGACGAGTATGAGGTCGCGCGCCTGTTCACGCAGACCGGGTTCTTCGAACGGCTGGACAAGCAATTCGAGGGAAACTACAAAATTGCATTCCATCTCGCGCCGCCGTTGCTGACGCGTCCCGACCCGGACAGCGGGATCACTCGCAAAGTCCGTTTCGGCCCATGGATGCGCCATGCATTTCACATCCTCGCGAAATTCAAAGGCCTGCGCGGAACAATGTTCGACCCGTTCGGTTACACCGCTGAACGCAAAATGGAACGGCGCATGATCGACGATTATGAACAAACGCTCGCGACCCTGCTCTCCAGTTTGCGCAAAGACAACTATGAACTCGCCGCTGAGATTGCAGGATTGCCGGAGCAAGTAGCCGGATTCGGACACGTGAAACAACGCAACATCTCCAAAGCACTGCGCCGGCGAGAGGAGCTACTGGCGCAATTCGGCGCCGATCCAAGATCGCCGCTGAAGCGCGCAGCGTAATCACCGGGAAACCTGTCGCGCCGGGCGGACAGTTTGATCAATTCTGCGCACAGGGCTTTACGTTTACGCAAACGTCAATCATAATTTTGCGTCCAGCCAGCACATAATGCCCACACTGAGCATAATCTCCATTCACAAGAGCTGCCGCCAATGACCGATCTCAGCCTGAAGCCCGCGACCCGGAAAGACGTAGCCACAAAAAACATCCGCTTTGTCACCGCTGCGAGCCTGTTCGACGGGCACGACGCGTCCATCAACATCATGCGGCGCATGTTGCAGGCGGGCGGCGCAGAGGTCATTCATCTCGGTCACAACAGGTCGGTCGACGAAGTCGTAACGGCCGCGCTGCAGGAGGATGCCCACGGTATAGCGGTCAGTTCATACCAGGGTGGTCATATTGAATACTTCAAGTACATGATCGATTTGCTGCGCGAGCGCGGTGGGGCGAACATCAAGGTATTTGGCGGCGGCGGCGGAGTTATCGTTCCTGCCGAGATCGAGGAACTGCATACGTATGGCGTAGAGCACATCTACTCGCCGGAAGACGGCGCGAAGATGGGCTTGCAGGGCATGATCGACGACATGCTCGAGCGCGCCAATCAGGATTTGTGTGCAGACCTTCCAAAGTCGCTCGACGAACTCAAGTCGGGAGATCAGCGCGAACTGGCGCGAATCATTACCGGCCTCGAAGGTGCGGCAGTTTCGGAGAAACTACACAAGGCGTTGCTGGCAAATGCCACAAGTAAGGATGGCGTGCCTGTGCTCGGCATCACCGGAACCGGAGGCGCCGGAAAATCATCCCTCACCGACGAATTGATTCGCCGCTTCCGGCTCGATCAATCCGACCGGCTAAAAATAGCGGTGCTGGCAGTCGATCCTTCGCGGCGCAAAACCGGCGGCGCCCTGCTCGGCGACCGCATTCGCATGAACTCGCTTCGCGGTGAACACATTTACATGCGCTCGCTGGCGACCCGCGGCGGCAGCGAGATCGCCGCCTGTCTCCCCGACGTCATTGCTGCGTGCAAATGTGCGGGCTTTGATCTGGTCATCGTTGAAACGTCTGGAATCGGCCAGGGCGACGCGGCCATCGTTCCGTATGTCGACGTGTCACTTTACGCCATGACGCCGGAATATGGTGCGGCCAGCCAGCTCGAGAAGATCGACATGCTCGATTTTGCCGACTTCGTCGCGATTAACAAGTTCGATCGCCGCGGCGCCGACGATGCGTTGCGCGATGTATCGAAACAGTATCAGCGCAATCACCAGTTGTTCTCTGAACCGCCAGACAAGATGCCGGTGTTCGGCACGATTGCATCGAGATTCAACGATGACGGCGTCACCGCCTTGTATCAGGCGATTGCCGGGCAATTGAGTGCCAAAGGCCTGAAGTTGCAAGACGGCCGACTGCCAGAAAAATCGATACGCGCATCGACAAAGGTCGCGAGTGTTGTGCCACCCGAACGTGCGCGTTACCTCGCGGAAATTGCAACAACGGTTCGCGACTACAAACAGCATGCCATCGCGCAGTCGCGCATAGCCCGCGAACGCCAGCAACTTGTTGCAACAAAAACAATGCTGTCAAACGAGTGCAAGGAAGAAAACGACAATCTTGCAGCGCTTGCCGCGGCGCGGGATGCGAAGCTCGATCCGGGCGCAAAGAAATTACTGGACATGTGGCCGGACATGCAAAAAGCCTATTCGGGCGACGAGTACGTCGTAAAGATCCGCGGCAAGGAAATTCGCACGGCCCTCACGAGCAAGTCGCTGTCCGGCACGGATATCCGCAAGGTCGTGCTGCCGCGCTTCGAAGATCACGGCGAAGTGCTCAGATGGCTGATGCTGGAGAACGTACCCGGATCATTTCCTTTCACTGGAGGTGTTTTCGCGTTCAAACGCGAGAACGAAGACCCGACACGCATGTTCGCCGGCGAAGGCGACGCATTTCGCACCAACAAGCGCTTTCATCTGTTGTCTGCCGACATGCCGGCGAAAAGGCTTTCGACAGCATTTGATTCGGTCACGCTTTACGGATTCGACCCGGACCTGCGGCCGGACATTTACGGCAAGGTCGGCAATTCGGGAGTGTCGATCGCCACGCTAGACGACATGAAAGTGCTGTATTCAGGCTTCGACCTGTGCGCACCGAACAACAGCGTGTCGATGACGATCAACGGACCGGCGCCAACGATTCTGGCGATGTTCATGAACACCGCGATCGATCAGCAGATGGACAACTTCCGCACTGACAACAAGCGCGAACCAACTGCTGATGAGGCGCAGAAAATCCGCGAATGGACGCTGGAAACAGTACGCGGCACGGTACAAGCAGATATCCTGAAAGAGGATCAGGGCCAGAACACCTGCATTTTCTCCACCGAGTTCAGCCTCAAAGTGATGGGCGACATCCAGGACTACTTCATCCATCACAACGTGAAGAACTTCTATTCTGTTTCCATATCCGGCTATCACATTGCCGAAGCCGGCGCGAACCCGATATCGCAGTTAGCCTTCACTCTCAGCAATGGCCTTACGTTTGTTGAAGCCTATCTTGCGCGCGGCATGCACATCGATGACTTTGCGCCCAACCTCAGTTTCTTCTTCAGCAACGGCATGGATCCGGAATATACGGTCATCGGACGCGTCGCCCGGCGCATCTGGGCGGTCGCGATGAAGAACCGTTACGGCGCTAACGAACGGGCGCAAAAACTCAAGTACCACTGCCAGACGTCCGGTCGCTCGCTACACGCGCAGGAAATCGCGTTCAACGATATTCGCACCACGCTACAGGCGTTGATCGCGACCTACGACAATGCGAACTCCCTGCACACGAACGCCTACGACGAGGCAATCACGACGCCTACCGAAGAAAGCGTAAGGCGCGCAATGGCGATCCAGCTCATAATCAACCGCGAATGGGGTCTTGCAAAAAACGAGAACTCGAGCCAGGGCAGCTTCATCATCGAAGAACTCACCGACCTGGTAGAAGAAGCCGTGCTGCGCGAATTCGAATCAATTTCCGAACGCGGCGGCGTACTGGGTGCAATGGAACTGGGTTACCAACGCGGAAAGATCCAGGAAGAATCACTGTATTACGAGCACAAGAAACACGACGGATCGCACCCGCTGATCGGCGTCAATACTTTCCGCAATCCGAATGGCGACCCGGTACCGGAAACAGTTGAGCTGATCCGCTCATCGGAAGGCGAAAAGCAGTCGCAACTGACGCGGCTGGCCGAATTCCACGAAACGCACAAGTCCGAAAGTACAGCGATGCTCGAAAGACTCAGGCAAACGGTGATCGATGACGGCAACGTATTTGAAGTACTGATGGACGCCGTGCGAGTGTGCTCGCTCGGACAGATTACGCACGCGTTATTCGAGGTTGGCGGACAGTACCGGCGAAACATGTAGTGACGGTCTACCGTGATTGGGTCTTGAGCAGACCTGCGCAATTTTAGGAGTCCGCGTCGAGTTTTCCATGTTTTCGTCTCCACGATGCGCAATCCTCGGCCCAACAATGACAACCGCGAGCCGATCAAGGCGAATATTTTTTGAACGGTCACGCATAAGGAGTACCTCTGATACGCTCTCAACTACGCTTCTCGGGTTTACACGCTTGAAGTGTGTTTATTAACCCCTACTATCAAGCTCCGCAGTGTTGAATCTTCAGTCTCCATAGTTCCCAATGAATCCGATCATCTCGACGGCGGGACCAAATGCTTCGATTCTCAAAGAAGTGAAAGCACTATGGCGGAAGAATGCAAAACAACTTGGTTTTTTCCCTGACGGCGCGTTTCATGATCGCGCGTCGAATGGTGAAATCCTTGTAGCGGCCAATTCCGAGAACGAGCTTCTTGGGTATCTTCTTTATCGCGTTTCGAATAGACAAGTAGTAACAATCGTGCACCTCTGCGTTTCCGAGTCCGCACGGGGCAAAGGAGTTGCACGCAATTTGGTCACAAATCTAAAGAGTCGTGTCCGCGGACTTCGTGGCATTAGCCTATCCTGCCGCCGTGATTTTGAGGCCAATTCACTATGGTCTGCTTTGGGATTTGTCGTACATAGCGAGCGACTTGGCCGCCGCGCGACCGGGTCCACCCTCATCAATTGGTGGTATGGGTTCGACAACGACGATCTGTTTAAGGTGCTTACAGATCCCAGCGGTGATATTTCGATCGTTGCAATGGACACAAATGTGTTTCTGGATCTAATGACGGACAGCAATGCTGAGTCGAGCGGACTAAAAGATGATTGGTTGTCAAATATCATCAACCTGGTAGTTACTCGAGAAACTCGGGTAGAGTTGGTCCGGCGAAACACCCACACGCAGCGAAAGGCTACGCTTACCTACCTGAGAAAATTTGAGGAACTTACTGGGCCACAGGATCGATTGGAACAAGTCGCCGCATCATTCGAAAAGTCAGTTGGGGTTCCGAGAAATGAGCAAGATCGATCAGATTTGCGCCAACTGGCATGGGCAGTAATCGGAAATGCGGATTTCTTTCTTACGAGAGACGAAAAGCTACTGAGGGCCCACGACGTCGTAGAGCGTGCGACCGGCCTGCAAATTTGTAGGCCCGCGGAGTTGATCTCCGAGATCGATAAGTCTGCCAATAGCCCCGAATATCAGCGCGATCGCCTTGCTGGTACTTTGCTTGAAGTTCAACGAGTTAGTAAATTGGACGAGGATCTGTGGTCGCGCAAGTTTCAAAATGTACAGGCGGCCGAACGGAAAACGGAGTTTTTGGATCCGATCCGCCGAGCTCTTGCCACACCTGAATCGGCGCGCGTCTTCACGATACAAAACACTAACAACGAGATCATTGGACTTGCGGCCCACGCGGTAACAGACGAACAAGTAATGAAGATTACGAGGGCACGAGTTGGTGCAAGCAACTTAGATTTGTCTCTTTCGCGGTACCTTGTAAACCTGCTTTTGCGATGGTCGATTGAGCGCGGATGCTCGGTCTGCCTCGTCAAAGATGCTCCTTTGCAGGCATCGCTCGAGGCCGCCTTGAGTAAAGAAGGATTTATTAGGGGTGTAGATAGTTGGTTGAAACTCTCATTCGCTGGCACGGCAAACACGATGGAAGTTTCGATCCGCGCAAAACAACTGGCTCAAACTCTCGACGGTCTGCTCCAAAGCGAGCGAGAAATTCTCGCTCGCTTTGCAGAGTTTGTTCTGCGAACCGGCCAGGAACCAACGATCGCTCGCCTTCTAAGCGTAGAGCACGCTATCTGGCCCGGTCTTCTAACCGACCTTGACTTGCCTTCATTCATAGTTCCAATAAAGCCGGCGTGGGCACTAAATCTGTTTGACGAAGGATTGGCCGCTAGGCAGCTCTTCGGGGCGCGACCGGATTTGGCTCTCAATGACGAAGCTGTCTATTACAGGTCCTTTAGAAACAGCGGAAAGTTAAGGGCACCAAGCCGTTTGCTCTGGTACGTGAGTCAAGACCGCAAAATGCTACCAGTCGGGCAGCTACGAGCAGTCTCTCGGCTTGACGAAGTCGTAGAAGGCACTGCGAGCGAAATTTTCAGGCGCTTTCGACGGCTAGGAATTTACGAATGGAAAGATGTAGTTACTACGACGAAAGGGGATGCTTGCGGGCAAGTTATGGCGTTGTCCTTCAGCAAGACACGTGCTCTAGCTCATCCTGTGAGCTACCCACTAATTCAAGATTGCCTTACCGAACACCACGTGCGCAGTCAATTGCAGTCACCCGTCGAGATTCCTTCAGGCGCCTTGTTCGATCTTATTCGCCAATCAACTCGCGCAGCAAGAACAACCAATGTCTAATACACGAATTTTGCTTCTTTCCGTTAAACCCGAATTCGCCAATCGCATATTGAATGGGACGAAGACTGTCGAATTGCGGCGACGGCTTCCAAAGATAGAGCCTGGCGATAAGATCGCTCTCTATGTTAGTTCTCCGGTCAAGCAGTTGGTTGCGACTCTTGAAATAGAAAACGTGAAAATAGAAAAACCTACGATGCTATGGAAAGTTGTTGCCGAAAAGGCCGGATTGTCCAGGCTTGAATACGACCGGTACTTCAAAGGCTCGACAAAGGCGGTGGGGATCTTTCTAAAGAACGTTAAGCAAAAAGGATCGCCGCTAACCCTTGCCCACATGAGATCAGTAATTCGCGGATTTCACCCTCCTCAAAGTTTTCGCTATCTGCGCGAGGACGAACGGCTTGCACTGTCGATTTAAATTGAATTTTTCTACGCTCAGAACCGTACGCCTGCCACGCAACCGAACAATTGCAGCTGCGACAAGTGCGGGCAACGGAGGGAGAATGCGTGAACTTTCCGCTTAAGTGAAACGACAGCACGGGCCAAGACACCTGCTTCCCGCGTTTTGTATGCAAAATCAAGGTGGCTCGTACCATCAGCGAACCAAGACAAATGTTGGATCCCAGAACCTACCGGGACCGACCCATGAACACAATCAACGGAGGAAATTGCTGTGACGCAACAACTTACCTTAGAAAGCGTGCAGGTTCGTGCTGTATCGCTACCCCTGAATCGCCCGATCGTGGCGGCCGTTGGCACGTTCAAGGCGTGGGCCATGCTACTGGTCGACGTTCGTACCAAGGAAGGTATTACCGGCAGCGCGTATGTGGAGCCTTATCGTCCGCGCTCCATCCCTGCCATCAAGCAAACGATTGAGGATCTCGGCGACCTGTTCAAGGGAAACACACTGGCGCCGCTGGATATTTATGACCAAAGCATGAACTCGGTACACACGGTCGGCCGTGAAGGTATCACTTTGATTGCAATGTCCGGCCTGGACATGGCGATCTGGGACGCGCTGGCGAAAGCGGCGGATATGCCACTGGCCACATTGCTTGGCGGCAGCCCCGGCCCACTACGCGCCTACAACACCAACGGACTTTGGCGCATCCCCATAGAGAAACTCGGCGACGAGGCCGCCGCTTTGGTCGCAGAAGGCGACTATGGCGGCGTCAAGCTTCGACTTGGACGCCCGTCGATCAAGGACGACATCAAGGCCATTGCCAGTGTGCGCGACGCCGTCGGCGACGACGTACACATCATGACCGACTTTAACCAGTGCCTGCCGTTTGGAGAAGCACTACTGCGTCTGCACGGTCTGGACGATCAAGGTCTGTACTGGTTCGAAGAGCCAATCGTTTACGACAACATCGAAGGCTGCGCACAGCTCGCACGCGAGGTAAAAACGCCGATTCAAATTGGCGAGAACATCTATGGCCCGCGCGAATTCTATAAAGCGGTTGTCGCACATGCTGCCGACATGTACATGCCCGACCTGATGCGCATCGGTGGTGTCACCGGCTGGATGCGCTCGGCCGCAATTGCCGGCGCGGCCGGCCTGCCGCTTTCCAGCCACCTGTATCCGGAAGTCTCCGCGCATCTTTTGCGCGCAAACGAAACCGCGGACTGGATCGAGTCTCGTGACTGGGGCAACGCCGTCATTGCCGAGCCGTTTGAAATCAAGGGCGGCAAGATCATCGTGCCGGACCGGCCGGGCAACGGCATTGCATGGGATGAAGCAGCCGTGAAAAAGTACGCGATCTAGAACCAGGCAGACCGCGCAGGGTGCATCAGGGTTAGTCGGGCACCCGCGACGGCCTGCCGTCCTTGCCGGTAAACGGGAACAACCCCACTTTGAAACTCCCGGCCATGTGGTGCGCAATGCGAATTGCTTTTGCCGCATCGTCGGGCGATAACGAATCGCTCGCAGCGCTTTCGAACACCTTGAGCCAGTTGTCGAACGCTTCCGGTTCAAACTTCAGTTTCATGTGCACTGCGTAGGTGTTGCCCTTGTATTTCTTGGTACCGCGAAGATGATCGGTCCAGAAGTCTGCGACACGGAGAATGTGGGGCTCGAGATCATGGATCTCGTCGAAAAAAATCGGGCCAAGGACTGGGTCGTCAAATGAACGTTCGTAGAACAGACGTACCATTCGATCAATCTCGGCAACCCGCTGGGTATCAGTTTGCATCATCGCTATTGTCGCCCGAATTCGACCGGCTACGGAAATTCGGGCACGGGCACGGCCTCGGCTAGAATTAAGGGAATGTGGAAATACAAAGCAAGTCAGGAACACACGCTATGAGCTCACCAATTCGGGTATTACTGGCCAAGGTCGGCCTCGACGGGCATGACCGCGGCGTGAAAGTGGTCGCGCGAACGCTTCGCGACGCCGGGATGGATGTCATATATACCGGTTTGCACCGCACGCCGGAGGAAGTCGTGCATTCAGCCGTACAAGAGGACGTCGACGTGCTCGGCATCAGTCTGTTGTCGGGCGCACATATGACGATTTGCCCGCGCATTATGGATCTGCTGCGAGAACAGGATGCCGAGGACACAATCGTCGTTGTGGGTGGCGTGGTTCCCGACGACGACGTAGAGCCGCTGAAGAAAATGGGCGTAAAGGATTTGCTGTTGCAGGACACGCCGCCAAACCAGATTGTGGAAACCCTGCAGCGCCTGGTGGCCGAACGCGGCCCCCGCTGATAGAGGATTCATTTAATGGAAATGGAAGACTGGTGTTTCCCGCCAAAATTTGACGACAGCTACAGGCCGGACCCGGCCAGCCGCCACTGGTTTCCTGTGCGCGAGACCATGCCCGCAGCGGACCGCGATGCTGCGATCGTAAAGCGCTTAGGCGAAGTGTGTACTTACGCTTATGAGCACGCAGCGTTTTACAGAAAGAAATGGGATGAGGCCGGCTTTCATCCCGACCAGTTGCATTCACTGGAGGATTTCGAAGAGAAAGTACCGGTCATCACCAAGGCCGATTTGCGCGAGTCCCAGGCGCAAACGCCGCCGTTCGGTGACTATCTGTGCATTGAGCCAGCTGACGTGTATCACGTGCACGGCACATCGGGAACGACCGGCCGGCCGACCGCATTTGCGATCGGGCGCGATGACTGGAACGCAATCGCCAACGCACAGGCGAGAGTTATGTGGGGCATGGGTGTGCGTCCCGGCGATACGGTTTTTCTGGCGGCGATATTCAGCCTTTATCTGGGTAGCTGGGGCGCACTGGCCGGAACTGAACGCCTCGGCGCGACATCCTTTCCGTTCGGGGCGGGCGCTTCGGGAATGAGCGCACGCGCCGTAAACTGGATGTCGCAGGTCAAACCGACGGTATTCTACGGCACACCGACTTACGCATTGCACCTGGCTGAAACCGCGATCAAGGAAGGCCTCAACGCGCGCGACTTCGGTCTCAAGCAGTTGATATTCTCGGGTGAACCCGGCGCGTCGATACCGTCGGTCATCGAAAAACTTGAAACGGCATTTGGCGCGAAAGTGTTTGACGCCGGTTCGATGGCCGAAATGACACCGTGGATGAATGCAGCGGGCACAGTGGAAAGCGCGCCCGGCATGCTGCTGTGGCAAGACATCGTCTATACCGAAGTTTGTGACCCGGCAACGTATACGCGCGTACCCTACGGTTCGCGTGGCACACCGGTATACACCCACCTCGAACGCACATCGCAGCCAATGATTCGCCTTGTGTCGGGCGACCTGACCATCTGGGAAAACGAGCCGAATCCATGCGGACGCACGTATCCGCGCCTGCCGCTGGGGGTATTTGGACGCATCGATGACATGTTCACGATTCGCGGTGAAAACGTATATCCAAGTGAAATCGATTCTGTCCTGAACGAAATACCGGACTACGGCGGCGAGCACAGGATTCACATTACTCGCGACGGCGCGATGGACGAGCTTCTGCTTCGCGTCGAACCCAGTGCAGAAGCGCATTCAAACACCGTGCGAGCGCAGAAATTCAAGGATGAGGTCAGCCGGCGAATTCTGAAAACACTCGCGTTGCGTACCGCGATCGAGCTGGTTGAGCCGCGATCGATTACGCGTACCGACTTCAAGGCGCGCCGCGTGGTTGACGACCGCGAAGTGTTCCGTGAACTCAATCGAAAGCTGCAGAGCGGATAAAAGCGGTGCCTGTCCCTTCGACGGAATTGGTTTCAAGACTGCGCAATGGTGATTTGCGTGCAGCGGGACGGCTGATGTCGCGAGCAGAAGCCGGCAGCGAAGAAGTGCGCCCGGCTCTGGGCGAGGTCTACAAAGCAGCCGGACATGCGCACATCCTTGGGCTGACAGGGGTACCCGGCAGCGGAAAGTCGACCATGGTCAGCAAACTGGTGCAAGCCGTCCGCAAGGACGGACGAAAAGTCGGCGTCATCGCGATCGATCCGTCGAGCCCGTTTTCCGGCGGTGCGATACTGGGCGATCGCATTCGCATGAGTACTCACACGATGGACGACGGCGTATACATCCGCAGCATGGCCACGCGCGGCTCAACCGGTGGCCTTGCGCGCTCGGCGCTTGCGGCAGTCGATATTCTAGATGCCGCAGGGTTCGACCTCGTCATCATAGAAACAGTCGGCGTGGGGCAAGACGAGGTCGAAATTGCACGGGCTTCGCACACCACCGTCGTCGTGTCCGCACCCGGGCTTGGTGACGACGTGCAGGCCATCAAGGCCGGCATTCTGGAGATTGCGGACATTCATGTCGTCAGCAAGTGTGACCGGCCCGATTCGAACCGCACCATTACCGATCTCAAGACCATGCTCGCAATGGGCATCAACGTATCCATCAAGAACAATGAAGACAAACCACTGTGGCAAGTGCCTGTGGTCGGAACCAGCTCGGAATCCGGCGAAGGTATCGACCAGCTGCTCGCCACCATCGACCGGCATCGCGACGCGCACCGCACGACGGCGCTCGGCACCGAACGTCTACGGCGCATCGCAGAATATCGGACTTTCAAGACCGCCGAAGATTTGTTGCGCAGCCGATTCTTCGTTTCAACCAGTGACAGGGTGTCCGCCCTCGTCGACCGAATCTCAAGGCGGGAACTTGATCCATTTGCTGCATCGGATGAACTGATGAGCGATCTTGCGCTATACAGGTAAAGATGAACGCACCGACTGATCCCAAACACGTAGCCGCACTTCAACAACAACTGGAGCTGTGGGAAAAAGACGAGGTTGCCTCGTTTCTGAAGAAGCAACCGGAACGCGAAGACCAGTTTCAGACCCATGGCGGTTTCCCGGTCAAACGCACCTATACCGCGCTGGACGTCGCCGACACACCTGTCGAAGACATCGGGCTGCCGGGCCAGTATCCGTTTACCCGCGGGCCTTATCCGACCATGTATCGAAGCCGTTTCTGGACGATGCGCCAGATTGCCGGATTCGGTACCGGCGAAGACACGAACAAGCGTTTCAAGTACCTCATCTCGCAGGGTCAGACCGGGTTGTCTACCGATTTCGACATGCCGACCTTGATGGGCTATGACTCGGACCACGCGATGAGCGAAGGCGAAGTGGGCCGCGAAGGTGTCGCCGTGGATACGCTGGCCGACATGGAGGCCTTGTTCGATGGCATCGGCCTGGAAAATATTTCCGTGTCGATGACGATCAACCCGACCGCATGGATTCTTCTGGCAATGTACATCGTACTTGCGCAAGAACGCGGCAACGACCTGAACAGACTGTCGGGCACGGTACAGGCTGACATTCTCAAGGAATACATGGCGCAAAAGGAGTACATCTATCCGATTGCGCCTTCGGTGCGCATTGTTCGCGACTGCATTACCTACTGCGCCGAGAACATGAAGCGCTACAACCCGATCAACATTTCCGGTTACCACATCAGCGAAGCCGGCGCGTCGCCGATACACGAAGTTGCGTTCACGATGGCGAACGCAATTACCTACGTCGAGGAAGTACTCGAAACCGGAATGGACGTCGACGCATTCGCACCGCGCCTGGCTTTTTATTGGGTGTGCCAGTCGGACTTTTTCGAGGAAATCGCAAAATTCCGCGCGTCGCGCCGGGTGTGGGCAAAGATCATGAAAGAACGTTTTGGCGCAAAGAAGCCCGAGTCAATGCGTTTGCGTTTTCATTGCCAGACTGCCGCCGCAACATTGACCAAGCCGCAGTACAAGGTCAACGTCATGCGCACCACGGTACAGGCGCTTGCTGCTGTTCTGGGCGGTGCGCAAAGCCTGCACACCAACGGAATGGATGAAGCATTTGCGATTCCCACCGAAGAAGCGATGAAGATTGCGCTGCGCACGCAGCAGGTGATCGCTGACGAGACCGGCGTGGCAAATGTCATTGATCCGCTCGGTGGGTCCTACTATCTGGAAAACCTGACGACCGAATACGAGACCCGGATTTTTGCGATTCTCGACGAAGTACGTGAGCGCGGCGGCACGATCAAACTGATCGAAGAAGGCTGGTTCCAGAAGAATATTTCTGATTTCGCCTATGAAACGGCGCTGCGAAAACAAAGCGGATCAAAACCGGTTATCGGTGTGAACAAGTACGTCGAAAGTGAAGAGAACGTGGACATTGAAACGCATCCGTATGATCCGGATACCGCGAAACGACAGATTGATCGCCTAAGGCATGTGCGCGCCACCCGCGATGAAACCAAAGTGCAAAAACTCCTCGACGAGTTGCTCGTGATCGCCAGGGACGAGTCGCGCAACATCATGCCCATCACAATCGAACTGGTACGAAACGGCGCATCTATGGGTGACATCGTCGAAAAACTGAGGACAATCTGGGGCACGTACCGCGAAACACCAGTATTCTGAACAGGCAACTGTTCCAAAACATAAAGCCAGTTCTGAACGGAAAACAGTTCTGAGCGCAAAAAAGGTAAAACAATGATTGTTCTTCCCTATCTTGATCACGTCCCGCAAGTTGGAACAAATGTCACAACCGATGACTGGGTCACAATCATCGGTCGCGCATACGTCGGTTCGGGCTGCCGCTTCGGCAAGCTGGCAACCCTGCGCGCTGACGGCCACGATATTCGTATCGGTTCAGACTGCTGGTTCGGAGAAGCGAGCACCGTGCACATTGCCGATAACATGTATGGCACAAGAGTCGGCGCGCACGTCACGGTCGGACGCTTCGGCCTCGTCCACGCATGCACGATCGGCGATAACTGTGTTCTTGGCGAACATGCGGTTGTCATGGACAATTCCGTAGTTGGTCCCGGCGCGGTCATTGCCGCCGAAAGTGTGGTCCCGCCCGGCAAACAACTGGACGGCGGCTGGCTTTATGCCGGCACGCCCGCCAGGCCGGTCGAAGAAATCTCACCGGCACGAGTGGCTGAATTGCACGAATCGATCCGCAACGAATCAATGATCGACAATGTTGAATTTATCCGTGTCAGGACGCCAGTGGGCGCAAATCGCATCGTGCCGGGGACCGGCATCGACAGCGCCGATGCAGAAGGTGCCTACATCGCGCCGACCGCAGGCATTGCTGGCAAGCTTGAGATGGCGCCTGGTTCGAGTGTCTGGTTTGCAGTCGAAATGGATGCCGAAGGCGCTACCGTCGAACTCGGCGAAGCAAGCAACATCCAGGATAACTCGCGCCTCTATCTGACCGCAGGGGAAAAGCTGCGAATCGGGCGAAGAGTTACCGTTGGACACAATGTTCGAATGCATGCCTGCGACATCGAAGACGAAACCATCATCGGCATGGGATCAACGATCGGCAAAGGGACAGTCGTACGCAAAGGTGCTGTTGTCGCGGCAGGCTCGGTTACGGCGCCCGGTACCGTAGTCGAAGCAGGCATGATCTGGGCAGGGCAGCCGGCAAGCCGTTCCAAACCGTTATCGGAGCAGAACCGTGCGTTCTTTTCGAAGGGCGTCGATGTCTATATTGGCTATGCGGCCAAATACCGTGCTGCCCGCAACACGGCGGACAAAATAGCATCGTAGGCCTTTCCGTCCATTGGGTCGCCGCGCAGTCACGTTTGCGCGACATCTCTGTGTCGATACAACATTGAGGCCAACTGCGTCTCGCATATGACCATCCCGGCCGAACCCGCATCCGCGCGCGCACCGCTAAACCATCGCGCCATCCTCGCGATTGCGGTGCCGATCATGATCTCGAATCTGTCGACGCCGCTGCTCGGTGTCGTCGATACCGGTGTGATCGGGCAGATTCCGGACGCGTCGCTGATTGGCGCGGTGCTTGTCGCCGCTCAGTGGCCAATTCGCGAACTCGCATTCTTCCTGCTCGAGGGCAGTGAAAGAGTCGAGAATCTGGCACGCGATTATTTCGACATTCGCATCTGGGCCGCTCCCGCTACGCTGGCAAACTATGCGCTGCTCGGCTGGTTCATCGGCCTCGGAAAAGCGCGGGTGGCGCTGGCGCTGCAATTGATTCTGAACGTCAGCAACATGCTGCTGGACGCGTATCTGGTACTTGTTCTGGACATGGGTGTCAAAGGCGTCGCAATCGGAACCGTGATTGCAGAGTTTCTTGCCGCATTCGCCGGAATCGTCATTGCGCTACGGCATCTGCGAGAAATTGGTGGTCACTGGGACCCGGCGCGTTTACTCATTCCGGAGCGGGTCCGGCGAACGCTCATGGTTAACCGGGACATCATGATTCGATCGCTGTCGCTGATTTTCGTATTCGCCTTTTTCATGGCGCAAGGCGCAAAGTTCGGAGACAACGTTCTCGCTGCCAATGCCGTTCTGATGCACTTTATTTCAGTATCTGCATACTTTCTGGACGGTTTCGCTTTCGCAGCGGAGTCCTTCGTCGGCAGAGCGGTGGGCGCGGCACATCGGGCGGGATTCTCGAAAGCTGCGCGCATGACCACATGGTGGGCAGCGGGTGTGGCACTGTTGTCGACGTCATTTCTGATTGCATTCGGGTCGTCACTGGTCGACATACTCACGGTGGAGCCAAACGTTCGCGCGATCGCCCGCGAGTTCCTGCCATGGGCGGCGCTCGCACCGCTCGTCGGCGTATGGCGCTTTCAGCTCGACGGCATCTTTATTGGCGCGACACGAACTGCCGACATGCGCAACGCCATGCTTGTAGCTGCACTCATCTTCCTCGTCGCGTGGTACGCACTGACGCCTTTCGGAAACCACGGTTTGTGGGCCGCGCTGTACGTGCACTACGCCGCACGCTCACTGACGATGCTGTATTACTTTACCGGTCTGCAGCGTTCCGTTCCAGCGTAGCACCACTGCCCGGACGACTTTGTCCGAACCGCGAGAGGCCTGCTATGCTGGACATTTATGTCTTCAATCCGAGGTGCAAGGATGTTTCGTGACAGACGACAATTCGTAAAGCTCAGCGCGTTTCTGGTCGCGTTCTCTTTGGTGACCCTTGGCATCAGCGCCAAGGCGGAAACCATGCGGCAATATCGGCTGCAGAAAGGCGGCTCTGCTTATCAACTCGAACTGACGACCGCACCCGTACCCACAATCAGTGCTGACGAGATTCTGGTCAAGGTGCACGCCGCGTCGCTCAACCGCCGCGATATATATGTCATCCAGGGTTGGTACCCCGGACCGCCGGTCACTGGAAAAGTGCCGCTCTCTGACGGAGCGGGTGAAGTAGTCGCTGTAGGTAACAACGTGACCCGGTTTAGTGTTGGCGATCGCGTATCGGGCACCTTCTTCACAAACTGGAAAGGCGGCAAATTCCATCGGTCGGCATTAGCCTCCGCCCGCGGCGGCGCGGTGGATGGCATGTTGTCCGAAATGATCGTCGCGACCGAAAACGATCTGGTCAACATACCGGCGCACTTGTCCTATGAAGAAGCGGCAACACTGCCTTGTGCCGGCGTGACGGCATGGAACGGACTCTTCAAGGCAGGCAACCTCCAGCAAGGTGACTACGTACTGCTGGAAGGTACAGGCGGCGTTTCGACTTTCGGATTGTTGTTCTCCGCTGCCGCAGGTGCGAAGCCGATTATCACCAGTTCAAAAGACGCAAAGCTCGAGAAGGCGCGCGGCATGGGCGCGATCGGCACCGCGAATTACATGAAGAACGCTGAGTGGGGTGATGAAGTACGCAACATTACTGGCGGAAGAGGCGTAGACCACGTACTCGAAGTCGGCGGCGAAAGAACCCTCCCGCAGGCGGTCAAGGCCCTGGCCGATGGCGGTCATATTGCAATCATCGGCGGACTGTCAGGATTCGGCGCGTCACTCAATACGACGGACCTGCTTGGTCGCTCGGCATCAGCAACCGGAATCTACGTGGGTTCTCGCGAAGATCATCTGGCGATGAACGCGTTAATCGAGAAACACTTCTTCAAAATCCGGATACAGAACAAGTAATCTCTCGGCTGAACCCTTGGCCTCTTTAGCTCTACCAAGCTGCGCGTGCATCAAGAAGAAATCCGGCATCTGAATTTGCAACGCGTATTCAAGCGCACTTTCAAAATCACCCTTTTGATAGTGATATGCCATTGGCACGAAGTTGTACCAACCTGGATGATTCGGATTGAGCGCCGACGCTTTAGTCATCAGGGCATATCCACGCTCCATCTGCCAGAGAAAAAGTACTTCTCGGCAATGTCCGCCAGCGCGTACGGGTGATTCGGATTGTGTTCAATAGCCCGATCGGCGGCTGCATTAAAGTCGTCAAGTTCTTGCCGATGAAAGTGGACCATAGCGAGCGCATGCTGACCAAACTCACCCCTTGCATCAAGTCGAACCGATTCTTTAGCCGCATTCAGCGCCCGATCAAGCGATCCTTCCTGTGGATTGAATCCGAAACGGGATTCATCGACATACACATATCCGAGTATCGCCCAGGCATCAGCGTAATTTGGATCAAGCTCGACTGTTCGTTCCAGACAGTCCCGAACTTCGCGGTGCAAGCTCTCTGTCGTAATATCGTAGTAACGCAGGCCTAGAAGAACGCACTCATAAGCTACAAGACTCTCTGTTGGTTTCTCTCTAATTGCATCGAGTTGGCTCAGCGTGATGATCCCTGTCGAATCCGCAATCGTTCCAGCAACCCGGCTGGTAATTTCATCTTGTATCTCAAACAAATCTTCGATCGTTAGATCTCGATCGAACGTCTGGGCCCACAAATGTGTCCCATCTTTGGCATCAACCAGCTGCGCCGTCACTCGATAAACTCGCACCGGTTCATCAATGTTCTTGACCGAGCGCTCACCGAGAAACTCGAAGCCGAAGTCAAGTTTGCCTCGAACGGCATCCTGGATAGAGTTTGAGACGCAGATGCCGCCAGTGTCGGCGAGCGCTTCCATGCGCGCGGCGATGTTTACGCCGTCGCCGTAGATGGTGCCGTCCTGTTTTTCTATGACATCGCCAAGGTTAAGTCCGATGCGAAAGTGCATTTGCCTGTGTTCGGGCAACCCGGCATTCAGTGTTTCGATTGCGCTCTGAATCTCGACCGCAGCCTGCACGGCTTCGACCGCGCTAACGAATTCGGCGAGGATGTTGTCACCCGGCGCGTTGACGACACGCCCTTCGTGACGATTGACGATGCTTTCAATTTCGGCGCGATACTTCGAAATTGTTTCAACGGTCGCAGCTTCGTCATCGGACATGAGCTTGCTGTAGCCGACGACGTCAGCGCTCAGGATTGCGGCCAGCTTGCGCCTGACTTTCTCCTCGACCATCCGCGCAGAATAGCGCAATGCATTGGACAGTAACAACGCATCCCTGACCTGCCGAAGCGTGCAGTGCAGCATCGGATTGAGAAACAACAACGCTGTCACGGTTTGCCGGATGCTATATTGCGTAAAGGCGACCCGATTCGCTACAAGCGCCGACACTGGCGCGCAAGGGAAAACAGTCTCGGATTACAACAATGCAAACAATCAATCTCATGGCATCGCACCACTCCGCGTTCTACAGTCCATTCATTTCGTGCATTGTCGGCGGGTTTCTGGAAAAGGAAGGACTCGAGGGCACTTACCAGGTCGTTGGCGCGGGTCAGAGCACGGGCGCCGAGATCGCGTCCGGCAGAATGGATGTCGGACAATCGGCGGTGTCGGCAAGCTGGACCCCGCTCGAAAAAGGCGGCAAACCCGACTTCGTGCACTTCGCCCAGATCAATCGATTTGACGGCTTCATCATCGCAGCCCGAGAGCCGGACGCTTCATTCAGTTGGTCGAAGTTGAAGGGCAGGAAACTCCTGCACGTACATGGCGGACAACCGCAGGCAATGCTGCGCTATGGTCTGCACAAGGAAGGCATGGATCTGAACGCGCTTGACACCATCGAGTCAAAAGGCGGCGATCAGATGATGCAGCAATGGGCATCAGGCGAAGGGGACTATTTTCACGAGCAAGGTGCCTATCCGCAGCAACTCGAACATCTCGGTACCGGCCACGTCGTGGCGGCGGTCGGTCCGTCCATCGGACCGGTGGCGTTCAGCAGCCTGGCGTGCCGCCGGGACTGGGTCGACTCGGATATCGCAAAACGCTTCACGGTGGCCTACCGGGCATCGCGCAACTGGGTGAATACTGCAGACCCGATGGAAGTCGCGAAAGCCGAGGCCAGCTTCTTTCCGGACATGGCAGTTGAAGCCATCGCCGCCGCTGTCACCTTCTATCAGAAACTCGATAACTGGGGCGGCGGACTTGCAATTGACCCGCAACACTATGAGACCGCGCTCGACGTGTTCGAGCATTCAAATCTGATTTCGAAACGCCACCGGTACAGCGACGTAGTTGTCGCACCGCCTGAAACGGCGTAGATCATTTTCCGGTCAATCACTGACGCACTGCAAATGGCGTCATCTCTTTAGTTCATGGCGCTCAAAGCAACCATCTGCAAAGCCGAGTTGCATATCGCGGATATGGAGCGTGGTTATTACAAGGACCATGCGCTCACCATTGCGCGTCATCCATCAGAGACTGAGGAACGCATGATGGTGCGGATTCTCGCATTCGCACTAAACGCTGACGACGCGCTAGGGTTCGGCGCCGGATTGAGCACCGACGACGAACCAGACCTCTGGCGCAAGGACCTGACGGGCAACATAGAAACCTGGATCGATGTCGGCCTGCCTGGCGAGAAACGCATGCGCAAAGCCTGCGGCCGCGCTGAGGCCGTCGTCGTCTACAGCTACGGCGGTCGCGCCGCGGCAGCTGTGGTGGGAAGGCGTTAGCGATCAGCTCGATCGTCTCGACAGACTCACGGTCGTCGAACTGCCGCAATCGGGCACGCGCGGACTTGCCGCAATGGCCGAACGCAACATGGATTTGCAAGTTACGATTCAGGATGGCCAGCTGTGGGTGGCGGACGGTAGTCATTCGGTGCAACTGGACCCGGAAACGAAACGCGCGCCCGTTTTGCAATCCAGATGATCTGCTAAGAACGCAGGGGCCTATTTCATTCCAATTCGCTCAAGCTGCGGGAACATGATGCGCCGCGCTTCCTCATCCCATTCCGTCTTGAACTGATACTGACTGCGCAGGCGCTCCACGCCGAGCACTAATCTCGTCGTACAAGCGCTTCACGTTGGGAAAGTGACTCCAGGCTTCCGGGTTGCCCATGACATGGTCAATCAATCGAGCCCAGCCCCACATCGCCATATCGACAATCGTGTAACTCGCTCCCAGCAGGTACGGCTGATTGGCCAATCGCGCGTCGAGAACCCTGTAGTGGCGTTCTACCTCGAAATCGTATCTATTAACGCCATACTCTTGCGATTCAGGTGCGAAATGCCGGAAGTGAACGGCTTGACCGGAATACGGCCCAAGACCACTTGCCACAAACATCAGCCATGAAAGCAATTCGCCGCGTTGCGAAGGCGGAGGCAGGAAGCGCTGTGTTTTTTCAGCGACGTAGAGCAGGATAGCGTTACTGTCAAAAACGACTGTTTAGCCGTCAACGATCGCCGGAACTTTCCCGTTGGGATTGACTGCCAGGAATTCCTGTGCGAACTGTTCGCCTTTTCTCGTATCCACCGGAACCGGCTCGTAAGGTTCGCCGAGTTCTTCCAGCAGTAATGCGACTTTCATCGGGTTGGGCGAAAGATTGAAGTAGAACTTGATCACGGAGATTTTCTCCTGGAGATACGGGCATGCGCAGTACGAGCCACACAACGCACGACCACTTTATTTGAGCGAAACGAATTCACGCTAAGGCTGACTCAGATCGTCGATTATTCCCGGACTTCTCCAAGAATTTCGTCGATGAACTCGGACCAGCCCGGATACTCTGCCGGCTGCCACGTGTCGTGGATGAAATCCGTAGCCTGATCCCTACTCCATCGGCCGCGGCTGACTTCGTACAGGGAATAAAACGCACTCACACGGTAATTGGCCGCGCAATGAATGTGAATTTTCCTGTCAGCCAGCCGATCCAGCGCTTCCGAAAAGCGAGCGAAATCGGAACGCGCCGGTGTCCTGAAGTCGACAGGAATGTAGACGTACTCGATACCCTGCGACTCGACGATGTCGCGTTCATCGGGTACCGCGTGCTCGCTGCTATCGGGCAACAAGTTTACGACACCTTCGTATCCTTGCGTTGCCAACTTTTTCAGGCCTTCGGCGCCGACCACGCCAGACGTCGTGAGTTCGTCGGAAATCTTGCGGAAGTTATAGCTGTGGTCGATGTCTGTGCTCATTGGTCGAGTACCGTTGGTGAGAAAGCTGCGCATTCAACGGGAAAACGTAGCGCGCAATGCCTTGTGGCTATTGTGCGCTACATGTCAGTCTCACGCGTTACTGTTCCGCGATGTCCACCTTTGTCTTCTCGCCACGCAATCTGGCAACGATTGTTGCACAGCATGCATCGCCCCAGATATTGACACTGGTCCGGCACATATCGAGCACGCGATCGAACACCATCAGTACACCGATCGCTTCGACCGGGAGGCCGACGGCATTGAGAATAATTGCAATTGCGACCAGCGACGCCGACGGCACGCCGGCCACACCGATCGATGTCAGCAGGGCAATTATCACGATCGTGAACTGCACACCCAGGCTCAGCTCGAGCCCGTAGGCCTGCGCGAGAAACATCGCTGCTGCGCACTCGTACAACGCAGTGCCGTTCATGTTGACGGTTGCGCCCAGCGGCAGCACAAACGCCGACACGTCATTGGACACGCCAACTTTTTCTTCCAGGGTGTCCATTGTCACCGGCAGCGTCGCCGAGGAAGATGACGTAGAGAACGCCGTTAATAGTGCCGGCGACATAAATCGCAGCGTCGTATATGGTTTGACACGCCCGATGAACCGAAGCAAAACGGGCAAAGTGACCAGCGAGTGAATGAGCAACGCCGCGATCACGGCAAACGCAAACACCGCAAGCGGGCGCGCGGCAGCAAACCCCGTTTCCGCAACGACCCCCGCAATCAGGCCGAACACTCCGATCGGCGCAAATTTCATGATCAGTTCTGTCATTTTCATCATGACGTGAAACACACCATTCCAGAACTTGAACAGCGGCTCAGCGTAGTCGTGCTGCAAGTGCGTCATGAAATAACCGAACAAGAGTGCGAAGAAAATCATGCCGAGCATCTGGCCTTCGGCCGCAGCCTTGACAATGTTGGGCGGTACCATGCGCTTGAACACTTCGGCAACATCACCGGCGCCCTTGCCTTCGATTTTCGCGCTGATATCTTGCGCCGGCGCGTCCAGCGCCAGAATTTCCCCTGCAGGCTCACCGCCAACGTAACCGGGTGCGATTGTGTTGATCACGAGAAGCCCGATCAGAATGGCGAAGAAGGTTGTCGCACCGTAGAACACCAATGTCCGCCAACCAAGTGCGCCGATGTTTCCGCCCGAGCCGATTCCGGCAACGCCAACAATGATCGATGACGTGATCAGCGGCACGATGATCATTTTCAGTGCGTTCAGAAATATCGAACCGACATAATCGAACATCGACACATAACTGACGCCAAGAACCGCAGGCGCAACGCCGTCGATCGTGAAGTGTTTGACGATCGAGCCAACGACGGCAGCAAGGACGATCGCGATGAGGATTTGCCAGTGCAACGGGAGTTTGCGCATGATGGGCAGTCAGTCCTGTTTGTCGGCGAACTTGAGAAACGCGTCGATCAGACCGTCGGGCGCTTTGATAACGTGCTCCGGCGCAGGGAAGCCACCGGAACGCACGTCCTCGGCGAACTCCTTGAATCCGGCGACTCGTTCCGCCTGCATTTGCTCGCGCAGTTTGTAAATGCTGCGATATTGCTTCGAATGCCGTGGATACGGGGGAGGGTTGCTGCCAAGAATGTCCTCTGCGAACAAAAACTGAATGTCTCCGCCGCTGCCGCCACCAATTGATGACGTGAGCAAGCTAGTGCGCTTGCTGATCTCAACCAGAAGTGGTTCCGGAATAACCTCCACTTCAACCGCCCACGCGCCGGCGTCTTCAAACCTCTTGATTTCCAGATAAATCCATTTGGCTTCTTCCATCGTCTTGCCGACAGCCCGCAGACCTCCGGTCCAGGTGCTCCTGCGCGGCACAAGGCCGGCGTGTCCCTGCACCGGGACGCCGGCTTCGGTCGCGGCACTGATTAAGCGCGGCGACCATTGGGTCATGACCGCATCTGCGCCCAGTTCCATCGCCTTATAAGCCAGGCGTACGGCTTCAGTTTCATTTGCCGCTGCAACCAACGGCACTGAAAATGACATGAACGTATGGGGTGCCGCGCCACGAACCGCCTTGGCAAGATGCGGCTGGGTCGGGTCGAAGCGTACTTTCATCGTGTCGATGCCGGCTTCTTCGGCCGCCGCCGCTTCTTCCGGCGTAAACGGCAAGGTCTCGACCAGCACGCGTTTGCCCTTCTGGTCACGAAGGTCCTTGATCGTGTAATTGCGGGTGCCATAGGCACCGCCGAGTGTCATGATGCGCGTCAGGCCGCGCTTTTTGGCATCGCGAGGCGGAATACCGCCGTCTCCTGTTGCATGGCTCGCCATCGTTCAAGTGCTCCTCAATTATTATGCTGGCGCAGTTCCAGATAGTCAGACGATCGTGCCCAAACACGAGAAAGCGGAATAGATCCGCAATACTTTCGTCTGAACAGCTTTAACCTGTACATCGACAAAACGGACCAATTCTCAAAATACTTGCTCGGCCTCACCTTGCCTCACTTGCCTGCAAGTTGCAACCCCGGTTTCCTACGCGTGCAATTCGATATCACGTAAAATTCCGCAGAGCATGACAATACACAAACACGCATCTGCCAACCACACCGGAACCACGCGCAGAACGGAATTCCCGCCCGGAGCCACCGACCTATGAACATGCCTGAATCCAGGAACGCGCTACAGCGTGAGCAAGTGCCGGTAAGTCACTTCGACGTGCTGATTGTTGGCGCCGGCATCTCCGGAATCGACACCGCTTATCACTTGCGACAACAATGTCCCGAAAAGAGCTTCGCGTTGCTGGAGAGCCAGGAAAGCTTTGGCGGCACCTGGCTGACGCACAAGTTTCCGGGCATACGCTCGGACAGCGACCTGTTCACATTCGGCTTCAAATGGAAACCGTGGACCGGTGTGCCCATCGCCACAGCTGAGGAAATTCTCAACTATCTTGGTGAAGCCATTGAAGAACAGCAAATCAGCGAACACATTCACTACCGGCACCAGGTGAAGTCCGCGAGCTGGTCTGGTGACGACAACCAATGGACTCTGGAGGTGGTTTGCAACGACGGAGAGCAGCAACGATTCACGTGTAATTTCCTGTGGATGTGCCAGGGTTATTACCAGCACTCGGAAGGCTACACGCCCGACTTTCCCGGTATAGAACGATTCACCGGCCGCATCGTGCATCCGCAGACCTGGCCTGACGATCTGGACTACAAGAACAAGCGCGTCATTGTGATCGGCTCTGGCGCAACAGCGGCAACCATCGTCCCGGCAATGGCCGGGGACTGCGAACACGTCACCATGTTGCAGCGTTCGCCCACCTACTTCTATGCCAGACCAAAGAATGACGAAGTCATCGATTTGCTGCGCAAGCTCGATATACCAAAAGAATGGATACATGAAATCGCGCGGCGCAAAGTGTTGCACGACCAGTTCGAGACGACGCGGCGATCCTTCGAGGAGCCCGAGTCTCTTCAGAACGAGTTACTCGGCGCAGCGCGCGCCTACCTCGGCGATGACTTCGATATCAAGAAACACTTCACGCCGAACTACCGGGTTTGGCGCCAACGCCTGGCGGTCATTCCCGACGGCGATTTGTACAAATGCATTCGCTCAGGCAAAGCTTCGGTAGTCACCGACCAGATCGACTCATTTACCGAGAACGGTATCGCACTCAAGTCTGGAGAGACGCTTGACGCCGACATTATCGTGACCGCCACCGGATTCAACATGTCAGCAATGGGCGGCATTCCGTTTAGCGTAGACGGCCAGCACGTAGACTTTTCCAAATGCTGGGGCCATCGCGGCATCCTGTTCTCGGGTGTGCCGAATATGGCCTGGGTGTTCGGCTATCTGCGCACGAGCTGGACGATGCGTGCCGATCTCGTGTCAGTATTTGTCTGCCGGTTACTCAAACACCTGGAGGAAAAAGGCGCGAGCGTTGTTACACCGCAACTGCGAGAAGAAGACAAAGACATGTCAGCGCGCCCGTTTATCGAATCCGAGAACTTCAATGCGGGATACGTGATGCGCAAAATTCACCTGATGCCCAAACAGGGCGATCGCGAACCGTGGGTCTTCAGCCAGGACTATTTCCAGGAAAGAGACACCATACCCGCCGCGGACCTGGAAGACGGAACGCTCATCTATCGATAGCGGTTGAGCAAATTAAAGCGTCTGATCTGCGGCAGCGGCGCAGCAATTGCAGCGATCAATTCGTCGAACAGCGCCAGGAAAAGAATCCCGGGATCAGAACGAAAGAGGTTTTCGCCCAGCTCGGCGACGCAGCCGGTTAATACCCTTCAGCAGAGCCGGGATATGCAGGATGCGAAGTTCCAGTTTCCGTTTGCCCGGAAAATCGAGCAACGCAAGCGCGGCGAGAATTGTAAGGATGCCCTGCCCCGGGAGCAGCAACATCAGCACGCCGGCAACAAACAAGACCGCACCGAGTGCATTCTTTACCGCCAGGAAGACAAATCGCAGGAACGGCCTGTCTTGAAACACGCGGCGCCGGTGATTGCGTTCTGCGTAAAAATCGGCGGGAAGCCGGATGATGAGGAATGGCATCAGCGCAACCGACAAGACCAGTGTGACGACCGATACGAAACCAAGTACCTGGATCTCGTACAGGTATTGCGACCATATTTCCATTACCGCGTCCGGCAAGGCCCATTCCAAAGCAAAACCTTCTCCCTGAAAACATGACTACCGCTTGCGCCGGCGAGCCGCTCGCCTGCCAGCTTTCGAGAAGTCATCTGTAGAGCATTACCGATTCGCGTTCCTCGCGCCAAGCCGTCTCGTCTGGTTGCGTCAATGCGTCGAGATCGGACGGCGTGGCATCGGAATCGTCGACCCACTGGCGCAGCAAATCACTGCCGCAAATCATATCGATGGCGAGTCGCTCGTTCTCGTATTCATATGGAAAGTCGCGCCACAAGTCGTAATCGGGTCGCAACTTGCGCAGTGCCTTGAAGGCCAGTGCCTGGACACGCCACGGCCGGAAAGTTTCATGGTCGTAATACAGAGGGTCTTCCACATGAATCTGCAAGCCAGCGCACAGTTCACCGGCATGCTTGTGAAATGTCGGTTCGAACCAACACGGCCGCAACACACAGCCGTTCAGCCAGTCTGGCGCCAACGATCGCATTGTCGCCATGAGTTGCGATGGATCCAGATCCGGCGCGCCGAACATTTCGAGAGGGCGCGTCGTCCCGCGCCCTTCTGACAAATTCGTCCCTTCAAGCATCACGGTACCTGCGTAACAGCGTGCCATCGAGACATTGGGTGCGTTAGGACTGGGGTTGATCCAGCTGCGCTCTTCCATCGGCCAGCCATATCCCGGCGACTGTGCTGGCTGCCAGCCGCGCATCTCGATCACTTGCAGATCTACGTCGAGTCTCCGACGCCCGACAAACCATCCTGCCAGTTCGCCCATTGTGAGTCCGTGGCGCATCGGAAACTCACCCGCGCCGACGAAACTTTCCCAGTCCGCGCGCATGCTCAGACCTTCGACCGGTCTTCCTGCCGGATTAGGACGGTCGAGCAGCCACACGCTCTTGTTAGCCAGCGCCGCCTCTTCAAGTACATATCGCAAGGTCGTGATAAAGGTATAGACACGACAGCCGAGATCCTGCAAGTCGACCAGAAGCACATCGAAAGTGTCCATCATTGCGGCCGTGGGCCGCCGTACCGTTCCATAAAGACTGAAAACCGGAATAGCGTGGACCGGGTCTTCATAATGCGGCGACTCGACCATGTTGTCCTGCTTGTCGCCACGCAAACCATGCTGCGGTCCAAATGCCGCAGTCACCTCCACATCCGGCAACGCTGCCAACGCATCGAGCCCATGTGTGAGATCGCGCGTGACTGACGCCGGATGTGCGAGTAACGCGACACGCTTGTTGCGCAATGGCTCGCGCAACGAACTTTCAGCCAGAAGCCGATCCAGACCAAATTGCATTCAGTGACCTCGCTGCAAACTTATTGCCGACATTTGATATTTGTTAGTCTGATCATCATTCTCCGTCAGTGCGAGCACCATCGCCGGGGAACTCAACAACAAACCCGTCGCTATGGTGGAAATCCGGCTTGCCGGGCGGATGGCGCACTGCCCAGTACGACAGGCTGCCATTGCGTTGTTCAATAACGACCGCAACCCCCAGTCTGGTCTGCGTAACAGGGTAGAGCAGATCCCGTCCTTCCAGATCGACAACAGCTTCAAGCGCGAATCTGTCCGGCAAACACTCTACATGTACAAGAATGCCCGAAGACAGTTCCAGTTGCGCAATTTCGTGCCGATATCCATCGAAGCAATATGCAGCCCATTGCCGTGACGGCGAAAAGTTAAATGCGCAATAGGCTTCAGCCGGCCCTTTTGCGAACACCTCAAAGCAGGTGTGCGCATGCAGACCGACAAACCAGTCGCTACGCGCCTGGTTTGCGGCTGATGCGAGGCGTTAGGCAACAATTAGCATGGCAAACGACGCGACTCTACGACCTGGTGGAACGTACTTTCTCTTTGGTTTCGAGGACCCAAGCTTTCGGCACCCCCTGATCACAACATACGAGTTTCTTCGGAAAGAAGGGAAAGACGCGTCAGACGATTCCACCGAGTGCCAGTACTTTTTCCGAATAGTGGATTCTGATGGCGAAGAACTGATGTTGACGCAAAAACAAATTCGGCAAATGTTTGATGTTGACGAGTTGATTCAAAAACTCGCCGACTTCCGTGATGGGAAGATAAAGTGACCTTGTCCATTTCATTGTGTGGGATGTTGCCTAACCCTTCGTTCGAGCCGTTCGCTTCGCTCTCTTGGACCGGCCGCCTGCGGCGTCCAGTCTCTCAACTCAAACGTTATACGGCACTAATGGTCCCTTCTCTCGTGGAAATCAAATGATGAGAAATTTAGCAATATTAATCTTCCAAACGCTCGACGGAGTAATGCAGGCACCCAGCGTCCCCGAGGAAGATTTTTCAGGTGGCTTCAGTCACGGCGGCTGGGCCAAGGATTGTTGGGATGAAGTCATGGAGCAAGTAGGTAAAGAGGCAATGGCGGAACCATATGATCTGCTTTTGGGACGCAATACTTACGAGTTATTTGCATCAAGCTTTTCAAACGCCGAACCCGGTAATCCAGCTGCGGATAAACTAAACTAGGCGAAGAAATATGTCGTGACATCAGGCTCTGATGATCTTAAATGGCAAAATTCTGTGAAAGTCAACGGGTCGGATGTGGCTGCGGAAATCGCCATGCTTAAAGAATTGGAAGGGCCATTGCTACAAGTTCATGGTAGCTGGCAACTAGTTCAAACCCTTCTTAAACACAGCCTGATCGATGAGCTTCGACTTTGGACGTTTCCCGTAGTTGTTGAAGAGGGAAAACGCTTATTTGAAAATGGTGCAATTTCATCGAAGTATAGACTCTCCAAATACGAGTCATGTTCCTCAGGAGCTTTTATGCACTTCTATCGACCAATTGAAGATGGTGCCGTATAACAACCGCATGCAGCCGGGCTGGCCTACGGCCAGCCGCTGATGCGGGGCGTTCGGCGGACCTAGAGCTTCGGAGGTGCGCCGACCTAGATACTTTGGAAGGAATCCTCGGGTCTACGTGATGAAGCATGACGAAGATTTCGAATTGGTGCCGGAGGCGAGGTGGGCTGTAAAGAAACGAGTGGCCGGAAATGACGCTTAACAAGGCGATGAAGCGGTCGCGCCTATCCGTCATCTTCTTTGCATGCGCAAAGAAGCCGCCGACTATACGGCACGCCGCTAATCTTTGACGTTGGGCACAAATATCGTGCGCTGGCTGATCTCATTTATATCCATCGTTTTGGCAGGCCATACCGCCGCGGCAAGTTTCGATTGTTCGAAGGCAAGTAATTTCGCCGAAGAAACAGTCTGCTCCGACACAATCTCTCCGGCCTGGATATCGCTCTCGATCATTCCTATCGGCTTGCTCTGCAGCGTGCCTCGGACAAAACGATACTAAGGGCCGAACAGCGCACGTGGCTTCGAACGCGAGACGCGTGTGACTTTGCAAGTGTATTGAATGCTAGAGATCGAAAACTAAAAGCGAAAAATTGCCTTCGGTCCGTCTACCAAATCCGAGTTCGGAAACTAGCCGCGATTGCGTTCTCTCGACCGGGGACCGGGGTGTACCGATGCCATTACATGGGTGAATCAGGCAGTGCTCAATTCGAAATCAACAACGGCGTTATTACGATCTTTAGCGCCGCAACCGCCGTGTCACACCCTGATCTACGCGTGGGCTATACGTATACCTGCAAACAGCGCTTAGGTATGTACTATCAGACAGAAAGTGGCAACGAGAATACCCTCGAATACTACCTCGCCCATGACCCGTACCTAGAATCCACCGACTGTGAAGTGCACATAACCGATCGTGGCACAGCATTTCATTTTCGAACGCGAAACTGCCGGTCGGAGTGCATGCAGTTTGACACCGTCTTTGACAAGAGCGCTTGTTATCACAGGCAATGATCTTCGCCCAACCAAAGGCTTAATTGGGGAAAAAGGGGTCGGGAGTCTTTTCTTACAAGCCTTTGGGTTGTCCCCGAAGCCGCAACGTTGATTCCGAGTCAACGTCAAGAAAAGACTCCCGACCCCTTTTTCCATCGTGCCCTCCCGCAACCTATAACGGGCCAGCAACTTGTACAGTTTGCAAAACACGATAATTTCACAAGAGAATTGTTTCGAGCGCAAACTCAGGCAGGCGTAATAGATGGTTCTCAGGCAAACTATTTAACGTTGGGCATCAAAGAGGCCACTGCGGGAGAAATAGGCTAGTGGGTGAACTAACCGCAACAACTTTCCTCACGTTGGATGGCGTCATGCAGGCCCCTGGCGGTCCGGATGAGGATACCAGCGGCGACTTTACCCACGGCGGCTGGTTGGTTCCATTTTTCGATCCCGTTATGGGTGAGGAAATGACCGTCATATTCTCAAAGGCCGCCGCGTTTCTCCTCGGGCGCGGGACCTACGATATCTTTGCGGCACACTGGCCGAAGGTCACCGATACAGATGATCCCGTAGCGAACCGCCTAAACTCACTGCCGAAGTATGTCGCGTCGAGAAACCGGTCCAACTTCGATTGGAATACGACGTCTCATATCACGAATCTGGAACGAGAAATAGCCGAATTGAAGGAGAATCTGCAGGGGGAACTTCAAGTACATGGAAGCCCGGGATTGCTTCAAACGCTTATCCAGTTAGACCTCGTGGATGAACATCGTCTGTTTGTGTTTCCAGTAGTGCTTGGTACGGGCAAGCGCCTATTCGCGAAGGGAGCTTTGCCACGGGAAATGTCATTGCAAAGCTCTAAAACAACAACAACTGGCACGATTATCAGTACCTACCGTCGCGGCGGTAAACTCAGGGGAGGCTCGTTTGCACTGGAATGAGTGCTTTTGGCTCAGTTGCGATTTATCAGATGGGATGCCCAACAAATTGAAGCAGCGGACGCGGGAACCGTCGCCTGGATTCAGGAACGGCAGTACACGCGCCGCTGAGCGTGAGCGTTAGCTCGCTAGCGTGACGCAATGGGCTCAGGTTATGGAGACGAGAAAGATCGAATTTTTGGTTCAACCAGGCTACCTCCTGGTGAAACGCCCGGATAACTACGAGGTCGTTCCGAGCGAGCAACCACATTTTCTGGAAACGGTTGCAGACCACTGCGCCAAGGCAGGCTGCCGAAAAGTCTTGATCATCGGTCGGGGCACGAAGGTCAATCTCGGCACGGCCGATATTTTCAAATTGGGCGAAGCGGTTGCCAAGTTAGGTTTGCGTATAGCGTTGGTAGAGCGCGACGACGCTGCTGCCCAGGAAAGGGAGTTTCTGGAAAACGTTGCGACAAATCGTGGTTCGCCCCTTCGATTTTTCGAAAGTGACGTAGCCGCTAAGGAATGGCTCGGCGTGGAATAACTGGTGCGGTGCGACCGGTTCACTGCCCACCAATCATCGTTCGTATATGTGCTCTAAAAGATGAACTCCAAAACGCCACCTGACAATCGGTTGCTGCGGAGCCGGCGTACCGCCACAGAACAGCGACGTTAGGTCGACGCGGTCATACCGATACAACCAGTCGATGCGCTTAGTCCGCGTGCTTGAGAAAAGCGGCCAGCCCGCGTAGTGTCGGCTGTTCCGCGAGAATCACGTAGGTGGGTATTGCTGCTGCGTAATCGTGCAAGCGGCCTTTGTCCTCGAACCGTCTGCGAAATGGTGAGTCATCGAAGTACGGGCCGAGTCTTGGAATGATGCCGCCGCCGATATAAATACCGCCGCGCGCCCCGAGCGTCATTGCGAGGTTGCCGGCGGCTGTGCCGAGTGCCGCACAAAAAATATCGACTGTTTCCGTCGAGCGCTCATCGCGACCGTTCAGCGCCTGGTCGGTGATCTCGTCGGGGTCACGGTGAACCGGTTCTGCGCCGTCGATTTCGCACAGTGCCTTAAAATATGTTTGTCAGGCCCATTCCGCTTAGCAGGCGTTCTACGGAAACGTGGCTGCCAAAACGTTTGCGCAACACTTGCAGAATCGCATCTTCGCGTTCGCTCTCCGAACTGAACGCCACGTGACCACCTTCGCCGTTGATCGCTATCCAGCGGCCCCGGTCGGGTAGCAAGCCAGAGACACCCAGTCCGGTGCCGGCACCGATTACACCTATTGCGCTCCCGGGCCGTGACGAACCACCTCCGACCTGGCGTGTCTCACTGTCATCAAGCAGCGGCACCGCAAGTGCGAGCGCCGTAAAGTCGTTGATGACGTGCAAGCGCTCGAGTCCGAGTGCATCGCGCGTTTGCGTGATTGAAAAGTCCCAGGGCCCGTTGGTAAGCGCCACACGATCGCCGTCGACGGCGGTGGCAACATCGAATGCCGCGACACGCACACGCGGATTGCCCGCTATCTCGAGATAGTGCCGAACAGCCTCGACCGGTCCCGCGAATTCCTTACAGCGCAACGAGAGTTCATGCTGCGTGGTCTCGCTGTTGGCCGCTACGAGCGCAAATCGCGCGTTCGTCCCGCCAATGTCCGATACCAAACTCAGGTCGGATTCGCTCATCGCGGTTTATCGCCAGCCTGCATGTTTCACGAAGGATTCGCTTCTCAGGGGAAATGTGCCTAAACAGATTGCGACGATCGGCCGCAGAGGAATAGCCGGACTATTGCTCAAGGTGGATCGTTCAAGCTGTGACGGCAGATTTCTCCTGAAAGCGAATAGGTACAATCGGTCCCCGCGCAACAATGCCAAAAAGTATTGCTATCGAGTTGATTCGTTTCGCTAATACGTGGCTTACTCAACCGTCTTCGTGAAATATGCAGGCTCGCCAAATTAGCTTTTCAGCGTTGTCTGAACAGCTGCGACGACTGCTTCGCTGGTGATACCGAAATACTCATAAAGCTGGGCAGCCGGCGCAGATTCACCGAAACTATCTATCCCGACGACGGCGCCGTCGAGTCCAACGTATTTGCGCCAGAAGTCAGTCACGCCAGCTTCGACCGCGACGCGCGGTATGCCAGCCGGAAGAACAGCGTCACGATAATCGGCTTTCTGGCGGTCGAAAACCGTTGTAGAGGGCATGGATACAACGCGCACGGCGATTCCTTTTTCGGCAAGCATCTGCCGCGCATCCATCGCAAGTGCCAGTTCGGATCCGGTCGCAATAATGATTGCGGCGGGCTGCTTCTCGTCGGCCAATATATAACCACCACGGCGGATATCGGCCACTTGAGTAACCGTCCGCTCCTGGTGCGGCACGCCCTGGCGCGTAAGCAGCAAGCTGGTTGGGCCGTCTCGCCGTTCCACGGCCATGGCCCATGCCGCAGTCGTTTCGACCGCGTCGCCCGGCCGCCACACGTCCATGTTCGGAATGTAGCGCAGGCTGGCAGCGTGTTCGATCGGCTGATGGGTCGGGCCGTCTTCGCCAAGTCCAATCGAATCGTGCGTGAACACAAATACAGAGCCGACTTTCATGAGTGCCGCAACACGCAATGCATTGCGGCAGTAGTCCGAGAAAACCAGAAAGGTTCCGCCGTAGGCGATGCAGCCGCCATGCAGCACCATGCCGTTCATAATTCCGGCCATGCCGAATTCACGCACGCCGTAAAACACGTAGTTGCCACCGTCTGCCGAAACAGGTCTGGATTGAGACCACATGGTCAGGTTCGATCCGGCCAGATCTGCGGACCCGCCGACCAGTTCCGGAAGCAACGGGCCGAATACCTCCAGCGCATTCTGGGATGCCTTGCGAGTCGCAATCTTTTCCGCCTTTTGAGAAATTGCGGCAACAATTTCGTCGCGTTTGCTTGCCCAGTCGGCCGGAAGTCCGCCCGACATCCTGCGCTTGAATTCGGCGGCTTCAGCGGGATATTGCTGCGCATACGCCGTTAGTGTTTCGTTCCATTGCGCCTCTAATCTGGCACCATTCGCGCGCGCGTCCCACTCGGCATAAATTTCGTCAGGAATTTCAAATGGCGCATGCTTCCAGCCGATTGCTTCCCGGGTTGCAGCGACCTCCTGTTCCCCGAGAGCAGCGCCATGCACTGAACCCGTGTGCTGCTTGTTAGGCGACCCTTTGCCGATGATTGTTTTGCAACAGATCAGGCTCGGCTTGTCAGCGACTGATCGAGCTTCGGTTATCGCCTGATCGATTGCTTCCGGGTTGTGGCCATCGACGTTGTCAATGACATGCCATCCGTAAGCCTCGAAGCGTTTGCGCGTATCGTCACCGAACCAGCTCGTGATATCTGCCTTGTCAGAATCAATCGAAATGCCGTTGTCGTCGTAGAGTGCGATCAGTTTGCCAAGCCCGAGAACACCGGCAAGAGAGCACACCTCGTGTGACACGCCCTCCATCAGACAACCGTCGCCGACGTACACATAGGTGTAGTGATCGACGAGATCAAAACCCGGCCGATTGAATTCTGCGGCAAGAACCCGCTCGGCGAGCGCCATTCCTGCGGCGTTGGACAAGCCCTGCCCGAGCGGACCAGTCGTTGTCTCCACGCCAGGCGCACATTTGTACTCTGGATGCCCCGGCGTTTTGGAATGTAACTGCCGAAACGCTATTAGTTCTTCAATCGGCAAATCGTAGCCCGTGAGATGCAGCACTGCGTACAACAGCATCGAACCGTGGCCGTTGGACAGGACAAAGCGGTCACGGTTGGGCCAAGCGGGATTGGCAGGATTGTGACGCAGATACTTGCGCCAAAGTACTTCGGAAATATCGGCCATGCCCATTGGCATGCCGGGGTGTCCGGATTTCGCTTTTTGTACCGCGTCCATCACGAGCGCGCGAATCGCGTCGGCCAATTCAGTTCTGGTTGCCATCTGTCCTATTCCAGGAAAACAAAATCCCGGAACACAGGTTCCGGGATTGTTCAGTTCAGGTGGCGCTTATTCTAGCGCAGGGCGCAGCATAAACGCACTGGGGAACACAGCAGGCCGTTTATTGCGCACTGCGTCCACTCATTCCTCGCTTCGTCGCTGCAGCTTGATTCCAAGTTGTTTGAGTTTGCGATACAGGTGAGTGCGCTCCAGACCGACGCGATCCGCTACCCGGCTCATATTGCCGTCGCCGCGGCTGAGATGAAACTCGAAATAGATTCGCTCGAAATCATCACGAGCCGTACGCAAGTCGCGGTCAAGAACCAACGGATCATGAGTGGCAGGCAGCGGTGCATCCAGCAGGGCCAGCGCGTTGCCGACATCCGGCGCATCGATTTCCGTTCCCGACGCAAGCTGCGCGCACGTTTGTACGACACTTTGCAGCTGGACAAGATTTCCCGGCCAATGATAGTTGCGCAGCATGTTGAGTGCCGCCATGCTGAAGGTGTGAGGTGGCGTCTCGCGAGATTCGATCGACCGCGCCAGCAACAATTCGACGAGCTCCGGGACGTCTTCAGACCGCTCGCGCAGGCTGGGTATACGAACAATCGTCCCGGCCAGAACAGCATACAGCCGCGGGTCAAATGTATTTTCGGCGATTCGTTCCGGAAGGGACGTAGTCGTAGATGACAGCAGCCGGACACCGCTTCGCTCGAAGTTCTCGAACATTGCCAGCAGCGCGCGCTGCTGTTCCCGGTTCAGTTCATGGACATCGTGCACATAAACGATGCGGCGTTCGTTCAAGGACGACAGTTCACGACGATACTTGTCAAATTGTGCAGCGCTACCGATCTCTATCCACGGCACTTCAGACTGCTGAAGTAACTGGGCGCACTGGTCCGCGCCTGCACCGGGTTCGGCAACGAATAACACCGAGCTGCGAAGCTGTCTGACGTTCTCGATTTGCCTGCGCAGTTGCTCCGCGGCGGCAGATTTGCCGATGGTGGCGAAGGTCGGCGCCCTGTGCGGCCGACCGTGCCCTTGCGCAAGTGCCGAACCCACGGTTGAGAGAAGCTTTTGCAGCGCTATCGGTTTTTCAAGAAACGCATAGGCACCAATGCGTGTGGCCTCGACGGCGGTGTCAATGGTGCCGTGACCAGACATCATGACGACCGGCATCGAAAGCTGGCCGGTTGACGCCCACTCCTTGAGCAAGGTTACGCCATCGGTATCAGGCATCCAGATATCGAGCAAAACCAGATCAGGATCGCTGTTCGATTTCAACTGGCGCGCATGGGATGCGCTTTCGGCAAGGCGTACCTGGTGACCTTCGTCTCCAAGTATTTCCGAGAGCAATTCCCGGATGCCAACTTCATCGTCTACGACCAGAATCTGACTCATTGTTTTCAGTGATTCATTGCCAGCGGCTGTTCATCCAGCGTGCCTGATGCCGCACCAATCAGACACACTTCAACCAGCGCGCCACCTGCTTCAGGGTTGGAGATTCTTACTGTACCGTTATTTTCCTCGACGATCTTCTTTACGATCGCCAGCCCGAGTCCGGTACCCCGGGACTTGCTCGTGACATAGGGTTCAAAAACGCGCGTCATCATTTGTTCCGGAAAGCCTGGGCCATTGTCCCGGACCGACAACATCGCGCCATTTTCGGTCGCACTTGTACTGACTATGATCTGCGGCTGGCTGGAAATTGCTACTGCCTGTTCGGCATTTTGCAGCAGATTATGTAAAACCTGTCTGAGCTTCGCGGAGTCGCCTGAAATGGCCGGCAACCCATCAGCGAGTTCAACACTTAAACGCGGTTTCATTGCTTCATACAAGTCGAGAACATCAAGGACAAGCCCGTTGAGGTCGACCGGTGCAAGGTCGGGGTCGGGCGAACGCGCGTATTCGCTGAACGCATTGACCATACCCTTGAGTGCCGATACCTGGTTTACGATTGTTTGTGTCGAACGGCTCAGCACGTCCGAATCCGCGACGTCCAGCTTGTCGGAAAGACGTCTCTGCATGCGCTCTGCTGACAACTGTATCGGCGTCAGAGGATTCTTGATTTCGTGTGCCAGACGTCTGGCGACCTCTCCCCATGCCGCGTAGCGTTGCGCCTGCAGCAGATTCGTCACATCGTCAAACACGATGACGTAGCCCTTTTCATCGCCTTCGAGTAGCCGCGATCCGCGTAGCAGAAGTACCTGCTTTCCGGTTTGCGTTTCAACTTCAATCTGTTGTTCCCAGGTAGCCTCATCCTGATCGGCGAATCGGGTACGCGCGACTGCGCCGATGCTGACCAGCTTGGGCGCATTGTCCTGCCAGTGTTGCATTGACGTGCCGATCAACGGCGTGAGCTTGGCACCAAGAATATTTTCTGCGCTCAGATTGGTTGCGCGCAGTCGAAAATGTTCATCGAAGGAAAGTACACCTGCAGACAAGTTTGCCAGCACACTTTCGAGGTACGCCTTGGCAGCCGACAACGCCTCCTGATGTCGTTGCGCAGCTGTCTGTGCATCGGACAACTGCCGGGTCATTGTGTTGAACGACTCCGTCAACACACCCAGTTCATCATGTCTGTGAACCGGTTGTCGTTGGCTGAAATCGCCCTGTGCAACTGCGCGCGTACCAGCTGCCAGAAAACCGAGTGGAGCCGACAGACGCTTGCTGAACATGATCGCGAGCAACAGCACTGACAGCAGCGCAACGCCGAGCGATAGAGTCAAAGCCAACGTGTACAGGCGCTTGAGCCCGTGTCGCGACAGCGATAACTCCTGATAGTCGCGATACGCTTCCTGGACCATTGCGGCGTCTCGCGCCAGCTTCTGTGAAACAGGCTGAACCAGCTGCAGTATCTCGGTTTCACCGCTGGGTTGGCTGACCGGTACCGCAACCCGGAGTTGTAACTGCTGATAGCCGATTTCCTCTACGGCACGATACGACCGGTGCAAGCGCACCTGGCGCAAAATGGATGGGTTGGTCACAACCGGCATCAGTTCTTCGGTATCCAACCCGGAGAATGCGATGATGGTTCCCTCTGGCGAGAGTAAAGCAGCCTCGTGAACGGCGGCCTGTTCCCTGAGTTGGTTGAGAACCGCGACTCGCGACACGCTGGTTTCATCGGACAGGTGCACCGCCATCGAATCAGCCTTTTGCTCGAGTTCCTGCAAGCCGGTTTCGAGATTGACACGACCCAGATTGAGACCACCTTCCAACGCACTGTCGACGCGCACGTCGAACCAGGATTCAATCGAGCCAGCCAGAAACTGCACCGAAATTCCGTACATCAGCACGCCGGGAACGACGGATACAAGGGAGAAAACAAACACCAGCCGTAACGTCAACTTCGAACCGAATACGCGCGCCTTGAGACGGCGGCGCATCAAGGCAAATTGAAAGCCGATCAGGAACATCAGGATCACGACAATTGCGACCCCTAATCCCAACAACAACGGCAAGTGAGTTGCGAACTGACTTGTATCGGTACTGGCGACGGACAGCAGATACAGCATCGCCACACCGAGAATAAGTGCGACCGCCACAACGTAGCGCATGCTGCGATCCATAAACCACTTGCGTACCCGTATCAGCGCCCGGTTCATGGCCTCACCGTCCATCTGAACCAAGACGACGAAACATCCCACATACTCGAGCCAAATGCGTAGACCTGAAGCGGCTTGGGTAGTCGCGTAGGATCGAGGCGCATGCGAACCTGCGCCTCATATGCCCGACCTTCGTCGAGCCGGGAATCCGTCAACACGCGCTGCTCCCTGATCCCGCCAAGTACGTCCAACGCGTCTGTGAGTGTGTCGAAACTTTGCTGCAAAACGCCGTAACTGAGCCGGTACTGGCGCGTAAGCGCGTTGTAGTTAAGCCGGTAGGTTTGCTCGAAGCCGGCAATGCGCTTGTTGAGAAAATACAGCGTGTACCAGCGGGGATAGATCAGCTCGAACTCAACAACGAAATAGAGCGGGACACCTTTGTTGAGGGCATTCTCCACTGGCGGCGTGAGACCGATATTGAAGGTCGCGCTTAAATAGTACTCGCCATCATTGCTTGCAAACTCGACTGATTGCACAAAAATGTTGTCGGCTCGGGCCAGGGCGCAAGACAGCACCAGCCACACACCAACAAGCAACCGTTGCAAATCAGCCCTTTTCGAAAAGGGCATGGAAAAAACCATCGTGGTCTTCAGCAGGGAGTAGCAATTCCCCTTTGTCGTCCCCAACCGATGCGCGTAGACGCGCATCGGCATGACGAGCGAGGAATCTTTCTACCTGCGCCTGGTTCTCTTCCTGAAACACCGAACATGTTACATAAAGCAATTTACCACCGCCCGCGACCACCTTCCACAGCGCTTCGAGCAATCGGCTTTGTTGCCGTGCAAACCCTTGAATATCCCGCTCGCGTCGCAGCCATTTGACATCGGGATGACGGCGCACGACGCCGGAAGCAGTGCACGGCGCATCCAGCAACACGCGATCGACAGGTTTTCCGTCCCACCAGGTATCGAGATCTGCCGCGTCCGCGCAATGCATACGTGCATCATACCCAAGCCTGCCCAGATTCTCGCCGACTCTCTTGAGTCGCTGTGAATCCTTATCCAGTGCGGTAAGACGAACGTCGGCAAGTTCGAGTATGTGCCCGGTCTTGCCGCCGGGCGCAGCACACGCGTCTACCACCGTCTGGCCAGGCTGCAAGTCAAGCAAGGGGGGGTGCGTTGCGCACCAGCGTCCTGAACAGACACCATTCCATCTGCAAAGCCCGGTAATTTTTCAACGGATACCGGTGTTTCAAGTCGAATTGCCGTGGATTGAATTAAATTCGATCCAATCAAATTGGAATCAAGCAAATTGGAATCGATGAAAGTGGAATCAACCTGAGTTCCGGAAAGTCCGTTGTCCGCGAGCAGGGTCAGATAATCAGCCGGTGCGATGCGACGCCGGTTCACCCGCAGCGTCATCGGCGGATGCTGGTTACCAATCTCCAGAATCTTGTCAGCCTGCCCGCCCAGTTGCGAACGCAGTTTATCTATCCACCAGCGAGGATATGACAAGCGCGCGACTTCATCCTGTTTTGCCGCATCGGCGATCTCCGTTCTGTTGCGAAGGTATGCTCGCAGCACCGCATTGGCAAAGGATTTCTGGGGCCGCCCGCAAACCACACTGACACTTTCGACAGCGTGATCAACAACGGCGTAATGCGCAGCATTGCCGAACTCAAGCTGGTACAACGCGACAAACAGCAAACAACGCAAACGTTCATCTTTTGGTGGCCGCGACGCGAGCTGATCCAGCGCGAAGCGCAGGTAGCCAAGGTTGCGCAGCGTTCCGTAGCTAAATGCCTGCGCTGCCGAGCGCTCGCGGTCCACCAGAGAAAATCGGCGCAACGCGGCATCTAGCGCGACATTCAGGTTCTGTCCTCCAAGAACTGATTGCACCGCTGTTGCTGCGGCCCGCTGAACATTTTGCACGCTTGTCAGTTCCTATTGAAGTGCTTCGCCCTCAGCAATCCAGGTTCGGCAGCTCGCTAGCTGTCGAAATGCTGACCGGGATGAAGCGGGAAGCCTCTCAAGAACTCTGCAGCAGGCAATTGTTTGCCGCCGGGCCGTTGCAAGCGTGTCAGGCGCAGTGCACCATGGCCGCACCCCACGTCAATTCCCGCATCGCTTACAGCGGATATCTCGCCCGCTTTTGCCGACAATCCTGATACCAACTCAGCGTCCCAGAATTTCACGACCTGACCTTCGAAAAAAGAGAACGCCGCGGGAAACGGATTGAATGCCCGCACCGCCCGTTCCAATTCAACAGCCGGTAGTTTCCAGTCTATACGCGCCTGCTCCCTTTTGATCTTGTGGGCGTACGTTGCGCCTGCAGACGATTGTGGCTGCGCCTGCAGAGCGCCTGATTCAATACCTGTCAGTGCGCTCGTTATAGTAAGCGCGCCAAGCGCTGCGAGTTTGTCGTGCAGTGTGGATGAGTTGTCGCGCGCATCGATGTGGACGCGCTCCATTACAAATACAGGTCCGGTATCAAGTCCTTCTTCCATTTGCATGATGCTGATCCCGGTCTCGCTGTCACCAGCAAGCAAGGCGTGTTGAATCGGAGCGGCACCGCGCCATCGCGGCAGCAAAGACGCATGGATATTGATACAACCGTACCGGAACAGTTCAAGGACTTCACGCGGCAGGATAAGGCCGTAGGCGGCAACAATCATTGCGTCGGCATCGACCCCGGCAATCATGTTTACGAGTTCGGCGTCGCGCAGTGTGGTCGGTTGTTCTACCCTGATTCCATGCGAGACGGCCAGTTGCTTGACCTCGCTCGCTACCATTTTCATCCCGCGACCGGCAGGCCGATCGGGTTGTGTCAACACCAGTACGATCTGGTGATCGCTATTATGGAGCGCTTCGAGCGCGACGGCTGCAAATGCTGGTGTGCCGGCAAAGACCAGGCGCATCGAATAGAATCAGCAATCTGGCGCGTCAGAGCGCCAGGCGCTCCGCTTTGCGCATCTTTCTTGCGATCCGCTCCTGTTTCAGTCGAGACAGGTATTCCACAAATACGATGCCCTTCAGGTGATCCATTTCATGCTGGACGCAAACAGCGCGTACGCCGCGGGCGTCGAATTGAAATCGGTTGCCGTTATCGTCCAGTGCGCTCACACGCACGTTCTCGGAGCGTACTACCCTGTCGAAGACCCCCGGCACACTCAGACAACCCTCCTCGCACTCCGCCTCTCCCGACGATTCCAGAATCTCGGGGTTAATCAACACCAGAAGTTCGTCCTTTGCCTCCGAGACATCGATGACGATCACCTGCTTGTGGACATCCACCTGAGTTGCAGCGAGACCAACTCCCGGCGCCGCATACATGGTTTCGGCCATGTCTTTAACCAATTGACGGATTTCCTGATTGACCTCGGTCACCGGTTCAGCAACCGTATTCAGCCGCGGATCGGGATACTTGAGAATGGAAAGTAATGCCATAAACCCAGTGAATTTAATAAACTATATGAAGAATTTAAACCAAAGTAACCAATTTGGCAGGGTCGTTGCTTACTGGTGAGGGCCCCTTGGCGAGAAACGAAGACAACGAGGACCTTACAGATGGGCAAGGCAATTATATATATATGGTGCTAACCGCGTTCGCCGTGATTGTGACGCCCGGCGAGGTGCCCGCTCAGGACTCACGGGCGACAGCACCACTGGCACTGACCGAGAACCCACCTTCCCGATACGTCGTTGTCAAAGGTGACACTCTCTGGGACATTTCAGCGCGTTTTCTGCGCGACCCGTGGAGATGGCCTGATATATGGGGCCTGAACCGTGGTGAAATCAAGAATCCGCACTGGATCTACCCGGGTGACGTTATCATTCTGGACTTCACTGGCGGCACACCCCGTTTGAGATTTGAAAACGATAACGGCTGGGAGCTTGTTCGCAAGCGCGTCAGTCCTCAAATGCGCACCTCTGCCCTGGGTGGCACACCGATTCCCGCTATTCCGACCGAGATGCTGCGCACTTTTGTGTCCAAATCCCGGCTGGTAAGCGAAAATGAACTTGAACTTGCCCCCACCATCGTTTCCGGACTGGACGGGCGATTCGTTCTCGGCCCCGGTGACACTGCTTACGTGCGCGGTTCAAACGCTCCGGTTGGCGCCCGTCAGTACGTGGTACGGCCGGGTCGTACATTCAAGGATCCCGACACCAAGGAAATACTCGGATACGAAGCAATATTTCTCGGCGAAGCCAAAGTCAGAGAGCGTGCCGATATCAGTACGCTGAAGATCACGGGCGCCGTACGCGAAATCAATCCCGGCGACAAATTACTCAGAGCGACCAGTAACAAGGCCGCGCCGCCTTTCATGCCAAGATCGCCTGGCCGCAAGATGCAGGGCAAGATCGTTGCCGCAGGCGCTGAAACAGTATCTGAAATCGGCCCATTGCAAGGCGTCGTCCTCAATCTGGGTACGCGCAACGGTCTTGAGGTTGGAAACGTGCTCGAAGTTTCACGCCTTGGTGACGCCGTACATCCGTTAGATTCGAAAGATCCCCACTTGAAGGTTAAACTTCCGAACGAACGGTATGGCCTGGTCTTCGTCGTAAAGGTGTATCAATGCCTGTCATACGCACTGGTCATGAATACCAACCGTCCAGTCAAGGTTAACGATTTCGTTCTGACACCCAGGTAAGCAATATGCAAGCTGCGGAACTCGAAGCCTGGCTCAGGCTCGGGTTAATTCCGCAGCTGGGTCCGGTCAAATTCAGAATGTTACTGAGCGAGTTTGGCGATCCCGACTCGGCTCTGTCTGCCGGCACTAACGAGCTCGCCAAAGTGGTCGGTCGCAAGCTGGCCGTTGCGATTACCGATGGGCCCGACGGTGAACTTCTGAGATCCACTCTTCAATGGGTATCACGGGAAGAAAATCGACTGTTGACCCTGGCCGACGGCGCCTATCCAAAAGCCCTCCTTGAAATCAGTGATCCTCCTCCAATACTGTATCTCAAAGGCAATAGCGAACTACTGAACAATGACGCGCTGGGCATCGTTGGCAGCAGAAGTGCTACGCCACAGGGAATCGCGAATGCTGAAGCTTTCGCAAACGAATTGTCAGACAGCCGCTTCACGATCGTCAGCGGGATGGCTCTGGGAATCGATGCGGCAGCCCATCGCGGCGGATTGACCGGCCGTTTTTCCTCGATCGCGGTGGTCGGTACAGGCCTGGACATTGTCTACCCCGCGCGCAACCGGGAACTGGCGCACGACCTGTCGCAAAAAGGTTTGATAATCTCGGAGTTCCCACTAGGTGTCAGGCCGCTGGCAGCGAACTTTCCGCGCCGCAACCGTCTAATTAGTGGAATCTCTCTTGGCGTACTGGTCGTGGAAGCCGCGGTCAAGAGCGGCTCGCTGATCACGGCGCGCTACGCACTTGAGCAGGGGCGCGAAGTTTTTGCTGTGCCTGGATCAATCCACTCGACGCTTTCGAAAGGTTGTCACGCGCTTATTAAACAGGGTGCGAAACTGGTGGAAACCGCGAATGATGTGCTTGTCGAGCTTGGCGAGCAGGAGAGGACAAATAACAAAACATCGGATGGCACGTTGCAGGGAAGCAAGCCGGAACTACTGGAAGCAATAGGCTTTGATCCGGTTGATCTCGATACAATTTGCGAGCGTGCCAACTTGACTGCCGAGAAAGCATCGGCGATGCTGTTGGAACTGGAACTGAACGGCGAACTTGCACGATTACCCGGCGGCACGTTCCAGCGCATACGCTAGCTATACCGGCGCCACATCTCAGCCTTGGGGGCTCATGTTCGACATACTCGTTTACCTGGTCGAAAACTATTTTCACAGCGGTGACTTTCCAGATGCAGAAACAATTTCCAAGCGATTATCGGCTGCCGGATTCGAAGACGACGACATTTCCGAGGCACTCAACTGGCTGAGCGGATTTGAACAGACAGAACAGGGCAAGGCATCCGAGGCGTTCAACAGCAGTCAGGGGTTTCGCATTTATGCTGACGAAGAACTATCAAGCCTGACCGCTGACGCCCGTGGCTTTCTGCTCTTTCTGGAAAACTCCGGAATCATCACAGCGCTGCAACGCGAAATCATCGTTGAACGCATATTGGCGATTGCAGAACCCGGGGTAGACCTCGAAAAAATAAAACTCATCGTATTGATGGTTCTGTGGAATCAGCAGCAACCTGTCGAAGGACTTGTACTCGAACTGCTTGCCAGCAGCGAATACAGCAGCCCGCAATAAGAATTCCTCTTAGGACCATCAATTGCTTGCCCCGCGGCGAGCATCTTCTTATCATCACGCCCAATCCTGTTTCCCGGCCGCGCGAATGTCGCAAAATCTGCTAATTGTTGAATCGCCTTCAAAGGCGAAAACCCTGAAAAAGTATCTGGGCCGAGGCTTCGATATTGTCGCTTCGTATGGTCACGTGCGCGACCTTGTTGCAAAGGAAGGTGCTGTCGACACCGACAGCAATTTCGAGATGCAATATGGTCTGGTAGAGCGCAACAAGAAACATGTGGATACCATTACAAAGGCGGTCGCAAAAGCAAAGAACATCTATCTTGCAACCGACCCTGACCGGGAAGGTGAAGCGATTGCATGGCATCTATCCGAGATTCTCAAGCAGAAGAAACTTCTGAAAGATCGCAAATTGCACCGGGTGGTCTTCTACGAGATCACTGAGTCCTCGGTCAAGGAAGCTGTTCAGAACCCGCGCAATATCTCAATGCCGCTGGTCAATGCGCAACAGGCGCGACGCGCCCTGGACCATCTGGTCGGTTTCAATTTGTCGCCAATACTCTGGCGCAAGATCGGCCGCAGTCTGTCTGCCGGCCGGGTGCAAAGCCCCGCGTTACGACTGATCGTCGAGCGCGAGCAGGAAATCGAGAATTTCGACAGCCGCGAATACTGGACCATTCACCTCGATTCGCACAAAGGCAAACAACCGTTCTCGGCGCGCCTTTACGAGTACCAGGGCAAGAAAGTCGAGCAATTCTCTTTCGAGAGCGAAACCGCGCAAAAGAATGTCGTTGCCGAAATCAAGAAATCCGCGAACGGCAATGTCACGGTCACTCGCGTCGAGCGCAAACCGAGAACACGACACCCGGCCGCGCCGTTTATCACATCTACGTTGCAACAGGAAGCAGTGCGCAAACTTGGCATGACCTCCAGGACGACGATGAGTACCGCGCAGCAACTCTATGAAGGTGTTGATACCGGCGGCACAACCGTCGGTCTGATAACGTATATGCGGACCGACTCGGTGGTACTTGCCAACGAAGCTGTCCATGAAATTCGTGACTATATAGGGAAGAATTTCGACGCAGAATATTTGCCAAAATCAGTCGTAGGTTACAAGAACCGATCCAAGAACGCACAGGAGGCGCACGAAGCGATACGTCCGACCTCAATATTCCGTACGCCGGCATCGGTCAGACAATATTTACGCCCGGATCAGGCCGCACTATACGAAATGATCTGGAAACGCACGCTCGCTTGTCAGATGACAGCGGCTCGCTTCGACACAACCAGTGTCGATCTGGAAGCCGGCAATGCGGACACGATTTTTCGCGCGACAGGCCAGATACTGGTTTTTCCGGGTTTTATTGCCGTGTACACAGAAGGCGCCGACGACATCGAACAGGAATCGGACGCAAAACTGCCGGTACTGAAAGAAAACGAAAAACTGCGCGTCGACAAGCTCTACGGCGAGCAACATTTCACTCAGCCACCGCCCCGATATACCGAGGCCAGTCTGGTAAAAACGCTCGAAGAGTACGGCATCGGCCGACCTTCAACGTACGCCAATATTATTTCGACATTGCAGGATCGCGGCTATGCCGTCCTGGAAAAGAAACGATTCACTCCGAGCAACGTTGGCCGTCTGGTAACTGGTTTCCTGACTTCGCACTTCAACCACTATCTGGACTACAGATTTACCGCCAATCTGGAAGCGGAGCTGGACGAAATTTCCAATGGCGCACTCGACTGGATTTCGGTGATGGAAGAATTCTGGTCGTCGTTCGGCGGGGATCTGCGCAACAAGGAAGGTGTCAGCCGTGGCATTCCACTGCCTGCCGCCAAGGCGAAAATTCGGAGCTGGGATACCTACTCGAGAGGATTTCTGGACCCTGCCTGGCAGAAAGACGGGCAACCGCCTGAATTGTGCCCCAAGTGCAAAAAGGTCGTGCTGTTGCAAAACAGCAGCCGCGGACTGTTCGTAGGTTGCAGCGGATATCCTGACTGTGACTACACAGATCCTTTCGGGTCCGGCCCGGTTCTCAAGGAACCGCTTGCATTGGGAGTACACGAAGAAACCGGCAAGACCATCTACCTGCTCAGCGGCCCCTATGGTCCTTACGCGCAAATTGGCGAAACGCCACCTAAGGATGCGGACGATAAAAACGGGGCGAAAGGTGCTAAGGGCACTAAAGGTTCGAAAGTAACCAAAACTTCGAAGAAAGCAGGCGGATCCAAAACAACCAAAGCGTCAAGAACAACAAAGCCAAAACCGAAACGGGCTGCCTGGCCAAAAGGCGTGCCGGTACCCGAAGAGGCTACGCCTGAAGCACTCGCGATCGCTTTGAAAGCACTGTCTTTGCCGCGACAAATCGGCAATCATCCGAAGGACGGAAAACCGGTGGAAATCAACATCGGCCGATTTGGTCCCTATATCAAACACGATGGCGGTTTCAAATCTATACCGAAATCCGACGATGTCTACGAAATCGGCCTTGAGCGTGCAGTCGAGTTACTTGCACAGCCAAAGACGCGGGCAGGCGGTGGTCGAAAACTGGGCGTTCACCCGGAGGACGAGAAGGCGATCACAGTACATAGCGGCCGCTACGGACCGTACATAAAATACGGTTCAACAAATGCAACAATTCCAGCGTCGATTGACCCGGAGAAAATAACGATCGAAGAAGCGGTAGAGCTACTGGCGCTGAAAGCGGCGAAAGGCAAGACGGTCGTCAAGAAGACAAAAAAGACATCCAGGAAAGCTACTAAGAAACCGGTAGCCAGTGCTCGAAAATCTACCGCAAAGAAAAAACCAGTGGCCAAAGCGCCGGTCACCAGAAGCGGCAACGCGCGCAAGGCTGCCTGACCAGATTGCGACGAACGTCTGTACAGGAATAGCCGGACTATTGCGCTGCGATACCAATGGACCTGTGATACCAATGAACGTGCGATCGTTCAAGCTTTCACGGCAGGTTTTCCCTGAAAGCGAATAGGTAGAATCCTCGGACCGCCTTCGTGAAATATGCAGGTAAAGCTAAACGTCCAGGTTACGCACGCCCAGCGCATTGCCCTCGATGAACGCGCGTCGTGGTTCAACCAGATCGCCCATCAAGGTTGTGAATATCTCGTTAGCAGCAATGACGTCCTCGATTTGGGTCCACAGTAAACGGCGCGAGCCCGGATCCATCGTTGTCTCCCAGAGCTGGGTCGGATTCATTTCTCCCAACCCCTTGTAGCGCTGTACAGAGATACCTTTTTTGACTTCTTCGAGCAACCAGTCGAGCGCTTGTTTGAATTCAGTGATTGCCCGTTCGCGGTCCTTGCGCTTGATGACTGCCCCCGCACTCAACAATCCTTCCAGTACTTCGGCTGTCTGGCGTATCTGGGCGTAATCCCCGCTTTCAAGAAACTCGACGTCCAGATAGGACTTGCGCAGGTTGCCGTGATGCGTGCGTTTGATCAACAAAAAGTATGCTTCATTCTTCTGATCGAATTGCGGTTCTATTTCCAGTTCTTCAGGCGCGCAAGCTTCGGCAAGCCGCTGCGCCGACTCTGCGGCACTCTGCTCGTCCTTGAGACTGACTCGCGGGTCCTTGAGCAGCGCATTCAGGACGGCGTGATCAATGCGCCTGCCAACCCGATCGATGACAGCCTCAGCGAGAATATAGGAACGCGCGACCTGCTCCAGAGTATCGACGGCAAGTGCCGGACGATCTTCACCGGGAATGAGTTCGGCGTCCTTGAGCGCAAGCTTCAGCAGGTATTCCTTGAGCTCGTGATCATCCTTCAGGTATCGCTCCTCCTTGCCATGCTTGACTTTGTACAGAGGTGGTTGAGCGATGAACACATGGCCACGCTCGATCAGTTCCGGCATCTGACGATAAAAGAACGTCAAAAGCAAAGTTCTGATATGTGAGCCGTCAACGTCCGCATCGGTCATGATGATGATGCGGTGATAACGAAGCTTTTCCGGCTTGTACTTTTCCTTGCCAATGCCGGTACCAAGGGCAGTAATCAACGCGGCAATTTCCTGGGAAGACACCAGTTTTTCGAAACGTGCCCGCTCGACGTTCAGAATTTTTCCCTTAAGCGGCAGTATTGCCTGAAACTTGCGGTCCCGGCCCTGCTTTGCAGATCCCCCTGCCGAATCACCCTCGACCAGATACAGTTCGCAAAGCTCCGGATTTTTTTCCTGACAGTCGGCGAGCTTTCCAGGCAGACTGAAACCATCAAGAACACCTTTCCGACGGGTCATCTCGCGCGCTTTCCGGGCGGCTTCCCGGGCCCGCGCTGCGTCAATGATTTTGGCGACTACCGTTTTCGCGTCGTTCGGTTTTTCCAGCAACCATGCGGACAATTCACTGCCCACTGCGTCCTCCACTACCGGCCGTACTTCGGACGAGACGAGTTTCTCTTTGGTCTGCGAGGAAAATTTTGGATCAGGCAACTTGACCGAAAGCATGCAGGTCAAACCTTCGCGCATGTCGTCCCCACTGGTTTCGACCCGGGCCTTCTTGGCCAGATCGTTTGCCTCGATATACTGGTTCAGCGTACGTGTCATTGCAGACCGAAGCGCGGTGAGATGCGCTCCACCGTCTCGTTGAGGAATGTTGTTCGTAAAACACAACACCTGTTCCTGGTAAGAATCGTTCCATTGCATCGCTATTTCAACGGCAATCTGGTCCGACGTGTAAGCGGCGTGAAAAATGTTCGGATGCAAGACATTCTTCGAGCGATTGATATATTCAACGAACCCCTTCACACCGCCCTCAAACTGGAATACTTCCTCTTTCCCGGATATCTGATCCTGCAGTTCTATACGAACGCCGTTGTTGAGAAAAGACAGTTCACGCAAGCGTTTTGCAAGGATGTCGTAATGAAACTCGAGATTCTCGAAAACGCTGGTGCTTGGCAGAAAGTGAATCTCGGTTCCGCGACGTTCCGTACTTCCCGCAGTTGCAATTGGGCCGATCGGCACGCCATCCTTGAATTCGATTGCGTGGACCTGACCATCACGGCGGATTGTCAGTTTCAACCATTCGGAAAGCGCATTGACGACAGACACGCCAACGCCGTGCAAACCACCTGAAATCTTGTACGAATTGCTATCGAACTTTCCCCCGGCGTGCAACACGGTCATGACGATCTCTGCCGTGGACCGGCCCTCCTCATCATCGGGATGAACGTCTGTTGGAATTCCCCGTCCATTGTCAACGACGCTGATCGAGCCGTCACTGTGAATCACGATCTTGATCTCATCACAATGTCCCGCAAGAGCCTCGTCGATTGAATTGTCGACGGCCTCAAAAATCATGTGATGAAGCCCGGTGCCATCGCTGGTATCGCCGATATACATACCCGGTCGTTTGCGAACCGCTTCGAGGCCCTTAAGCATTCGGATACTTCCGGCGTTGTATTCGTTTTCTGCCATTTATTCAGATCTTTCCAGTCTCGTCAGATACGCATTGGCATGACGACATATTTGAAATTCTTGTCACCCGGCACCGTTATCAACATGCTGCTGTTTGAATCACCCAGAGCGCAGTCTACTTGTTCCGCTGCGAGATTATTCAAACCGTCGAGAAGATAGGTGACGTTGAACCCTATATCGAGCGCGTCTCCCTTGTAATCGATTTCGATTTCTTCTTCCGCTTCTTCCTGTTCTGCATTTGTACAAACGATACGCAATACATCATCGCTCAAAACCCAGCGCACACCTCTGAACTTTTCATTTGAAAGAATAGAAGCACGCTGCAAAGCCTGCTGCAATTGCGTGCGAGAAATAGGAAAACGGCTTTTTTCGCTCGTCGGTATGACTCTCGTGAAATCCGGGAATTTTCCATCTACCACTGCTGATAAAAATTCAACGTCCGAGAACCGGCATCTCACCTGGTTTTGCTGAATCTGTAATTCAACGGTTTCGTCACTGTCATCAAGCAGCTTGACCAACTCCAGGACTGCCTTACGCGGCATGATGACCTCGGTACGTTGATGACTGTCTTCGAGTGAGGTCGCTATGTGTGCGAGCCGGTGGCCATCTGTTGCCACCAGCGTCAGTTTTTCCTTGTCTACCAATATCAACAACCCGTTCAGGTAATAGCGAATATCCTGCTGGGCCATTGCATATTGAACCAGTTGAAGCATGCCTTTAAGGACCTTCTGCGCTACCCGCAAGGTCGTGGCTTCACCAGTACCCTCTGTAAGTTTCGGAAAATCCTCCGCCGGCAATGTTTGCAGATTAAATCTGCTCCTGCCTGCACGCAGTACGAGTTTGTTCTTCTGCGCATCCAGAGAAACTTTCGTCGTTTCGGGCAGTGAGCGAAGAATATCCTGCAGCTTGCGCGCAGATACGGTAATTCTGTGCTGATTGGCTGCGGCGCTCAGTTTTGCCTGGGTAGCGACCTGTATTTCAAGATCAGTTGCGACCATCTTCATATCTTTTGCATTTGTCTCCAGAAGAACATTGGAAAGTATCGGCAATGTATGGCGTCGTTCAACAATGCCGGAAACCGTCTGGAGAGGCTTGAGCAAAACGTCACGTTCTATATCCAGTATTTTCATTTTCTTTGAATAATAAGATTAATAATGCAAGCGATTCGCTGTGAGTATGTGCACAAGAGCCTTGTATGTATTGAATTATTGGCTTGGTATAACTATTGAAAAACGTGGCGTGAAAGCCGTGGATAATTTGTGTATTGGATATCTACCAATACAGTGATGACGGGATATTCACGTTTTATACACAATTTGTCTGGCGCATATGTTGATTACTTCGGTCAGCCTCTGAGTGTTCGAAGCAGCGAATCAAAGTCTCGGCTGACGTCGGTATTTGTCGAGCGTAGTTCCGCTACTTTTCGGCAAGCATGCAACACCGTTGTATGGTCTCGACCACCAAACGCATCGCCGATGTCGGGCAAACTCATCGACGTCACTTCCTTCGCAAGCGCCATTGCGATCTGTCTGGGCCGGGCAACAATGCGGGTGCGCTTTTTTGAATACATCTCGGCCACCTTGAGCTTGTAGTAATCGGCAACCAGTTTCTGGATATTTTCAACAGATATCTGCCGGGTATGGACCGCAAGCAGGTCTTTCAGTGCTTCCCTGGCAAGTGCAACCGTGATTGGCTCGTTTGAAAAGCGCGAGTAAGCCACAACGCGTTTAAGAGCGCCTTCAAGTTCACGAACATTCGACTGGATATGGTTAGCAATGAAGAACGCAACATCTTCAGGCAACCCAACGCGTTCCATTTCTCCTTTCTTCAGAAGAATGGCGACCCGCATCTCCAGTTCGGGCGGTTCGATTGCGACGGTAAGACCCCAGGCAAAGCGGGAGACCAGACGGTCCTCCATCTCGGAAATCTCTTTTGGATACGTATCGCAAGTAATGATGACTTGTCGATGTGCCTCAGTCAGTGCGTTAAACACATAGAAGAACTCTTCCTGGGTACGGTTCTTCCTGCTGATGAACTGGATATCGTCAATCAGAAGCAGATCAAGTGAATGATAGTATTGCTTAAAACCATCAAATGCTTTGTGTTGGTAAGCGCGCACTACGTCTGAAACGTATTGTTCAGAATGTGTATAGCGGATTTTTGCGTCAGGATCACGGTCCTGGACGGTATTGCCGATGGCGTGAATAAGGTGGGTTTTACCGAGGCCGACGCCACCATAAACGAATAAGGGATTGTAGGCAGTGCCAAGGTGTTCGGTGACTTGCAAGGCAGCAGCCCGAGCCAACTGGTTGGCTTTTCCGGTGACAAAAGTATCAAAGGTAAATAGCTGGTTGAGTCCGCTTTTTTGCTGGCTCTTGCGTTTGTATGGCGATTTTGGCTTGTCCGGTGCGCGGCTCGCGGGCTGACTCTTACGGCCAGTCAGCCTGATGCTGACATCGACATCTTTCTCGAGGTACTCGGAGGACAATCGCCGGATATCGGCAAGGCATTTGTCCTTTACCCACTCAAGCACGAAACGGTTGGGTGCCTCAATGGTCACCGTTTCACCGTCCAGGTTCGCGTTAAGTGGCTGAATCCACGTCTTAAATTGTTGATCCGGGATCGCTGTCTGGAAATGGCGAAGGCAATGGGTCCAGAAACTGTCCATCAGTATGGTTTCGGCTCGGGAGCAAGGTGTTAGGAGCGGCAGGTCAAAACGACCAGGGGAAGGGCGGATTCTAACAGTCCGGGTAATAGTTATCCACAGGCAAGGTACGGTTCTTTGCCATTGACATTGGAACTGTAAATCAGTGTAATACCTGGCTTTTTCGCACACTGCATCTGGAGAATTAATATGAAGCGCACTTATCAGCCTTCGAAGACGCGACGACAACGTCGTCACGGATTCCTCGTGCGCATGCGTACCCGGGGTGGCCGCGCGGTCATCAACGCCCGGCGAGCGAAAGGGCGAGCCCGCCTCAGCGTGTGAACGCAATACGAGCGACGTTTCCCCTGAATGTCCGGCTAAAGGGGGCGGCGCAGTTTACCGGCGCGTTTCAGCGGCGGTACCGGAGTGAAAACTTTTTGCTGTTGGCCAGATCCGGTGGCTCGCAACGGGGAAGCGCCCGCCTGGGCATTGTTATCGGTCGAAAACAGCGGGCTCGGGCTGTCGACCGGGCGCGGCTGCGACGCCATATCCGCGAGACGTTCCGGGTTCGGCGTAACGATCTTGGGAACGTAGACTTAATCGTCAAGTACCGTGGTCACTCTTCCAAACGGATTGATTCCACGATTCGAAAAGAATTGATGGGTCTTCTTGAACGGACGGCGACGTGAAGCACATTTTTGTTTTTTTGATTCGTGTCTATCAATACCTGTTGTCGCCGTGGTTTGGTACCCAGTGTCGTTTCTATCCCACCTGTTCGGAATACGCCCGGATGGCAATACTCGAATACGGAAGTATGAAGGGTAGCGCTCTGGCGTTGCGCCGCGTACTGAAGTGCCACCCATGGCATGCCGGAGGCGTAGACCTCGTGCCTGATACAAAAACCGGTAGCGCCGAGACGCTACATGAGAAGGTCTAATGGATAACGCTCGAATATTTGCGGCAGTCATTTTTGTGGGTTCAATCGTTCTGCTGGGCGATGCCTGGTTCAAGGTAAATCAGCCACCCGCAGTTGAACCCTCGTCACAGTCAACTACTGTACCGGCGCTAACACAGGACAGCACGGTTCCAACAGTTACGCCAACGCCGCGTGACAGCAGCTCCCCTCCGCCGGTTATCAGTGCAACGCAGGCAGCGGTGCCCGCGTCGCGCATTGTTACGGTCCGTACGGATGTTCTGGTCGCCGAAATTGATACGGTCGGTGGTGTCCTGCGAAGGCTTGAATTGCTTGAGCATCGAAGCATGGATGATCCCGATGAAAATTTGCTCTTGTTCGAGGCCACTGGTGAGCGAACCTATATGGCGCAAGGCGGATTGATCGGTGACGGACTGCCAAATCACACGACGCCGTTTCGCGTTGTCAGTAGCGATTTCGAGCTCGACATTGGTGACGAAGATTTGGCGATTGTGCTCCAGGCTGATGCGGTCGACGGGCGCGAGGTTGTCTTGCGCTACACCTTTCATCGCGGCGATTACGTCGTTGACGTTGACTACGAGATTGCCAACAACGGCGACTCGCCGATTGTGAGCCACGGATATTTTCAGTTCCTGCGAGACGGTAATCCCGCCACTGGCGACTCGAAAATGCGACCCACGTTTACAGGCGCGGCGATCTATACCGAGGAATCAAAGTTCACGAAAGTGGATTTCGATGACATGGACAAGGGAAAGGTCAAATACCCGAAAAAGGCGAATGATGGTTGGGCCGCATTCGTTCAGCATTATTTTGTGGCCGCATGGGTTGTCGAGCAGGGTCTTTCTCGGGAGTATTTCACTCGACCGCGCGACAATGGATTGTATGCCGTTGGCGTAATCGTGCCAGTACCGGAAATTGCGCCCGGGACAAGTGGACACATCTCTTCGCAACTGTATGTAGGCCCACAGAACCAGGATCGTATGTCGATGCTGGCACCGGGCCTGGAACTTACAGTTGATTACGGCTGGCTTGCTATCATCGCGGCGCCGTTGTTCTGGTTGCTGTCAGCAATTCATCAGTGGGTCGGTAACTGGGGTGTTGCCATCATCCTGCTAACGGTGATCATCAAGTTGTTTTTCTATCCGTTGTCGGCGGCAAGTTACAAATCGATGGCAAAGATGCGGGTTCTTGCACCGAAGCTGCAAAAGTTGAAGGAAACATACGGCGACGATCGGCAACGCATGCAGCAGGCAATGATGGAAATGTACAAGACGGAGAAAATCAATCCGCTGGGGGGATGCTTGCCCATTCTTGTGCAAATACCCGTTTTCATCGCGTTGTACTGGGTGTTGCTGGGCAGTGTCGAACTTCGCAATGCGCCGTTTATTTTGTGGATACATGATTTGTCAGCCAAGGATCCTTACTACGTACTTCCGATCCTGATGGGTTTGTCGATGATCGTACAGTCGTGGTTGAGCCCGACGCCGCCGGACCCGGTGCAGGCGAAGATCATGAAAATCATGCCGGTCGTATTCAGCGTGTTCTTTTTCTTCTTTCCCGCGGGTCTAGTTCTCTATTGGCTGGTAAATAATATTTTGTCCATCGCGCAGCAATGGCAAATTACGCGGGTGATCGAACGATCCAAATCCGCGAATGCCAACCGCTGACACCATTGCAGCGGTAGCCACCGCCCACGGCCGAGCGGGAATCGGCGTAATCAGAGTGTCCGGCCCGTCAGTTGCGCAACTTTGTAAGGCGCTAATGGGAGACTTGCCCGCCCATCGCCATGCCACGCTGAGTAGTTTCTGCGATGCCAATGACGAAGTCATTGACCAAGGCGTCGCAATCTATTTCCGCGCACCGCATTCGTACACGGGGGAGGACGTTGTCGAGATTCAGGCGCACGGCGGCGTGGCTGTTTTACGCATGTTGTTGCAGCGTTGCGTCGAGCTCGGCGCCCGCGTGGCTGAGCCGGGAGAGTTCACCAAGCGCGCTTTTCTGAACGACAAGCTGGATCTCGCGCAGGCGGAAAGTGTCGCCGACCTGATCGACGCGTCCTCGAGTGATGCAGCGCGCAGCGCTCGGCGCTCACTGACCGGAGAATTTTCAGAGCGCGTGATTGCGATCAGGGACTTGTTGATCGAATTGCGGGTACTTGTGGAAGCTGTGCTCGATTTTCCGGAAGAAGAAATCGATTTCCTTGAGCGCCATCAGGTGCGAGCGAAACACGAGGCCATTCGCGACCGAATTGCAGTGCTCGCACAAAGTGCAAGCCAGGGAAATCTGTTACGCGAAGGTGTGCAGGTGGTGTTGATGGGCGCACCAAACGTTGGTAAATCGAGTTTGATGAACAGGCTTGCGGAAGAAGACGTCGCGATAGTGACCGAAGTACCCGGAACGACCCGAGATGTGTTGCGCCGTGAATTGGTGATCAGTGGCGTACCAATACACGTTCTGGATACTGCCGGGCTGCGTCTGAGCGACGATCCGGTGGAACGTATAGGGGTTGAGCGGAGTCTGCAGCAAATTGAGTTGGCTGATGTTGCACTTGAGGTCGTAGACGCCAGTGCTAGCGCTGCAAGGACGACCGCCGAGAGCGCGTTCTCGGCACCATCAAAAGCCATAAAAATTCGAATAATCAATAAGATAGATTTAACGGGGGATGTTCCCCATGTTGAGTCCGGAGGTGATATTGAAAGTGTCTGGCTATCAGCCAAAACGGGATCAGGCGTTGAATTGTTGCGTGAAAGACTGCTCGAGGTCATTGGCAGGCGGGCAACAGACGAGGTTCCCTTTATGGCCAGGGAAAGGCACATTGACGCATTGAAGCGGGCATTGGCTAGTGTCGAAAGAGGTAATCAGGAAATTCAGAGTCTGGAGCTGTTTGCAGAAGAACTGCGGCTTGCGCAGCGCTCGCTCGCTGAGATTACCGGCGAATTTTCTGCCGATGATCTATTGGGCGAAATCTTCTCGACATTTTGCATCGGTAAATAGTGAGTTGCCGAATCCTGTGAGTTTCCCAGGCAGTTCGTGCCCTTTGCGCCATGTTTCACGTGAAACGTGTCATCAAATCCGCTGCAGAACCTGGCTATCCGGTATCATTGCGCGCTCAATTGGAGTGCTGGACTTATGTCCCATACCCACATATTTGATGTAATCGTCGTAGGTGGAGGCCATGCAGGCAGCGAAGCTGCGCTTGCCGCTGCTAGGGCGGGCTGTCGGACGTTGCTCCTGACGCACAGCATCGAAACGCTTGGCCAAATGTCATGCAATCCTTCCATTGGTGGTATTGGCAAAGGTCATTTGGTCAAGGAAATTGATGCGCTCGGCGGATGTATGGCGCAGGCCATTGACGAAGCCGGCATTCAATTCAGAACCCTTAATGCCAGCAAAGGCCCCGCAGTCAGGGCAACGCGAGCACAGGGCGATCGGGTTTTATATCGGCAGGCAATTCGCTCACGGTTGGAGAACCAGAAAAATCTGACGCTTTTCCAGCAAGCCGCCGATGATTTGCTGATTCAGGGCGATCGGGTTACAGGCGTTGTGACTCAGCTGGGAATTACATTCAAGGCGGCGACTGTCGTCTTGACCGCCGGTACCTTTCTATCTGGTCGAGTGCATGTCGGACTTGAAAATTATCAGGCTGGTCGTGCGGGCGATCCCGCGTCTCTGAGCCTGGCGCATCGACTCCGTGAACTGAGTCTTCCGGTTGGGCGCTTGAAAACGGGTACGCCGCCTCGCCTGGACGGTCGCACAATCGACTTTGCCGTGTTGCAGGAACAGCCCGGCGACGATCCGGTGCCTGTGTTCTCGTACCTTGGCACGCGTGAACAGCATCCGCGTCAGGTATCTTGCTGGATCACGCATACCAACGAACGTACGCACGAAGTTATTCGGGGAAGCCTCGACCGTTCTCCGATGTACTCCGGTGTGATTGAAGGTGTTGGGCCGCGCTATTGCCCGTCAATCGAAGATAAAGTCACTCGCTTTGCAGATAGAACTTCGCATCAGATCTTCATGGAACCAGAGGGGCTGAATACTAACGAGATATATCCAAATGGTATTTCCACCAGCCTTCCATTTGATGCTCAGGTTGAAATTATTCATTCAATCAGTGGCTTGGAAAACGCGGAGATCGTACGGCCCGGCTACGCGATTGAGTATGATTACTTCGATCCGCGGGCATTGAAATGGTCGCTGGAAACGAAAGCGATCAGTGGCTTGTTCTTCGCGGGGCAGATCAACGGTACGACCGGATATGAGGAAGCAGCGGCCCAGGGACTACTTGCTGGAATCAACGCTGCATTAAAGATTCAGGATAAACCAGCATGGTGCCCGCGCCGTGATGAGGCATATCTAGGTGTGCTGATCGATGATCTTGTGACCATTGGCGTGACGGAGCCCTACCGCATGTTCACCAGCCGCGCCGAATACCGTCTGAGCCTGCGTGAAGACAATGCAGATTTTCGTCTTACGGCATGTGGCCGGCAACTGGGTCTCGTCGATGATCATCGCTGGTCAGTATTCGAGCGCAAGCGCGAATCTGTTGGCGCTGAAATCGAGCGTTTGAATCGTACGGTAGTCGACCCGCGGCGTTTCGATGAAGCAGCAATGACGGCAATATTTGATCGGCCGCTTGACCATGAATATGCCGCGATTCAGCTGTTGCGCAGACCGGAAGTGAGCTATCGAAAGCTAATGGATCTGCCTGGCCTTGGTCCCGGGATAGTGGATGAACAAGCAGCGCAACAGGTTGAAATTAAAACGAAATACAAGGGTTACATCGATCGGCAACGGGACGAGGTTGCACGCCTGGGACAGGTTGAAGGCGTTCCGATTCCGGCCAACCTTGACTATTGGCAGGTGCACGGTCTGTCGACCGAGGTACGCCAGAAACTGGACCAGCATCGTCCGGAAACGCTTGGCCAGGCTGGCCGGATCTCCGGGATTACACCGGCAGCCATTTCGCTGATGCTGGTTTACCTCAAGAGGCATGAATCGGTGGGCGATGGCACTCCAATTTCACTTTCAGCTCGCGGACGGCACGCGTGAAGCTGTGTAATCTGATTGAGCAAGCGGCGGTCATGGACTTGTCGTTGCCGCCGTTGGCGGTAAGCAAGTTCACCGTTTTAATGAGCCTGCTCGCGAAATGGAATCGCGTGTATAACCTTACGTCACAAACGGACGAGGATAAGTGGGTAAGTAATCACTTACTGGATAGCCTAAGTATTGTTAGCGTACTGCCACCCGGTCGTTTAATTGACGTAGGATCTGGAGCAGGCTTCCCCGGCTTGCCGATTGCTGTGGCGGAACCGGATCGGGACGTTGTCCTGCTCGACAGCAGTCAGAAAAAAACTGCGTTTCTCCGGCACGCTGTTTCCGAAATGCAACTGAACAATGTCTCGATTCAAACAACACGAGTAGAAGCCTATAAGCCGCAGCGTGGATTCGATGTTGTCGTTTCACGCGCATTCTCAGGCTTAGGGGAGTTCGTACGACTTGCGGGTCACCTGTGCGTGAGCGGAGGACGGCTTGTTGCAATGAAAGGCGTTTTGCGCGAAGAAGAGCTTGGTCAGATCGCACCGGATTGCATAGACAAGGTTGTTGCACTTACGGTGCCGACTCTTGAAGCACAACGTCACGCCGTTTTCATCAACCCGGTTTTGTCGATGGTGGATCGTTAAGTGGCGGCACGTATTCTTGCAATAGCGAATCAGAAAGGTGGAGTTGGCAAGACCACTACGTCAATAAATCTTGCGTCCGGTCTGTCCAATGCGGGATTGCGTGTTTTGCTCATTGATCTCGATCCGCAAGGTAACGCGACAATGGGTAGCGGCATTGACAAACGTCCGTTGCATACGAGTGTTTATGAGGTCCTGCTTGGCGACACAAAGATTCGCAATGCACTGCATCGCAGCGAAAGTGGCGGTTTCGATCTCATACCTGCAAACCGGGAACTGGCTGGAGCCGAAGTCGAGCTGGTAGATCTGTCGGGGCGCGAAGATCGGTTGAAGGAGGCTCTCGCCGAAATCGATTCCGAATACGACTACATACTGATTGATTGTCCACCAGCATTGAACTTGCTCACCGTCAACGGACTTACCGCTGCACATGCAGTAATGATTCCAATGCAATGCGAGTACTACGCACTCGAAGGTCTGACTGACCTGGTTGAAACAATCAAAAAAGTCCGAAATCACCTCAATCCGACGCTGGAAATAGAGGGATTGTTGCGCACGATGTACGACGCACGAAACACGCTTTCGCAACAGGTTTCGGACCAGTTGCGAAAGCATTTTGGAAACAAGGTCTACCGCACCATAATTCCGCGCAATGTCCGATTGGCCGAAGCACCTAGCCACGGTGTCCCCGGAATCCGTTTTGACAAGCAGTCCAAAGGTGCAATTGCCTACAAAGCACTGGCCGATGAGGTGCTGGGTAAACCTGTCTGAGGAATGAAGCGATGACGAAGCTCAAAGGACTTGGGCGTGGGCTGGATGCATTACTGGCATCTGATAATAAGGAAATTGCCAGCAACGACGAGACGCTCACCACACTGAGATCGGCGCTGCTGCGGCCTGGGCGTTACCAACCGCGAACGCGCATGGATTCCGGTTCGATCGCAGAGTTGGCCGAGTCGATCAAATCGCAAGGCGTGTTGCAGCCAATTCTGGTTCGATCGCTGGGCAATGGTTACGAAATCATTGCCGGCGAGCGTCGCTGGCGCGCAGCGCAAATGGCTGGTCTGGAAGAAGTGCCGGTCGTCGTCCGTGAAGTTGACGACAACGCCGCAATGGCGATCGCCCTGATCGAGAATATTCAGCGAGAAGATCTCAATCCTCTGGAAGAAGCATCAGGAATACAGCGCCTGATTGACGAGTTTTCAATGACCCACGAGACGGCCGGAAAGGCTGTGGGCAGATCGCGCAGTGCGGTTTCCAATCTGTTGCGCCTGTTGGCACTGGAAAAAGCGGTTCAGGAAATGTTGATGGACGGCAGGATTGACATGGGCCATGCGCGCGCTTTGCTCGCCGTATCCGGCGCGCGCCAGCTGGAACTCGCGCAACGCATCGTCGCGCTCGGTCTTACGGTCCGTGACGCCGAGCAGCTCGTCAGCAAAGGCGTGCCGACATCCAGGCGCGTGCGACGTTCGGCGCACAAGGACCGCGACATAGTCGCCCTGGAGGAATCCCTGTCCGAGAAACTCGGCACGATGGTTACGATTCGTCACCAGAAAAGTGGCCGCGGCAAGTTAACTATTGACTACACCGACCTGGACCAGTTCGACGCAATCCTGGGGCGGCTGAAAGCTTAGCGGGAATCGGCTTGAAAACGCTCGACAGGCAGCCGGTGCGCGTTGACAGTTCGTTCTTAAGCCAATAAAATCTCGGCCTTTTTGTGGCTAGGCTGCGGCTACATAAGGGCATAAACAGAATCCCCGGGTCAGGAACGATGATTCACGGGCTTATGGCAGTAGTGGGGCTTCAAGTCCTGGTTGCCTGCAGTATTGCAGTTGTTTTTTTGCTCGCTTTCGGTTTTTCCGATGCGAAGTCGGCCGCGGTTGGGGGTGCGATCGCAGTTATTCCAGCTGCGTTTTACGCGTGGCGGTTGATCGGATCGCGTAATGCATTGCCTGATCGAATGTTTCGCGTCCATATTGCGGCTGAAAGCGGAAAACTTGCACTGACGTTCGTACTGTTTGGTGTGACGTTCGCGTGGATGAAAGATGTTTCCGTAATTCCGTTGTTTGCCAACTACATCGCTGTGTTGCTGGTGTACTGGCTTGCACTGATTGTGTTTAAACGAGTTTGAGAGATGAAAACCAGTATGGCCGATGCCGGCGCGCAAACTTCCAGCGAATACATATCTCACCACCTGACAAACCTTCAGGTCGGAGAAGGATTCTGGACCTTCCATCTCGATACATTGATTGTCTCGGGCCTGCTCGGATTGATATTCTTCGGCCTAATGGCGTTGCTGGCACGCAACGCAACCAACGGTGTGCCGACCGGGCTTCAGAATTTTATTGAAATGGTCGTTTCAATGGCGGACGACCAGGTAAAAGATACATTCCATGCGAAGAGCGCCCTTGTAACTCCGCTCGCGATCACCATATTTATATGGGTATTCGTGATGAATGCAATGGACCTCATCCCTGTCGACTTCATTCCGATGACGGCATACGCCGCAGGGGTTCCATATCTCAAAATCGTTCCCACAACTGACCCGAATCTGACATTTGCAATGTCGCTGAGCGTGTTCGCGATCATGATTGTGTTGAACATCAAATACAAAGGTATCGGCGGATTCACGCGCGAAGCGTTGACGGTGCCATTCGGAAAATATCTCTTCCCGGTCAACCTCTTGTTCCGCATTATCGAAGATATCGCCAAGCCGATATCGCTGGCGCTGCGTCTATTTGGAAACATGTATGCGGGCGAAATGGTGTTCATCCTGCTCGCTGTGTTTGCCGGTGCCGGATTCTTGTGGGCGCCTTTTGCGGCCACGCTCAGCCTCGGCTGGGCACTGTTTCATATTCTGATTATTACCCTGCAGGCATTCGTGTTCATGATGCTCACCATTGTGTACATGAGCATGGCCGCAGAGAGTCACTAGAGTACCCAGAGTTTTAACGACAACTATTTACTTGTAACAGGAGAAGAAAATGGAATTGGCATCCGTGTTGGGAATGACGGCGATCGCGGTGGCGCTATTGATTGGCATGGGCGCACTCGGTACCGCCATCGGCTTCGGCATCTTGGGTGGCCGCTTTCTTGAAGGCGCCGCACGTCAACCCGAGATGATTCCCACGCTGCAGGTCAAGATGTTCATTGTTGCCGGTCTGCTCGATGCGGTCACGATGATCGGCGTTGGTATTGCACTGTATTTGCTGTTTGCAAACCCGTTTATCGCAATCGTCAGTGGTTAACCACAGGTCCTTCAACAAGCGCGGGAGGCGAGCGTGAATATCAACGCAACGTTATTTGGTCAGGCGCTCTGGTTCGCCGTTTTCATATGGCTGACCATGAAATACATCTGGCCGCCATTGCAAAAGGCGATGCAGGAGCGTCAGCAGCAAATTGCTGATGGTCTTGCTGCCGCCGAGCGTGGCAAGCAGGATCTGGTTCTCGCAGCAGAGCGGGCGGCAGAAGAACTTCAGAAGGCGCGCGATCAGGCCGCTGAAATTCTTGCGCAAGCGGAAAAGCGCGGCGGAGAACTTGTCGAGGAAGCGAAAGGCAACGCTAAAGCAGAAGGCGAGAGAATTGTTCAGGCAGCCAAGGCCGAAATCGAGCAGGAGGTCAATCGCGCCAGGGAGCAGTTGCGCGCGCAAGTGGCAACGCTCGCAGTAGCAGGCGCTGAGAAAATTCTCAAGCGCGACGTCGACGCGAAAGCGCACGCCCAGCTGTTGCAGGGCCTCGAAGCAGAGCTGAGGTAAGTTGCATGGCTGCTGAACTGGTTACCATTGCGCGGCCGTATGCCGAAGCCGTTTTCGATCTTGCCAAGGAACGCAATGAACTGTCCAAGTGGTCAGATATGTTGACCCTGATGGCGACCGTTTATGACGATCCGCAACTCGAGGCCGCTATTGCGAGTCCGACCGTGACCCGTGCGGACATCGAAAAGCTCATGCTCGCCGTTTGCGGCGACCGGATCGATGGCAATGCACGCAACCTGATTCAGTTGCTCGTTCGAAATGGACGTTTGTTTGCGCTTGATGAAATTCGACGTTTGTTTGATCGCCTCAAATCTGAAGACGAAGGCGTGGTTGAAGCGCAGATTTGTTCTGCGTTCCCGCTCGAAGGGCATGAACTTGAGCAAATCGTTTCGCTGTTGTCGAAGCGCTATGAAAAGAACATTAGTCCGACCGTAGACGTGGATTCCGATTTGATAGGCGGAATCACGGTTCAGGTTGGTGACAAGGTCTGGGATGCCTCGGTGCGCGGCCGATTACAAGAGATGGCCACCGCCCTTACGAAATAGGAGCATTGATCCATGCAGTTGAACCCCTCCGAAATCAGCGAACTGATTAAGAGCAAGATCGAAAATCTTGCCACCGAATCCGAGGCACGGACCCAGGGAACAGTTGTTTCCGTGACCGACGGAATCTGCCGAATTCATGGTCTGTCAGATGCGTTGCAAGGCGAGATGCTCGAGTTTCCCGGCAATACGTTCGGGCTTGCACTCAATCTCGAACGTGACTCGGTCGGCGCGGTGATTCTCGGTGATTACACACACATCACCGAAGGTGGCATCGTTAAATGCACCGGCCGGATTCTTGAGGTGCCGGTCGGTCCAGAGTTGATAGGCCGTGTCGTTGACGCACTTGGACAACCGATCGACGGCAAAGGCCCGATAAACGCCAAGCAAACCGATGTCATTGAAAAAGTTGCACCCGGCGTAATCTGGCGCCAGTCGGTATCTGAGCCTGTGCAAACAGGACTCAAGTCGATCGATTCGATGGTGCCCATTGGCCGAGGCCAGCGCGAACTCATCATTGGTGACCGCCAGACGGGAAAGACGGCCGTTGCGGTTGATACGATCATCAACCAGAAAGGCAAAGACCTGTTCTGCGTTTATGTTGCCATCGGACAGAAGGCTTCGACGGTGGTGAACGTGGTACGTAAACTGGAAGAGTATGGTGCGATGGAATACACCATCGTCGTTACCGCAACGGCGTCGGATTCGGCCGCCATGCAGTACATCGCCGCCTACTCAGGGTGCACCATGGGCGAATATTTCCGTGACCGCGGTCAGGATGCTCTCATTATTTATGACGACCTGACCAAGCAGGCGTGGGCGTATCGGCAGGTATCCCTACTTCTTCGCCGGCCCCCGGGACGAGAGGCCTATCCTGGTGATGTTTTCTACCTGCATTCGCGCCTTCTCGAGAGAGCAGCAAGGGTCTCACCCGCGTGGGTCGAGCGACACCACACCAATGGCGAAGTAAAAGGCAAGACCGGTTCGCTCACCGCATTACCGATCATTGAAACGCAGGCTGGAGACGTGTCGGCGTTTGTGCCGACCAATGTAATTTCGATTACCGACGGGCAGATCTTTCTGGAGACCGATTTGTTTAATGCCGGCATACGACCAGCGATTAACGCCGGCGTTTCCGTGTCACGTGTGGGTGGCGCGGCACAGACCAAGATCATGAAACGCAAGGATACTGGAGGCGGTGTGCGTCTTGCGCTAGCCCAGTATCGTGAGCTTGCGGCTTTCGCCCAGTTCGCGTCGGATCTTGACGAAGCGACACGCAAACAACTTGAACGCGGCCGCATGGTCACCGAGCTGATGAAGCAGGGCCAGTATCAGCCACTCGAAGTCTGGGAAATGGCAGTGACGTTGTTTGCGGTGAACCACGACGTATTCGATGACATCGAAGTTAGCAAGGCCCTGGCAGCGGAAAAATCGATGCGAGATTACGTGAAGGGCAAGTACGCTGACCTTGTGGGACGCATAGACGAAAAGAAGGATTTGTCTGCTGATGATGAGAAGGCACTTGCCGACGCCATCCATGACTGGAAGACAAACGGATCCTATTAATAATTGATGGTGTGGCAAACCGTGCCGCGGCCTGCCAAGGTCATTGCGCTGTGAGATCCACGTTTGAAAGCTAGCGATGCCAGGTACTAAAGAAGTCCGAACCAAGATCAAGAGTGTTCAGAACACTCGTAAGATCACCAAGGCAATGGAAATGGTCGCCGCCTCCAAAATGCGTAAAGCGCAAGAGCGTATGCGTTCAGCGCGGCCTTATGCGGAGAAAATACGCGACGTTGCGGCACACATATCTTTTGCCAATCCTGAATATCGGCACCCGTTTCTGGTAGAACGTGACACGGTGCAACGTGCCGGCATGATTGTCGTAACGACCGACAAGGGATTATGCGGTGCGCTTAATACCAATGTCCTGCGCATGGCACTTGCCCAGTACAAACAATGGCAGGAAGAAGGCGAAGAAGTAGACGTTTGCTGCATCGGCGGTAAGGGGCTGGGATTCATGCAACGCCTCGGCGCTAATATTGTTTCCGAAGCCAGCGGGCTGGGCGATCGCCCGCGTCTTGAAGAAATCATCGGCGCGCTAAAAGTCATGCTGGACGGCTACATGGCCGATCGTTTCGACCGTGTTACGTTGTTTTACACGAAATTTATCAACACGATGAAGCAGGAACCGGTGATGGAAAGTTTGCTGCCAGTCAGCGGTGAACGACTCGGTACACCTGAAGGGTCGTGGGATTACATCTACGAACCGGAAGCCAAGAGTGTTCTCGATCAAGTACTGACACGCTACATAGAGGCGGTGATATTTCAGGCTGTTGCTGAAAACATGTCATCGGAACAGTCGGCACGCATGGTTGCGATGAAATCGGCGTCAGACAACGCTGCGACACTGATTGACGAACTTACCCTGATCTACAACAAATCCCGTCAGGCTGCGATTACCAAGGAACTCTCTGAAATCGTCGGCGGTGCTGCAGCGGTTTAATGAGAGCAGTGGTTTGATAAGAACGGCAGTCTGACACACAGATACTGAATAACTGACTTGAACGGATAGATAAAGCCATGTCACAAGCAAACGGAACAATTGTTCAATGCATCGGCGCCGTGGTCGATATCGCGTTTCCACGCGAAGCCATGCCCAATGTTTACCACGCCCTGACGCTCGACAGTGATGACAGCGAAGGGGGCCTCGCTGAAGCGGGATTGACGTTTGAAGTCGAGCAGCAACTTGGCGATGGCATCGTTCGTTGCATCGCAATGGGCTCCTCCGACGGATTGCGTCGGGGAATGAAAGTCAGAAGTACCGGTGCTCCGATCTCAGTACCTGTTGGCCACGGCACTCTGGGCCGTATCATGGACGTGCTGGGACGGCCGATTGATGAGGCCGGCCCGATCGATACCGATGAAGTACGCCCGATCCACCAGGACGCCCCCGCGTTTGCGGAACTGTCACCGTCGGTTGATCTGCTCGAGACGGGCATCAAGGTGATCGACTTGATCAGCCCGTTTGCCAAGGGCGGCAAGGTTGGTTTGTTTGGCGGTGCCGGTGTCGGCAAAACCGTCAACATGCTGGAACTCATCAATAACATTGCGAAGCAACATGCCGGTCTGTCTGTGTTCGCGGGCGTTGGCGAGCGTACGCGAGAGGGCAACGACTTTTACCATGAGATGTCTGAAGCGGGCGTTATCAATCTCGAGGAGATCGGTGAATCCAAGGTAGCGATGGTATTCGGGCAGATGAACGAGCCACCGGGCAACCGGCTTCGGGTTGCCCTGTCCGGTCTGACCATGGCCGAAAAATTCCGTGACGAAGGCCGCGACATCCTGTTCTTTGTTGACAACATTTACCGTTTCACGCTCGCCGGAACGGAAGTGTCCGCGCTTCTCGGCCGGATGCCCTCCGCAGTCGGCTACCAGCCGACGCTTGCTGAAGAAATGGGCAAACTACAAGAACGCATCACTTCGACAAAAGTTGGCTCAATCACATCGATTCAGGCCGTGTACGTTCCGGCCGACGATTTGACCGACCCGTCACCCGCGACGACGTTTGGCCACCTTGATGCGACCGTCGTGCTAAGCCGTGATATTGCCTCGCTGGGAATCTATCCGGCGGTAGATCCGCTCGATTCAACATCACGCCAGGTGGATCCGAACGTTATCGGCGAGGAACACTACAACACGACGCGGGCAGTTCAGGCGACGTTGCAACGTTACAAGGAACTGCGGGACATCATTGCGATTCTTGGTATGGACGAGCTGGCCCCGGAAGACAAACTGGCCGTTACACGCGCACGTAAGATTCAGCGCTTTCTGTCGCAACCATTCCACGTTGCCGAGGTGTTTACCGGCTCACCTGGCAAGTTTGTGTCTCTGAAAGACACCATTCGTGGTTTCAAGATGATTGTAAACGGTGAATGTGATCAGCTTCCCGAACAGGCTTTTTACATGGTTGGTGGAATCGAAGAAGCATTCGAAAAAGCCAAGACCCTGCAATAAGCGACTGACTGGAAGCAGTAGCGCCTTTTAGCGTCAGGGACTCGGTTTTATCGAGTCAGGCCAGTGTCTCAGGATAACCAGGTTCTTCAGGACAAGTATGGAAAATACGATACAGGTGGAAGTAGTTAGCGCCGAAGAATCGGTATTCTCGGGTGAAGCCTCATTTGTGGTGTTGCCGGGCGAAGCGGGCGAGCTCGGTATCTATCCGCGCCACACTCCGCTCATTACCCGAATCAGGCCAGGTGCAGTTCGTATCCAGCCGTCCGACGGCGGTGAGGAGATGCTGATTTTCGTGGCGGGCGGAATTCTGGAAGTCCAGCCCTCGGTCGTCACCGTGCTCGCCGATACGGCAATTCGCGGCCACGACCTCGATGAGGCGAAAGCAGCGGAGGCACAAAAACGCGCCGAGGAGGTGTTGCGCAGCGCAACTGATAAACAGGAGATCGCGACAGTAGAGGGCGAGTTGGCAATGCTGGCTGCCCAACTGGCTGCAATTCGCAGAATGCGTAAGAATTAATTGCACATGACCCGGTGTATGGAAAAAGAGCAGCGTCACGGCTGCTCTTTTTTTGTTTCGGCGCTTCGTTCACAATCCCGGGTGCGCTTTCAAGAGGACCTGCACTGGTTCGGGCAGATCCTGTGTATCAGCCGCTCAGCAACATCACACTCATCGAGGCCATTATGAATTTCAAGTTTGTAGCTCTGATTGCCACCTTTGCGACTCTGGTTTTTGCCGGTTGTTCGTCGGAGAAAGAAGCCGTGAAGATCGCATTCATTGGACCGTTGACCGGTGGTGTATCCGCAAATGGTCTGGGTGGCCGCAATTCTGCTGATCTCGCAGTGCGTCTTCGCAATGCCGATTCCAAATACACCTATGAACTGGTAGCGCTCGATGACGAATGCAAGCCCAACATAGGCGTGCAAGTCGCAACAAAGGCAGCCGCCGACAACGACATCATTGCAGGCGTAACGCACTATTGTTCAGCCGTTGCAATGGGAACGGTCGATGTTTATCACCGATTCGGCCTTCCGGTCATTGTATGGGGTGCTGTCCTGCCTGAGATCACCTATGGCAATGACTACAAGGAAGTCCATCGGGTCAATGGCACGATGATCAATCAGAACGAAGTCGCTGCGCAGTTCATGATCGAGCAGGGATACAAGACCTGGGTGATCATCCATGATACAACTGATTACGGAAAAGGCCACAATCGCTATTTTTCCAAATCGCTGGTTGCACAAGGCGGACAAATTATCGGCACGTTTGGCGTTAGCGCTGATCAGCAGGATTTCAATGCGGAGCTGACGAAAGTGAAGCAGCTCAATCCCGAGGTCATCTATTTTGGCGGGCTCGCGCCAACAGGCGTGCGGCTACGATCGCAAATGGAAAAGCTGGGTATCAATGCTGTGTTCCAGGGTACTTCCGGGATTGTTTCAGACGCGTTCATCGAAGGACTGGGTCCGTTGTCAGAAGGCGTTCTGGCGTTCCGCGAAGGTGCGCCGCTTGAAAAACTTCCAGGTGGTCAGCAATTCACGTCCAAATACCAGTCGCAAGACTATGGTGAACCACCCGAAGCTTACGGCGCGTTTGCATTTGCCGCTGCTGATTTGATTATCGACGCGATAGAGGAAGTCGGCCCGGATCGCTCGGCGGTCATGCAGCAACTGAACTCAACCCGGGACCACGAATCCATCGTTGGCCTGATTACCTTTGATGATCGTGGACAAAACACTGTCGCGGTTATCACGCGGTACGTCATTCAGGATGGGAAGTGGGTCGTCTGGGACGACAGCGAGTATGCGCAGGGTACACGCAAACTACCCCGAAGCTGACTAGTGAAGCGCTAGGCTAGTGTAGTGTTTCACTATTAACGACACAAAAGACGGCGAGAATTCACCTCATACTGTGTTACAAATCCTCGCGAGGTGCGCGCCGAAGCGCAGAGCAGGGGCACCATTTATGGGGATGCGACCGCGTAGGTGCGCATACGAACGCGTTCTCGACGCGAGGCATCCCGCTTCCGGGTCGTATTCCACGCGGTAGCGCGCGGGTCCTGCTCCGCCGTACGCGGGCGCACCTCGCTGTGGTTTGCGCCTTGTCTGAGACGAATTTCGCCACTTTTGTTCAATTGAAAGCTCTTTCTATAATCCAATATAAGCGCCGAGAACAGTGAAACACTACACTAGCGGTTGTCACTAATGGATTTTGGACTGGTCGCCCAGTACCTGCTCAACGGCATCGTGCTGGGCGTTATCTATTCCATGGTGGCCGCCGGATTCACACTGTTCTTTGGCGTACTCAACGTAATCAAGTTTTCCCACGGAGATGTCGTGATGGCAGGCGCGTTTACAGCGCTTGCAGCGTTCGCGGGATTGGAGCTGCTCGACGCGGGGGTCGGAATGTTCGCCGCATTGATCATTACGGTCGCAGGAATCGTGGCCATGGCAACGCTCGGTGCAGTGCTTGCGCGAATGCTTATTCTTCCATTGCGTAACGCGCCACCGCTGAACACGCTGTTAATCACGCTGATGTTTGGACTCGCTTTGCGCGAGTCAGTGCGCCTGTTCTATCCGAACGGTTCCAATCCAAAACCGTTTCCCCAATTGTTGCCGGATTTGTCGATGACATTCGGCAATCTCGCATTGCGGCTGGACAGTGTGCTGTTGATCATCGTCGGACTGGGTGCGATCGTCGGTGTACACCTGCTCATTCAGAGAACCCGAATCGGCTTGGCTGTGCGCGCTGTTGCGCAGGATCCCGAGACCGCGCGCATCATGGGCATCAATTTCGAGCGCGTGGTGTTATTGACGTTCGCGCTCGGCTCCGGACTGGCGGCACTGGCGGGGATTACTAATGGCCTGTACTACAGTGAGGTCAACTTTGGCATGGGTTTGCTGCTGGGCGTAATCGGATTCAGCGCTGCCGTCGTTGGCGGTCTCGGCAGCATTTATGGTGCAATCATCGGCGGGTTCCTGTTTGCCGGATTGCAAACAATTGGCGCGGTATGGTTCGCGGTACCGGCTTACAAGGACGTGTTTGCGTTTGGATGCATTATCGTTCTAATGGCCTGGAAACCGACCGGTTTACTGGCCGAGCGGTCTTCGGAAAGAGTCTGACTTGATGACTCCCGGCAAACGTGACTTTCGCGCTCTGATAGTGGCTGCGGGCCTGGCGGCACTTTTCGTCGTCCTGTTCCTTCATCTCGAAGCGCAATGGGCAATTGCCTTACTCGCGCTTGGCCTTGTTCTCGGGCTTTACTTTGCCGTGCGCGCAGGTTTATTGGCGCGCGTGCAAGCGGCGGCATCACACCATCCTCGGGCGGCAATTGCGATCAACACGATTGCCGGGATCGCCATCATTGCGGTGTTGCGAGAAGAACATTTCGCATTGCTAATGTTGGCAACAGTATGCCTCTTCGTGACGGTGTGCCTGGGCCTGACCATTCAGTTCGGTTATGCCGGGATCGTGAATTTTTCGGGTATTGCGTTTTTCGGAATTGGTGCATACACAACTGCTGTTCTGACCGCGCACTCGGCAATTCCTCACTTGCTGATCATTATCGTATCGGGTCTCGTCTCGGGTTTGATCGGATCGTTGCTGATTCTCCCGATGCTGCGCACGCGTGGTCACTATGCGGCGCTGGTTACGATCGCATTCGGCATCTTGTTTCGCACCTTTCTCGAGGTTAACGACACACTGGGCGGGCCGCAGGGGTTAAAAGTTGAGGGTATGCGCATTCTCGGCTGGTCGCTCAACGACAATATCTCGCTAGGACCGCTCGGAACGGTCTCATTCTATGCGTCGTATGCAATGCTGGCGCTATTCGTTGCTGCCGCCGCGTTTACCTTGATAAAACGGCTGGAGCGGTCCTGGATCGGACTGAATCTGGATGCGGTACGCACGGACGAAACCGCCGCTGCGTCATTTGGAATCGACGTGCCGCGCTGGAAAATTTTTGCGTTCACCGCCGGCAATTGTCTAGCGGGTGTGGCGGGCGCTATCTACGCAATGATGTCGGGATACATCGCGCCCGCCAGCTTCAATTTTGGTGACTCGTTACTTCTGGTGTCAATTGTCTTGCTCGGCGGTAGCGGCAGCGCACTTGGTGTACTGCCGGCGGCATTACTGGTTGTCGTGCTGCCCGAAAAACTGCAAATCATCCAGGAATACCGCCTTTTGTTGTTCGCCGTTCTCGTCATCCTGATATTGCGGTTTCGTCCTGACGGCTTGCTGCCACGCACGATGCGCGAGTACTTGCCGGGCTGGGGCCGGAAATGAGCGCGCCCACGCTCGACGTTACAGGACTGACGGTGCGCTTCGGTGGCCTGGTCGCACTGAATTCGTTTGATTTTGCCCTGCGTTCGGAAGAACTGGTGGGATTGATCGGTCCCAATGGTTCGGGAAAGACGACGTTCTTCAATGCACTTACCGGTATCTATCCGCCGGCGTCTGGCCGCGTCACGCTTGGCAATGATGACATTACCGGCTTGCAACCACAGCGCATCTATGATGCTGGCATCACGCGGACGTTTCAGCGCTTGCGCCTTGCGCTGTCATTGTCGGTATTTGATAACCTGATGATCGGGAATCATCGAAACCTCTACCACGGGATCAAAGGCAATCTGTTTGGACGCAAACGCCTGCGCCAACAAGTAGAGGAAAACGTCGAGTCGAGTCGGCGTTTGCTGGAGCAATTCAGCGCACCGCTTGCCACCCGATTGTTCGATTCTGTTTTCCAGCTACCGATGATCGATCGTCGCAGGGTTGAAGTGTGCCGTGCACTCATCAGCAGTCCGCAGATACTGCTTCTGGATGAGCCATCTGCCGGCATGACGCACGAGGAAACACGTGCCTTGATGGACGATCTGCTTGCTTCGCGCGAACGTATGCCGGGGCTCGCAATCATCCTCATCGAACACGAAATGGGGGTGATCGAACGCGTAAGCGACCGCTGCGTGGTTCTGAATTACGGTCAGAAAATCGCTGAAGGCAGCTATCGGGATGTCTCGGGCGATCACAAGGTGCGTGCCGCCTATCTCGGTGAGGACTGACGCGATGAGTACGTTGTTGCAGATCGAAGACGTTATTTCCGGATACGATCAGGCCGATGTGTTGACTGGTGTCAGCATCGAGGTCCCCGCTCAGCAAATTACCTGCTTGCTGGGTTCGAACGGGGCCGGAAAGACCACGCTTATCCGCGCAATCCTCGGATTGACGCCAGCCCGTAGCGGACGAATCATGTTCGAGGGCGTCGAAATTACGCACGAGGCAACGCATCGCATTGTCGGACTCGGCATATCATGTATTCCTGAAGGTCGGCGTGTGTTTCCCGGCATGACGGTCAGAGAGAACTTGAGAGTCGGCGGTTATACCGAAACAAAGCGTGACGCGGTCGACAAACGCCTTGAAGAGGTTTTCGAAACGTTTCCGCGCCTTGAGGAGCGTGCCGATCAACTCGCCGGCACGATGTCCGGCGGTGAACAGGCGATGCTTTCCATCGGCAGAGGTCTGATGAGCGCCCCGAAATTGCTGATTGTCGATGAACCTTCACTCGGATTGTCACCACTGCTGGTCAAGGAAAATTTCAAAGTGATCCAGCGCGTAAACGAACTCGGCGTTACCGTATTGCTCGTAGAACAAAATGTGCGCCAGACTCTGGCGATCGCGCATCAGGGCTACGTGCTTTCCAAGGGGCGCATTGCCGCACATGGCGACGCAGATCGCCTGCGTGATGATGAAGAAGTACGCGCCGCGTATTTCGGCAACTAGTGGAGTCACGCATACCTGATTTACATGGGGCTTTAACGCAACGGCCGAAATCAGCCGCGCAAGCGGCGCAGGGTACCCGGATCCGGTAGGGTATCGGACGCAATTGAACTGGAGCGAGACATGACAAAGCCACTCGACGCAGTGGAACTGACAAAACAAATCGTGCGCATGAACACGATCAATCCACCTGGCGATGAAGAAGCTTGTGCGCAACACCTGGGTGCACTACTTGAAAACGCTGGCTGCTCTCTGTCGCCTACCACAAACTCGCCGAAAATCGCGCCAGTCTGGTAGCGCGTATCGGGGGTTCGGATGGCCAGGCGCCACTGTGCCTGACCGGGCACATCGATACGGTTCCCCTGGGCGCTGCTGCGTGGAGCAAGGATCCGTTCGCTGGCGAAACCGATCAGGGCCGCTTGTACGGGCGAGGAACCAGCGATATGAAATGCGGCGTGGCCGCGTTTGTCGCTGCGACCGTCGCGATGTCGTCTCGGCTCGAACGATCCCCAGGACTTGAACTGGTAATTACGGCGGGCGAAGAAATCGGCTGTGAAGGTGCTTTCGATCTGGTGCGCCAACAGGGCGCACTTGGCCGGGCGGGCGCCGTCATCGTTGGTGAGCCGACATCGAATTATCCATACGTTGGACATAAGGGCGCTTTCTGGCTCTATGCGAAAACGCGAGGCGTGACCGCCCACGGTTCGATGCCCGAATGCGGAGACAACGCTGTATATAAAGCGGCGCGCGCGGTCACTGCGCTCGAGCATTTTCATTTCGACAATCAACCGCACTCGCTTATGGGACAAGCGACGCTCAATGTCGGGACAATACAAGGCGGGCTGAACATCAATTCGGTACCGGACGAGGCAGCGATTGCGATTGATATTCGTAGCGTGCCGACATCCCGCCACGACGATATCAGGCGTTCTCTTCAGGAGCAGCTCGGCAGTGACGTTGAACTGGAAACCATTATCGATCTCGACAGCGTTTTCAGTGAACCAGATGACCCGTGGATCCAGCAGTTGTTCGACATCACTGAACCTTACCTTGGCAAGCGGCCGGAACCGCAAGTAGCGACCTACTTTACTGACGCGGCAGCCCTGACACCGGCCTACGGGAATCCACCAACAGTGATACTGGGACCGGGCGAGCCGCAAATGGCCCATCAGACCGATGAGTACTGTGTGATCGAACACGTGAAAAATTCAGTGGCGTTGTACGAGGAAATTATTACCAGGTGGTGTAGCGCCTGAATAACAAAATGCGTGTTTCAGATCTGACGACCGCCGCACGATGGGAATCAATATTCGAAGCGGGGAATTCCGGGCCAGTTGAGACTGCCGGCGCCCTGTCAGTGGCAGAAGGTGTCTGCCGGGGCCGACGAGTTCGTGTTGCGATGACAGACCGGTCGATCAGAGGGGGCTCGTTCGGCGTTGAAGAGTGTGACGCACTGTCGCGAACTCTTGAACGTAGTCTTGACGATGCCATGCCTGTCGCACTTGTTCTCGATTCCGGTGGCGCCCGGCTTGATGCTGGCCTGGCTGGTTTGGGCGCTTTTCGCAGGATGTATCGGATTGCGCTGGATGTCAGACTTAAAGGCGTCCCGACTTGCGCACTGATGTTGCGCAACTGTTTTGGCGGCGCCAGCATGCTGGCGATGTTATGCGCGACCCGGACAGCGCTTCGAACCGGCCGTGTCGGGATGTCAGGGCCGGCAATCGTCGAAGCGCTTTCAGGAAAATCAGATCTCGATTCGTCGGACCGCTCAGCCGTCGATGAGCTGTTCGGCGCACCTGCGCGCGCTGAAAGCAGTGCTATCGATCTGCTATTCGATGAAGGCGATTCGTTTGGTGATGTGCTCAACCAGTTAATCGGGAACGATGCGCAAATGCCGGCTGATATCAGGGAGCAGCACGAGCGCCTGCGGCAGAGACTCGAAGGAGCGGGGGCAAGATTGCAAGAAGCGCAAAGTATGGATGCCTGCGACGCGTTTCAAAGCGGACGCGCCGTCGGCGCGCGCGACATCTGGTTGCTTGCCGACAAGATTATCTCGGCACCAGCGGGGCAGCCAATGACATTGACTGTGGACTGTCCCGGTCAGGCCGCAACCCGGCGAGACGAACAGTTGGTGCTTTCGGAATATGTAGTCCATCTGGCATTGTGTTTACGTTCTTATCGCGCCGAGGGAAGAACAATTGTCATGCATGCGAGGGGTGAATCGGCGGGAGGCATCTATGTCGCGCTGGCTGCCGGAGTCGACGCAGTTCACGCGTCGTCGCAGGCAGTCCTGCGCGTACTTCCCGCGGCGGCCGTAAACACGGTGCTGCGCAGGAGTTTGCCGGACGAGACATTGCAACATGCGCTGGACGCAGGAGTCGTCGATCGAATTGTTCACGCTCAGGAAAATGCCGCTTCCGAACACGACCAGAGTAGCAGTTTGTCGGACTCAGGATGATTCGGCTGCAACGGTGGGAGAGCGGCCCATATCGAGGGCCTGTTAACACCTATGTAATCGACGCGTTGCTCCCAAAAATGGGGCCAGGCAAGGCGCGAGGAGCGCAGTTTGGTTATTCCAAACAAGCGACGCGCAACACAGCATGGCCCCATTTTGGGGGCAACCCGAAGGGCCGGTGCCGCTTTGGCGCGATCCGGCGTTTCAACTCGCTCGTGTGGGTTAACCACACCGCACTCGCTGCGCCTTGTCTCGCGTCAAAGCGGCCACCGGCGCGTCGATCACCTAGGTATTAACAGGCCCTAATCGATTTTTCCTTACGTATTCCCGATATGCGCGTCAAAATCGCTAAAATCTGTGCGCGCTCTCCCATGGTTTAAATAGAACCGCAGTTTCGCTTTCGAACCCCTAAGTCCGACAGACTGCTAGCTCCGGGATTTCCAATGGCCGACAATGTGAACATGTATCAAGAGGTCGCACGGACCGTGCAGCGCGATCGGTCGCGAGTCGCAATAGAAAAGCAAGACGGCACGACTTATACCTACGGCGATGTCGATTCACAATCAGCGCGATATGCGAACTATCTGCTCGGTAGCGGACTCACCCGTGGTGACCGGGTTGCAGTTCAGGTTGAGAAAAGCGTGCAGTCGCTGTTTCTGTATCTTGCATGCCTGCGAGCCGGGCTTGTCTATTTGCCGTTAAATACCGCGTACCGGAGCAGCGAGCTCGATTATTTTCTTCGCGACGCAGAGCCAGGGCTGGTCGTGGTCCGCCCAGAGAATGAATCAGCCATGACCGAGGTTTCGCGAGCGTCGATCGGTGTGCCGGTCATAACGCTCGATTCAGACTCGGGCGGGCACCTGGTGGAACAGGCCGCCGCTGCTGATTCCCGATTCGACACGGTTGATGCGACCAGCGATGACCTCGCGGTCATCATTTATACCTCGGGAACGACTGGACGACCCAAGGGCGCGATGGTTACGCACGGCAATCTCGTATCCAATGTCCGGGCGCTGATCGATATCTGGCAATTTTCAAACACTGATGTATTGCTTCATGCATTGCCGATTTTTCATGTGCACGGGTTGTTTGTCGCGAATCACTGCGCGCTGACGGCCGGCGCACGGCTGCTTTGGCATGAAAGGTTCGACCCTGCGGCGGTGATTCGCGATCTTCAACGCGCAACCGTGTTCATGGGTGTGCCGACTTATTACGTTCGCATGCTCAGAGATAACAGCCTGACTAGAGATCGTTGCGCGAACATGCGGCTGTTTATCTCCGGCTCGGCGCCGCTCCTCGCTGAAACGCATCGAGCGTTCGAAGATCGAACCGGACACCGGATCCTGGAACGCTATGGCATGTCTGAAGCCGGAATGATTGCTTCCAATCCGTGCAATGGCGAGCGCCGCGCCGGAACTGTTGGTGTCGCACTGCCCGGCATTGAAGTGCGCGCCGTTGATGATACGGAGCAACCGCTGCCGGCTTCGGAGACGGGCGCAATCCAGGTCAAAGGAGCGAATGTATTTGGCGGGTACTGGCGTATGGCTGACAAAACGCGACAGGAGTTTACCGAAGATGGCTGGTTTCGAACCGGCGACATCGGTGTATTCGATGGCGGCGGGTATTTGTCCATCGTCGGCAGGGCCAAGGACATGATTATTACCGGCGGATACAACGTATACCCGAAGGAAATTGAATTGCTGCTGGATGAATTACCCGAGGTTGCGGAATCAGCTGTTGTTGGCGTTGCACACCCGGATTTTGGCGAAGCAGTAACCGCGGTCGTGGTTGCGCAGCCGAACACGGTCATTGATGAGGTCCGGACTATTACCACGCTTAAGACACAACTGGCAGGATATAAAGTTCCGAAGCGTATCTACCAGATTGATGAATTACCGCGCAATGCGATGGGCAAGGTACAGAAGAACAAATTGCGCGAACGCTTCGAATAACAGCGCTTGCAGCTACATCAATAAGTTGACGAACTCCCATTCGGCGGGAGTCACCGGCATGATGGACAGTCGATTTCCGCGCTTGAGTACAAGCATGGACTCGAGTTCGGGATGCGAGCGCAGTTCCTGCAGGCTTATCAAGCGGGTTTTCTTTACAAGCTTTACATCCACGTTTACCCAGCGCGGATTCTCGCGGGTAGCTTTCGGGTCAAAATATTTGGTCTTGCGGTCGAATTGAGTCTCGTCCGGATAAGCGTTTTTCGAGACCTTCATGATGCCCACTATGCCGGGCTGCGGGCAACT
>CATOSA010000033.1 GCA_951812315.1 uncultured Burkholderiales bacterium
TTCAAGGTCAAGGACCGCTACATCAAGGAGCCCTACCCCGCATGGACCGCAATCGGTATTAGCGCCCTGGCTCGACGAAAAGGTTTGGTCGAAATCAGGGTGATTGCGTCGATTGTCTGATGCAGTACGCACCTGTTGCGCGAGCTTGAATCGTTGCGGTCTGGCACGTTTGTCAATGCGTGCCCATTAGGGCGCAGCCGGGTGGCGACTTCAGGCATTGCCCCGTAGTTCTGTTGTAAGTGCTCACCCCATCAGTCATTCCGGGTCCGAAGCAATTCATCCTCGATGAATTCCATACGATCTTTCCCCCAGAAATGCTCATCACCAACAAACATGCTTGGCGCGCCGAATACGCCGCGCTCTAAACCCCGGTTGGTGCTTTCAATCAACTGATCACGGACCTCATCACTTTCACTGAGCGTTTCGAAACGATCATGCGTTAGGCCGAGGCGGCTTACGATAGGGCGCAGTCCGTCATAGTTTTGAATCGATGCGTCATCTTTTTCCCAATAAGCCTCGAATATGGCATCGACATATTGCATTTCCAGACCCAGCTGTCGCATCGCCAGGGCACCGCGAAGAACACGGCTCGTCTTTATCGGAAACTCGCTCGGAAACCTGAATGGCAAAGCATACTTTTCCGCCCAGCGAACAAGGTCGCGTTTGCGGTTTGCAAGCTTTGCGGGAGGTTCATCCATCAATATGTAGTTGTTGTTCCGGAAAACGTATCCGAGATTAAACGGGTGCAGTATCAGCTCTGCACCGGTTCTTTCGAGTACTGGCTTGATGAGCTTGAGGGCGAAGTACGTGTTCGTACTGCCAATATCCCAATACATTTCGACTTGCTTTGTACTCATTTCGACAATGATCCCTGGATTATTCCGAACCACACGTTTGTGAGAATGTTGGGTTCTCCAATGGTCCATGCGGAACCAATTCAGTCCGATGTCGCAATTCTGCCCGGCGTCACAATTCAGCCCGGCATCGCAATTCGGCCCGGCATGCAATGACGCGCCTCAGAGCCCCGGTTTCAAGGCCAAATTGAATAGTCCAGGAATCTTCTCATAGTATGGCCAACACTTGAATCACTACGATTCAGGATGTTGCAATGCTCCGACTCGATCCCGGATTTGGTCGCGGGTCACAGTCACAGATTAGCCGTTCGCGAATCAGGGCTCACCTCCGAACCAGTAACTGAGCTCAATCATGTGGAAGTCGGCCCCGGTCGTTCCTGAACCGTGCAGTGCCGCGTCGGAATAATGCATAAAGCGGTAGCCCAGCCCGAGGCTTTTATTGAGCGGAAAGCCAGCGCCGGCGGTCAGAGCAAACTGGAAAGAGCCGCCGAAGTCCTGAGTGCCGAACTGATATCTGCTGAGCAGTGCCGCACCCGCGCCCGCATCGACGAAAACCCGCCCGTCTTCGCGCTCCCAAGTGATTCCGGGGATAACTGAAACGACCAACCCCTGTTCTCCTCCAGCCCGGATTATCCCCGCGCTCGTCATGAGCCGCGAACCGAAGCCCCAGCCCGAACTGTAATTACGCCGCCACGGCAAGTTGAAGTTTGCCGACAGGTCGTATGCCTCGAATTGCTCAGGCTGGTCTTTGCCCAGCACTGTTTCTCCAGAAATGCGTACGCGAAGACCGAGGTTCAGCAAACGCATCTCTTCAGCATAGCCCGGCCCCGGAGCTAGCAGGGCGCAGAAAACTACGGGCAGGAGCGACGGCCCGAGGGTTCTGGTCCGGACCGCTGGTCTGCGGTCACGATGCTGATTGATGATCGTCATTCTCATGGCAAGCACCATAATATTTCCATGTTAAGGATAGTAGATGGGGGTACGCGCGGCGTTTTCCGGCCGGCGGCGCGCATGCCCAAACCGTGGACGGAATTACCTGCCGATTTGATTTTTCGTATTCCGGTCCGGGTCAGGCAATCCGCGCCAGCAGTGGTTCATGAGTGCCAGCGCATGTCACGCTCGCACTGGTCTTTTGACAGCTGAACTCACGGAGGCATACTGATATGGAAAGGCCGCCGAACAGCACCCCTCTAACTATTTTTCCACACCGCCAGGAGACGACAATGGATCTACTCGAGATCGAGGAAAAACATGAGATGAGCCGCGAAGACGCGGCCAAGCTGCTTCACCGTATCGCCGATGACCTCGCGCGCCAGAACGACCTCAAATTTGTCCGTGAGGGCGTCAAGTTCACCATCGACGTGCCCGATCGGGTCGAGGTCGAACTCGAACTGGAGATGGGTGAGGACGGCAACAGCTTTGAGATCGAGATCAACTGGTAGCTCCCCGGCACGAGCAATCGCGCAGCGATAGCAACCGGTCAAACTCAGGATGGCTCGGCTGCAACGGTGGGAGAGCGTCCGACCTATCCATATTGGCTGTGTCTTCGCCAAGCCCCGTCCGGACTTTCGAACACTCTTAACGCACGGTCCACGAGAACCTGGCGAACTTTTGAACGATTCCTTCGAATGCTATACAGACGCACTCGGACGCGACGCGACACTCTCGTGCCATCGGAGCACGTTCTTCTTGTCCTCGGGAATCCTTTCCTTGATCACTTTCGCGAAGTCTAGTGCACAAAGTGACGTGATATCCGCGACCGAGTATTTGTCTCCGGCGACGAACTCATTTGACGCCAGCTGCTCGTCAAGCAGATCAAGAAACTTTGCTATGCGCCATTTTCCGCGTTCGGCCAGCTCGGGTACCTGGGGCACAACGTCGCCGTAGACCGGAAGACCACGATCCTTGAACGCGGGGTTGGTATTCCTCAAGACTTCGGCGACCCCTGTCAGCGCGAGGTCGTAGGCGCGCCTTTCCCACATCTCTACAAGACCGCGCTCCTGAGATGTCGAACCAAATAGCGCTGGCTCCGGACGCTCACTTTCGAAGTAGCGGCAAATCGCCATTGCCTCGCCAATCTGGGTACCGTCGTCAAGTTCCAACATTGGTACCGTCGACATCGCATAGCTTTTGTAATAATCAGCGCTCAATGTCGGACCGTCCCCGGCATCCTCCATTGGCAACTCAATGCCTTTCTCCGCGAGATAAATTTTTACTCGCCGCGGATTGGGCGCCCTGCCCCACACATGTAGTTTCAATTTCGTCTCCTGTTGATCAGGTCGGTTTCGACATTCGTCCGCACTGTTGGCGCGCTCATGATATCAGCGCTTTGGGGTTTCCAGGCAGGCCAGGTCCGGCAGGCACGGCTTCATGTAGCATATCCACCTTGTTTTCCGACATTTGTCACACCAATCGATGAAAAGAACAATAAGGAAGCTTCTCGTTGCCAATCGCAGCGAGATCGCAATTCGCGTGATGCGCGGGGCAGCGGAACTCGGTATCGGCACGGTCGCTATATACGCTGAGGAGGACCGCTTCGCCCTGCATCGCTTCAAGGCCGACGAGAGCTACAAGCTCGGTGCGCCCGGGCGTCCGCTCGCCGCCTAGCTCGATATCGAGACTGTAATGCGCATCGCTCAGGAAGCAAGCGTCGATGCGATTCATCCGGGCTATGGCTTCCTGTCCGAGAACCCGGAATTAGCCGACGCTTGCGCACAGGCCGGCATTATCTTTATTGGACCGTCCTCCTCGGTCATGCGCGCGCTCGGAAACAAAGTCAGCGCAAGGACGCTGGCAGAGAACGCCGGTGTGCCCGTTATGCCGGCGACAGGTCCGTTACCCGATGATCTCGCCACTGTCGCCAAACTTGCCGAGCAAGTCGGCTACCCGTTGATGCTCAAGGCGAGCTGGGGCGGTGGTGGCCGTGGAATGCGCGTGATTCGCGAGGCCGCACAGCTTGAGGAAAGCGTTGCCGCAGCACAGCGAGAAGCCAAGGCCGCGTTCGGCAATGATGAGGTCTATCTCGAAAAACTGGTCGAGCGCGCGCGTCACGTGGAAGTTCAGATTCTCGGCGATGCGCACGGCAATCTCGTGCACTTGTTCGAGCGCGATTGCACAGTGCAACGGCGCAACCAGAAAGTCGTCGAGCGGGCACCGGCACCATATCTGTCGACGGAGCAGCGCGAAGTGCTCTGCGGGCACGCGCTTCGCCTGGCCAAAGCGGCACAGTACCGCAACGCCGGCACGGTGGAGTTCCTCATGGATAGCGACACCGGTGCGTTCTATTTTATCGAGGTCAATCCGCGGATTCAGGTCGAACACACTGTTACCGAGGAAGTCACGGGGATCGATATCGTCAAGGCGCAGATTCGCCTCGCACAAGGTGCGCGCATCGGCGAAGCCAATAGCGGTGTCCCGACACAGAAAAACATCCGCCTCGATGGCAACGCCTTGCAGTGTCGGGTCACGACCGAGACCCGGAGAACAACTTCATTCCGGACTACGGCCGAATCCGCAATTACCGCAGCGCTTCGGGATTCGGCATTCGTCTCGATGGAGGTACCGCCTACTCCGGTGCCTTGATCACACCGTATTACGATTCCCTTCTCACCAAGGTCACGGCCTGGGCACCGACGCCGGAAGAGTCGGTAAAGCGCATGCACCGGGCGTTAAGGGAATTTCGCATTCGCGGCGTGGCGACGAACCTGCACTTTCTCGAGCAACTCATCACGCATGCGAAGTTTCTGCATGCTGACTACACAACGCGGTTCATCGACGAGACGCCTGAGCTGTTCGAGTTTCCGCGACGGCGCGATCGCGCGACCCGGCTGCTGCGTTTCATCGGCGATGTGATTGTCAACGGTAACGCCGAAGTCAGCGGGCGTATCGAGCCAAAGGCGAGAGCGCCGGTACCCTTGCCGGAGCGCAATGGGGAGGTGCCCGCGGGAACGGTCCAAAAGCTCGAAGAACTCGGTGCCGAAGGTTTCGCGAAATGGCTGCTCGCAAAACCCGAGGTCATGATCACCGACACCAGCATGCGCGATGCGCATCAGTCGCTGCTGGCAACGCGTATGCGCACGGACGACATCGTCAAGATCGCCCCTGCCTATGCCGAGCGACTGCCACAGCTTCTGTCGCTGGAGTGCTGGGGCGGAGCCACTTTCGATGTCGCCATGCGCTTTCTCAAGGAAGACCCATGGCAGCGGCTCGAGATCATGAAGGCGCGCACGCCGAACATCCTGCTGCAGATGTTGTTGCGTTCCTCGAATGCAGTTGGTTACACGAATTACCCTGATAACGTCGTGCAAAAATTCGTTGCACAGGCCGCGCAAGGCGGCGTCGATTTGTTCCGGGTATTCGATTCGCTGAACTGGGTCGAGAACATGCGCGTCGCGCTCGACGCCGTGATCGAGTCGGACAAGCTCTGCGAGGCAACAATTTGCTATTCCGGCGACTTGTTATCTCCGGCACCGAACAAATACGATCTCGCCTACTACATTGGCATGGCGCGCGAACTCGAGAAGGCAGGCGCGCATATCATCGGCATCAAGGACATGGCTGGCGTGTGCCGGCCCGCGGCGATCGAGACGCTGGTAACCGCGCTCAAACAGGAAGTCGGCTTGCCGATTCACTTTCATACGCACGATACCAGCGGCATCGGTGCAGCGACCGTACTCGCCGCTGTGCGTGCCGGCGTCGATGCTGTCGACCTTGCAATGGCTTCGGTCAGTGGCCTGACCTCTCAGCCAAACCTGGGCTCCGTCGTCGACGCATTGCGCGGCGACGCGCGCGACCCGGGGCTCGATCGTGAGGCAATCCGCGAAATCTCTCGCTACTGGGAACTTGTGCGCGAATACTATGAAGGCTTCGAGAGCGATATTCGCTCCGGCACGGCCGACGTCTACCGCCATGCGATGCCGGGCGGCCAGTACACGAACCTGCGCGAGCAGGCACGCGCACTCGGCGTGGCCCATCGCTGGCCCGAGGTTGCCGAGCGCTACGCTGACGTCAACGAGCTTTTCGGCGACATTATCAAAGTGACACCCACGTCGAAAGTCGTCGGTGATATGGCCATTGCAATGGTTACGGGCGACCTGACGACCGCAGATGTCACCGATCCCGCCAGGGAAATTGCGTTCCCCGAATCCGTGGTGTCGTTGTTTCGCGGCGACCTCGGTCAACCCGTTGGTGGTTTTCCGAAGGCACTTCAGAAAAAAATCCTCAAGGACGAGACACCTTCGAGTGAACGTCCCGGTGCACTGATGCCGCCCGCGGACCTCGACGCCGAGCGCACTCAGGCCGAGAAACGCATCGGGCGGCGCCTGAGTGACCAGGAGCTTTGCTCCTATCTGCTCTATCCCGCTGTATTCGAGGAGTTCGCGAAGGTGCAGCGCAGCTATGGAGATATCAGCGTGCTGCCGACGCCGGTCTTCTTCTACGGACTCAGACCGCAGGAAGAGATCGAGATCCAGCTCGAGCGTGGCAAGCGGCTCATCGTCCGTTTGCTCGGCGTGGGCGATGTCGATAGCAAGGGGCGGTGCCGCGTCTTTTTCGAACTCAATGGCCAACCACGCACGGCCGACATCACGGACCACAGTCGCGCGCAGCTCGTAAAGAGCCACCCGAAAGCAGACGCGGACAACCCCAAGCACGTTGCCGCGCCCATGCCCGGGCGCGTCGTCAGCGTCAGCGTAAAGAAGGGTCAGCGCGTCGAGCAAGGAGACGCATTGTTAGCGATCGAGGCGATGAAGATGGAAACGCTGCTGCGCGCCGAGCGTGACGGCAAGATCAAGTCGGTTCCGGCCGCCGTAGGCATGAACATCGAAGCCCATGACCTGCTGATCGAGTTTGAGCAATCTTCCTGGCTGGCTAGCCAGCAGTTACCGGAAAGGCGGGTCGGGCGGTACAAACGCAGACCATTGTCTCCTGCCCACCTGGCACTCCAGGCTTTCACCACCGCCACCTCGGCAGGCGTTCGCACATAGGGTACTTGATTAACCTGTGCACACGTTCGGGGTCATTTTGTCGCCAGTTCGTTCGCCTCCACGTACAACAGAACCTCGTTGCTCATCCTCCCACCGGGAACCTGAACCTGCAGGAAGTGCAGCCCGCTTCCTGGCGACTCTTCAAAATCAATGCGTACGTTTTCCTCGTCGAGGGTAAGCTTCGCGCTCACCCTGCGACCGTCAATGAATACAATCGCATCGTCGGAAAAATGGCGCCCGCTTATCGTGATGACGCCGTCTTCCTTGAGTTTCGGAAAGTTGTGCCTGTTGCCGTGCATACTGAGTTGAGACGACCTGCTCAAAGTATACTCGGGCCAAATCGCTGGTTGCGGATTGGTAAAGAGGTTTGCCTTGATCCCATGTCGGGCCGTAAACGTGCCAATGAATCGCCCATCCTTTGCAAGGTTCAACAAACCCGCTCGATCCCAATTTTCCCCAGTACCATTCTTGCTAACGTAAAACTTTCCGTCGGAAGCCGGGTTGAATTGAAGCGCGACCTTGTTGGCTTTGTCGCTGCCTAAGAACACACCTTCGGTCTCAAGCACGACTTTTCCCTGCAATGCGGATTCCTCCAGGGCTGCGAGCAGCCGCAGATCATCTTCGTTTTGGTGAATTGTTTCATTAACCGTGACTTGCCTGGCGAACGAGCCTGAAAAACCGGTTGATCCTTCTTGCACCATATTCCAGACAGGGCTGAAGGCATGCCTCCGACCCGCTTTACCGCTCCAGCTAAATGCCCAGATGCTGAACTCATCCCGTCCTTCATCCAGTACCCTTCTCATCCAGGGAAACTCCGCGTTGTTGAGCCGGCCCTGTGGAAGAATCATGTGACGGTCGCCTGCTCCACGCCAGGTTGGCGCATCCATGCCTGTTCCCGGCGTGTTGGTGGAAACCCAAAACGGCATTCGATGACAGTCTCCGCAGACTTCGTTCCCTCCAGGAAATGTTGGGTCAGCATCTCCCTCCACGAAAAACAACTCAAACCCCTTCCTCGCACGATCGGACAACCGATCGTTGTAAGGTCTCTCGGGCGCCAGTGGATACGGAACACTCAAATTGTAAATTGCCAGTGCTTCGAGCTGCGCATCTGTTAACGGACTTTGCGGATCTTCACCCTCAACACTCAGGTGCATGGTGCTGCGAACGTTCCCGTTAATCAGATTGAGAATACATGACGTCGGCATGGATGCATTACAGTTAGGCGACACACCCGTATAAGTACTGGCAGAATTTATTCCGCCGTAGGGATAGAAGTGGACCCCGAAACTTGGACCCCCGCTTAAGTGAAATCTCCATGGGATTCAGGCCGCGCTCTTCAACGCCGTTTGTTCGAAGTACACCGCATCGGGGGGTACGCCGGTCAAGCCCAGTGTGAGGACGCCGGGTATTGTAAAAACGAAAGTATTTGTCCAGTCCGGCGCGTAATGCCGCCAGCGTTTCATACGCGCGCAGATACACGTCTTCGTACTTCACACTGCGCCACAACCGTTCGACGAACACGTTGTCGATCCAGCGAGCCTTGCCGTCCATGCTGATCGTCACTTCGTGCTCCTTGAGAACGCGGGTGAACGCATCGGCCGTGAACTGCGTGCCCTGATCGGTGTTGAATATCTCGGGTGTACCGTAGCGAGGCAATGCCTCTTCGAGCGCCTCGACGCAAAAGTCGCTGTCCATCGTGTTCGGCGCCCGCCACGAAAGCACCTTGCGCGTATGCCAGTGCATAATCGCCACGAGCTACATGAACCCCTTGGCCATCGGTAGATAACACATATCGCTCGCCCACACCTGGTTGGCCCGCGTGATTGTCATGTCCCTGAGCAAGTAAGGATAGATCTTGTGTCCCTTGTCTGGCGTGCTGGTGCGCCGCTTCGGCTACAGCGCCCTGATCTGCATCTGACGCATCAGCCGCTGTACGCGCTTACGATTGACCTGCAGCCCGCGTGTATCGAGTTCGTTGCGAATACGACGGCTTCCGTAGAACGGCAGCTCAAGGTGGAGCTCGTCGATCAGGCGCATCAGCTCAAGGTCTTCGGCTGACACCTGTGCGCCGCGATAGTACGCTGTGCAGCGTGCCACTCCGAGTAACTCGCAGCGGCGTGCCCTGGACAGTTCGTGAGCGCTTTGAATCTGTGCTCGGCGCTCGCTCACCAGTCGCGCCCGAGAAACTTTGACAGAAAATCTTTCTCCATCGTCAGTTGCCCGACCTTGGCGTGCAGCTTCTCGATTTCGCGTTCGGTGTGTTGCGCCTCAACTGCGTTGCCACCGAACACGTCCTCGGCACTATCGACCAGACGTTTCTTCCAGTCCTGGATCTGATTCGGGTGAACGTCGAACTGTTCAGCCAGCTCGGCCAGTGTGTGCTCGCCACGCACTGCGCCCAGTGCTACTTTGGCCTTGAAGCTCGCCGTGTGATTTCTTCTCTTTACTACGTGTCATCTTCGGATCCTCTCTGTGTCGTAAAAGAATAATCCATAAGATTTCACTTATCAGCTACATTTTGGTGTCCAGCCGTTGGGGTCCACCTCTGTTTATCCGGTAGGGGGTTTTTATTTGGACGTTTGCTGTCCTACTTGAGCCTGTGAAAACAAGCCCTTCACGACCGATTACAACGGGCTCGGCCTTGCAGCGCAGCAACCACTGGAGTGCACTCACAGGGCTTGTTTCAGTGAAGGCTAACCTGGCGCATGCCAGGTTAAGGCTGACCGCAAGGTCAGGCGGCCGGAGCTAAAGTAGGACACCCTCCGCCGTGGCCAGCGCTATACCAAGTACGCTCGCAGCATTGTCATCTGGAAAGATGTTGGAAGACCAAACTAAATCTTCGACCAGCCATGTTCATCGCGATCGAGGAGCCTTTTCAAGGCTTCAAAGTGCAATGTCGACTGCTGGCGCTCTCCTTCGATCTGTTTCGCTACTTGCGCGACCTCATCTTCGGCAACCTGTTTGAGTTTGCCTCCGGTCGACTGGGCCAGCACTTGAACCATGGCTGACCTCTCAACGTAATAGAGGTCGTCGTAGGTGTACGCCATGCTTTCTCCGCAAACGAGCACACCGTGATGCTGCATGAATACGACATCGGCATTACCCATCGCGTCGCAAATCCGATCGCCTTCGTCGCCGTCAAGCGCCACACCGCCATAATCCCGGTCATAGCCAATCCGCCCAAAAAAGCGCATTGCGTTCTGATTGCTTAATACATCGAGTTCGCAATCTTCAAGTAACGTCAGTGCAGTCGCGTATGGCATATGGGTGTGAAGCACGACTTTCTTTTTCTTTCCGACGTGTATGCGGCTGTGGATAAAGAAGGCTGTTGGTTCTACTGAATGTTTGCCCTCAACGACGTCGCCCTCGGCGTTGACGATAACGAGATCGCCGGGTGTTATCTCGGACCAGTGTAAACCTTGCGGATTGATCAGGAATAGCTCCAGACTGCCGGGTACTTCCATACTGAAGTGATTGCAAACGCCTTCATTAAATCCCATGCGTGCGGCGAGGCGTAGTGCGGCTGTCAGGTCGATTCGGGCTTGTACGACAGGATCGAAACGTTTCATGTGTTCTCCGGGTTCGGAATGTTGGGGAGTATCAAGAGACAGCCGCTATTGTACCCATCGCGACATCACCGAAAGGCTGAATCAAGCAATTGCGCTTTGCACCATAAGCTGCCGGGAAACAGCCCAATTTCATCTCGATGATTGAGACTAATTCCTTCAATCAAGACACAAATCCATACCTTATGACGCAATGCGCAAGGCATGGCCGCCAATCAACATTAGGCTAAAGATCAAGCTTGACATATTTGGGCACGAGGCGGATAATGATACTCGTAGTTAAAAGATTCATCTAGGGATAGCAAAGTTTGGCGCCGGAAGTCTGGTTGCGAATGTTCAGAAAATACTTCCTGGCACTCAGCGTAGCCCGCGTGGTTTCGCTGCGGTCGAAGCAACGTTCGACTGTTCCATACGACTTTCTCGTATTTTCCAGAACAAGGCGTGTATATGCGCGCGCAAGTCTTTTCTTTAGTGCACCCTGCAAGCAATACAGAAAATTCGCGTACAAGCGTAAAAAAGGAGGAAACAATGAAATTCACTTATCTAATGCGCATTGCGCTGGCCTGCGCGGTCGGTGTATCTGCACTGGCTACTGCCAACTCGGATGTGGAAAACCTGATCGCTGACCCGAATAACTGGGCGATGCAAGCTGGCGATATGTACAACCAGCGTTTCAGCAAGCTTGACCAGATCGACGCCCGCAACGTTGGCAATATGCAGGTGGCATGGACAATGTCGACCGGCGTATTACGCGGTCACGAAGGATCCCCGCTGGTGATCGGTGACATGATGTATGTTCATGCGCCGTTCCCGAACACGGTGTTTGCGATTGACCTGAATACCCAGAAAATCGTGTGGAAGTATGTGCCAAGGCAAGATCCGGCTGTCATTCCGCAAATGTGTTGCGATACCGTGAACCGCGGCGTTGCCTACGCCGAGGGCAAGGTATTCTTGCAGCAAGCTGATTCCATGCTCGTTGCGCTTGATGCGAAGTCTGGCAAAGTCGTGTGGTCGGTGAAGAACGGCGATCCGTCGCTGGGCGCTGTCAATACCAATGCTCCCCACGTGTTCAAGGACAAGGTCATTACCGGTATTTCTGGTGGCGAGTGGGGCGTTCGCGGTTTCGTTGCGGCCTACAACATCAACGACGGCACGTTGGAGTGGAAAGGCTACAGTGTGGGGCCGGATGACGAAATGCTGGTTGATCCCAATACCACGACGACGTGGGCTGATGGCCATGTGCAGCCGGTCGGGCCAAATTCTTCGCTCGATACATGGCAAGGCGACCAGTGGAAAATCGGTGGTGGCACGACATGGGGCTGGTACAGCTACGACAAGGATCTGAACCTGATGTACTACGGGACAGGAAACCCCAGTACATGGAACCCTTCGCAGCGTCCTGGCGACAACAGGTGGACGATGGCTATCTGGGCGCGTGATGTAGATACTGGCATGGTCAAGTGGGTGTACCAGATGACGCCATTTGACGAATGGGATTTCGACGGCATTAACGAAATGATTCTGGCCGACATCCCGGTCAAGGGCAAGATGACAAAAGCACTTGTTCATTTTGACCGCAATGGTTTCGCTTACACCATGGATCGTACGAATGGTGCGTTACTCGTCGCCGAGAAATTCGATCCGACGGTTAACTGGGCAACGCACGTCGACATGAAGAGTGGTCGTCCGCAGGTGGTATCCAAATACAGCACCGCGCAGAATGGTCCCGACGTCAACACCAAAGGTGTTTGTCCGGCGGCACTTGGTTCCAAGGATCAGCAACCTGCGGCATTCAATCCGCAAAACGGCATGTTCTATGTACCGACCAACCATGTCTGCATGGACTACGAGCCATTTGAGGTCGAGTACGTTGCTGGTCAGCCGTATGTGGGTGCAACGTTGTCCATGTTCCCCGCACTCAATAGTCACGGTGGAATGGGTAACTTCATCGTTTGGGACGCGGGCAATGGCAAGATTGTCCAGTCCAAGCCGGAAAAATTCTCGGTATGGAGCGGCGCACTGGTAACGGCCGGTGGAATTACCTGCTTCGGTACGCTTGAAGGCTATCTGAAGTGCGTGGATTCCAACAACATCAATCGTGAACTGTTCAGCTTCAAGACACCCTCCGGCATTATCGGAAACGTCTTTACCTATTCGCACGGCGGAAAACAGTACGTGGGTGTTTATTCGGGAATCGGCGGCTGGGCCGGCATCGGCATGGCAGCGGGACTCGAAAAGGACACGGATGGTCTGGGCGCGGTTGGTGGTTACCGTGAACTGAACCAATATACGGATCTGGGTGGTTCACTTACGGTTTTCGCATTACCCGGAAACTAATCTGATATAGAGTTTCGGTGCTTTACCAATGGCACTCCGGTCATACAAGCCGGGGTGCCATTTTCCTATTCCGGATTGCTGCCCGTAATCTTTGTGTTTGATTGATGCGACGTGTTCGCGAGCATGGAATGCATGCATCGCGCGGTGGGCACCATCAGTCAATTGCAAACTGACGACAAGCCCGCGCTTATGTGGCACGACTTTGCACCGGGCTTAGGTGGATTTGCCGCGCTGTCCCGGCATCATCGTACCCGGCGCCAGAATGGCCACTAGCAGGTCGATCAGAATCGATACGACAAAGAATAATAGCTACGCGAGGAAATCAGTAATGAAGAGCAAGTTTGTTGCAGCGGTCATAGCCGCCGGTATTGCCGTGTATGCAGGCGCCGAGGAGGTAAAAACAGAGTGGTACACGGTCGTAGACGGAACCATGGTCGACAAGAATACGATGAATGGATTTCGGACGTGGCGGGCGCTCGCGTGCGACCGTTGTCACGGCGCAAATCAGCAGGGAATGGTTGGGCCATCATTGCTGGAGAGCATGAAAATCATCAGCAAGGAAGACTTTGTCACCGTGCTGACCGAAGGCCGTCTGGAGAAAGGCATGCCTGCGTTCAAGACCAGCAAGAAAGTGATGTCGAACATGGACAATCTCTATGGATATCTAAAAGGACGTTCGGACGGTGCGATCACCAAGTCAAAAGTCAAACCGATCAAATAGGCACCTCGGCGGCGCGCCGCTCGCATGGCTAGTGTGCTTGATCGCGATCGCTGTTTCCGGCCGGCCGGTTAGTGCACAAGAGGAAGACTTTCAGCCACGGGTTCTGCGTGTGTGTCAGGATCCGGGCAACCTGCCGTTTTCGAATGATGCGGGAGAAGGGTTTGAGAACCGGATTGCGGCGCTGCTGGCCGAGCGCATGGATTTGAAGCTTGAAACATATTGGTACCCGCAAAGAATTAATGTTGTGCGCAATACCATTCGCTACAAATTGCCCGGACAATCAGATTATCGCTGCGATTTGTTGACTGGAGTGCCTGCCGGGTGGGGGGCCGTTTCTACTACACAGCCATACTACCGTTCGACCTACGTGCTTCTCTACGTCAAGGGTCGTGGGCTTGACGTGGATTCGGTCGATGATTTCCTCGCACTGGAACGCGAGGAACTGGCAAAACTGAAAATTGGAATTTTTGATCGCTCTCCCGCCACGCGCTGGTTGAAGGAGCATGGCTTGCTGGCGCGTGCGGCCCCCTACCGAATGATGAATGCCAATCCCGACTATTACCCGGGAAAAATTGTTGATGAGGACCTTGCCCAAGGCAAGATTGACGTCGCGATTCTGTGGGGGCCAATAGGCGGCTATTTTGCCAAACAGGTAAAAGATGTCGAGATCAAAGTGCTTCCACTCGATTCGGAACGTGGAATTCGATTTGACTATGCGATTGCGATGGGTGTGCGCCACGGTGAAACTGAATGGCGTGCGCGCGTCGAGGCGGCCATTGACGATGCGGGCGCCGAAATCAAGCAGATTCTTCGCGAATTTGGCGTGCCATTGGCGCAAGCGGATAGTGCCTCGAAATAGATGGCATACGATGCTCAAGCTGGCGCTCGTAGCGCATATGCTCAACTTCGGATACTAAAGTTCACGTGGCGGATCAATTGGTCGAAAAGGGGCTGTTATATGGACAGTAGTGCAATGGTTGCATGCGTATCCGAATGGGAGATTTGCCATTGCGCTTTTCCGCGTTATTGATGCATCGGACGTATCAGGAAATTAATCGTTTTCTACGGCAATTCGTCGCTTGCCTGGTTGTCACGATTCTTTCGCTCGCAAGCCCGGCCGCGCAAAGCGCGATGGAAGGCTATTCAACCGTCCTGAGAGTAGAATTTGTTCTTGAATGCATGCGCGATCGCGACGGAACGCGATACGAAATGATGAATAAATGCTCGTGCGCGCTCGATCGACTCGGAGAACGCTATAGCGCCGATGAATTTGTCGATGCATGGACCACTTCCAAAGCTATTACCATCTCGGGCAAACGTGGCGCAGCACTGCGCGACAATGACGAGGCGAAACAACTCGCGCGCTCATTTCGCGATGCAGTAGAGCGTGCCGAAGCTGACTGTTTTCTCAGGTGACCAGGTGATGAATTTCCGATGATTCGCCTGATCTCGTTGATCCTCGGCCTGTTTTTGGGAGTATGTCTGGCGCCGGTACAGGCTCAATCTTCTGACAACGCGAGGTGGGCAAGTCTCAAGGAAGGCCTGTTTGGCTCGCGCACATTGCACGATGACGCCGGTGCGCGACTGACTCTGGAGATGCCGGACCGGGCGGCCGATGCAGGCGCGGTACCTTTGGCCATTTCGACGCGCGCGCTGCCGGGAGATCCGGGCGTGCGCAAGATATATCTTGTCATTGACAAGAATCCCTCACCGGTTGGTGCGGTTTTCGATTTTGGCCGGCCTCGCGATGGCGTTTCGCTCGAAATTCGCGTGCGGATCGAGGACTATACCTGGGTGCGGGTGATAGCCGAGCGCGAGGACGGTTCACTGCTCGTTGCGAATCATTTCATTAAAGCGTCCGGTGGCTGCTCAGCACCTGCCGGCAAGACACTCGCAGAAAGGCATGCGGGTATGGGACAAATGAAATGGCGTGTTGACGCGCCGCGCGTTTCTGGCGGCGACCAATGGGCGCAGCTGCTGATTCGCCACCCGAATGATTCGGGGTTGGCGATGGACCAACTGACCCGTCTGTATGATCCACCAATGTTCGTGAACAAGGTCACGGTGACACGCGGCGGTGAACTGATATTCACCGCGCAGGTGGATTTCACGCTCAGTCAGAATCCGGCGTTTCGATTTACTCTGCCTGCCGGCGGCAATGGAGATTTGCGTGCGCTGGCAACTGACACCGATGGCCGGCAATTCGAAAGCTCGTTTGCAGTCACGGATTCGCTGAACGACTAAGGCGCTCGCCGTCCAGTTCGCACAGCCGGACTGCGAGTGCTTTTGTCCCACGAAGCCAGCTACGGTCAGTGTTGCCGCGCAAGTCCACGGAACGTACAGCGGCTATCGTGTCGGTGTCGACGTCGCGAATTTCGGCATTGATATTCAAAATCAAATTACTGACCTTCTGTACCCACGGCAGCAGCACGTAGGTTGCATTGGCCGCGCGGCCAATTTCTTCGCCACACCCGTTGCACTGGTGCAAGTACTGGACACGACTACGGGCCAGTGCGATCGTGTCTTCAGCGGGGCCGGGTTCGATAATGCTCAGCGGCAGGCATGCTTCCAGTTGCCGACGCAGTTCATCATTGGCGAGGAGCAGTCGGTTCTGATCCGCTTCCACAGTTCTTGGATCGCGCATGCTTTCAATGAATTCGAAGTCGAGGACTAGTAGCGTTTGCTCTGCGGAACTTGCGCCAAATGAGACCAGACTCAGCGCAAGTACCAAAGCGCGACTTATGATTCTTCTTCCGGGTTCCATTGAATGCTTTCGACTTTCGATGTCGTCGAGCATAACCCGTTGTGCGATTGGTTTCGAACTGGCGAGTGCTTTGGCCGTTAATTTTGGACGTGATGAAGTCTGCGCGGCAAGCAGAAGAATAATTCCTGGCGAAACGTATCGATTCTTTCCGCCTGTGACAACGTCTGCGTTTCAGGGTGCCGGATCGATGCCAGCAGGAGGAGATCGTTTGGGCAACGACAGGTGCAGCAGTGCGCCGGCATTGTCAATTTCGACGTGGTCTGGATTAACGTTTGCCAACGTTAATCCGCCATCCACAGGCTCGCCCACTCGAAACGCCATCGCGGGAGCGCCGCCCACGGACAGCAAAGCGACACCCTGACCTGCGCCGCCTTGCGCGATGATGCCAACCAGTTTGATATCGCTTGGCGCTCTATTATTGGACGTACTTGCACCGAACAAACCAGCCATCGGGGCGGTATTCAGTGGCTGTGTTCGCGCTACGCGATCCGATGTCGCGATAGCAACCACCGATTCCTGCGTTGCATTCTGGGAACTGAACTGGAGTATCCAATAGGTAAGCGTCGCAGCAATCGCGAGTGTAAAAAGAAAATTCAGTTTTGATTGCAACGAAATTCGCATTGAAGTTTCTAGCGCAATGTTCATCGGCATGCCGTCAGAAATTCCCGCTGACAGAACGTGCAAATTATGAGCCCGGATGACGGCGATTATTCAGGTGGTGCCGCTGTTGCGCAAGCGCCGCGTTGCTTGTGGGTGAGTCGCAGGCTGTTTTTCGGGGCAATTCCGATGCTCCATTGCATTGCGCGAATTCAAATACTTGTCCAAGCCGATTTGTCCAATGTCGTTCGTCTTCATTGCGACTGACGCCATCAGCGTCCGCTGAAGTGACGACTTGACGGAAATTATCCTGCTTGCCTTATCGGTTGAACGTCTAATAGTGACTATTTCGCGCATTCCAATGCGGCCATTCTTCGCGTACCAGCGAAACGCAGTTGGTTTCTTCCGGTGTGCTGATCATGAGTGTGCGATGATCATCGCATGGGGTCATTGTTGTCAGGCTTCATTGCGGGATGCTTCGGTCGCGTCTGCCATGAATTCGTTACATGCTGGCTGAAGGGAACATTTTTGTCGCCACGGGCGGGTCGTGTTCATGTCACCCGAGCTTGCTGTTCTCTTTCGGGAGTGGCCGCATCGGGCTGTTTCTCGTCTAGCAGTCTGTCGGACTTAGGGGTTCGAAAGCGAAACGGTGGGAGAGCGAGCACAGATTTTAACGATTTCGACGCGCATATCGGGAATACGTAAGGAGGAATCGATGAAATATTGGCCGCTCTCCTACCGTTGCAGCCGAATCATCCTGAGTCCGGCAGACTGCTAGTGCCGACGTGGTCATTGACGTATTGATCATGGCGGTCAGAAGGCGTTCTGGTGCCAACTGCCGTAGTTTCCATGTAATACCTGACCCAGGCGGCAACGCGAATGCTTGGGGCGTTGGCAGGAGCGGCTCGCGTGACACGGCCAGATGTCGCCATCTCGCGACACTCTCTTGCAAATAAGGCCGTTGAAAGAAAACAATAACGATAGAGGCTCGCATATCATCACCTGTTCGAACAGTCGAACTGTTCAGGTGCATAATTTGCGTTTGCTGGATAGGCAGTGCTGTCCCCGGTGAAACGAGTTACCGTATCAAACTACACGAATGCTGGAGGGTGTTATGACGAGGGCCGACGAGTCGGGCTTTACGCTGGTCGAAATCATGATCGTGGTCGTAATTCTGGCGGTGTTGGCTGCGCTTGTCGTGCCGCGCGTTGTTGCACCGACGAGGCGCGCGTGGTCGCCGCACAGCAGGATATCTCTTCGGTATTGCAGGCGCTGAAACTTTACCGGATTGACAACAGTCGTTACCCCAGCAACGAGCAAGGCCTGAGCGCGCTGGTTACGCAGCCAACCATCGAACCGCTTGTGCAGAACTGGAAAAGCTATCTCGACAGGCTACCCAGCGACCCATGGGGAAGAACCTACCTGTATCTCAGCCCCGGCGTGCACGGTGAAATCGATGTGTTTTCGTTAGGGGCGGACGGCAATCCAGGCGGTGAAGGTGCTGACGCAGACATCGGGTCGTGGCAGCTCTAGCTGGCTGCTCGCTCCTTCAACCGCAATGCACCGCGATCAGGTCGAATGAACGCCAGCATTGCAGGAAAGAATTGCATGGCAGCGACGCGCCGGTAACGATGAAAAATTGTACCCTTCATTCGTCACGTGGTTGCCGGGATTCGGGAAGCGGATATACGTTGCTCGAGTTACTTGTCGTAATAGCCATCCTGGGTATTGTCGCTGGTGTGGTTTCAATATCTGTGGCACCCAGCGAACATCGCCGCATGATGCACGAGGTGGACAGACTGGCGGCACTATTTCGCGTGGCCCACGAGCAGACGCGTGTTTCGGGCCAGCCGATTTCCTGGATTGCAAGTATTGACGGTTATCAGTTCGAGGTCGATGGCGAGGTTCGTGGTAGCGATAAAGCGGGCGATCCGTTACGTCCACGCGCATGGCCATTCCC
>CATOSA010000034.1 GCA_951812315.1 uncultured Burkholderiales bacterium
GCCGGAACCAAACCGGTGGCCAGTCAATTCACCATGTGTCGAATGGGAATGGCCGCTGTGAAGATGCGGACCGTTCAGATCACCGGGGCTGTTGTGACTGTGCACGGCGGTCAGGCAACCGGTTTCGAGGCCTTCGCTTCGAGCGCTGCGATGTTGTCCCGCGCATGCAGGTAACGCGCGCGCATCTGTGGACGCATCGGTCCCGTCAGATGGCTTGCGGTACAGCGCCAGGATACGTGCCGATTCCGCGTCCGAAGGGCTGTCTGTCGTGCTGTCGAGCACTGCGTCGGCATCGTTCGGGGCATTGCACACGAGCACGATGTCGCAGCCTGCTGCTATAGCCGCTTTTGCACGCGCTGGTGCGTCTCCGGCAGTACGCGCGCCGCGCATCGACAAATCGTCGCTGAAAATCACCCCTTTGAAACCGATCTGGTCGCGCAGAACGTCCCGTAACCAGAATCTGGAGAATCCGGCTGGCTGCGCATCGACGCGCGGATAGATGACGTGCGCCGGGATCACTGCGTCGAGATCGGCGCGACATAGTTCGGCAAACGGACGAAGGTCGCTTCTTGCGATTTCGGCAAATTCTCTTTGATCGATTGCGACATCGTGATGGGAGTCCGTTTCGATCGCACCGTGTCCGGGAAAGTGCTTGCCCACGGCGATCATTCCGCATTCTTTCAGGCCGGCAATAAATGCCTTTGCCAGAGCAATGACTGCGTCTGGTGAAGCATGCAATGCTCGATTGCCAATTGCACCCTCGTACCCGTAGTCCAGATCGAGAACCGGGGCAAAGCTGAAATCGATACCGCACGCGGCCAGTTCGGTGCCGATGACAAGCGCGGCATCGTGCGCGGCACGCACGCCCTGCCCTGCATCCACATCCCAAAGCGAGCCGATCTTCTGCATCGCTGGAATTAATGTGAATCCGTCACGAAACCGCTGCACACGGCCACCTTCCTGATCGACGGCAATCAACAAAGGCGGATCGCGCAATGCCTTGATTTCCGCACACAGCGCAGTCAATTGCGCGGGGCTGTCGAAGTTTCGGGCAAAAAGAATCACACCCCCGCAGCACGGGTGTTGCAGGCGACGGCGATCAGCCGATTCGAGCTGAGTACCGCCAATATCGAGCATGACGCGGCCGGGCAGCAAACGTTTCACTGAACAGCCTCTGGTGCAATATTTACCGCGTAATACAGAGTGACTTTCATTCGTGTGCCTCAAGCACTAATTTCATCCGCGTGCTTCCAGCACGACTACAGCACACGCAAGGCCTTTTTCGTGGGTGATTGACAGGTGCGCGTCAGTCACCCGGCGTGATGCCATATAAGCATCAAGCGCTTCACTAAAACTGAATACCGGGCGCCCGATGTCTGTTGATATGACGCCAATCGAATGCAGCGTCACCGGATATCGAAGGCCGGTGCCGAGCGCTTTCGATATGGCTTCTTTCGCCGCGAAGCGGTTGGCGAGAAACCACACTTTCCGGGAACTGCGTTCATAGTGTTCGCGCTCTTCCAAATTCAGCACGCGCCCTGCGAATTTGTCGCCGTATTCATCGATCAGCTTCTGGATGCGTTGCACTTCGACCAGATCAATTCCAATGCCGATAATCATTACGTCGCCACGCCCGCTTGTATTGCATCGAGGAAGCCGTGAACGGACTCGGCCATTCCAAATTCAAGCGCATCCGACGTCAGCGCATGGCCAATCGATACTTCGGCCACATCTGGCACGCCGCGAATAAACGCCGGCAGATTGTCACAATTCAGATCGTGACCGGCATTGACGCCCAGGCCAGCGTCAAGTGCAGCCTGTGCCGCAGTCACATAAGTGGCGATCGATTCGTCCTGTTGCGCGGTGCCGTGAGCTAGCGCGTAGGACTCGGTGTAGAGCTCGACGCGATCGGCGCCTAGTTCGCGCGCTGCGGCCATGCTGCCGGCGACCGGATCCATGAACAGACTTACCCGGACACCAAGTTCGTGAAGTTCGGTAATCACCGGTAGCAGCCGTTGCCGGTCTTGTTGCAGATCCCAGCCATGGTCTGATGTAAAAGCCGCGGGATCATCCGGAACCAGGGTGCATTGATGCGGACGGACCTCCCTGACCAGGCTCATGAACTGATGGAAGGGATTGCCTTCGATGTTGTACTCGACGGTTGGCCGGGCATGTACCAGTTCAGCTAGATCGCGAACATCCTGGGCACGGATATGCCGGCCGTCGGGACGCGGATGTACAGTAATGCCGTGTGCGCCTGCATTCAGCGCAATTTCAGCCAGGCGAACGACATTGGGAACACCGGTTGTTCGTGAATTGCGCAATAGCGCGATCTTGTTGACGTTGACGCTTAGCCTGGTCATGTGTTTGCGCTAGATCTGCTGTAAATCGACCAGTAGCTGCCTGGTATGCAGGGTCTTTGAGCCAAGGTGGTGGCCGACCAGATGCCGCATCAATAATTTGCCCTGTGAAAGCGTAACTGGATCTTCGTAATTGTCGCATGCGAGATCGAGCAGTGTTTTACCCGACAACTCAACCGCTGATTCGTCGCCTTCGCGAATCGGAACCGGCCCGTGCTCGATAACATAGGTATAGCGGCCAGACGCGACGACCGGTTTACCCGTTTGCGCCTCACGGTCAAGCGTAAGCGTGTAGCCTAGTTCTCCGAGCAAAAATTTTTCGAAGCGCCGCAAGGTCGCCGAATAGTCCTTTTCCTGTGCAAGGCCGGAAACCGCTTCGGCGTACAGGTCAAACAGACCTTCGTGTGGATCGTCTCTGTGCAGGAACTTGAGAAGCAATTCATTGATATAGAAGCCGCACATCAGCCCCAGACCTTTGAACTGCGGCACGCCGCCCTGGCGCTCGGCTGAGTGCAAGCCTCGCAGCTCCCCTTTTCCGCCCCAGCCGAGCAACAGCGGCTGAAACGCCATGAGCGTTCCGCGTAACGCCGATTTGGGGCGTCGCGCGCCCTTGGCAACCAGTCCAATGCGGCCGTAGTGGCGGGTGAAGGCTTCGACGACCAGACTGGTCTCCCGGTACGGATAGTTGTGCAGAACGAACGCAGGTTCATTCTGGTGTCGTTTTCGATCGGGAGCGTTCACGCTGTTTTCAGTTGTATCCGAGCGCGTGCAGACTGCGCGCGTCGTCGGCCCAGCCCTGTTTGACGCGCACCCACACTTCCAGATAAACCTTGCCGTCAAACAGTTCTTCCATGTCCTTGCGTGCCTGCGTCGCGATTGATTTCAATTTTGCGCCCTTCGCGCCAATGACCATCGCTTTGTGGGCTGGCCTGGAAACGATAACCGTCGCGTAAATGCGTCGCAACGCACCCTGATGCTCGAACTTTTCGATTTCAACGGCTGCGCCATACGGCAGTTCTTCTCCAAGCGACCTGAACAGATTTTCGCGGACAATCTCGGCCGCAAGAAATCGTTCCGGCCGGTCGGTGAGCATGTCGGAGTCGTAAACCGGCTCGCCTTCGGGAAGATACCGCTTGATGGTCTGAACGAGTTCTTCAAGCGCGGCGCCCTTCTCGGCACTCACAGGGACAATCTCGTTGAAAGCCCAGGCGGTGCGCAGGTCGTCGATAATCGGCAGTAGTTCGGCCTGATCGGCGAGCCTGTCAATCTTGTTGATGACAGCGATCACGGGCGAGCGTTCAGATAACAACGCGATGACTTTGCGGTCTTGCGGCGTGATCTTCCCTGCCTCAACCATCAATACGACGGCGTCTACTTCGCGAAGCGACGCGGTGGCGGCCCGGTTCATGGCTTTGTTCAGCGCGCTGGAATGCCGCAGCTGAAATCCCGGCGTATCGAGAAACGCAATCTGGGTATCTTCGTCCGTGTATACACCCAGTATGCGGTGCCGGGTCGTCTGCGCACGACGTGACACAATGCTGATCTTGGCACCGACCAACCGGTTCAATAACGTTGACTTGCCCACGTTGGGGCGTCCGACTATCGCGACCATGCCCGACCGAAATGACGGATGCTGCTTTGCGCTTTTCATGGCCCGGCTCGTAGTTAGTTCAGAAACGCAACTATACCGTCGCAGATGACCCGGTCGGCAATGTGCGCATCAATTTGACAGTGAATCCTGCTTGGCAGCGAATCAAATTTCTCAGTGATTGGAACTGAACCGGTTGTCACCCGCCCGCAGTCGCAATGTCGATGGCGCTTTGTGCCGCATCCTGTTCCGCCGCCCGTCTGCTCGAACCTTCCCCGAAAGTTTGTATGCTCATGGCTGAAACCAGGCATTCGACTCGAAACGACTGGTCGTGCGCGGCGCCGCTGACCGAGACAACGGAATACGCGGGCAAGGACATGCGTTTGCCTTGAAGGAGTTCCTGCAGCCTGGTTTTCGGGTCTTTTGTTACTGCCGCTGGGTCAAGTGTAGAAATCACTGAGTCGAACAAAGTCTGGATTACGCCGCTAGCCGCAACAAAGCCAGCATCCAGGAACACTGCCCCGATGATGGCTTCGAGCGCGTCCGCCAGAATCGATGGCCGGCCGGATCCGCCGCTTTGCAGTTCACCCTGCCCGAGCATGACGTACTGACCCAGTTCCAGGCCGGACGCTACGTCGAATAAGGATTGTTGATTGACCATGTTTGCCCGCACTCGTGACAAATCGCCTTCCGTGAGGGCAGTAAAGCGTTCGAACAGCAGGTGCGCGATCACGCAGTTGAGTACTGAGTCACCCAGGAACTCAAGGCGCTCGTTGTTCGGGCTGCCGTGAGACCGGTGGGTGAGTGCCTGCGTGAGCAAGCCTTCATCCCTGAATTTGTAACCGAGTTTCTGTTCGATCGCGTCGCCGTGCATCGTTTACCCGAATCGGTCGCAGCTAATGGCTGGTCGCTTCAAAGTCAATGCACGCAGTGATATTTCCCATCATGTGTACGCGTTTCTCGTACAGGATGGTAAGAATGATTTCGCCGCCTTCTTGGTCGATTTCCATATCCCGGCCGTCAACAGATGTGATGTTGTCGATCTGCTTTCGGCGGTTGAATGCGGACTGCAGCTCACGTGGGGCGGCACCGCGGGTATCCGGTGCGCGCGCCATTTCTCGCAAATGACTCTGGATGGTCGCAAACTCGATGTATGCGGGGACCAGCTTCAATCCCATGATTGCGAAGAAAACGATCAGCCCTGCGATGAGGGCCATTCCCAACATTGTGACGCCTTGCTGTTTTGATTTCATATGCACTCCTGGTTAATGAATGCGCGTTCCAATGCGTTTGAGTTCATTGAAATTCCACCAGATAAGAAATGCCTTGCCGACAATGTTGCGCTCCGGAACAAATCCCCAGTAGCGGCTATCCGAACTCGAATCCCGGTTGTCCCCCATCATGAAGTAGTGACCTTCCGGAACGTCGCATATAAATCCCGAGTCACTGAATTCGCAGCGATCACGTTGCGGAAACTGGCGCACGGCGGCCAAGCGCACGGGCGGTTCATCAGGATTGATCAGCAGGGAGTGACGATGCGTGCCCAGATGTTCCCAGAATCGCCATGCGCGTACGTATGACAAGCTTCTGTCCGAGTACTGAAAATCGTCCATGCGTTCGACTTCGAGCAATTCGCCATTGAGGCTAAGACGCTTGTTGCGGTATTCGATACGGTCACCCGGTATTCCGGCCACGCGCTTGATGTAGTCGAGCGAGGGATTTTCCGGGTACCTGAACACCATGACATCGCCACGTTTTGGGTCACCCGTATCGAGGATCTTGGTGTTGATTACCGGCAGGCGCACGCCGTAGCTCGATTTGCTTACGAGTATGAAATCGCCTACCAGAAGGGTCGGTATCATTGAGCCAGATGGAATCTTGAATGGTTCGACCAAAAATGACCGCAAGATGAATACCACCAAAATCACCGGAAAAAAGCTTTTCGAGTACTCCACCCACCAGGGCTCGTTCTTGTCGGGGTCCCTTTTGCCCGACAGCCAGAAGCGGTCCAATAGCCATACGCCGCCTGTGATGACCAGCAGCGTTAGCATCAGCAATGCAAAATTCATCGGAGCTTCGTCCTTTCCTCGAAATGTGACTGTCTATTTATTATCGACTTGCAGGATCGCCAGAAATGCTTCCTGGGGTATTTCTACAGTCCCTACCTGTTTCATGCGGCGTTTGCCCGCTTTCTGCTTTTCCAGCAGTTTCTTTTTGCGGGTAATGTCACCGCCATAACATTTCGCGAGCACGTTCTTGCGCAGCGCCTTGACGTTCTCTCGGGCGAGGATTTGTGATCCGATTGCCGCCTGGACCGCAACGTCGAACATTTGCCGCGGAATCAGCTTTCGCATCCGCGTCGCAACGTCTCGCCCCCGGCTCAATGCGCTTGCACGATGAACGATCAATGAAAGCGCGTCCACCCGCTCACCGTTAATGAGCACGTCAAGTTTGCATAAATCGTCGGCGCGGAACTCCTTGAATTCGTAATCGAGCGAGGCATATCCGCGTGACACTGATTTGAGCTTGTCAAAAAAATCAAGAACCACCTCATTCAGCGGCAATTCGTAGGTCATCATGACCTGGTGACCCATGTATTGCATGTTCTTTTGTACACCACGTTTGTTGTTGCACAGGGTCATGACCGGACCGACATAGTCCTGCGGCATCAAAATCGTCGCAGTGATAAAGGGTTCGCGAATTTCCTGGATCTTCGACAGATATGGGAGTCTGGACGGATTCTCCACTTCCAGAACTGATCCGTCTCGCATGAGCACTTCGTAAACGACTGTTGGTGCCGTCGTGATCAGGTTGATTCCGTACTCGCGTTCGAGGCGTTCCTGCACGATATCCATGTGCAGCAAGCCGAGAAATCCGCAACGAAATCCGAATCCCAGCGCCTGCGATGTCTCCGGTTCATAGTGTAATGACGCGTCATTGAGTTGCAGTTTTTCCAGTGCGTCGCGAAATGCCTCATATTCATTCGACTCAACCGGATACAGGCCTGCGAACACCTGCGGCTTGATTTCCTTGAATCCGGGCAGGGCCTTGTCGGCCGGCCGGGTTACCGAAGTAAGCGTGTCCCCCACCCTTGCCGCTGCGAGTTCCTTGATGCCTGCAATTACAAACCCGACCTCGCCGGCAGACAGACTGGTACGTGCGCTGGAGCGAGGCGTAAACACGCCGACCTGTTCGCACTGGTAACTGCCTTGCGTGGACATCAGAAGGATTTTGTCTTTGGGTTTCAGAACGCCGTCAACGACTCTGACCAGCATGATTACGCCGACATAATTGTCAAACCACGAATCGATGATCAGCGCCTTGAGCGGCGCATCGATCTGTCCCGCAGGCGGCGGTACACGCGTAACGATTGCCTCAAGAATGTCGCTTACGCCTTCGCCGGTTTTGGCGCTGGCGTGTATCGAATCTTGTGCAGGTATTCCAATGACGTCCTCGATCGCTCCGATGACACGTTCCGGCTCAGCGGAGGATAGATCGATCTTGTTCAATACCGGGATTACTTCGACGCCTTGTTCTATTGCGGTGTAGCAGTTGGCTACTGTTTGCGCTTCGACTCCCTGCGAGGCGTCGACTACGAGTACCGCGCCTTCACAAGCAGACAACGACCGCGACACCTCATATGAGAAATCGACGTGACCCGGCGTGTCGATCAGGTTGAGCTGGTATTGCTGACCGTCGCGTGCCCGGTAACTCAGGGCGGCAGTCTGTGCCTTGATGGTAATGCCGCGCTCGCGCTCGAGATCCATTGAATCGAGCACCTGGGATTCCATTTCCCTGTCTGACAATCCACCGCATTGCTGGATGAAGCGGTCGGCAAGCGTCGATTTGCCGTGATCAATATGCGCGATGATTGAAAAATTGCGGATATGCTGCATCAGAAAAAAGGCACTTGACGTGCCCTTCGAATCCGTTAAAGGCGCGAATTCTAACGGATTTTCTGCATTCTGAGTGTCTGCGAGCCGGTCTTCCCAATGTGTCAGTTGCCATCCAGGCGAATTGGCACGTAAATCGCGCCCTGGCCTCTGCGCACGAGCAGCGCGACGCTGCGTGCCTTGCCGTATTCGGCCATCAGTTCCTTGAATTGGCCGATCGATTTGACGTCATGATTATTCAGTGCCAGCACAACGTCCCCGCGCCGAATACCGGCGCGCGCGGCCGGGCCTTCTACCTGCTCCACCCTGACGCCGCCTTTGATATTGAGCTCACGGCGCTCATCAGCCGACAGGCTGGATACCGTCAAACCCAGTTTGGCAATCGTATTGCGTGATTGTGTCGGCTGGTCCGGTTCGCCCCGGCTGACGGCGGGTTCATCAGTAATTTCGCCGACGATGATCGCTATGTCCTTGGGTTTGCCTTTTCGCCATACCTCGACGATTACCCGTGATCCCGGCTTGGTTTGCCCGACAATGCGCGGCAAATCGCGGGAAGATTCAACCTCCTTGCCATCAAATTTCAGGATGACATCAGATGTCTCAATTCCCGCCTTGTCCGCGGGCCCGCCTTTTTCCACCGAATTTACGAGTGCGCCCTGTGCATTGGGAAGGCCGAACGACTCGGCGAGTTCTTTCGTCACTTCCTGAATGACTACGCCGATACGCCCTCTTCTGACCCGCCCGGCAGTGCGCAACTGGTCGGCAATATCCATTGCCACGTCAATTGGAATCGCAAAAGACAATCCCATGAAACCGCCGGTACGGCTGTATATCTGTGCGTTGATGCCGACCACCTCGCCCTTCATGTTGAATAGCGGTCCACCCGAATTACCAGGATTGATCGCGACATCGGTCTGGATAAACGGTACGTAGTTCTCCTGTGGCAGCGACCGCCCGATGGCGCTGACAATGCCTGCAGTAACAGTGTTCTCGAAGCCGAATGGCGAGCCGATAGCCAGCACCCATTCACCAACCATGAGTTCGCCCGGATCACCGATCGTCACGTGCGGAAGGTTACTGGCCTCGATCTTTATGATGGCAACGTCAGTACGCTTGTCGAATCCAATCAAGCGGGCTTTGAATTCTCTTTTGTCGTTGAGTTTGACGGTAATGTCGTCGGCGGCGGCGACCACATGGGAATTTGTCAGGACGTAACCGTCTGCACTGATGATAAAGCCGGAACCGAGCGATCTGGACTCATACTCCCGTGGTCCTTGTGGCGGCCCGAAACGTCTGAAGAAGTCGAAGAATGGATCGTCTTCCGGTACCGGAGATTGCTGCGGTGAATTCTTGACCGACTGGCTGGTGCTGACGTTGACGACAGCGGCGCCCTGCGCTTGCACCAACTTGGTGAAATCGGGCAGGCTTTGCGCGGTCGCGAACCCCGACACAATCAGCAGCACCATTGAGAAAAGCGTTCTTTTCATTCAATCCCCCTGAAACATGAATAGCCCGATTACGGGCGGCGGCGCGAAACGATCAATCCTGGAATGATACCGAGTTAGCGATCTGCATTACGGTTTTCGCTGGTGCTTCACCCAGAACAGTTACGAGCTGGTCGCCAACGGTGCGGCGGTAGACATTGATTGCACCTTGCCGCGATAGGCCTTTTGGCAGCCGTTTGCGCCCGGCGACCGGTTCAACAAAGATCGAAACCGCAGCCATGCCGTCCGAGTACACCATATGGGTGATTACCGTATTGCCACCTTGTTTGGTGCGGCTGATCTCCATGATTTTCTGAAAACCGGGCGGGAATTGGTTGACGGTCCAGCCGGTTTCAACATCGGTCAGCAACGATTGTGCGAACTTGTCGCGGCGCCAGCCGGACAAGTCCGCGTTGTAGGTCGGCTGCACCATCTCGCGAGTCACACCCGCCTCTATGGTCACTTGCGTGAACGCGAACTGTTCGACCACCTTGCGCTTTTCGTTCAGCGTGCGCGCCTTGAGAAGCAGACCAGTTTCTCGCTCGGCCCAGATCTTGTGGCCGTAACGCATTCCGTCGAGGGGTTCCAATATCAGTGCTTCTGACGTAAATCCCGCAATGCGTTCTGACCTTCCCTTGCGGACCGAATAGTTCTGTGTAATGGAGCTCAGCTGCTCTGGAAGCAAGGCGGGAAAGCTGCGCTGTCCAACTCTTTTCTGGCTTCGTACAACCTTGGCATCAAGGTAATAGCACTGCACTTCGTCATTGTTGCGAATAATTTCACGGCGCGGGCCGTCAAGTGTTTCCAGTTTTTCATGCTCGCCGTCCGAATCGACGAAATGCACGATGTGTGATGTCTCGACCCGTTGCCCATGCTGGTAGACAAAGGTTCCGCTGTAATTCAGCTTGCGAGCCGCCATCGCAATACGCTCGAGCATTTGAAGCGCGTCGGCTTCTTCCAGTGGCCCTGCCGCGGCTTCGAGGACAACAAAGACCGAAAGTGCAACGACAGGTATCCGTAATCTGCGCTTCATAAAATTTGCGTCTAACGCGCACTGTCTCCGGATGAAACAGTTCTCACGTATGGCACCACGCCTTGCATGGCGGTGCTTGGTGAGAATTGCTGGTGTGCCATCAGATATTCGTTCATGTCGTCCGTAGCGGAGTTTGCCGTTTCAATCTCGCCCGTCCCCGATGCGTCCAGCGCAAGTTCGTTCAATCCGCCTTCATTCAATCCGCCTTCATTCAATCCGCCTTCATTCAAACCTGCTTCATCCACTCCAGCGAAGTTTGATTGCTGTACCAGCTGGGTCGGGGTTTGGACGACGTCCTGTGTTGCCAGATTACCCGCAGGCGAGATGACCGAATTACTCGATAGCGCAAGCCAGGCAACGACCGCAACGCCGCATACCGACGCGGCAAGAGGAAGTGCCACTCGTTGCACCGCACGACCAATTTTCCAGGATCTGGGCGCCAGAACAGTGGGTCCGTTTGCCAGAATGGTCCGCACGCGTTCATCGATTCCTCTTACTGGATCGATCTGGCCGCGCAGCGCATCGCCGATCATATGGTAGGTCGCCCAGGCCTCTTCGCGCTGAGGGTCACCCTTGATCTGGTCCAGTTCGCCATCAATTGCGCGACGGTCCAACTCATCGTCCATCAATGCTGACAGTCGTTCCATTTCTACCACCTTTTGTCTTTCGCCGTTCCGAGCATCGGCCGGATTCGGGCAGCGATTGTTTCGCGCGCCCGGAAAATACGTGACCGGACGGTTCCGATAGGACAACTCATCGCCGCCGCAATGTCTTCATAACTCATACCTTCAATTTCGCGCAATGCTATTGCCACTCTCAGTTCTTCAGGCAGCTCTTCCATTGTCTGATTGACTGTAGCAGCAATTTGCTTGCTCATCAGCTCCGCCTCTGGCGTATTCATGTGCCGCAACTGATGCCCTTCTTCATAGCTCTCCGCCTCTTCACTATCGATCGGCGTAGAGGTCGGCGCGCGCCGCCCTGCAGCAACCAGATAGTTTTTGGCAGTGTTGACCGCGATTCGATACAGCCATGTGTAAAACGCGCTCTCGCCCCGAAAGGACGGCAACGCGCGATAGGCTTTGATGAACGCCTCCTGCGCAACGTCCTCAACCTCGGAGGGATCGCGAATGAATCTCGACAAGAGACGGTTGAGTTTTCGTTGGTATTTTGCGACCAGCAACTCGAAGGCTTTCTTGTCTCCGCGCTGTACACGTTCAACAAGTCGCTGGTCAACTTCACGGTCGCCCATCTAGGCAAATATCCTGGTTTATCGATTCGGGTGGTTCTGGGGTCGCTGGCAAGAGCGAACCGAAGTATAACTGCCACTATGCCTCCGGGAAACGTACCATGTAGTTCACTTGTCCACAGACAACAAAATAGCGGGCTTGGTTCAACATAAGCCCCGACTATTTTGCTGTTTTCGAGGATCGCACTTCGACTACCGTTAGAATTGGCCTTACAGATCCGGAATCGAGCAATGATCAACTTCGAAGTGGCGGTAATCGGTAGCGGCCTGGCCGGCCTGACGATTGCGCTCAATCTGGCCGAGCAGCGGCAAGTTGCCATTGTGACCAAGAGTGAGCTGCTCGATGGTGCGAGCGATTGGGCGCAAGGCGGAATCGCCGCAGTGCTGGCCAGCGATGACTCGCTGGATTCGCATGTTTCTGATACCGAGATTGCCGGAGCCGGACTGTGCAATCCATTGACGACCCGTTACGTTGTCGAGCATGGCCGCGAAGCCGTTGAATGGCTGATCGCCCAGGGCGTGCAATTTACGCGCGACCAGTCCAGCGACCTGGGCTATCACCTGACCCGCGAGGGCGGCCACAGTCACAGGCGGGTGATTCACGCCGCCGATGCCACTGGTCACGCCGTGCAGACGACACTCGAGGCCAGGGTCAAGACGCATCCCAATATCACGGTGCTGGAGTATCACGACGCCGTCGACCTGATTACCGGCGAGAAACTGGGCATGGGCGACCGCCGTTGTTACGGTTTGTACGCGCTCGACGAAAAGGCCGGCAAGGTCGTCACGATCGGAGCGGATCAGGTCGTACTCGCGACTGGCGGCGCCGGTAAAGTCTATCTCTACACAACCAATCCGGACACGGCGACAGGCGATGGCATCGCCATGGGTTGGCGCGCGGGTTGCCGCATCGTCAATATGGAACTGGTCCAGTTTCACCCGACCTGTCTGTATCACCCGCACGCCAAATCTTTCCTGATCTCGGAGGCAGTACGCGGCGAAGGCGGCATTTTGCGGCTTCCTGACGGCAGTCGCTTCATGCCGAATCATGACCAGCGTGCTGAGCTTGCGCCGCGCGATATTGTCGCCAGGGCTATCGACTTCGAAATGAAACGGCACGGTCTGGACTGTGTCTTCCTCGATATCACGCACAAGTCAGAAGCTTTCGTGAAAGAGCACTTTCCGACCATTTATGCGCGTTGTCTGGAATTCGGGATCGACATCGCCAGTCAGCCAATACCGGTGGTCCCGGCTGCGCACTATACCTGCGGGGGTATTCAGACCGATCTGGACGGCTGCACCGACCTGCCCGGCTTGTACGCGGTCGGCGAGACCGCACATACCGGCCTGCATGGCGCCAACCGTCTTGCCAGCAATTCCCTGCTCGAGTGCCTCGTTTTCGGGAGGGCAGCCGCTGAGCACATTTGTAGACAGAAGCAACCGGCTCGCGTCAAATTACCAGTCTGGGACGAAAGCCGGGTCACCGATGCTGACGAAGAAATCGTCATTTCGCACAACTGGGACGAACTGCGTCGATTCATGTGGGACTACGTCGGAATCGTGCGTACCAGCAAACGACTGGAGCGCGCGATGAATAGAATTCATCTGCTTTCAGGTGAAATCCAGGAGTATTACTCGAACTTCCGGGTAACAAGCGATTTGCTCGATTTGCGAAACCTCGTTGTTACTGCCGATTTGATCGTGCGTAGCGCCATGCAGCGCAAGGAAAGCCGTGGCCTGCATTTCAGCCGTGATTATCCGCACCAGCACCAAGAGGCGGTGGATACACTAGTTTCCCCCCCTTGAACCGGTGATTGCGAATCGAAGGAAAATGCGCAACCGGCGCAGCACGTCGGCGTCTGAGCTATCGGGCAAAAGCACGATTGTTCTCGCCAGCCGCTTGCCATCGCAGCGTACCCGGGCAACGACAAGAAGCGGTGACGCCAGCCAGCCCGGTTGTAGCCTGCCGGTTGCGGATTGATCGGAAGCAAACTTCAGCGTGCAGGCGCCATCGTCGCAAATTCGCAAGCCGGAGCATGCCCGGGAACCTTTCACAAGCGCATGGCGCCGAACCACCAGAGCGGCGTTTGCCAGCAACAGCGCATCTGCGGCAACCCGAATCCAGATGGGGACAGGCAGAGCGCTAACAGCAATGATCGCTGCGACGTGCATGGTGATGAGGACCGCGGCAAGAATGCGCGACGGTCCGATCGGTACATCAATGAATTCAGGTCCAGCCATTACTCTATAATGCCGCACTAATCGGGAAATTATGGACAGATCTACACACTGGCAATCGCAACTCGCTGCGTACGGCGCAAGCATTGACGCCGACGGCGTCGTGTCTCACTTCGGTGATCGCAAGGCCGAGCTGCGCGCGCTGAGGGACACAGCAGCCCTAGTCCCGCTGACCAACACCGGGGTCGTTCGTGTCTCCGGCGAAGATGCACAAACGTTCCTGAATACGCAATTCACCAGCGACGTTGTTCAGGTCTCGGCGGGAGCAGCCCAATACAGCAGCTACTGTACGCCCAAGGGCCGTGTGCTGGCGACGTTTCTCATTTGTCTGTACGGCAGTGACTATCTGCTGATTTTGCCGCAGGAGATCGCGGAATCGGTTGCCGCCGGCCTGAAACGCTACGTGTTGCGCGCAAAGGTGAAGATAGCAGCAGAAACCGAGAGCTATGCGTTGCTTGGCATTGCCGGGCCGCAATCGGCGTCAGTTGCCGACAGTGTCATTGGCAAACCGCAGGTTCAGCCGATGCAGGTTGCGCCGTACGGCGCGGTAAGCCTGATCACTTTGCCGGGCGAGCATCTGCTGGTCATTTGTGACAGGAACAACGTCGACGAATACTGGCGTGCGCTGGACAAGGAGGCGACTGCCTCGGGCGTTCAAGTCTTTGAATTGCAAGGCATTCGTGCGGGAATTGCGACCGTGACCACTGCAACTCAGGATTCGTTTATTCCGCAGATGCTTGGTCTTGAGATGATCGGGGCCGTAAGTTTTGAAAAAGGCTGTTACCCCGGTCAGGAGATTGTTGCGCGCACAAAGTATCTCGGCAATCTGAAACGACAGCTTTGTTATGGATACAGCGATAACATGCTTGCGGCTGGTGACACGATATCGATGATCAGCGATGGCAAAACTGCCGGGACCGTGACGAATGCGGCGCCGAATCTTGAGGGTCAGTGGGAGTTTCTCGCGGTGATGCAAGGCGAGGCACTGCAAACGCAAGCATCGCTCGGATCGGCAAACGGTCAATCAGTTCGAATAGAACGGCCTGTCGCGCAGATCGTCGCCGAGAACGATCCTTGATTTGAGTTTTGCCTGCTATGTCTATTATCGAGTCGCGGAATCCTGCGCTACCGATGCGGCAATTGCCGCGCGGCAAATCACCGAACTGATGCGTGAGCGCGCCGGCGTCAGCACCCGAATAATGAAGAAAGTTGGCGAACCACTCCTTTGGATGGAGGTATACGAAGGCGTTCGTGACCGTGACGAATTCCTGTCGGCCTTGCGCGGGTGCACCGAACAGGCTGGCATCGGGCGATACTTGCAAGGTGACGGCGCTCGCCATGTCGAGATGTTCGAATGTGCCTGATCGTCCTAGCCTGGAAAACGCATCGGCGCTATCCGTTGGTTCTGGCAACAAATCGCGACGAGTTGCATGCACGCCCCAGCACTTCGTTAGGCTACTGGAGAGATAAACCCGATGTGCTCGGTGGTCGCGACGTTGAAAAAGGCGGTACCTGGCTGGCGACAAATACTGATGGCCGATGGGCCGCAGTGACAAATTTCCGGGACGGCGATCCGGTCTCGGCGCCGTCGCGCTCGCGCGGCCATCTGGTGAAAAGTTTTGTTGGATCGGATCTGCCTGCCGAGCGCTACGCGGCCAGCATTGAACAATCGCTCCCGGAATATGCGGGGTGCAACCTGCTGATTGGTGGCTCTGAAGGGCTTTTTTACGCCTCGAACCGCCACGAATCCGCACCGAGTTCGAGAATTCAAACCGTTGCACCCGGCATTCACGGCCTCAGCAATCATCTTCTTGACACCCCATGGCCGAAAGTCGAACGCTGCAAGCAGCATATGGAAACGCTGCTTGACTCTGAGGGCGAGGCGATCACGCACAGTCTGTTTGAACTACTTGCTGATCGTTCCCTTGCAAATGATTCCGAGCTGCCGTCGACCGGGGTTTCTCTTGAGCGCGAACACGCGCTTTCAGCGCCGCTCATCGTGGCCGACAGCTACGGTACGCGGGCGTCAACGGTGCTGTTGATGGACAATGAAGGCACGATCGAGATGCATGAACGGGTTTTTGGTGCAAACGGCGCTGAAAGCGGGCGGTGCAGTTTCTCGTTCAGTCGTCGTGCGGCTGTTATTAGCTAACCGCCGGACCGCTTGAGCTGCATGTGCCGGTGCGGGATGCCTGCATCGTCGAAATCTTCTCCCTCGGCAACGAAGCCAAGTCGTTCGTAGAAGGCGAGCGCATGTGTCTGGGCATTCAAGGCAATGGATTGCATGCCGCTCGCCTGAGCTAACGCAATCAGTTTCAACAGTAATGAGGACCCTGCTCCACGTCCCCGCCATGGTGCAAGCACTGCGAGGCGGCCAATGTGGCCGTCGCTGAGCAATCGACCGGTACCGACAGCCGACCGGTCAGGCGCATACGCGATGACGTGAACACAATCGGCGTCAATGCCGTCCCATTCGAGTTCGGTCGGAACATTCTGCTCTTTTACGAAGACGGCCTCCCGGATCGAGCGTAGCGTCGCGCGATCTCGTTCCCAGTCAGCAATTTCTACGGTAAATTTGTCGGATTCCATTCTGGAGTGGCGTTACCCGCGCATTGCACGCATGGCCGATGTCACGAAGGCCGGGCCGGAAGCTGGCCAAGCGGATCGATCGGTTTGCCCAGACGTCGAATCTCGAAATGCAACGCCGTCACATTTCCCAATGCCTTACCCATGACCGCAATTCTCTGGCCCTGGGCGACCATTTGTCCTTCACGTACCAATAGCTGACTGTTGTGCGCATAGACACTGAGATAGGTGTCGTTGTGCTTGATGATGATCAGATTTCCGTAACCGCGCAGGCCGCTGCCACTGTAAACAACCTTGCCGGGGGCGCTCGAAACTATCGCCTGACCGGGTGTGCCTTCAATAGCAATACCTTTCTTGTTTGGTCCGCCCGCAAATTTGTACACGACTTTCCCGGGTGCCGGCCATTCCCAACTCGGACGCCCAGTGGGCATTGCCATCTGGGCCGGCGCCGACGGGCCAGCGGCTACAGGTTTTGGTGCCGGCGCCGTTTTCTTCGCAGCCGTTGTCGTTGCCGGCGCTGCCTTGACCACCGTTGTTTGCGTTTCGCCGGAAAGCACGCGCGTCAGCTCGGCATATGCCTGCTCGGAGTAAAGGGCGCGATGGGCTTTCGGATCAGAAAAGGTCGGTACATTCTCTGGTTCCCCAACCGGCTTTGCGGCTGTTCCCATCGTCGAGACTTCCCCGCGTGATTCGCTGCTGCCTGCAATCGGAAACAAGCGCAGTTGCTGGCCAATTTGTATGTACGACGGATCCGCCAGTGAATTCCATCGTGCAAGATCGCGGTAATCCCGTCCGAAATCGAGGGCAACGCTGTAGAGGGTATCGCCCTTGCGCACGGTGTGAAATTCCGGGCGCCAATCGCCTTCACGGTACGGTTTCGAAGCTGTTCGTGGTTTCCGCTGCGGTGCCGGTTCTTTGGTGGATTCGGCGGTCTGCTTTCCGGCGGATTGCGTTGCGCGATCCGCTGATTCACTCGAGGACTGGTTGGTGCTGTCCGACCGCGCTTCGTTCTGAGCCCCTGAATTACTCGATTGTGACTGGTTGCTTGTGTTGCTGGCATTTGTATCTGGCTTTGTTGACTGGCTGTCGGGCTGAGATTCGCGAGAGCTATTGGTATTTGCCTGATCGGTATTTGCTTGAGTGGTACTTGCCTGTGCGGTACCTGATAGTGCCGGTACGTTTTCTGTTCGCACCGCGGTACGGGAATCGACCGGTGCTGCGGTCTGGGTCGACGCGCAGCCGGCAAGCGCGGTAATCGTGACTAAACCACCACAGAACAATAGTCGTAATTTGCGATGGCTCATGTGGAGACTCCGGCGAGCATCGGAACGAAGTTGACTTCATCCAGCGTTTCCTGCTCCAGACCGCGTCCGGTTTGCGTCACAACGAGCAATCGTTGCGCGTCCGTGCCGTGTGGAAGAACCAGGCGGCCTCCGGTTGCCAGTTGGTCGGTCAGTGCTACGGGAATCTGCGGTGTCGCAGCGGTCATGACAATCGCATCAAACGGTGCCGCTTTCTCCAATCCGTGCTGCCCGTCAGCGTGTTTGACGCGGATGTTCCGGAACTGAATTTCGCGCAGATGCACGCGCGCGCGTGACAGCAGTGGCGCAATTCTTTCGATCGAATAAACTTCTTTCGCAAGCCGTGACAGTACAGCTGCCTGATAACCACACCCCGTTCCTACCTCCAACACACGCCCAAGAGTCCGCTCCGCGTGCACGATTTCACACAGGCGCGCGACCGTATACGGGTGCGAGATAGTCTGCCCAAATCCGATCGGCAGGGAAACATCCTCGTAGGCACGTGATGCCAGCGCTTCGTCAACGAACAAATGACGCGGTACCTCGAGCATTGCGCTCAAGACTGCCTCGTCGCGGATGCCTGCAGCACGCAGTCGCTCGACCATGCGTAGTTGCGTTCGCTTTGACGTCATGCCGATTCCGGAGCGACGGAGATTCATGTCGTGCGGCCTATGCGACGCCCGGATTGTCCACCACTGCAGAGACGCCAAGCCAGTCGCGTATCTTTTTGGCTTGATCGTATTGGGTGAGATCGATCTGCAATGGCGTGACCGACACGCGATTGCGCGCTATCGCATTGAAGTCGGTGCCCTCACCTGCGTCCTGGGCATCTCCTGCCGGGCCGATCCAGTACACAGTTTGACCACGTGGGTTAGTCGTTTTGACGATTCCCTCGGCTTTGTGGCGCCGACCAAGGCGGGTGACTTCAATTCCGTCAAATCGTGCGTAAGGAATGTCGGGAATATTAACGTTCAGAAGTATGGCGCTGTCAAATGGCCGGTCGCGGAGCTTTTCGACAAGCTCGCGCGCGATCCGCGCCGCATCCGGGAAATGACCCGCTTGTTTGCTCGCCAGCGACACGGCAATAGACGGAATCCCGAGTTGAAATCCCTCCATTGCGGCAGCAACAGTTCCGGAGTAAATGGTATCGTCGCCCATGTTGGTGCCGTGATTGATACCGGAAATTACAAAGTCGGGTTGATAATCCAGAAGACTGGTGACAGCCAGGTGAACGCAGTCTGTGGGCGTACCGTTTACGCTCAGAACGCCGCTGCTCGCCTGCTTGACAACCAGCGGCCGATCCAACGTTAACGAGTTGCTTGCACCGCTGCGGTCACGTTCAGGCGCAACGACGACGACGTCAGCAACTTTCTTGAGTTCTTCGGCGAGAGCGATCAGACCCGGCGCGAAATACCCATCGTCATTGCTTACCAGTATGCGCATGTTTGCCTGGCAACCAGCTTTCGAGTTTGGGTCTTCACGACGCGAACAATTCCTGTGACGAATTTTGAAGGCAGAAGATACAGCACAGCTGCGTTGCCTGTTTCTGTACCGTCTGCTTTCTGAATGCCTGGTCGGGGCGGTGAGATTCGAACTCACGACCACCTGCACCCCATGCAGGTACGCTACCAGGCTGCGCTACGCCCCGAGGAACGCGCAAGATTATAGCAGAGGGTGCATGACAGACCGGCGTGGTCGCGCTCACGCGCGGAGAATGTCGATGACTTGCTGCAGCTCGCTCTTGATTTGAAATGCGGGCGTACCGGAAGCAGACTTGCCGGGAACACCTGACAGATCCAGTCGCGTCCGTGCACCGCTGATCGTGAAGCCCTGTTCATACAGAAGTTCACGAATGCGGCGAATCAGCAATACTTCGTGGTGCTGATAGTAGCGGCGGTTACCGCGCCGCTTCACCGGCTTCAGTTGGGTGAATTCCTGTTCCCAGTAACGCAACACATGCGGCTTGACGCCACACAGCTCGCTGACCTCGCCAATCGTGAAGTAGCGCTTGGCGGGTATCGGCGGCAGTTGTGACTTACGGCTGCTGCTGTTGGAGTTGTTGTTGCTCTCCACCGTAATTCTTCTCCACCATCGCCTTTAGCTTCTGGCTGGCGTGGAATGTGACAACACGGCGGGCAGTGATCGGAATCTCTTCGCCGGTTTTCGGATTGCGCCCGGGACGCTGTGGCTTGTCCCGAAGCTGGAAGTTGCCGAACCCCGAAAGCTTGACACCCTCCCCGTTTTCCAGCGAGAGCCGCACTTCTTCAAAGAAAGACTCGACCATATCTTTGGCTTCGCGTTTGTTCAGCCCGACTTTTTCGAATAGCAAATCCGCCAGGTCTGCTTTGGTGAGCGTCATGGTTTCCCCTTGTTACCTGAGATTGGTTACCTGAGCTTGGCCCCGTGCTCTCTTGCCAGGATGTCTCGCAGACCTGCGACTACTGAATCGACCCCTGCATCGGTGAGAGTCTTTTGAGTATCTTGCAATAACACTCGGAAAGCAAGACCTTTTTTGTCAGAATCAATGCCTTTTCCGCGGTACAAATCAAACACCGCCACATCCTTGACGATGCTGTTACTGTCCTTTTTCAAGGACGCCAGCAGGGTCTGAACCGGGATGTCAGCAGCGACTTCGACCGCGATGTCGCGCCGCACAATCGGAAATTTTGAGAAAGCTTCATACGTCGGAATGGTTCGCTCGGCAACGGCCTGAACGTCTACCTCGAATGCGACAGCGGTTTCGGGAATTTCGTAGCGTTGACGTAGTGCCGGGTGCAATTCTCCAACCCACCCTACAACCTGGCTACCGACCAGAACTTGCGCAGATTTACCTGGATGAAGTGCCGGATGTTGCGCCGCGACCAGCTCGATTTCGTGTGGTGAGAACAGGCTTTCCAGGTCTCCGCGCAGGTCATAGAAATCCACCGGGCGTGCGGTGGCTCCCCACTGCTCCGGCCGTGCATCGCCATACGCAATGGCGCCAAGGCGACGGCGCTGGTCAAAGCCGCTGCCATTAGAACCGCTGCCATTCTGGCTGAAAACCCGGCTGATCTCGAATAACCGGACCCTCGGCTGGCGCCGGTTAAGATTAAATTTCAAGCTGTCTACAAGGCTACCGAGCAAGTTTGAGCGCATTACGCTTAACTGTTCGGCAATCGGATTGGCAAGGCGGATAGGAGTCGCCCGGCCCCCGAAATCCTTTTCCCAAGCCTCATCGACGAAGCTGTATGTGACAACTTCCTGATAATCGCGATTCACCATGGTTTGCCGGATGCGCGAGATATCCCGCACCTTTTCAGGCAAGGCACGCATTCCGGACGCCGCCCGCGGCAGGGTTGCCGGCAGTTTTTCATAACCTTCGATGCGAATGATCTCCTCGATCAAATCCTCCTCGATCGAGATATCAAAGCGATAACTCGGCGGCGTTGTAACAAAAGCATTACCCGAGGGGCGCGGTTGCATCTCCAGATGTTGCAGTATTTCTTCCACTCGCTGTGCACTGATCGCCATCCCGAGCACTTTTTCGACACGTTCAACGCGCACTTTGACATCGGCGCGCGTGGGCAAACTGGCGGTGACGTCATTGGCTACAGCAGCCTCGCCGCCGCACACTTCCAGTATCAGTTGCGACAATCTTTCGTACGCGCGCGAAATGCCCTCGTAATCAACGCCTCGCTCATATCGGTGAGAGGCATCGGTTGAAAATCCCAGTCGGCGCCACTTGCCGGCCACGACCGCCGGCGAGAAAAATGCGGCTTCAAGAAATACGTCGGTGGTCTGCGCCGTTACTGCGGTTGCCTCACCACCCATGATGCCGGCCAATGCTACCGGCCCGCTGTCGTCGCATATCAGCAGCATGTCTGGCTCAAGGTCAATGGTCTGTCCATTGAGTAATTCAAGCGTTTCGCCCGTCCTGGCGAAACGAACATCGATGCCGCCAGTGAGTTTCGCTAAATCGAACGCGTGCATCGGTTGGCCAAGTTCCAGCATCACGTAGTTGGTCAGGTCGACAATTGCGCTGATCGCGCGCACACCACTGCGTTCAAGTCGCCTGACAATTAATTCCGGTGTGGGGGCAGCAGCATTGACGCCACGAAGAATGCGCCCGGCATAGCGTGGGCAGGCTTCCGGCGCCGAAAGCGAAATTTCGAGCTGATCTTCAAGATCTGCTTTTACCGCTTTCGAATCGACCATACGAAGCTCTACGCCGGTAATCGCAGATACTTCGCGCGCAACGCCCAGCATAGACAGGCAATCACCTCGATTGGCCGTGAGCTTGAGAGAAAATATCTTGTCGTCCAGATCGAGCATCTGTCTGATGTCAGTGCCAATTGATGCATTCGAATCGATCAGCATCAGGCCATCAGCATCGTCCGAGATACCCAGTTCAGCCGCCGAGCACAGCATGCCCTGCGATGGCACGCCGCGCAGCTTGGTCTCCTTGATTTTCAAGCCGGGTAGTTTTGCCCCGATGGTGGCGCATGGCACTTTCACGCCGGCAGACACATTCGGTGCGCCACACACGATACTGAGCGGGTTGGGTCCACCGACGTCAACAGCGCAAACGCGTAACTTCTGCGCGTTCGGATGAGGTTCAACTGACACTACGTGACCGATAACAACGCCCTCGAATTGGGGCGCCGCCGGCGATACTTCCTCGACCTCGAGCCCCGCCATTGTCAGTGCGTGGGCGAGCCCTTGCGTTGACAGATCCGGGTCAGTGAATGTTCGTAGCCAGCGTTCTGAAAACTTCATGTCAGGCAGTCGATGTGGCAGTCAGCAACAATAATCAGAAATTCAGGAAAACTGGCGAAGGAAGCGCAGATCCCCTTTGAAGAAAAGTCGCAGGTCATTCACGCCGTAGCGCAACATCGCAAGTCGGTCCAGCCCCATGCCGAACGCGAAACCCTGGTAAGTATCCGGATCGATCTTGACGTTGCGCAGCACTTGCGGATGAACCATTCCGCAACCACCGATTTCCAGCCATCCGTCCTTGAATGTCATGTCAATCTCTGCCGAGGGTTCGGTAAACGGGAAATATGACGGGCGAAAACGGACTTCCAGATCGTCAAGTTCAAAGTAACGACGCAGAAATTCACGTACCGTACCTTTCAGATTGGCGAAAGTAGCGGTCTCATCGATCCACAGACCTTCGAGCTGATGGAACATCGGCGAGTGTGTAGCGTCTGAGTCGACCCGATATACGCGGCCCGGCGAAATAACCTTGATTGGCGGACGATTCGCTTCCATGTAGTGAATCTGGATCGGCGAGGTGTGCGTGCGCAGCAGATATTGCTCGCTTGGCCCGTGCTCGCCAGCCAGGTAGAACGTGTCGTGCATCGAGCGCGCCGGGTGGTCTTCGGGCTGATTGAGGGCGCTGAAATTGTAATAGTCGGTTTCAATCTCAGGGCCGTCGGCGACGTCGAAACCCATCGACTCAAACAGCGTCGTTACTCTTTCGAGGGTACGAGTAACCGGATGCAACCCGCCGTTGCCCGCATCGCGCCCGGGCAGCGTCACGTCGAGCTTTTCTTCCTCAAGCTTCCTGGCGAGTAATTCTGCCTGGATTGCCTCGCGCCGTTGCGCCAGAAGCTTGTCAATTGCGTTCTTTACATCATTGAATCGCGCACCCGCTTTCGGCCGCTCTTCTGCCGGCAGGCTGGATAAGCCCTTGCATAGCATTGCAAGCGCACCGCTTTTGCCCAGAAACTGGCCTTTGACCTGTTCCAGGCGTGCAACATCAGCGGCTTGTTCAAATGCAGCGCGCGCTTCGTCAATTAGATGTTCGAGCTCGTCCATTTCCAGTCTGACAACAAATAAAGAAGGCTCGAAAGCCTCCTTACATCGCTCCCTATCTGCACTAGCCGGCGAGGCCTGCCTTCGCCTGTTCGGCAATCTGACCGAATGCCGCCTTGTCGTAAACCGCCAGGTCGGCGAGTACTTTGCGATCGACTTCAATTTCGGTCTTCTTCAGGCCGTTGATCAAAGTGCTGTATGTCATTCCGAATTCTCGCGCTGCGGCGTTGATTCGCACAATCCACAGAGCGCGAAATTCGCGTTTCTTGGCACGGCGGTCGCGATAGGCATACTGCCCGGCTTTCATCACCGCCTGTTTGGCGATTCTGTAGACGCTCTTTCGGCGGCCACGATAACCCTTGGCCTGATCCAGTACTTTCTTGTGGCGTGCTCGCGCGGTTACACCACGTTTTACTCTTGGCATGGTGTTCCTCCGTTATGCGTAGGGAAGCATTGTGCGAAGCGCTTTCTGATCGCCCGGCGCAACATTGGTGGTACCGCGCAAATGGCGCTTGCGCTTGGTCGTTTTCTTGGTAAGTATGTGGCGACGGTTTGCTTGCGTGCGCTTGATCCGGCCGCTACCGGACAATTTGAAACGCTTCGCCGCACCCCTGTTCGTCTTGAGCTTGGGCATTCATCCTACTCCTGTTTAGCCTGACAGCAGGTGGCTGTTTAAGCACTTTCAAACATAGCTATCACTTGTTTTATGGCGGCGTTTACTGCGCCGCTCCCGAATGCGCCACCGTCTTACATCTCGGGAACCTGTTACTCCTTCTGCTGCTACGGTGCTATTACTGCGACGCCTCTACATACACGCCGTCTTTACACTGGAACCATCTGCGACTCTTACTGCCTGTGACACTTACTGCGTTGTCGCCGCTTTTGCCTTCTTTTTCTTTTTTTGGGGGGGGTCAGCTTTCTTGAGAGGCGAGATCACCATTACCATCTGCCGCCCTTCCATTTTCGGAAACTGCTCCACTTGTCCATGCTCTTCAATATCTGATCTGACCCGTTCGAGCAATCTTGCACCAAACTCCTGGTGAGCCATTTCACGCCCACGGAATCTCAACGTCACTTTCGCTTTGTCGCCTTCGCCCAGAAATCGGATCAGATTGCGAAGCTTGATCTGGTAGTCGCCTTCATCCGTACCCGGCCTGAATTTGACTTCCTTTACCTGGATCTGCTTTTGTTTAAGCTTCGCTTCGTGCCGCTTCTTTTGTTCGTTGTACTTGAATTTGCCGTAATCCATCAAACGGCAAACGGGCGGTTTCGCAGTCGGCGCAATTTCCACCAGATCGATTTCCTGCTCTTCTGCGATCGCCAGGGCTTTTTCGATTTCGACTATGCCAAGCGGTTCACCATCACTTCCCACAAGCCTTATCTCCGGCGTTGTGATGTCCTCGTTGATACGGACCTGTCTATCCTGGGCTATAGAATTAACCTCCCTTGCTGAAGTGCGTGAACGTCACGCACAAAAAATTACGCCGCCGCTCCCGGAAGCTCGGACTTCAAACGCGTTATGAATGAATCCAGCGCCATCTGACCGAGATCTTCTCCCCCGCGAGCCCGCACGGCGATCAAGTCTGCTGCTACTTCCTTGTCACCAACGATGACCTGGTAAGGCAGCTTCTGAACACTATGTCCGCGGATTTTATAGGTTATTTTCTCATTTCTCAAGTCGGCGGAGGCACGAAAGCCGCTGACGCGCAGCCGCGCTGCGACCGACTCGGCATACTCGGACTGATGTTCCGAAATATTCAGCACCGCAATCTGGTCCGGGGACAGCCACAAAGGCAGCGCGCCCGCGTAGTGCTCGATCAATATGGCGATGAAACGTTCCATCGACCCGACGATCGCCCGATGCAACATCACCGGCGTTTTGCGCGCGTTGTCCTCGGCCACGTATTCTGCGCCGAGCCGCTGCGGCATCATGAAATCGACCTGAATCGTACCCAACTGCCACGAGCGGCCGATGCTGTCTTTCAAGTGGTACTCGATTTTCGGGCCATAAAATGCGCCCTCCCCCGGCAGTTCTTCCCACTCGATTCCGCAGCTTTGCAGCGCTTTTCGCAGCGCTGCTTCGGCATGATCCCAGGCTTCATCACCGCCCAGGCGTTTCTCCGGCCGCAAGGCCAGCTTTACAAGGACATCCTTAAACCCGAAATCCTCATAAACTTTGAGAGATAGTCTATGAAAATCAACCACTTCAGGTTCAATTTGTTCCGGCATGCAGAATATATGACCATCGTCCTGGGTGAAAGCACGCACGCGCATCAATCCGTGCAGAGCACCCGAAGGCTCATCGCGGTGGCAACTGCCGAACTCGCCGAAACGTAACGGCAAGTCTCGATAGCTGTGCAGCGAGTTATTGAAAATTTGCACGTGGCCCGGGCAATTCATTGGCTTGACCGCATATTCGCGATTTTCTGACGCCGTGAAGAACATGTTTTCGCGGAAATTGTCCCAGTGTCCGGATCGCTTCCACAGACTGACGTCGAGAATTTGCGGGCAGCGAACCTCCTGGTAGCCGTTGTCCTGATAAACGCGCCGCATGTATTGCTCAACTTGTTGCCACAGGCGTGAACCCTTGGGATGCCAGAACACCATGCCCGGTGCTTCGTCCTGGCTGTGAAACAGGTTGAGCTGCTTGCCGAGTCTGCGGTGATCGCGTTTCTCGGCTTCCTCGAGGCGGAACAGATAGGCTTCGAGATCTTCCTTGCTGGCCCATGCTGTCCCATAGATGCGCTGCAGCATCTCGTTGTTTGAGTCCCCACGCCAGTAAGCGCCAGCCACTTTCAGCAGCCTGAATACTTTTAGCTTGCTGGTGGACGGAACGTGCGGGCCGCGGCACAAATCGATGAAATCACCTTGCCCATACAACGAGATTTCCTGTCCGTCAGGAATCGCCTCGATGATCTGCGCCTTGTAGTGTTCGCCCTGATTCTTGAAGAAGTTGATGGCGTCGGTACGATCCATGACCTGGCGTTCGACTTTGAGGTCACGTTTCGCAATCTGTTGCATGCGCTTCTCGATCGCCTTCAGATCTTCCGGCGTGAACGGCCGCTTGTATGAGAAGTCGTAGTAAAACCCGTCTTCAATGACCGGCCCGATGGTGACCTGTGCGTCCGGGAACAGCTCCTTGACGGCTTGCGCCAATAGATGCGCAGTCGAGTGTCTGACAATTTCAAGACCATCGTCATCCTTCGCGGTGACGATTTGCAAAACCACATCGCGGTCAATTACGAAACTTGTATCCACGAGTACGCCGTCGATACGACCGGCAAGCGCGGCGCGGGCGAGACCGGAACCAATCGACCGGGCGACCTCAGCGACCGTGAGCGAATTGTCGAATGACTTTACTGTGCCGTCAGGCAATCGAACGTCGGGCATGTACGGATCAACTAAAAAAAGCGCGGTCATCCGCACTTTTCTCTGAAAACGCAAAGAATCGGGCACAGTGACTGTTGCGACTGAGAATCTGCCTGGTTCAGACATACAATCAGTTCGCAACAAGACTGCCGCACGTTCTCGCGGTGGATCGGTGGTAGGCGCGATTGGATTCGAACCAACGACCCCCACCATGTCAAGGTGATGCTCTAACCAACTGAGCTACGCGCCTACAGAGCCGCGAATTCTATCGGAAAACGCGCACTCGTCAAAGATTTCAACATTTTGTCAGCGTCGCCTGGCACCTGTAACGCCGTCTACACCGGTCAACAACGTGATCATGCCCTTCACCTGCTCGAGTGAATCAATCTCGATCGTGATGACCATTCGCACCCTTGACCCGCGCGTAAACGTACTTGTGCCAATCATGCGAATTTTCTCGTGGGCGAAGACCTCGAGTACTTCGCGAACTGGCGCACTCTGGCGATCCAGGAACACCTCGATGTCCGTCTCATAACGACGGTGACCACCGCGTGCCGCCCATTCGGCCTCGATCAGCCGTTCGGTCGAGAGGTGGCCAAGATTGGCACAACTGGCGCGATGCACGATGATGCCGCGCCCACGGCTGACAAATCCGACAATCGAATCAGGTGGTACTGGCTTGCAACAACGCGCCAGTACGGTCAGCAAGCGATCCAGGCCGACCACGAGCACCGCTCCGGTCGAGTCGGCCGGACTCGATTTTCGGGTCAGTGGTGGCAAGCCCGTTTCTTCGGCTTCCCCCAGCACCGCGACTTTCAGTTCCCGTTGCGAAATATCGCCGCGATGAAATGCAACAAACAACTCTTCCGGCGAAGCGTAGCCAAAATTGTCCGCAAGCTGTTCGGCATCCAGAACCGATTGGCCCAGGCGGTGCAACGCTTTCTCGAGTTCGGTCCGCCCGGCCGCACTGGCTTCACCTCTGGCGTGACTGTTGAACCATTGCCGGACCTTGGTGCGTACCCGGCTACTCGCAATGTAGCCAAGTGCGGGGTTCATCCAGTCGCGCGATGGTCCGCCTTGCTTCGCAGCCTGAATTTCAACGACCTGCCCGTTCTTCAAGCGTTGATTCAATGGGATCAGGCGCCCGTCGACTATTGCACCGCGGCAGCGGTGGCCCAATTCGGTATGGACGTGATAAGCAAAATCGACCGCCGTTGCGCCGGCAGGCAGGTCAATGACCCTTCCCTGCGGCGTTAATACGTAGACCGCATCGTCGCGCAACTCGCTGCGGAACGATTCGGCCAACTGTGATGCATCTGCCATCTCGTCGCGCCAGTCCAGGATCTGCCGCAGCCAGGCTATCTGCCGATCGTAAGCCTGATCGCTGCGGCTGGCCTCTTTGTAGCGCCAGTGCGCCGCGACACCGAGTTCGGCCTGTTCATGCATTTCGGACGTCCTGATCTGCACTTCAACGATCTTGCCCGCTGGTCCGGCGACTGCGGTATGCAAAGACCGGTAATCGTTGCTTTTGGGTTTGGCGATGTAGTCGTCGAACTCGCCGGTCAGAGGCGCCCAAAGCTGGTGGACCAGGCCGAGCACCGTGTAGCACTCGCGCACGTCCTGGACGAGAACCCTGACCGCGCGTACGTCTGATAGTTGTTCGAAATTCAGGCCTTTGCGTTGCATCTTCTTCCAGATGCTGTAGATGTGTTTTGGGCGCCCGCTCACCTCCGCCTTGATGCCGGATTTCGAAAGTTGCTGGTCGAGAGTCGCCATAAGCTCTGCGAGATAGGCTTCGCGATCGGCCCGTTTCTCATCGAGCTGGGCGGCAATCGCTTCGAATTGATCTGGCGCGTTACAGTGGAACGCGAGATCTTCAAGTTCCCATTTCAACTGCCACACGCCCAGCCGGTTGGCGAGCGGTGCCAGCAAATCAAACGCATCCTGGGCAGCCGTATGTCTGGTCGCGGGATCACCCTGCGCGACCAGATAACGCAGCGTCTGGAGCTGGTCAGCAAGCTTGAGCAGAACAACGCGAATATCTTCGACCATCGCAAGCAACATCTTGCGCATGGCTTCGAGTTGCGCCGATTTGTCCGATGACTTGCGCAATTGCGGCGCTTGGGCTCGCAACCGCTGCATGGGTGCGAGCCGCATCACGCCGGTCACAAGTGATGCGACGCGGTGATCGATATCATGCCCGCCTGCTTTCGACGCCGCTGCGGCACCGGACTGACGCGTGTCGGTCGAGGGCACGTTGGCACCGATGAGGATCGCTGCCGACGCTGACTCTGCATCCAGCCCCAGGTCGACGACAATCCGGGCGGCACCTTGTGCATGATTTATCAAGCGTTCACCAGACAGGTGCAAGCTGTCCTCGTACTGTTCCAGCGCCTCGGCAAACGAGTGTTCCACGAGCGATTTTCCTGATTCGTCGAATCGGACGCACAGCGACTCGAGCCATTCGCTCGTTTCGCTTTTGCCAAGTGCAACTTCGATCATCTATCCTTAGTCAGTCTGCTTGTGCCAATAGCGGCGATTAGTATCACGCCATGTGGTCGCATTGATACCGTCCGCCGAAAATTTTAGCGTGATCGCTCCTTGGCGATCGGTGCGCATTATTCGCGCACCTGCCTCACGATAGCGTGCTTCTACGTGTGGATGCGGATGACCATAGCGATTCGCGTAGCCAACAGGGAACACGACAATCCGTGGTGTCACCGCGGCGACGAACGCGTTGCCTGACGAAGTCCGGCTTCCATGGTGAGGCGCAACGAGAACATCGACATCCAGACTCGCGGCGCGCGATTCAACCAGCTGGCGCTCTGACCGGCGCTCGATATCGGCCGGCAGCAAGACGGTACCGAATTGGGTTGCAATACGCATGACGCAACTGCGATCGTTGTCTCGTACTTTGGTTACGCCGTAGCTTTCAGCGGTGGGATGCAGAATCTCGAATGTCACGCCGTCCAGCTGCCACTGTTGGCCGGTTTCACATCTGGTTGACGCGATTCCGTCGTGAAATGGCATGTCTTTATCAACTGACGTCAAAATTCGGCCTGCCTGAATGGATTCGAGCATCGAGCCGGTTCCTCCGGCGTGATCGAGATCACCGTGGCTGATCACTACAGTGTCGAGCATGTCAATCCCTTCGCCGCGCAGGTAAGGCGCAATGACGTATCGCCCCGCATCTCCCCAACCGTGATAATCGGGACCGGCGTCATACAACACTGTGTGACGATGCGTACGCGCAACGACAGACAGGCCCTGGCCTACATCGAGCACGGTAAGCCACATTTCACCCGGCTTTGGTCCCGGGGGAAGGACCGCAAACATGGGCAGGATCAAGAGCAAACCGGTCCACTTTGCAGGAAAGCCGCGCGGCAACAGCAACAGGACTACACCGCCAATTGCCATGATGATGGTCCAGGTGGCCGGCGCGTGTTGTTGCCATACTGCACCCGGCAACGACGCGAGGTATTCAAGCCCGACGAAACACCAGCGCATCACCTCGTGAGTCAGCATGGCGATCGGTTCAAACGGAAGCACGATCAATAGCAAGGCGAGTGGTGCGACGCACAGGCTGACAACAGGGATAGCAATCGCGTTGGCCAGTGGAGAAACGACCGAGACTTTTTGAAACAACACCAGCAGCAACGGTGTCAATGCGATGGTTATTGCCCACTGCACGCGCAGCCAGGTCCACAGCCAGCCCATTCGCCTCGAGTCGGACGTTCCAACCAGCATTATGGTTGCAACGGCCCCAAACGAAAGCCAGAAACCTGCGGAAACAACCGCCATCGGATCAAGTGCAATAACCAATAACAGTGCGGTGCCCAGAATTGCCGGCGCCGGCCAACGCCATCCGCTCCAAAGTGCAAGCGCGACCACAGACAACATGTAAACAGTGCGCTGTGCGGGGATCGCGAATCCGGAAAGCGCTGCGTATGCGATTGCCGTTGCCAGTCCTGCAAGTGTCGCGGCGCGTACAGGAGACAGGCGTGTCGAGAGCCTGTTCCAACGGCGCCAGGCTCGCAACATGATCGCGAATACCAGACCGGACAGCATAGTTATGTGCAATCCGGAAATACTCATCAGGTGGTTGACGCCGGCATGGGTGAAAGCCGTCCACTGCTGCGGCGATATCGACCGCTGGTCGCCGATGGCAAGTGCGACAATGACTCCCGCGTAAGGTTTGTCTGAAGTCACGCCTAGCAAACTGCGTCTGATACGCTCGCGCGCGCGCTCGACGATATACGCGGGCTTCCACACCATTGTTGACAGCCGTATTGCGGAAGCTCCGTCACGAATATAGCCGGTTGCCCTGATTCCACGTTCGAGCATCCTCGCTTCGAAATCGAAACCGTGCGGGTTGAAACTGCCATGAGGGGGTTTTAAACGAACTGTTAGCTGCCATCGTTCGCCGGCTTGCAACTCGGGAACGCGGGCACGGTCTCCTGACCAGGCTGCGAACCAGGTTAGCGATACGCGCTGTGGTACTTTGGCACCGATGGTGCGAACGTGCTCTACGTCCATGATAAAGCGGACGCCGCGATCCCCGGGATGGGTCAGTTCGGCGATCACCCCCTCAATGCGTACGTCACGGCCTTGCCAGGCATCTCCCAATTGAGATGCCATGCGTAGTTGCGCGCTGGCCGCCGCCCAATAGAATCCAATCAGCACGCATATCAGAATCCAGCACAGTGTCTTTGCGACGTGCCCGGGCAGCGTCGGCACCTTTCCCAGCGCCCATGCGAGCGCCCCGAGTGGCAACACCAACAACGCGTAGACCAAATCGGGTAGCTCGGCTTGCTGCTGAAGCCACCATGCGCCGAGCGTAACGGATGAAGCGAACAGCAATGCGCGCATTGACGACCAATATATAGAGGTCTGGTTGGTCACGCACCGAAAGCGAACGGCAGAAATTTTGGCGGGCCGCGTGCTTCGATTGTACCGCGAGGAGTTTACTTGACCCGTAGAAGAGTCCGTGCCGGAGAATCAGAAGCCGGTTGCGACGCGCCACAAATCGAAATTGCGAGGTAGTCGCGGCGCATAACGCCCGTGCACAGCGATTGCTCAGGTAAGCCTGAGCTGGCCGTCTTCCAGGATCATCGTGCGCTGCATGCGCGCTGCGATTCCGGGGTCGTGCGTGACCACCACGAAACTCGTACCGAGCTCGTTGTTGAGTTCCATCATCAGATCCAACACACCCTCGGCGGTTCTTCGGTCCAGATTTCCAGTCGGTTCGTCAGCCAATACGCACGCCGGTTCGCTTACGAGCGCCCTTGCCAAAGCGGCCCGTTGGCGCTCGCCTCCTGATAACTCGCCCGGCGTATGCGTGAGCCGATGTCCCAGTCCGACGCGTTCTAGCATTGCGGTGGCCTGTCTTGTGGCGCTGGACGTCGATTTGCGGCGAATCAGCAGCGGCATTGCGACGTTTTCAAGCGCGGTGAATTCAGGTAGCAAATGATGAAACTGGTATACAAAGCCGAGACCGCGGTTTCGCACGCGACCCTTTTCGCGCTCTGACAAAGTCGTCAGGTCGTGCCCGAGGATTAAAACCTCCCCCGCGCTGACATCGTCCAGCCCGCCAAGAATGTGCAGTAGCGTGCTTTTTCCGGACCCTGACGCACCAACAATGGCAACGGTTTCTCCGCTACGCACCTCCAGTTCCACTCCCAGCAAAACAGAGACATCGTCATTGCCTTGATGATAGATCTTGCGCAGCGCGCGACACGACAGCACCAGCTCTTGCGCAGATCCTGACGGCGCTGCTGAATTTGTGGCGGAGTGCTGTTTCGGGTCATTCATAGCGTAGAGCCTCCGCGGGATTCGTCCTGGCAGCGCGCAGACTTGGATAGATGGTCGCCAACAATGTCAGGACGAATGCTGTGGTGGCAACAGCTGTGACGTCTTTCGACTGCAAATCGGATGGCAGGTCGCTGATGTAGTAAACATCCTTTGCCAGGAACTTGAAGCCTAGGGCACTTTCAATGGCCGGAACAATGACGTCGATATTGGTCGCAACCACGACACCCAGCAGAAGACCGGCCAGCGTTCCGATGAATCCGATCAGCGCGCCCTGAATAACAAAAATCTTCAGGATGTCGCGCGGCGCGGCGCCGAGTGTGCGCAGGATCGCGATATCGGCTCGTTTGTCCGTCACCGCCATGACGAGAGTGGATACGATATTGAATGCTGCCACCGCGACGATCAGCAGCAGAATGATGAACATCACGCGTTTCTCGATTTGCACCGCACGGAAAAAGTTGGCATGGCTTCGCGTCCAGTCACTGACATACACGTTAGGTGTCAAGGTTTCGGCCAATTCCCGCGCGACGCCGGGCGCGGCAAACAGCTCATCAACCTTGAGCCGGACGCCAGATACGGCATCACCGAATCGGAACAGTTTCTGTGCGTCTTCAACATGAATCAGTGCCAGCCCCGAATCATATTGGTAATTGTTGACTTCGAAGACACCGCTGACAGTAAATTGCCGAAGTCTTGGCAATATGCCTGCTGGTGTCACTTGCCCCTGTGGGGCAATCAGCATGATCCGGTCTCCGATCGAAGCGCCAATCGATCTTGCCAGATCGATGCCCAGGACAACCCGGTACTTGCCGGCTTGCAGGGTATCGAGGCTGCCGTCTCGCATATGTTTACCGATATCCGCAACGCTTTCCTCGAGTTCCGGATAGATTCCGCGCACGATCGTGCCATTCACCGAGCGGCCGCGCGAGAGCAGCCCTTCTGCCATGACGTATGGCGCGGAAGCGATCACTCTGGGATGAATACTGGACTCGTCAGCAACGGTCTGCCAGTCCTGAAGTCTGCCACCGAGGCCAACGATCTGTACGTGGGAAACCACGCCGAGAATGGTCGCGCGTAACTCTTTCTGAAAACCGTTCATCACTGATAGCACGACGATCAGCGCAGCAACGCCGAGACCGATGCCAAGCATCGAAGTTATCGATATAAACGAGATGAAATGATTTTTGCGTTTGGCGCGTGTATAGCGCAGTCCGACGAATAATTCGTACGGAGTCAGCATGTGCTTTTCCGGTGATTTCGCATGGCGACGCGCAGTCTGCCACATTCGCGCCTGTAGTGCTCTGATTTTGCCATGCTAGCAGTCTGTCGGACTCAGGATGATTCGGCTGCAACGGCGCGCCGATCACAGATGTGTTAGCAGGCCCTGACCGATTTCTCCTTACGTATTCGCGATATGCGCAGCTTCATCGAAAGACGTGAAATCGTTAAGATCTGTGCTCACTCTCCGCTGGTTTGAATGGAACCGGTGTTTCGCTTTCTCACCGCTAAGTCCGACAGACTGCTAGATTAGTGGTTCCATTAGACTAGATTAGTGGTTCCATTAGATTAGTGCTTCCATAAATTTGACATCCGGATACCAGGCAATTCAGTGCGTACATTAACGATTCTCGCCGGAAACGCGTTCGTGCCTTGCGGTTCGGCAAAGGACAGGCATCATCCGGTCATTGAATCGTTCCTTTCGCGAAGCACCGAACTGATCCATCGGCATACCAGCACAGCCGGTTGGATCTGCGCGGCGCATAACGTAAAGCGCCGCCCGGACTGGCCCGCTGGCGCAATCCTTACGCATGCGCACGAAATCAAGGGCGCGGATCAGTACTGGATTTGCGCTGATCCAGTGCATCTGGCCGTCGAGCGCGACGAACTCGTTGTGCAGCCGTATTCGAACGTGCAGCTTACATCGTCGGAAAGCCAGTCGTTGTTCGCCGCACTTGAGGCACACTTCGCGGTCGAGGATTTGCGGTTTGTGCACGTTGATACCGGTCGCTGGTGCATCGCAATCCCGCAACCTCCACATCTCGTTACTTCTGATCTGGAGCTTGTCGAAGGACGCAATGTCAACGATGTGCTACCGTCAGGCCAGGACAGCGCAACGTGGCAGCGCTACGTTACCGAAGCACAAATGATCTTGCACGATCACCCTGCCAATACAAGACGCGAGGCTCGCGGCGAAACCGTCGCAAACTCGGTTTGGTTGTGGGGCGGCGGTGTTGTTCCCCAAGTGGACAGGAAATTCGAGAATATGTTGGTGAGCGATGCGCTTCTGCGGGAGATTGGAATCATGTCCAGCGCCCACGTGAGTACAACTCCTTCCACAGGCGTCAATCTTGACGCGACCGGCGACTGTTTTGTGGAATTCGCGGCGCAGCCGGCTGATGAAGGCGACGATGTTCTCGGACGACTGGAGTCACACTGGATCGCGCCGGCGTGGCAGGCACTTCGAAGCGGCAGGCTTGAAGCAATGACTTTGGTGCTGCGTCTTGCCGGAGCCATGATTGAACTACGTTGTGACCGCCGAGGGCGTCGCCGTTTCTGGAGCAGGAAGCGGCCGCTGTCGAAGATACTCGCGACGTTGCGGGACGCGGCGTGAGCGTTCCGAAAGTTATTATCCGGCCGGTAGACGAATCGGCACGCGCGCAATTGGTTGCGCAGGACATTCATCCGCTGATGGCGCGCCTGTTTGCAGCGCGCGGAATCGGGAAAAAATCTGGACTGGATACGAGTTTTGCTGCGCTATTGCCGTTTGAGCATTTGTCCGGTTGTGCGCAAGCTGCCAACCTGCTCGCAGATGCGATCGCGAACAAGGAACGCATACTGATCGTCGCGGACTACGACGCGGACGGCGCCACCGCCTGCGCACTCGGGGTAAGCGTATTGAGACTGATGGGTGCCGACATTGGATATCTCGTTCCGAACCGCTTTGAGCATGGATATGGCCTGACGCTGGAGATCGTCGATCTCGCCGCGGCACAGTCTCCTCGATGGATTATCACTGTAGACAATGGCATCGCCAGCGTCGACGGCGTGGCCAGAGCAAATGAGCTCGGTGTCGGGGTGCTTGTAACGGATCATCACCTTCCCGGCGATACCCTTCCGCAAGCCGCTTGTATCGTCAATCCCAATCAGCCTGGCGATACGTTTCCGAGCAAGAATCTCGCGGGCGTCGGCGTCATGTTCTATGTGCTGCTGGCGTTGCGCACGGAACTGCGAAGGCGTGACTGGTTTGCTGCGCACGCGGAGCCCAACCTTGCGGACCAGCTTGACCTGGTTGCTTTGGGGACCATTGCCGATGTGGTCCCGCTCGACGCCAACAATCGTACCCTGGTCACGCGCGGGCTCGAACGTATTCGCAACGGTCGTTGCCGGCCAGGCGTTAACGCGCTTTTCAGGATCGCTGGCCGCGATCCTCGCCACGCATCGAGCTATGACCTGGGATTCGTTGCCGGACCGCGCTTGAATGCGGCGGGCCGACTGACCGACATGACTATCGGGATCGAGTGCCTTCTTTCCACCAACATTTCACGGGCAGAGGAGCTAGCCGGACAGCTGGATTCCCTGAATCGGGAACGCCGTGCGCTGGAAGCACGAATGCAGACGAGTGCGATCGATATTGTCGAAAAAATTGATGTCAATGATCGCTATGCGCTGAGCCTCTACGATGATAGCTGGCACCACGGCGTGGTCGGCATCCTCGCCTCGCGCCTTCGAGAGCGTTTTAATCGACCTGTTTTTGCGTTTGCCCCGTCCACCGACAATGAAGCGAAAGGTTCCGGACGATCCATTGCAGGTCTTCATTTGCGCGATGCGCTTGATGTTCTCACCAAGCGACATCCGGATCTGGTCCTCAAGTTTGGCGGGCATGCGATGGCCGCCGGACTCTCGATACGCCGTGAAAACGTCGACGCCTTCGCCCGCGCATTCGACCAGGTCGTACGCAGCCTGTTAAAACCGGAAGACCTCGATCAACGCATTGAAGTCGACGGCTCTCTGGCTGCAGACGATTTCAGTCTCGAAGTCGCGGAAATGCTCGACGCGCAGGTGTGGGGTCAGGGATTCGTCTCGCCGAAATTTTGCGATGTGTTCGAGGTTGTTGACCAACGCGTCGTCGGTGGCCGCCATCGCAAATTGCAGGTCAGGCCGGATGGCAAGTCGCCGGTGTTGGAAGCGATGCGTTTTGGCGATGACGCCAAATTACCCGATCGTGTCGAATGTGTTTATCGTCTGCAAGTCAACGCGTTTAGAGGCGTTCGCTCGCCGCAGCTGGTACTGGATAGCTGGGCACCAGTCTGAATACCCGCGCTGCGAAATTTTCGCGATCACCGTAAGCGAATCATGGCACGGTTCAGGCAATACTTGCGATGACCAAGCGACAGGGATTCTATATCACCGTGATATCACCGTGACTCGCGTCTGTTCCGGTAGAATGCCCGCTTTTCAGAATGTACATATCAAATGGAAGCCGAGCGTAGTAACGAGATTGAAGCCAGAATCGAGGATCTGAAACAACGCAGTCAGGAACTTCGGAGGTATCTTTGACTTCGATGACAAGCACGATCGCCTTGTTGAAGTCGACCGCCTGATTGAAGATCCCAAGATCTGGGAGGATCCGCAGCGCGCCCAGGATCTGGGTAGAGAAAAGAAACTTCTGGAATCGGTTGTTCTGACATTGGACGGGGTGACCAGTGGCCTGCGCGACGCGCAGGAATTGTTCGACATCGCGCGTGAAGAAGACGATGACGATACCCTGATGGCCGTTGAATCGGATCTGCAAGGCATTCAACCGTCGATCGAGAAACTCGAGTTTCGCCGCATGTTTTCCAATCCGATGGATCCGAACAGCTGTTTTCTGGACGTCCAGTCGGGCGCGGGCGGGAACGAATCTCAGGACTGGGCCGCAATGCTCGAACGCATGTATGTTCGCTATTGCGAGCGCAAGGACTTTTCGGTCGAAGTGCTCGAAGAGTCGCCGGGCGAAGTCGCCGGTATCAAGAGTGCAGTACTCAAAGTCTCAGGTGACTACGCGTTTGGAACATTGCGCACGGAATCCGGAATTCATCGCCTTGTGCGCAAATCGCCGTTTGATTCGAACGCTCGAAGGCATACGTCTTTCGCGAGTGTTTTCGTGTACCCGGAAATCGACGATTCGATTGATGTCGACATCAATCCTGCCGATCTGCGTATTGATACCTATCGGGCCAGCGGCGCGGGCGGCCAGCACGTGAACCGGACCGACTCGGCGGTGCGCATTACGCATCTACCTACCGGCGTCGTTGTACAGTGCCAGAACGACCGTTCGCAACACAAGAACCGTGCTGAAGCCATGGCCGTGCTGAAATCGCGTTTGTACGAGCTTGAATTGCGCAAACGCCAGGCCGAACAACAGAAACTCGAGGACTCGAAGGCAGACATCGGCTGGGGCCATCAGATTCGCTCTTACGTTCTGGACCAGTCACGCATCAAGGATTTGCGAACAAATGTCGAAACCGGAAACACCCAGGCGGTACTCGACGGCGATCTGGATCAGTTCATACAGGCCAGCCTGAAACAAGGCGTCTAATCGGTCCGTTTATAGGGCCAGCTAACCGAGCGAGATGACTTGAAAGAGGTGGAAAAGGTGAAAGACAAAAGCGGCGAAACTAGCGGGCACGAAACCAACAAGATCATTGAGGAACGACGCGCAAAGCTCGCGGAATTGCGTGAACTCGGCAATCCGTTTCCCAACGACTTTCGGCGTGACAATCTCGCCGCGAATCTGCACAGTGATTACTCTGACACGAGTAACGAGGAACTGGAAGCATCACCGGTAACCGCCACGGTCGCCGGTCGCATGATGCTCAAGCGGGTAATGGGCAAGGCGAGTTTTGCGACCTTGCAGGACATGTCGGGACAAATCCAGATTTATGTGACGAATGACGCGACTGGCGAGTCAGTTCATGGCGCATTCAAACACTGGGACCTCGGCGACATCGTTGGTGTCGAAGGTAGCCTGTTCAGGACGCGCAAGGGCGAACTTACTGTAAAAGTTACAAAGTTGCGTCTGTTATGCAAGGCGCTGCGCCCTCTTCCTGAAAAATTTCACGGTTTATCTGATCAGGAACAGCGTTACCGGCAACGCTATGTCGACCTGATTGTTACGCCCGAAACGCGCCGCACGTTCAGGATACGTTCGAGTACGATTCAGGCGATGCGCGATTTCCTTGTCAGCCGCGGCTACCTCGAAGTTGAAACGCCAATGATGCAAGCCGTGCCAGGAGGTGCAGCGGCGCGCCCGTTCGAGACCCATCACAATGCACTGGACATGCAGTTATTCCTCAGGATTGCGCCGGAACTGTATTTGAAACGGCTGGTGGTCGGCGGGTTCGAGAAAGTGTTCGAGATCAATCGTAACTTTCGCAACGAAGGCATTTCGACCAAGCACAATCCCGAATTTACGATGCTCGAGTTTTATGAGTCATATCAGGATTACCGCTATCTGATGACGCTCACCGAAACCATGCTGCGCGAGATCGCCGGCAAGGTGCTCGGCTCGACCACTCTCGCTTATCAGGGAGAGACAATCGATCTCGAAAAACAGTTCGACCGGCTGACCATGGCCGAGGCAATCGCCAAATATAACGATCGCTATCCATTGCACGAGCTTGCCAAACCGGAATATCTCAAGGTTGCGCTTGCGCCTTTTGACGTCGAAGTCTTTCCAGGCGATGGCATTGGCATGCTCCAGCTCAAGCTGTTCGAACAAACCACCGAAGACAAACTGATTCAGCCGACATTCATCGTCGCCCACCCGACCGACGTTTCTCCACTGGCCCGTAGCAGCGATGACGATGCGTCGCTCACCGAACGCTTCGAACTGTTCATCGCCGGCCGTGAAATTGCCAACGGGTTCTCCGAGCTCAATGATCCCGAAGATCAGGCTGAACGCTTTCACAAACAAGCCGAAGCGAAGGCAGCCGGAGATGAAGAAGCGATGTTCTACGATGCCGATTACGTGCGCGCGCTCGAGTACGGATTGCCGCCGACGGCGGGCGAAGGTATTGGCGTTGACAGGCTCATCATGTTGTTTACCGACAGTCCATCCATTCGCGATGTCATCCTGTTTCCGCAGATGCGCCGTGAGTCATGAGCGGGCAGAGTTCGCACATTCTCTGGAAGCCTTCTGCGCGCCGCATTGCCAAATCCAATATCAGTCGCTTCATCCAGTTTGCGAACCAGCAATACCGGGCAACAGTTGACGACGTAAAACTGGGCGACTCGTCGCAGCTTTATGAATGGTCCATCCGTGAGCCGGAACTGTTCTGGAACGCGGTGTGGGACTTTTCGAAGGTAGTGGCGCAGTCACGCGGTTCGAGAACACTGGTAGACGGCGACAGGATGCCGGGTGCGCAATGGTATCCGGATGCACGTCTGAATTACGCACAGAACCTGTTACGTCGCCGTGACGCGGCGACCGCAATCGTCTTTCGAGGCGAAGACAAGGTCAACTGGCGGCTGAATTACGCTGAATTGTACGATGCCGTTTCCAGAACCGTTCGGACGCTCGAGGCCGCCGGCGTCGGCGAAGGTGACCGTGTTGCGGCATTCATGCCGAATATGCCGGACACGATTATTTTCATGCTCGCGACCGCAAGTCTGGGTGCGATCTGGTCTTCGTGTTCACCTGATTTCGGTACACAAGGGGTTCTTGACAGATTTGGCCAGATAGAGCCCAAGGTTCTGTTTGCAGTCGAGGGTTATTATTACAACGGAAAATCCCACGACACCTTGCCACGGATAGCCGAGATCGCTAACCGGCTCCCGTCGCTCAAGACAACTGTGGTCGTGTCGTATACCCGGGACAAGCCCGATATTTCGGCCATCTCCAAAGCACAGCATCTTGAGGACTTTGTTGCACCGTGGCACCCCGCGGAGATAAATTTCAGACAACTGCCATTCAACCATCCGCTATTCATTCTTTATTCATCCGGAACGACTGGTGTACCCAAATGCATAGTCCACGGCGCGGGCGGTACATTGCTTCAGCATCTCAAGGAACATCAACTTCATACCGATCTGAAACCCGGCGACCGGTTGTTTTACTTCACCACCTGCGGCTGGATGATGTGGAACTGGCTGGTGTCCGGACTTGCCACTGGTGCGACCTTGCTGTTGTACGACGGCGCGCCCACATACCCGCACGAAACAGTCCTGTTTGACTTTGCGGATGCTGAACAAATGACGGTATTCGGGACGTCGGCAAAGTATATAGACGCGCTTAACAAGGCCGGGGTGAGGCCGGCGCAAACCCACAAACTCGCGTCATTGAAAACCATGACGTCGACCGGATCGCCACTGGTCGAAGAGAGCTTTGATTTCGTCTACAACAACGTCAAGAAAAACCTCCTGTTGTCATCAATATCGGGCGGTACCGACATCGTTTCATGTTTCGTCCTCGGTGATCCAACGTTGCCAGTGTGGCGCGGCGAGATTCAACGACGCGGCTTCGGCATGAAAGTCGAAGTGTTTGACGACGATGGACGACCTGTGATCGGTGAAAAAGGTGAACTCGTCTGCACGGCGCCATTTCCGTCGATGCCGGTGATGTTCTGGAACGATGAATCCGGCCAGAAATATCGTGCCGCCTATTTCGAGCGATTCGAGAACGCGTGGTGTCATGGTGATTTCATGGAATTGACAGATCGTGGAAGCGCAATCATTTATGGTCGCTCCGACGCTATACTCAATCCCGGTGGCGTTCGCATTGGTACCGCTGAAATATACAGACAGGTCGAGCAACTCGATGAAATCGTTGAGGCATTGGTCATTGGTCAGCAATGGGACAACGATGTGCGGGTCGTGCTGTTCGTGCGTTTGCGTGACGGACTACACCTCGATGAATTGCTGATCCGGACCATACGGGCGCACGTTCGAAAAAATACGACCCCACGCCACGTCCCTGCCAAAGTGCTGCAAGTCGCCGATATTCCACGCACCAAGAGCGGCAAGATCGTTGAGCTTGCGGTACGTAACGTCGTACACGGAATCGAAGTCAAGAACCGTGAGGCGTTAGCGAATCCCGAAGCACTTGAGCATTTCCGGGATCGGGATGAATTGCTCAGCTAAAGCGTGTTGACAGAACGATCCTGAATCGGCGCTTTCTCGCGGCAACCGGCAGCCATATCCTTACCTGATTGGCGTTCGTAAGCATGCTTGCTGTCGATGCCGTTCATTGACAATATACCCCCATAAGGTATATATGTTGATCTATGAATGTACCGCTACAGACCGCTCAGAGCCACATTGACCTGCCGATCGAAGGCATGACGTGCGCGGCTTGCGCGACGCGCGTTGAAACCGGTCTTAATTCCGTGCAGGGCGCCAACGCTGTCGTGAATTTTGCAACCGAGACTGCTTCCATTGATTTCGACGCCAGCCGCGCATCGTCTCGCGATCTTGTAACCGCGGTTGAGAAAGCCGGCTATCGGGTGCCAGTTCAGCAGGCCGAACTGGCGCTGAGCGGAATGACTTGCGCTGGATGTGCGAACCGCATCGAAACCGTTCTGAACGAAATGCCCGGCGTGACGGCGCACGTCAATCTGGCAACGGAGCGCGCGCGCGTGCAGTACGGACCCAATGACGCCAGTGTCGAAACGCTCATTGCAGCCGTGCGCAATGCCGGTTATGACGCCCATGAACTGACCGAAGCGTCGCGCGATGCAGAGAAAGCACGCAGAACGCGAGCATATCGCCGCGAACTACAGATGTTTTTCGTTTCTGCGGCATTCACGATTCCATTGGTCGCGCAAATGGCAGTTATGTTTCAGGGCGAACAGGCAGAGATGTTGCCCCGCTGGCTGCAGATGTTGCTCGCGACCCCCGTTCAGTTCTGGGTCGGCAAGCGATTTTATGTCGGCGCATGGCATGCGCTGAAAGGCGGCGCGGCCAATATGGACGTACTGGTTGCGCTGGGCACCAGCATGGCCTACTTGTTCAGCGCCGTTGTAACTGTTGCAGGTGTTGCTGATCAACACGTCTACTTCGAAGCATCAGCTGCGATTATCACGCTGGTATTGCTGGGCAAGCTGCTCGAAGCGCGCGCCAAGGGACGCACGTCATCGGCAATCGAGCAACTTCTCAAATTACAACCGAGAGAAGCGAGCGTCGAGCGTGACGGGCGTATTCAGCGCGTCGATATCGCACGGATTCGCGAAGGCGAAATTGTTGTCGTTGCCGCCGGTGAGCGACTTGCGACTGACGGTATCGTTATTGAAGGTACGACAAGTATTGACGAGGGCATGTTGACCGGCGAAAGCATGCCGGTGCGCAAAGCGCGCGACGATCGGGCCTATGCCGGAACCCAGAATCTGGAAGGAACAATCCGCATTCGAACGACGGCGGCAGGCAGTTCTACCCAGCTTGCCGAGATCGTGCGGCTGACCGAACAGGCGCAAGGCAGTAAGGCGCCGATACAGCGCATGGCCGACCGTGTCTCCGCGGTATTTGTTCCAACGGTGGTGGCAGTCAGCGTACTGACATTTGTCTTCTGGTGGATTTACTCCGGCTTTTTTACCGAAGCACTGATCAACGCGGTTGCCGTCCTGGTTATCGCATGTCCGTGCGCGCTGGGGCTTGCGACGTCTACTGCGATCATGGTGGGCACCGGCCGTGGCGCGCAAACGGGAATTCTCGTGCGTGACGCGGCGGCGCTCGAGCGCGCTGAGAAAATTCGCACGCTGATCGTCGACAAGACCGGCACGCTTACAGAAGGGAAGCCTGCGGTGGTAGCCGTCGAATCGAATGTTGACGAATCCAGACTGGTACGGGTCGCGGCGACTCTCGAGCATGGGTCGCGTCATCCGCTGGGGCAAGCAATTGTTGACTACGCGCAACAGCAAGGACTTGTTGCGGGGTCACTGGCGAATTTTGTTTCGACCCCCGGTATGGGCGTGAGTGGTGACGTCGACGGGGTCGCATCCATGCTTGGCTCTCCTCGTTTCTTGTCCGAACATGGCTATGAGCTCGATGCCAGTGTCGACGCATGTGCGACAGGCGGCCGGAGTGTGGTGGCGGTGGCCCAAGATGGCACCGTTCTTGGTTTGATTGCGATTGCGGACCAGCCACGACCAACGTCTGCGCTGGCAATCGCGCGCTTGAACACGATGGGTGTCGATACCGTAATGCTGACTGGCGACAACGAAGTTACTGCGAAGGCAATTGCCGGCAGACTTGGAATTCGGCGTCTTCGTGCGCAGGTGTTGCCGCAGGAAAAGGCAAATGAAGTTGCGAAACTCAAGGCCGGACGAAGCGGTCTGATTGGAATGGCGGGTGACGGCGTAAACGACGCCCCTGCCCTTGCCGCGGCCGATGTCAGTTTTGCTCTGGCGTCGGGATCGGACATTGCCGTTGAAGCGGCTGATATCACACTCATGCACAGCGACTTGATCGGCGTCACAGACGCAATTGACCTTTCCCGCTCGACGTTACGCAAGATTCGCCAGAACCTGTTTTTTGCGTTTTTCTATAACGTGCTGGGTATTCCACTGGCAGCAGTCGGTATGCTTAATCCGGTGTTTGCCGGTGCCGCAATGGCCATGAGTTCGGTATCGGTTGTTACCAATTCCCTGCTGTTGCGGCGATGGAAGCCCTCACGCCGGAAAACGACGTAATGTTGCGCCGACACATTGGATGAAGAGAGGCTGATGAAACCGCCAAGCGCGGCCATGGGCGTTATGACGTGAAATGGTTGCTGGCAGCGCCTGGTCATTTTCCGGTCTGGTCCTGAAGGTGTCGGCGCAGCGGACGTATGCGCGTCAGGAAAGCAGGCGCGCGGACGCTTCAATTCAGTAAACCATCAACTTATTTCGAATCACCGAGGGTATTGCGAATGACGGCTATGAAATCCGTGGATAAGCCTTACCTGGTCGAGCGGCAGGACAAGCCGCAGCTGACCAAACGACTCAACAGGATTGAGGGACAAATCCGCGGCATCGGCCGCATGATCGAAGAAGACCGCTATTGTGTAGACATACTCACGCAGATTTCGGCAGTGCGTTCAGCACTCGATGCTGTTGCACTGCAACTGCTTCGCGGTCATACGCACGGTTGCGTCCAGACCGCTATCCGGTCCGGCGACGGCGACCAAGCGATCGATGAACTGCTAAGCGTGGTTGAGAAATTTGCGCGGTGACCAGCAGTCTGACGATCCGCTAGCGGTTCACTACCAGACTTTCCACCATGCCCGCTTCTTGGCCTGAACCGTTAGCGTACTGTCAGGAAAATTTTTGCGCATGGTGCGCTCGGTACTGTCGCGAAGGTCGTCCAGTCCCATTTCGCCGTAGCAGGCAACCATGACCGCCAGCGCCCGCTCAATTGCCGGCGTTTGCGGGTACGTCGTCAGGATTTCTTGTGCGCGACTCAGTGCGGCAACATAGGCGCCGCGTATAACGTAATACTCGGCAACATGTGCTTCGTGTGATGCGAGCGCATTGACGAGATAAGTCATGCGCGCGCGCGAGTCTCGCGCATACTTGCTCTCCGGAAAGCGGGTTACGACGATCTTGAATGCGTCAAACGCTTCGCGCGCGGCTACAGGATCACGTTCTGCGAGGTCTGTCTTGTAGACGTACCCCATCAGGCCAAGATCTTCATTGAAATTGATCCGCCCTTTCAGATAATAAGCGTAGTCCACGTTGAGGTGATTCGGATGCTCACGTATAAATCGTTCGGCCGCAGCCAGCGCAAGTGCGGCGTCGCCATTCTTCCAGTACGCGTAGGTGATATCGAGCTTGCCTTGCTGTGCAAGTGGGCCATAGAGATAGCGGGCATCGAGCGTCTGGTAGTATTCGATCGCTTTTTTGTACTTCTTCTTCCCTAATTCGGCTCGCGCGGTGTTGTATATGCGATCAGCTGACCGGTCTCTCGTTTCATCGTATTTATCGTTGGCACATCCATTAAGGAATATGGCGGCCAACACGAACGAGGCAATCAAAAATCTGTTTGCAGGCACGGCGTAAAAATGAAGTCAGTCAATATTGCGGCGAATTATAATGGAGATCGTTCCGGATCCGAGGAGCGAATCGAATCGATCCCCGATAATTATGCCGGCAAGCGAATTGACCAGGCACTTGCGCTGTTGTTACCGGATTACTCGCGCAGCCGGCTTCAGCAATGGATACGCAAAGGCCTGGTCACTATCGATGGCCAACCTTGCACGGGCAAAACAAAAGTCTGGGGCGGCGAGAAAGTCACGGTGAAATTGCAACCGGACGCAAACGAACTTGCGTTTCTTCCCGAAGACATTCCTATCGCCATCGTTCATGAAGACCAGTCCATCGTTGTTATAGACAAGCCAGCGGGACTGGTGGTTCATCCGGGTAGTGGAAATTGGAGCGGTACATTGCTCAATGCGCTGCTACAGCACGTGCCCGGCAACGCGTCGCTTCCGCGTGCCGGCATCGTCCATCGTCTGGACAAGGACACTAGTGGGCTGCTGGTCGTGGCCAAATCTCTCAGCGCACAAACTGATCTCGTACGCCAGATGCAGCAACGCAGTATCGGGCGGGAATACGCAGCGTTCGTGTATGGCGAGGTGGCGGCCGACGGCTCGGTGGATGCCGCTATCGGGCGTCACCCGCGAGACCGAAAGCGTATGGCCGTGGTTGAGCAGGGAAAGCCTGCGAGGACGCATTACGCGGTTCTGGAGCGCGGTGCGGGCTGGACATATCTGCACTGCCGTCTCGATACTGGTCGTACGCATCAGATTCGGGTTCACCTTTCTTCGATCGGCCATGCGCTGATCGGCGACCCGGTGTACAAGAAGAGTTCCAGGTCAGCTCCGATTCCCGCTGCGGCCCGCACGTTCGTGCGTCAGGCATTGCACGCGCAACGATTGCAGATCGTACATCCCGATAGCGGCACCGCGATGCACTGGACCTCCCCGCTGCCACAGGACATGGTCGACTTGCTGGAATGCCTGCGCAATGGCTAGTTCCTATGGTTTTTAGCAAGGTTTTTTTCCGACCATATCAGGCTTGAACGGTTGTCCTGAAGTCCAGATGGCAAAGGCGATGCGCAGTAGCTTTCTGGCCAGGATCACAATGGCCTCGGTGGTTGCCAAGCCCCTGGCCAGTAGTGCGCGATAAATTGGTTTGAACAATTTTGTCTTTGCCGCTGCCTGCCCAGCCAGGTAGATCAGCCGCCGATCCTCCGCATTGCCCTGTTTGGTCAGGCGCCGCTTGCCCTGATGAGTACCAGAATCCTTCGGGCGCGGGTCCAATCCGTAGGCGGCCACCACCGCATCGCTATTGGCAAAGGGCGTGTGATCGAAGCGATGGGTCAACGCCGCGCTGTTGATAAAGCCAATGCCGCGAATGCGCTGCAGTTGCTTGCGTTTGTTCTCCAGTTCATCGTTGTGTGCAATGACGCGTTTGAGCTCGTTGTTGAGCTCGGCGAGCAGCGTGTTCAGGCTCTTCAAGGCGCCTTGATGCGCGCGCTTTAAGGCGCGGTTGGACCGCGTGCCCGTAGCCCGGATGCTCTGGCGCAGCGCCGTAGTATGACGCACGACGCTCGCGCGTTGGCTGATCAAATCACGCAGCGTGCGCTGCAAGGCGCTGGGTACGACATAACGGGCAATCACGCCCGCGTCCATTGGATCGGTCTTGCCGCGCTGGCCCACGCCCCTGGCGTAAGACGCTACATGCTTGGGGTTAAGGACGTACACGACGTGTCCATGTCCTGCAGCCAGATCAGCCAGCTGCTGATGTAACCGGCCCGTGGCCTCCATGCCGATAACACAGCCTGCGGGAAGTTGTTTGAGCCAGACCACAATGGCCTCGCGCTTATTGGCAATACGCTGGCAAGGTCGCTGCGAGCGCGCCCAGGCAATAACGATTTCGCACTGGCTAATGTCCGCGCCGATGACTTCGATGCTCTTGTGTGAATCAGACATGTAAGCTCCACTTCCACGGCCAATGGCAACAACGGCTGCATACATGGACAACGCCGTGCTCAAGCCGCCCGTATCGCCGTACACTTAAACGTGCCGAGGGGGGCTGTCTTTGCCGCGTTAGCTTGTTTCTATCGGCGGTCAGGTGCGTAAACACTTGCCGCTGCTTCCCAAATCGACGCTCAGAAAGACAGAGTGGGGACATGGCTAGTTCGGTCTGTCCGGTTACGGCAGATAGCCTGCATCGTCCCTCCACCCCGGCACCCTCAGGTGCAGGACGTACCATACAAGCCTGGATAATGACTGGATCGTTCCGGACTGGCCTTGTCCGCCGGCGATCAACGCGCTTGTGACGACGCGCTCTGGTGGCGTTAGTAGCGGGCCGTACGCTTCAATGAATCTTGGCGATGCGGTCGGAGACGAACCGCAATGCGTACGGGAAAATCGCCGCCGGTTATGCCTGCATTTGCCCGCCACACCGCGCTGGCTCAAGCAGGTACACGGCAACGAGGTAGTGCAAGCCGATAGCGTGGCTGATCCGCCGTCGGCCGACGCGGCTGTTACGTCCAGACAAGGCGTGGTCTGTGCAGTCATGGTTGCCGACTGCTTGCCAATATTGCTGTGCGATCGTGGCGGTACCAGGGTAAGCGCGGTGCATGCCGGCTGGCGCGGTCTGTGTGCCGGTGTGATCGAGAACGCCGTAGGCATGATGGACGTTGCGCCGTCTGAACTGATGGCATATCTTGGCCCGGCCATCGGGCCTGACGCCTTTGAAGTCGGTAGCGACGTTTATTCCGCTTTCGTCGATCGCGATCCACAAGCTGCCATTGCATTCCGGTCGCTCAGGCCCGGCAAGTGGTTTGCCGATTTGTTCATGCTGTCTCGTCAACGTCTGCAGAGTGCCGGTGTAAATGCCATTTTTGGCGGAGTGCTATGTACCTACAGTGAGCCGGCGCGTTTTTTTTCACACCGCCGCGACAGGGTCAGTGGGCGCGTGGCGGCGTTGATCTGGCGTTCGGGCTGAAACCGGTTTCGCACCGGTTGCCCTGCCTGCCGCTATACTCGCGCCTTCAACTGATCACACCCTGATGTCCACTCTCTACTGGATTCTGCTTGCCACCCTCACGGGCGCAGTCCTGAGCGTCGCTGCCGCCGCGTCCCTCGCATTTCAGGTGTCTTCAGCACGGGTGTCACGGCTTATCAGCTATGCAGTCGGCGCAATGCTGGGCGCGGCATTTCTGGAAATTTTGCCCCGCGCATTCGAACTGACGTCGAGTATTCAACAGTTATCAGCGACCGTGCTGATCGGGATTTTGCTGTTTTTCGTGCTTGAGAAATTTGTTCTCTGGCGGCATTGCCATGTCGAATCATGCGAAGCCCATGATCAGCATGAAGACCCAACAGATCATGGTCGCACCGGTCTGATGATTCTCGTCGGTGATACATTTCATAATTTTGTTGACGGCATATTGATAGCGGCGGCTTTCATTGCAGACGTTCAACTTGGAATTGTTACGACAGTCGCCATCATTGCCCACGAAATTCCGCAGGAGGTCGGCGATTTCATGATCCTGTTGAATTCAGGTTACTCGCGCGCCCGTGCCCTGGCGTTTAATCTGCTTTCCAGCGCGGCGACTCTGGTCGGTGGTCTGCTTGCTTATTTCGCCCTGCAGTCGCTTCAAGGCCTGGTACCAACGCTATTGGGTCTCGCTGCGGCAAGCATGATCTACGTGTCCGTCGCCGACCTTATTCCGGGACTTCACAAGCGGCCGGAAATCGGTGCAACGGCGGAGCAGGTCGTGCTAATCGGACTCGGAATCGGTTCGATTGTGATCGTCGGGTTCCTGGTTAGCGGATCGTTTGCGCATTGAACGCCGCCGCTGCGGCGTACCGGCGAGCCACAGGAACAGCGCAAGCGGGAATACGCCGTAAAAAGTGAACGTCATCACGGCGCCGGTAATAGTCGGCTCGGTCGCCGCCATAATGATCGTCACATACAACCAGGCAATCGCAACAACGTACACTTGTTACCTCGCTAATTTCATCGCGTTGCTTTCATCGTGCTGCGTTCAAGTCATGAATCGGACAACTAATATTGAACCGGGTTATTTTCAAACCGGAGGATCTGGTGCAATCCTCAATTCCTGGCAGCAAGTGCGAATCGCCTGTCTTCAGACGAATAACGCTTCCACTGGCTATTCACAGCCGGTTGTCGTTGCATGAAGTCCCCTCCTCCCGGGATCGACGATGCCTTGCAGGGTGCGCTCAACGCGCTGCATTCTCAATTATCGCAATTTGTCGGCTCACTTCCGCTGCGTGACTCGGACATCAGGGAACTAGCCGAGGAACTGGCGCGCTCGCCGCAGCTTCAACGTAATTTGACTGAACTGCAAGAACGCTACATTGCGCAGTGGACGCACATCATGCGCGGCAACGACGAGGCTTCGATCGGCGATAGCGATGACGGCCGCGATTTCAGTGACAGGCGGTTCGCTGCGCCAGAATGGCATGAGATTCCGTGGTTCAAGACGATTCGTAACATTTACCTCCTGAACTCCAGCTATCTGGAAGAGTTTTCCGAGCTACTGAGCCTGAACGCATCTGGCAAGAATCGTCTTGCTTTCGTATGCAAGCAGTTTGCTGATGCAATGTCGCCGGCGAACAATCCGGCGACCAATCCGCAGGCGCTCAGGCAAGCTTTCGCGAGCGACGGCGAGAGTTTCATTGACGGCGCGCAGATGTTCGCGGCAGATGTTGCGCGCGGGCAGATCTCGATGACCGATCAAACCGCTTTCGAAGTCGGCCGCAACATCGCCGTCACCCCCGGCGAGGTCATCTTCGAGAACGAGCTCATTCAACTAATCCAGTATCGCGCAACGACCGGGCGCATCTATTCCCGACCACTGCTGATTGTTCCGCCTTTTATCAACAAGTACTACATACTCGATCTGCAGCAAAGTAACTCATTTGTTCGCTATTGCGTTGACCAGGGCATGACGACGTTCATCATTTCGTGGCGCAATATTCCCGACGAACTCGGCCATTTGACGTGGGATGATTATCTGGACAAAGGTATTTTTGAGGCAATTCGGGCGGTCCGGAAGATATCCGGGATGGAGTCAATCAACACGCTAGGATTCTGCGTTGGAGGCACCCTGCTCGCCACCGCTGTCAGCGTCCTTGCCGCCAAAGAAATGGATCACGTCAATTCCATGACGTTGCTTGCATCAATGCTCGATTTTTCCGATACGGGCGACATCAGCGTTTATGTGGACGAGACTTACGTCGAGCAAGTAGAACGACGCTACCGCGCTGGCGGTGTCGTTCCGGGTTCCCAGCTTTCAGGCTCATTTTCCTCACTGCGCGCCAATGAGCTAGTCTGGTTTTTTGTCGTGAACAACTATTTGCTCGGTAAAACGCCTCGCGCATTCGATCTTCTGTACTGGAATTCCGATGCGGCAAACCTGCCTGGTCCGCTGTACGCGTACTATTTGCGCAATATGTATCTGGAGAACAAACTGCGTGTGCCCGGCGCACTCCAAATAAAGGGCCAGCCGATCGATCTGCGCGCTATAAAGGTACCTGCACTGCTCGTTGCTACCAAGGAAGACCATATCGTTCCCTGGAAAACTGCATACCATTCGGCGACTTTACTCGGCGGCGACACCCGCTTTGTACTCGGCGCCAGCGGGCACGTCGCCGGGATCATTAATCCGGCATCTGCACACCGTCGCAAACACTGGATTGCGAGCGGTAATGACTTGTCGCCAGACCCGCAACGCTGGCTGGCGTCGGCGCAAGAAAAGAGCGGGAGTTGGTGGACACAGTGGATGCGCTGGTTGCAGCCGCTGGCAGGAAAACGCGTCCGCGTGCGCAAAACTCTGGGAAACAAACATTACGTTCCGCTTGAGCCGGCTCCTGGGCGCTATGTTAGTGAGCGGATAAGCCTCAGTGAAGATATTGGTAACGGCTAGCGATCAGATTTTGGCTCGCACAATACCGGCGCGCGAAACAACGGCGCGCGCAATAACCAGGAGAGTCGACAGTTCGGTCAAAACGCATTGTATTTGTCACCGTTGCAAATTTTTCCATCAATGGCGGCCAACATGTGCATTGATGCCCGGCGCCACGCTTCAAAATATGTGGATTTAGCGTTGGAATTGACTAACCAGAATGAAGAATCACTGCTAGTTGTCTGTTTTGATTATGAATTGTATGGAAATAGTGTGACGCTCCACGGCATTCGACAGCCATTTTTGCGCATGGGAAGCAGCCAAAAAAAACCCCGACGAATAAAATTCATCGGGGTGAACCTTTACAAAAGGTGTGACCCTTAGGTAAAGGGGGAGGAGACTTATGTTCTGCGTCCTCGCGGATTTCTCCGCTTTTCGCCCGGAACACCGCTCTGTTCGGTGATCTAGGCCGGTTAGCCGATATTCCGGTTAACCTGGAATTCTGTCCCTGGCAATTCGAATCTCGCTTGAAACACGATTACCGTACGACTGTTTCGTGGCTCAACTTCCAGCCGCTTAATATACTTAAGGCAACTTCCATACCAGCATTGGATGCTGGCGTGCAGCCAAACCTCTTCTAGCGATTACGACGGTCAGTGCCAGACCCTGAAACAAACCCTGTCGGGAGCTGCATGACCGACTTCACTCAGCCTTGTTCACCTATTGTTCGTCGCCACAATTAAATCAGGCTAATCTGAGCGAACTTAAACATCTGACTTCATTGAATACAATTAGTTCTCAGGGTCGAACATTTAGTAAATAATATTGCAGCGCAACATCGATATTATGCTCAGCGGCGCCAGCTCGTGTCAACATTGATTTTGCGCGATGCACGACGTGCTGTTCGACCACGTTTTCAGATGGTTATAATCCCCTCTCACGCATTGCGTCACGCTTGAAGGGAAGACTTGCCAGATGGCGTTTCACCGATAGCGACGAACCCGTTGGGAGGGCAAGCCAGTGGCTGCAGAAACCAGATTGATCAAGAAATATCCGAATCGCCGCCTGTATGACACCACCACCAGTAGCTACATTACGCTCGTGGACGTAAAGCAACTGGTGCTCGATCACGTCAAATTCAAGGTGGTCGACGCAAAGAGCGAGGAGGATCTGACACGCAGCATCCTGCTACAGATCATTCTCGAAGAGGAAGGTTCAGGGGTACCGATTTTTTCCTCTGAGATGCTGTGCCAAATCATTCGCTTCTATGGTCATGCCCTCCAGGAAATGATGGGTGGATATTTGGAAAAGAATATCCAGACATTCATGGAGATACAGAACAAGCTGCAAGATCAGGGCGTTACCAAGCTGGGTGACAACCCAATGCTTAATTCCGAGGCCTACTCTCAGTTCGTGAAAATGCAGGGACCGGCGATTCAGGGTTTGATGTCCAACTATCTGGAGCAGAGCGCGAGTGCTTTCCTGGATATGCAGCAGCAAATGCAAAAACAGGCTCGTAACATGTTTGGAAATTTTGCGTTTTCCGGTATGCCCGGCGCGGACGCCGGAGAAAAGAAGAGCAGTGATGTTTCATCCGCTGCGGATGACGCGCCGGAAGAAAAATAGACCGTTCAGGATATGCGGATTTGCAGGTTCTTGCTTCGCTGAAGCGTTACGCAAGATATCGAATTGGCAACGCAAGCCCGTGCAAGTGCGCCCTCGCCTCGCCTTCAGACTTTTCTCTTTGAACGCAAGTGTCCCGCGGGGCTGATGCTCTTGGCGTTAGTGGGCCGCAATGATCTTTCCGGATCGGCGTGCTCAAGACCGCCCGACAGCACCTCGGGCTTTCGTTCCGAGCCATTGTTGCCAGCCTGTACGTTCTGCCTTCAGCCGGTAGCCTGAGTCGTGTGGCAGGCACTCAAGGAGCGCGTGGCACGACTCAAACGCGATACCGTCGCGATCTGGTTTGCTTGCCGCGACCGGCGGACACCGTGGGCGGCCCGCATACTCGGTTTGCTTATCATCGGCTATGCGCTGTCACCTATAGATCTGATTCCAGATTTCATTCCAGTCATCGGCTATCTGGATGAGTTGATACTGATTCCGGCCGGTTTGTGGATCCTCCTCAAACTTATTCCGGAGCAGGTTCTTTACGAAAGCCGTGAAAAGGCCGAAGTCTGGCTTGCCGCCGGAAACTCGAAACCGCGTAGCGCACTGGGTGCGTTGATCGTGATCCTCATCTGGATCATGATCGCCTGGTGGCTGGTTTTGATATTTGCGACCCCTTTGGGCGAATAAGCGCGATCGGCCGCTGACAGCAACGCCAAAGGAAACCTTATTCGGCCCGTGCCGAGACTTCCAGTTCCGATCCACGCAGGAAATTGCAAACCTCATCTTCGTCGCGCGTTCGATGCATAGGCGGCAAGCTTTGCCAGATTCGCCGTCCATAGGGCTTGGAAATCAGCCTGGGGTCACATATCATCAGGGCACCACGATCACTTTCGTCGCGAATCAAGCGCCCGGCACCTTGCCTCAGATTGATGGCCGCCTCAGGTAGCTGATACTCCATGAATGCATTGCGCCCTTCGCGATTGATTTTTGCAATGCGTGCGGCGAGTACAGGGTCGTCCGGAGGCGCAAATGGAAGGCGGTCGATAATCACCAGCGAAAGCGCTTCGCCGCGTACATCCACACCTTCCCAAAACGACTGGCTTCCAAGCAATATTGCATTGCCCAGGTGCCGAAAGCGCTCGAGTAACTCGGAGCGTGACCCGTCACCTTGCATCATTACCGGGTAGTCCGCGCTCCTCGCCTTCATCCCCTGAAGCAGTAATTCGCGGGCTTCGCGCATTGCCCTGAGACTGGTGAACAGGAAAAACGTATGCCCTCCGGCCGCCTGAATCAATGGCAAGGCTGCATTGACAACCGATTCGGTATATCCATCGCTGTTCGGGTCGGGCATTTTCGCCGGCACATAAAGCAAAGCCTGATTCTGGTAATCGAATGGACTATCCCAGGTCTTCGTTTCCGCGTCTTCCAGTCCCAGCTGTGCCTGGTAGTGAGAAAAATTCTGGCGCACAGACAGGGTTGCCGACGTAAATATCCAGGCTCGCGGGTGGCCCGACAACTGATTCCTGAAGATGTCGGCGACCGACAAAGGCGTTGAGTTCAGGTGCACCGAGCCGCCAAATATTTCAAGCCACCGGACCCGTTCGGCGTCATCTTCGTCTCGCCAGTTGTCCAGAGTCGCTAGCTGATCCGTCGCACGTTCCCAAAGGTGATGCAGACCTTCAGAGTGCTCTGCTTGCGCTTCCAGTTGCGCGATCAGCTCACGCAACGCCTCGTCCACATGCTCGAGACCCAGGGAAAATTCGTTGCCTTCATGTGCCTGGCGATAGGTTTTACGCGTGGACTGTCTCGGAAACTGCAAACGCAGATCGCGCGCCGCTTTCTCCAGTGCTTGCGCTACTTCGGTTAATCCACCCGCACTTGCTGCACTGATTGCAGCCTCGACGCGAGTGTCCCTGCCCAGTTCAACAAACTGATTGGTGGAAATGTTGTCTCCAAAAAACAGGCTGGCTGTTTCGGGAAGTTGATGGGCTTCGTCAAAAATAATGGTGTTGCTGGCCGGCAACAGTTCTCCAGAACCTTCATCCCGCAGTACCAGATCCGCAAAGAACAGGTGGTGATTGACGACGACCACGTCGGCCTCGAGCGCTTGCTTGCGCGCCTCCAGCACGAAGCATTTCGAATGATATGGGCAATCGCCGCCTAGACAGTTTTCCCGCGTCGAGGTTACTGCCGGCCAGACCGTGGCATCCTCGGGCACTTGAGCGAGGCCGCTTCGGTCACCTGTTTTGGAAACGCGTGCGTAGCTGTCAATGTGCGCCAGGTGTACAACATCGTCAGGTGATTCAAAACGGCCATCAGCTTTTGCCCTTTCCAGGTGATGATGGCAAATGTAGTTCGCACGCCCCTTGAGTAATGCGACGGTAACAGGCGCGGACAGGGCTTTTCGAACCATTGGGATATCCCGGTCAAAAAGCTGGTCCTGCAACGTTTTCGTTCCGGTCGATATGATCACCTTGCCGCCGTGCGTCAGCGCCGGGATCAAATATGCAAACGTCTTCCCTGTACCGGTACCGGCTTCGGCTATCAGAATCGACGTATCTTCAATCGCGCCTGTTACTGCTTGAGCCATTTCCAGTTGTTGCTCGCGCAAGCGATAGCCAGGAATAGCGCGAGAAAGAACCCCGTTCTCGCCGAAAATATCGTCAAGCGAGAGCGTCACGTATTACTTGCCCGGCAACCGGCAAGCCGGGGTAAAGGTTGCACTGACATTTTGGGAGAACCGACCATTGCGTGATTTTCCAGTAAAAGAAACGAACACGCCAATTCACCGCGATTGTTAACTTGCCTCGACCGTAGCAAAGCGCGCATTTCTTCGAACTTCAGAAGCCGCAATATACCGTCGAGTACTAATTGCATCGTTGGTGGCGGTACCAGGTACCGCGGATGGCATCCATCACGGGAGCAAATGGAACGCTGCATAATACTCGCGCACGGCATTCCTCATTCGCGCACACCATTCCGTCGACTGTCGGTGCACAATTTCCGATCCTCATCGCACGGCGCCGCAATCTGGGATAGCATTATGATCATGATTGCACGTCTCAATTTTTTGTTAGCAGTTTCTGTGTCAGTAGTGCTTGCGTTTTATGTTGTCGGTCGTTTTGTGCTTTACGCCCTTATCGTCCGAATTGCGCCGGAATTCGCACCCTATTTTGTCGCCGCATTTGCGCTGTCTGCACTTATGTTGACGGTTTTAATACTCGCAAAGACCGTGATAAGGCTGGAGCGTACGTCGGTCGCAGCGCGCAAACTAAGTGCTCGCCCCGCGACCTTCCTGGCCCAGGCTGTAATCTATCTTGGGCATGCGCTCGCAATTTATGGCGTGTATGTGTTCTTCACGATGGCGAGCGACAGCACAACCTGGGTCGTTTGGGTGCTTGCCGGCACGCTGTACCTGGCGGGCATAGCCATTGCAATTGCGGACTGGCGAAAGCGTGCGCTGTCTGTCTCTGCCTGAACCCAAATCGAATGCAAATCCGAATCGAACCGCTTACGAATCCGCGCCCGGTTGAATTTCCCCCGGAACTCGGCTTTGGCCGTTACTTCACCAATCGAATGTTTACGCAGCGCTACTCACCTGATGACGGGTGGCACGATGCAGCAATTGTTGCCTATCAACCGCTTGCGCTTGATCCGGCATCTCATGTTTTGCACTGTGGGCAAGATGTTTTCGAGGGCATCAAAGCCTACCCTCGCCCACAATCTGGTGCGAGTTTCTTTCGTATCGATCAAAACGTTGCGCGGTTCAATCATTCCGCGACGCGCATGGGCATGCCCGTTATCGATCCTGAATTGCACATCGAGGCCATTGAGCAACTGGTTCGTATGGAGCGTGACTGGATTCCGAATCAGCCGGGCTCGGCGCTGTATATCCGCCCGGTCATGTTGGCCACGGAGAAGACGCTAGAGGTCCGGGCGAGCCGTACTTTTATGCATTTCGTTATTCTCAGTCCGGTTGGGCCCTATTTTGGCAGTGGGTTAGCGCCGGTACCGGTTTTCATATCGCACGATTATGTTCGTGCCATGCGCGGCGGAACAGGCGAAGCAAAGACCATCGCAAATTACGCGGGTTCTATCTTTGTTACTGAAGAGGCCCGCGCCAGAGGTTTCCAACAGGTGTTATGGCTGGATGCGGTAGAACGACGTTACGTCGAAGAAGTCGGCGGGATGAATATCGCCTTTGTTTACGATGGCAAGCAGGTACGCACACCTGCACTGTCCGGGAGCATACTGCCCGGTGTCACCCGCGAATCCATTTTGCAGTTGGCTCCCGATCTTGGGTTCGAGGCGACCGAAGACCGTATTGATGTACACGAGATGCTTGCGGACATTGAGTCTGGACGCATCACCGAGGCATTCGCAATGGGGACTGGTGCTGTCATCTCGCTGGTTGGCCGTTTTGGCTACAAAGAAAAAGAATATGTCATCAATGACAACCGGACGGGACCCGTCGCCCAGCGCTTGTTCGAGGCGCTTACCGACATCCAGTATGGCCGGGTTGCCGACCCATATGGCTGGACCCGTAATATCTCGGTTGATGCTGTTGACAGTGCGCAAAGTGTTGCCCGCGCGTGACCGCAGGGTGTACGGCCGCTTTGCGGTACATCAGGGCAATGCACCGGTCTCAATCAATACGCAGGGCTGGCGTGGTCGCGGTTCAGCAATAACAGAGTTGGCCTGGGCGCAAGGAAGACGCAACCGTGCTGGCGTTCGCAAGGCATGCCTGCCTCAATCGATCTAGACCGTTGTCAATGGGCAAACGGTGGTGACCCGCTCTACCTCGCCTATCACGATCTCGAATGGGGTGTTCCGCAACACGATGACCAGGTTCTGTTCGAATTCCTGATTCTTGAAGGGGCTCAAGCCGGATTGTCGTGGTCGACAATTCTGAACAAGCGAGAGGGCTATCGCCGTGCGTTTGCAGACTTCTCGCCATCGATCGTTGCACGTTTCGGAGAGCGCGAAATTGCAAAATGTATCGAGGACGCAGGCATCGTGCGTAACCGTGCCAAGATCAGATCGGCGGTGACCAACGCACAGCTTTTTCTGGCGTTGCAAGAAGAGTTTGGCAGTTTCGACGCATATTTGTGGTGTTTCGTCGACGGAAATCCGATCTGCAACGCCTGGGCGAGCACAAATGAGGTTCCGGCCAGTACACCAGAATCGGACGCGTTGAGTAAGGACCTTAGACAACGGGGATTCAAGTTTACCGGTACGACCATCATGTACGCGTACATGCAGGCCGTTGGTATGGTGAATGATCATACGACCCGATGTTTCCGCTGGAAGGAAATAAGTATGCAATCAACCTTGACAGAATCATGACTGCGAACAACCCGGAAAAGAACTTCACGTCATCGACCCGTAAGCGCCATACCAGCATTGCCGAGGCGCTGGAAGCGGTCAAACGTTCAACCACGCCGCTGCCTTCAGCCACCATCTTCGAGCATGGAACGTTGCAGATCAAAATGTACCAACCTTCCGGAACGGATATGCAGCAACCGCACGACCGCGACGAAGTGTATTTCGTCGCAAGCGGCTCGGGGCGGTTTGTCAACGGACCGGATCGCCACGCGTTCGCAAGTGGTGACATGCTCTTTGTACCGGCTGGCGCAGTGCATCGGTTTGAAAACTTCACCGATGATTTCTGCACCTGGGTGGTCTTCTATGGTCCCGAAGGCGGGGAGCGTTCCTGACCGGCAGACCGCGTATCCGAGTATTGGCTGCGATCGGTTAAGTGGGGTGAGAAACCTCTAACGCGAGCAAGTTGCCGGTGTCAGTGAGGCTGTTCTTCCCCACCAGCAAAGCTAGTGTCACTTACCATTCAGGTCGGCGCGCCCCAGTTGCCGGTCTTGCACGCCACCGAGCAAAGGTTGCACGGTCATTGCGCCAATAAGCGCGAGCAGCATATCCCATTGCGTGTCCCAGACGTCGCCCTGGGTCGCCAGGAACGCATCAGCTGCGCTTCCCGATGCAACCGCAATCCACCATTCGGCAAATTCGTAGAACGCCGAGATTGCGAGAGCGACGCAACAAACGAGAAAGTAACGCCACCTCGCACCGTTTACCACGGATTGCCTGATGAACACTTCACGCGCAATCATTGCCGGTACGATGCCCTGAAACAGATGTCCGACCCGGTCGTAATAGTTGCGCGCCAGTCCAAACTCTTCCTGCAGCCAGTCGAACAACGGCATGTCGGAATATGTCCAGTGGCCGCCTAGCATCAATACCAGCGCGTGCGTCCAGATGAGGCAATATACGAGCATGGTCAGTTTTACGCGCGGGTAGATCGAAATCAGAATGATCGCGCCGAGAATTGCCGGCAGAACCTCGAGAAGCCAGACGAACTGATCTGCCGGTTTGTATCCTGACCACGCCAGAATAATGACGAAACTGACGAGCAGAACAATATGCCATCGTGATTCAGTCATGTCGGACAGGTAGCTGTTTCAGTGGTTGGTTCAGGCTTCGAAGTTTACCAATCCTCTATCATTGCTGGTGCCGTCACTTGATTTCATCGACTTTGATATAGATTCGCTTGTTGCCGCGCGAGCCGCTGCTTTGTCGGGCGCCAATTGCGCCTTGCCGCTGGCCGGAAAGTTCACCGATCCCGCCTACTTCTATCCACTCGCCAATCCTTCCGCTGACAACGGTGGTCACACGTTGAATTTGCGCGATCCCGGTTGTGCGATCAATGGCCATGTCGGCCGCGGCCGCAAGCTGGATGTTTACGCGATTGCCCTGAGTGCGGGGCGTTGCATAGAAACCGGATAAGGTTTCCTGAAAGCCGATTGTTTCGCGTGTATCTGCAGAAGATGCTGTTGAACGTCCCTGCAAAGGAACCGATTCGCCCGTTCCAATGAATGCGCTATTACCTTCCAGTACTTGAACGCGCTGCGATACTCGCAGGGAAGATACAGATCGTGTTTCGTTCGCACGTATCTGCACGCTGTTTTGCTCATTCGGCAGTTGCGAGGCATCTTTTCTGGTTGTTGATTCGGAATTGTCCGGCAAAATAATGCGCACATTGTCGTTTCCGATCGAGCCGGAAACGCTGATGTCACGGGTTTCATCCTGACCGCCCCGTTCCTGGCCGACGCTAATCAGCAAGCGGCGCGGTCGGGCGTCGATGACATCAAGCATGCTTTGCAACTGGGCAAGATTCTCTGGAGTGGTATGGATGATGAGCTTGTCTTTCAAGCCACTAATCGTTCCGCCGCGGGCTAGCATTGGCTTGAGCAGGGGAATCACCTCATCCGCGGTACGGCTGTTCAATTCGATGACGATGAGCTGCGTCGTTTGCGCAAATGCGAACACCGACGACAAAGTCCCAACCGTGATACACGCCAGTGCCACGAGCACGGTTCTTCTGCTCATTGACCTAGTGTAGTGCTTCATTATTATCGGCGCTTATGTTGGACACTTGAACAGATGCCGAAATGAACAAAAGTGGCGAAATTGGCCTCAGACAAGGCGCAAACCGCAGCGAGGTTGTACACCTCGCGAGGATTTGTAACGAAGTATGAGGTCAATTCTCGCCATCTTTTGTGCCGGTTATGGTGAAGCACTACGCTAGCCTCCATTCGCGAGGCATGTCGTTGTCCAGTGGGTTCTGACGGTAGTACAAGGCAAGCTGTTCATATACTCCCGGATAGATGCGTCGCAGCACATCGGGCATCTGGAAGAATGATTCGGACACGACAGCAAAGAACTCTGCCGGGGACTCGGTCGCATATGTGTTGATCTCTGATCGTTCACCGGATCTCACAGTCCGGCACAAGTCGGAATATGCATCCATGAACACCTGTGACCATTGCTTGCGATCCATGTCGCGGTGCAATCGTGGAAATCCGTTGGCACTTCCGTTGAGCATGTCCAGTTTGTGCGCGAATTCGTGTATCACCACATTTCCCTCACCACCGGTCCAGGCTGATTCGACATTCGCCCAGGACAGAATCACGGGTCCGCGAAACCATGCCTGGCCGGCAAATGCCCGATGATCTGTTTCAACAAGCCCTTGCTCGTTTCGGAACTCATTTCTCGGCCGAAACTCGTCCGGATAAACGATGATTTCGATCCAGTTGCGGTAGTAATCCAGGTCGAGATTGAGGATCAGGATGCAGGCCTGAATCGCGATTCCGAGCTTCATTTCGTCGCCGAGCTCAAAATCACCAGTTGCCGAAAGCTGCTTTTCATGCAGAAACAGGATGCACAATTCGCGCAAGCGTAACTGCTGAGTTTCTTCGAGTCGAACAACAAAGCCAAAGCGCCGGGCGACCTGTTGCCACAACCGGTCATCGAGGTGGCTGTTCCTCAGGACGCGTCTGCGCAGCCACGCCTTCAGGATGCCGAACATTCAGTAGAGTGCGCCACGAGCCCGCATATTTCACGAAGACGGTCGCGTAACCAACTGGTTCGTGTAACAAAACAATTGATAGAAAAAATGTGAAACATCGTCTAGCGGGAGCAGTTTGGACCTATTCGCTTTTCAGGAAAAATCTGCCGTAACCGGACAGACCGAACTAGCCATGTCCCCACTCTGTCTTTCTGAGCGTCGATTTGGGAAGCAGCGGCAAGTGTTTACGCACCTGACCGCCGATAGAAACAAGCTAACGCGGCAAAGACAGCCCCCCTCGGCACGTTTAAGTGTACGGCGATACGGGCGGCTTGACCACGGCGTTGTCCATGTATGCAGCCGTTGTTGCCATTGGTCGTGGAAGTGGAGCTTACATGTCTGATTCACACAAGAGCATCGAAGTCATCGGCGCGGACATTAGCCAGTGCGAAATCGTTATTGCCTGGGCGCGCTCGCAGCGACCTTGCCAGCGTATTGCCAATAAGCGCGAGGCCATTGTGGTCTGGCTCAAACAACTTCCCGCAGGCTGTGTTATCGGCATGGAGGCCACGGGCCGGTTACATCAGCAGCTGGCTGATCTGGCTGCAGGACATGGACACGTCGTGTACGTCCTTAACCCCAAGCATGTAGCGTCTTACGCCAGGGGCGTGGGCCAGCGCGGCAAGACCGATCCAATGGACGCGGGCGTGATTGCCCGTTATGTCGATCGCGAACGTGATGGGCTACATCGTTATGTCGTACCCAGCGCCTTGCAGCGCACGCTGCGTGATTTGATCAGCCAACGCGCGAGCGTCGTGCGTCATACTACGGCGCTGCGCCAGAGCATCCGGGCTACGGGCACGCGGTCCAACCGCGCCTTAAAGCGCGCGCATCAAGGCGCCTTGAAGAGCCTGAACACGCTGCTCGCCGAGCTCAACAACGAGCTCAAACGCGTCATTGCACACAACGATGAACTGGAGAACAAACGCAAGCAACTGCAGCGCATTCGCGGCATTGGCTTTATCAACAGCACGGCGTTGACCCATCGCTTCGATCACACGCCCTTTGCCAATAGCGATGCGGTGGTGGCCGCCTACGGATTGGACCCGCGCCCGAAGGATTCTGGTACTCATCAGGGCAAGCGGCGCCTGACCAAACAGGGCAATGCGGAGGATCGGCGGCTGATCTACCTGGCTGGGCAAGCAGCGGCAAAGACAAAATTGTTCAAACCAATTTATCGCGCACTACTAGCCAGGGGCTTGGCAACCACCGAGGCCATTGTGATCCTGGCCAGAAAGCTACTGCGCATCGCCTTTGCCATCTGGACTTCAGGACAACCGTTCAAGCCTGATATGGTCGGAAAAAAACCTTGCTAAAAACCATAGGAACTAGGAACTCTCGTCAGCATCCCCTCCCGGCAACTCGAGTAGCGCTGCGTCAAGTTGGTCCAGGTCCCTCGGGCGATCGATTTCAACACGCTCGATCTGGTTGAAGCGGCGAGTGATCTTGTTGCTACTGACACGAACATCTTCGGCATCCTTGTGGGCTAGCCGTATATGGTCTGCCAGTTTGCGCATGCGTTCGTCGAAACGGGAGAAATCCTTGCCCAGTTTGCCGAGTTCGTCCTTGATGATGTGCACCTGCTCGCGCGTCGCGACATCCTTCATGACCGCGCGTGCGGTGTTCAACACAGCCATCAAAGTCGTTGGCGACACGATCCACACACGCTGCTGCATGGCATGGTCGATAATTTCTGCATGGTATGCGTGAATCTCCGCGAACACCGCCTCGGCCGGAACGAACATTACGGCGCCGTCGCTGGTCTCACCGGGAATGATGTACTTCTTCGCAATGTCGTCGACATGCTTGCGAACGTCGGCGCGAAACTGACGCTGTGCCTGGGTACGATCGCTCTCGCCCACTTCGGACTGGAACATGCGATGGTAGTTTTCCATCGGAAATTTTGAGTCCACCGCTACAGTCCCGGTCGGGGCCGGCAGCTTCAACACACAATCGGCGCGGTTATTGTTTGACAGTGAAAACTGAAACTCGTAACTGGATGGCGGCAGGATGTTGCGCACCAGGGCCTCCAACTGGACTTCGCCGAATGCGCCGCGAGATTTTTTGTCGCCAAGCAATTCCTGCAGACTCACAACATTGCTGGTCAGGCCATCGATCTTCTTTTGTGCTTCATCGATTGTCGCCAGACGCTCCATGACGTTGACAAAGGTCTCGTTGGTTTTCTTGAAACCCTCTTCAAGGCGTTCGTTGACTTTGCCGGAAATCTGTTCAAGGCGGGTGTCGGTCGTCTTGGTCAGCAACTCAACCGATGACGCGAGTTGCGTAGAGGCGTGCCGCAGCGTCGTCTGGATCATTTCCTGTTCTGCACGGTTTTGCTCAACGATCTTTTCCAGCACCTGCGTAATTACTTCGGTGCGTAGTTGATCGTGTTTGGCCTGCATGCCGTTGCTCATTTCAGAAAGCCGCAACGTCATTGTCTCGCGGGTGGTGGACAACTCCTCGACTTGCCTCACCTGCAATGCGCCGACGGTACTGCGCGTCTGAGCCAGTTCCTGTGTAAGCGTGTTGCGCAGTTGCTCGAGTGCGCTCGACTGCATGCCCGAAAGCCGGTCGCCAAGTTCGTTCAGCGCGGTGTTCGTATCGCGCACCATCTGCAGGTGCTTTTCTTCCAGAGACTTTTCAAGACTTGCCGCGGGTGCGCGCTGCTGCAGCAGAATCGCTATCAGCAAGCCGATGATTACGACGATGAGTACCAACGTGGCGCCAGGCAACAATACGACGATAGGCAAATCGAACATCGGACTAGGACCTGTTAAAAGGCGTTTGTACGCATCTAGTGTAGTGCTTCACTATTCTCGGCACAAAAAGGCGGCGAGATTCGGGTCATAGAATTCGAGAAGTGCAGTATGGGCGAGAATTCCGTAATGACTTGAATTGATGCATGTGCAGCTTCTTCGCCACCCATTTTGCCGTCAATGAATAAGCGTTGCACAAGTTCGCCCACCGGGGGCGATGTCGCCTGAATCGTACGGAGACCCCTGTCAGGCAGCCTGTTCCTGGCGCGAGGCACGTTTTCGCTCGTGTTCCTTGAGCCAGCGCTTTCGTATGCGGATGGAGCGTGGCGTGATTTCTACGAGTTCATCGTCTGCGATGAACTCCACTGCCTTTTCCAGTGTCAACTCGATCGGCGGAACCAGGCGCACGGCCTCATCGGTGCCGGAGGCGCGCACATTGGTGAGTTGTTTGCCCTTGATTGGGTTGACCACCAGGTCGTTTTCGCGCGAATGGATGCCGATAACCATGCCTTCATAAAGCGCGTCGCCCGGCGATACGAACATGCGACCGCGATCCTGAAGCTTCCAAAGGGCATAGGCCACCGCAGCCCCGTTATCCTGGCTGATGAGGACGCCATTTCGGCGTTCTTCCATATCTCCTTTTACCGGGCCGTAGTCGTCGTAAATGTGACTGGCGACTCCGGTGCCACGTGTAAGCGTCAGAAATTCTCCCTGAAAGCCAATCAGCCCTCGGGCCGGGATTCGATACTCGAGGCGCGTCCGCTCTTTGCCATCGGACTGCATGTCCTGCAGTTCTCCGCGGCGACGGCCAAGTTCTTCCATCACCACGCCCTGGGTCTGCTCCTCGACATCGACGGTGAGCAATTCATATGGCTCTTGCTTGACGCCATTCTCGGTTCGGAACACCACTCGCGGCCGGCCGACCGCAAGCTCATAGCCCTCGCGGCGCATATTCTCCAGCAGAATTGTCAGGTGCAGTTCGCCACGGCCCGACACTACGAATGTGTCGGCGTCGGTACTGAACTCCACTTTCAGCGCAACGTTGGACTGCAACTCCCGTTCGAGACGCTCACGGATCTGACGGCTGGTCACAAACTTGCCTTCGCGGCCGGCAAGAGGTGAAGTGTTGACTACAAAACGCATCGTCAAGGTCGGCTCGTCCACTTTCAACAGCGGCAGACCGTCAGGTTCGTCGGTGTCACACAAGGTAACGCCGATGCCGACTTCTTCAATACCATTGATCAGAACGATTTCGCCGGCTTCGGCCTGCTCAACAACGGTTCGCTCAAGGCCGTCGAAAACCAGCACCTGATTGACTTTTGCCATTACCGGCTCACTGTCCGTGCCGCGCATCACCGCAACCTGCTGGCCGGAGCGGATACGTCCGCGGGTCACGCGACCGACGCCAATGCGACCGACAAAACTGGAGTAGTCAATTGAACAAATCTGCAATTGGAGCGCACCTTCCGGGTCAAACTCCCGTATCGGCACATTGCTCAAAATCGCTTCAAAAAGCGGGCGCAAGTCCTCACCACTGGCACCGGAGTCAAGCGTCGCCCAGCCTAACAATGCGGACGCATAAATGACCGGAAAATCGAGCTGATCCTCGGTTGCACCGAGTTTATCGAACAGATCAAAAGTCTGATTCACGACCCAATCCGGGCGCGCGCCTGACCGATCGACCTTGTTCACTACCACAATTGGTTTGAGTCCAAGTGCCAGCGCTTTGCGCGTGACGAACCGGGTTTGCGGCATCGGGCCATCGACTGCGTCGACCAGCAGCAGGACACTGTCAACCATGGACAACACCCGCTCCACTTCGCCGCCAAAATCGGCGTGCCCCGGTGTGTCGACGATGTTGATGTGGGTGTCCCGATATTGCACCGCGCAGTTCTTTGCCAGAATGGTGATGCCGCGCTCTTTCTCCAGGTCGTTGGAGTCCATGACTCTTTCCGTAACCTGCTGGTGCGCGGCAAAAGTGCCTGCCTGGCGCAGCATTTTGTCCACGAGAGTGGTCTTGCCGTGATCGACGTGGGCAATAATTGCAATATTACGGATGTTGTTTCGCATGGCAGTTCGTTGCATTAAAGGCTGAGTATGCGGTTCCGACCGCCAAGTTACCCTCAGAAAACGGGTCCGCAGCGGTGGTCGAAAAAGCGGCGCAGTCTAACACACCACATGGTCTTGCGACGGTATGTCTGGTTCCCCCCGCGTGGACACTCCCAGACGGGGTCTTCTGGTGTTTTTCAAGTTCCGGTGGAGGTGGTAATTGCGCCAATGACGGCATTCGTTGGTGAACGATTAAAGTCCTTTCAAGTCCGGCCCCACAGTGACAGTGACAGTGACAGTGACGGTGCCAGGTGGTTCAGGCAACGCTCCGATACACCTCCATCGGCGGCGTTCTGATTAGTCGGCGGGTTCCCGCCAATCCGGCGGCCGCAACTATTGCTGCGCCCGCAATCAGCCCGATGATCCAGACCGTCGGACTGATTTGATAAGGAACGTTGAGCACATTGTGCGCCAGTACCCAACCCACCGACGTTGCGCCGAGTGCCGCAAACAAACCTGCCAGCGCACCAATGAACAAAAATTCGGTGACTTGGAGAATTCGCAGTTGCTTGCTCGTTGCTCCGAGCGTGCGCATGACTGCCGCGTCCAGACGCCGCTCGTCGTGAGTCGACGCAATGGCAGCGAGCAGAACCAACACGCCGGCAACGAGGCTAAATGCAAATACGAATTCCACAGCACGGACCACCTGGTCCATCATGCGCACGATCTGACCAAGAATCGCTTCGACGTCAATAACAACCAGGTTTGAAAATTCGCGCACCAGCGTATCGAGTAGCGGCCCGTCTTCTCGAGGCAAGTGAAAGCTGGTTACCCAGTTAGCTGGATACGATTCCAGCACTCCCGGCGGTGCGACGACGAAGAAATTCACTCTGAACGAATCCCACTGGACCTCTCGCAGCGAAGCGATCTTGACGTCGAGCGGAGTACCGGCAACGTCGTAGCTGAGCACGTCTCCGACGGACATACCAAGCGTTTCGGCAATTCCGTCTTCCATGGAAATGAGTGGCTGGCCGTGATCGTCAGTGTCAAATCACTGTCCTGCGACGATCCTGTTATCGGCCTGCAGTGCGTCCGCCCATGACAGATTGAATTCACGGTTGACCAAGCGCTGTGCCCGCTCATCGACATAGTTATCCGATGCAACCGGTTTGCCGTTGACGGCGGTCAAGCGAGCACGGACCATCGGGTACAGCTTCGCAGTGGGCAGATTATGGTCCCCAAGAAACTGTTGCAGGCGATCGATCTGATCTGACCGGATATTTACGAGAAAACGGTTGGGTGCATCGGGTGGGAGTGCATTCTGCCAATTCACCAGAAGTTCGTTACGCACAAGTGTCAGCAGTATCAGTGACATCAGGCCAAGCCCGATCGAGATCACCTGAAGCACGCTGCCCACCTGGCGCCGCCTGATATTGGCAAGTCCTGTTCGCCATCCGAAACCGGCATTCTCGAACATGCGCCGAAATAGCCGGATGGCGATAATCGATACCACGGTACATGCCAGTATCGTTCCGATAACCCCGGCAAGAACATATCCTCCCAATGCGAAGTCTCGGGCCTGCCACAACACAAGGACGGCGATTGCGGCACTTCCCAATATGTACGCACCAATTCCTGCTGGATCCGGCCGTCCGATGTCTCGTCGCAGCACACGCATCGTCGGAACCCGTCGCAGGGCAATCAGCGGTGGCAGGGCAAAACCCAGCAACAACACAAAACCGGCGGCCACACCATGAAGTACCGGTAGCAACCCCGGAGGCGGAAGTGGCACTTGTACCAGTGGTGCCAATACGCTCGCGAGTACGTACTGACAGAAAAATCCGATGGCACACCCGATTACGGTCGCTATGGCCCCGGCTGCGGCAAACTGCAGCGCATGTAACCACAGTACTTCGCTTTGCACGGCTCCGAGGCAACGCATCATTGCGCACGCATCAAAATGCCGCTGTAAATGGCGTCTTGCGGCCAGGGCGACAGCGACGCCGGCAAGCACAACTGCAAGCAGAGCCGACAGATCGAGGAACCGCTCTGCGCGTTGCAGGCCGGATCTGATTTCCGGCCGCGCGTCGCGTATTGACTCGACCTTTTGACCGGCTTCCAGCCGGGTCTCGACCCAGGCACGAAACGTTTCGAGGGGGCCTTGTTCGCCGGCAACGAACAGCCGGTACTGCACCCTGCTGCCAGGCACGATAAGCTCGGTTGATGCGAGATCGGCTTCATTGAACATCAACCTCGGGCCGAGGTTTAGAAAGCCCGCGCTTGACTCGGGTTCCTCGCTGACCAGAGCCGAGACTTCGAACTGGCGTTCGCCGAGTGCCACGGAATCACCAATCGAAATGTCCAGGCGCCGGATCAAACGCGCGTCCACCCAGACTTTACCGGGCCCTGGAATCTGATTCGGTGCGAAATCATCACCTTCGAGCATGCGGCGAATTTGCAGGCGTCCGCGCAACGGGTAACCTTCACCAACTGCCTTGACTTCGGTCAGAAGGTTGTCTTCGCCGGCGCGGACCATACTGCGGAAACGCGTTGCATGTGAAGTGCGCAATCCGGTTTCGCGCGCCTTTAATCCAATCAGGGGGGCAATCGGGCGACCTGAAACGACGACCAGGTCAGCACCGAGGAGCTGGCTGGCTTCGCGAACGATTGTTCTGCCGACCCGGTCAGCAAAAAATGAGACAGTCGTCACGCTTCCCACAGCGACAACGAGTGCGGCAATCAACACACGCAATTCACCAGCTTTCCAGTCACGCACAAACAGGCGTAGCGCGAGTGCAATTATCGAGACGGGCGACTTCATTGCTCAGACTCAGCGTCGGTGTCGTTTGTACCAGGCTGGTGCGTTTCTGCGACGATACGTCCCGATGCGAGCTCAAGCCGGCGCTGGCAGCGGCTGGCCAGATTCTCGTCGTGCGTCGCCAGAACCAGCGTGGTGCCCCTTTCATAATTGAGTTCGAACATTTGCGAAATGATTGCTTCGCCCGTAGTTGCGTCGAGATTTCCAGTCGGTTCGTCCGCAAATATAACCCTTGGCTGCGGGGCAAATGCACGCGCAATCGCGACGCGTTGCTGCTCTCCACCCGATAACTGGCGCGGATAATGATCGAGGCGCTGTGCCAGTCCAACGCGACCAAGAATGTCGGAGCTGCGGCGACGCGCATCCGCATGTCCCGCCAGCTCGAGCGGCAGCATGACGTTCTCCAGCGCGGTCAGCGCCGGCAGGAGCTGAAACGACTGGAATACGAAGCCGATTCGATCACGTCGTATGCGTGCCCGTCCGTCTTCATCCATCATGGACAGCTCATGCCCGTCGACAAATACCTGTCCGGCACTGGGCACGTCGAGACCGGCCAGAAGTGCGAGCAATGTGGTTTTGCCCGATCCGGACGCACCGATAACCGCGACTGCCTCGCCACTATAGATATCGATGGACACATCGTCGAGAATTGTCAATGTGCTCGAACCCGTCGATACCGTGCGGGTCAAACCTGTCGCCTGAACAATAGGATTGTTTTTCATGTCATCTGTCGTGTCTGCAAGATTATTCGTAGTGCTGTTGCTCATGTGTGTCGGGCGTCTTTGTTCGGCAGAGACCATCCTTGTCGCCGGAGACAGCTTGTCCGCTGGCTATGGATTGCCGCGTAATGCCGGCTGGGTAAATTTGCTTGAGGACCGACTGGCGCAAGACCAGCGAACTGCGAGCGTCATCAATGCAAGCATTAGCGGCGAAACCACCGGCGGTGGCAGACTGCGTATCGAGGACCTGTTGCGACAGCATCAGCCCGACATCGTTATCGTCGAACTCGGTGCGAACGATGGCTTGCAAGGCGCGCGTATTTCACGTTTGCGCGATAATCTATCAGCAATTGTCAAAACGTGTCACAAACACGGCGCCAGTACTCTGGTAATCGGCATGCAAATTCCGCCGAACTACGGCCGCGATTACGCAAGCCGATTTCATGCCAGTTACAAGCAGGTTGCGGACGCGCATGGCGCGGCACTGGTTCCATTTATGTTGGCCGGGTTCGCTGACGATCAGTCAATGTTCCAGGAAGACGGTATTCACCCCACCGTGCAGGCGCAGCCATTTATCCTGGACAATATCCATGAGCACTTGAAACCGATGCTTTGACACCTGAAAGACGCGCTGCGAGCCATCAGGTTGCCCCGATTCAATGCCGCCTGGTATAAGCGAACTGAATGCCTGCCGGCACAAGAAGCTTTCCTTTTTACGAGGAAGGTAACGGTACCAATGTAATTGTTTTGCCAGTGCCGCGGCCGAACAGACGGAAGCGCACTAAGCGATTGTGTGATCTGCAAATCGAGCTGCACGGCTAGGTTGACATGCCGAGCACAGCTTTGTTCCCGCAATTGTCTGAATTCAATAGGCCAGTCCACGAGCCTGCGACGTTGTCGACTGGAGGAAGTGCCAACCATGAAGTGCCAACCATAAGTAGTAGAATTTTGTTTTACAGTCGACCGGCACGCAAGTGAAGCACTACACTGGGTGCGCCGTTACAGGAAATGACACAGGACGCCGTCAACGTATCACAGCTGCACGAATTTGACGAAATCGTGGACGTGCGTTCGCCGTCGGAGTTTTACCTCGACCATATTCCCGGTGCGGTCAACTGCCCGGTCCTGGACGATG
>CATOSA010000035.1 GCA_951812315.1 uncultured Burkholderiales bacterium
TATGCCATTGTGTATCGCTACCTCCGGCTCGCACGCGAGCCGTCTCTCGCCAGTCAGGCTTGCGCGCCGGTGAGTCGGAGCCGCTACGCGACTGCCGCAGTAACAGCCTGGCGACTTGGTCTGGCCAATGTTGCGAGTGTCATGTTCTACCGATTTCGTTGCCTGATCGGGGCCGTGCCTGGGCAGTCTCGCCTCACGGCCGCGGGTGATATGTTTCGAGCAGGGTCAAGCGCCGACACGCCTGCGCCACCATCGATCGCTCCTATTATGTACTTCGGCTGGAAAGAAACTGCGCAACCCCTCGGAGGGCCGCCGGACTGGTTGCTTGATCCGTTCACGCTGCGGCAGTTCTCTCGCCCTGCGCAGCCGTGGCACCGGCTTCCGGATTTCGATGGCGGGGTTAGCGACATCAAATGCACCTGGGAGCTGTCGCGCTGGGATTGGGTGCTGAGGTTTGCACAGCACTACCGACACACCGGCGAAGCCTCTCGTCTCGAAAAACTCAACACTTGGTTGCGCGATTGGCTTGCCAAGAATCCGCCCTATTTTGGCCCCAACTGGAAGTGCGGGCAGGAGGCCTCGATTCGCACAATGCATTTGGCCATGGCTGCCCTCATTCTTGGTCAGGTCCGCGCGCCCACCCGATTGCTTCTCGAAGTTATTCGGCTCCACCTTCGTCGCATCGAACCGACGATCTCTTACGCGATGGCCCAGAATAACAACCACGGCACTTCGGAGGCCGCCGCGCTTTTTATCGGCGGCAACTGGCTCGCTGCGTGTGGCGACGCGCAAGGCTTGCGTTGGGCAGAGCGAGGACGATATTGGCTCGAAAATCGGGCTGCGCGGTTGATCGAAGCCGACGGTAGTTTCAGCCAGTACTCCGTCAACTACCATCGACTTGTGCTCGATACGCTTGGCATGGCGGAAGTTTGGCGGCGGCAGCTGGGTCTACCCGGCTTCTCCGGGAGATTTCAGGAACGCGCCAAGGCGGCGTCGCAGTGGCTGTACGCAGTTACCGACCCTTCGACCGGTGATGCGCCGAACTTTGGCGCGAATGACGGCGCGCGGCTGATATCGCTGACCGATACCGATTACCGTGACTACCGACCCTCAGTCGAGCTCGCAATGACGCTATTTGCGGGCCTGCGCGCGTATCCGGGCGATGGCGCGTGGGACGAGCCATTGCGGTGGCTGGGTATCGAACGAGCAGGCCCCAATGCGCCGGCGCCGGAAAGTCGGCAGTTAGACGACGGCGGCTATGCGGTGCTGCGCAGAGATTCCGCAATTGCTCTAGTGAGGTACCCGCGGTTTCGCTTTCGGCCGGGTCATGCCGATGCATTGCATGTGGACCTCTGGAAGGGCGGCGTTAACTTGCTGCGCGATGGTGGCAGTTATAGTTATGCGGATCCGGAGTGGATGCGGTATTTCTCCGGCACGCAGAGCCACAATACGGTGCAGTTTGACGATCGCGACCAGATGCCGCGTCTGGGAAGGTTCTTGTTCGGTGACTGGTTGAATACTGAGTCTGTTGAGGCTCTGCGGCAGAGTTCTGATGAAACAACTATTGGCGCAACCTACCGTGACGGTCAAGGGGCGCGACATCATCGCAGGCTTTCCTTGAGTGACACGCGACTGATTGTGGAAGACCGTATCGAGAATTTCTCCCAAAAGGCAGTATTGCGTTGGCGCCTGATGCCGGGTGACTGGCGCATCGAAGGCAAAACGGTTACCAACGGTGCGCATGCGCTTTCCATCGAGGCCTCGGTCCCGATTGTTCGCCTCGAACTGGTCGCTGGCTGGGAGTCGCGCTATTACATGCAGAAAACCGAATTGCCGGTACTGGAAGTGGAAGTCCACCAGGCAGGTGCGTTGACGTCTGAGTATCGTTGGGCCCAATGAAAGTCCTGTACTTTCATCAGCATTTCTCGACTCGCGCCGGCTCAACGGGGACGCGTTCGTACGAAATGGCGAAGCGACTGATTGCGAGCGGCCACGAGGTCACTATGGTTTGCGGCAGCTATGGTGGAGCTGACTCAGGTCTCGATACTCCTTTCGCCAATGGGAAGAGGCGTGGGAAAGTTGATGGTATCGACATCGTCGAGTTTGGCATGGGCTACTCGAACAAGGATCGATTTCTGAAGAGGGCCGTGACTTTCCTGAAGTTTGCTGCGCGCAGTATTGCGTTGGTATTTACCGAAAAGTACGACCTGATCTTTGCGACCAGTACGCCGCTGACTGCCGGAATTCCGGGCGTGGTCGGCCGTTGGCTAAGGGGCAAGCCGTTCGTGTTCGAAGTCAGGGACCTTTGGCCAGAGTTGCCGCGCGAGATGGGCGTGATCAAGAACCCGGTTGTCTTGATACTCATGGACTGGCTGGAATGGATTTGCTATCGCTCGGCGCGCCGATTGGTGGGGCTCTCGCCTGGCATCGTTGCGGGCATTGCGCGTCGCGGTGTGCCAGCGTCCCATATTGCAATGATTCCCAACGGCTGCGACCTCGATGTATTTTCCGCGCGAGGAGAATCCTGGCACCCGAACGGTATAAGCGCGACAGACTTCATGGCCGTGTTCACCGGTACTCACGGGATCGCGAACGGCCTTGAAGCAGTCCTGGATGCCGCGCTCGAATTGAAACGGCGTGGACGGACGGACATCAAGATCGTGCTCATAGGTGACGGCGGTCTCAAGAGCGAACTCATTGCGCGTGCACAGCGCGAAGGTCTCACGAACGTGATTTTCCATGCCCCGGTGGCCAAGACCCGGTTGGCGGCACTGTTACAGGGAGCTGATCTGGGATTGCAGATTCTTGCCAATGTTCCCGCGTTTTATTACGGTACGTCACCGAACAAGTTCTTCGACTATATTGCGGCAGGTCTGCCGGTGGTAGTTAACTATCCAGGCTGGCTGGCGGATATCATTGGCGACAATCAGTGCGGAATCACTGTCCCGCCGGATGATTCGGCTTCTTTTGCTGACGCACTCGAGCACGCCGAAGTACATCGGGCAGAGTTAGCGGCAATGGGGCTTCGCGCGACGGCGCTCGCCAAGAATGAGTTTGATCGTGATTTACTTTCGGGGAAATTCGTGAACTGGTTAGAGCAAGCATTGCTCGCGGCACAACAGCCGCCTGATGTGGGTGGCGCGGAAACCAAGCGTTTCGGCAAGTAGTGTGGTTGCGATGAACAAGCGTTTGTTCGATTTGATATTGGTTGTCCCGGGCGTTCTGCTTCTCGCTCCGGTGTTTTTGATATTGGCGATTCTGGTTCGGTTTAAGCTGGGCACAGTCTTCTTCTTACAGCGGCGCCCGGGCTTGCATGGCCGGCCTTTTGTGTTGATCAAGTTCCGTACAATGATGGACAAATTCGACGCGCATGGAGAGCTATTGCCGGACAGCGCGCGCCTGACATCATTTGGGCAATTTCTGCGGGCAAGCAGCCTCGATGAGTTACCCGAGCTGTATAATGTACTCAAGGGAGAGATGAGCCTGGTAGGGCCACGACCATTGCTGATGGAGTATCTGCCGCTGTATTCTCCAGAGCAAGCCCGGCGCCACGAGGTGCTGCCCGGCATTACCGGCTGGGCGCAAGTCAACGGGCGAAACGCATTGTCATGGGATGGTAAGTTCCGCATGGATGTCTGGTATGTTGATAACTGGTCGATTTGGCTTGATGTCAAAATACTGTGTTTGACTGTACTTAGTGTTCTGAGGGCTCAGGACATCAACGAACCGGGAGTGACGACGATGACTCGGTTCAAGGGGAGTGAACGTGGCCGCTAACATATTCGTGTTTGGCGCGCACGGTCACGCCAAGGTTGTGATAGATGTATTGGAGCAGATGGAAGGGGTGAAGGTTGCCTTCGTGATTGATGATGCCGAGCGTGCACACGCCGAGCAGATTTGTGGCTATACTGCCATCACTGGGTGCCACGCATTGTTGCGATCGGGGATAAGGACGTTCGCGCCCGGATTGCGGCTTGGCTTGCGGAATTCGGAATTCTTGCCGCCAGCGCCCATCATCCGGGAGCCATAATTGGCCGCAGTGCGGCAATTGGAAATGGAACCGCCGCAATGGGTGGCGTCGTGATCAACGCTGACGCTCGCATCGGATCACATGTGATCATCAATACCGGCGCCACCGTAGATCACGATTGCACAATCGTTGATTACGTTCACGTTGGGCTTGGCTGCAATCTTTGCGCTGGGGTTAGTGTTGGGGGCGGTTCTTGGCTTGGTGCGGGATCGAAAGTCGTTCCAGGTGTACACGTCTGCACCAACGGGGTGATCGGAGCGGGTTCAACCGTACTCGAAGATGTTCCCGATGGCGCAAGCATTGCCGCTTCGCCGTAGTCGAACACTCCGCGCGGAGTCCATCGGGCGAAATATGAGAGGCGCTTCAGGGGCGCTCTCGGTGACAGCACCGAGGTTTCTTTTGACAGGATCCAGGTTGTCGCTACCGGTGGGGAAAGCGGCATGTTGCTGACGAACAAATCTTTCTAAGTGTCATCTTCAAATTCTCACCGTTTTTCAGAAGAATAATCCAGAACATTTCACTTATCAGCGAATTCTGTGTGTCCAGCGGTCGGGGGCCAACTCTTTCGTCAATCCGATACAAGTCATCAATGTGTATTAGCCTCTTGTCTCATAGCTACCAAAAGGCGTGCGCCAAATCAACACAAGGTCAGTCCAATGGATTGTAGTGCTCGAAATTATGGCAGGTTAATATCGCCATGCAAATTCAAGGGTAAGCGGGTGTATGACTAGGGAGGCGTTCATTCCGGTATCTGTTTCCGGAGGATATTGGACTGGTTCTTCCGCCGTGGTGGATCTGTTGGGCGAACATCAGGATTGTCGGGTAGTGCCAGGCGAGTTCACTCTGTTTTCATTTGGTCAATGGTTCAAAGAAGTGTACGCGCCGTTGGCGCACGGCCGATTGTCACCTTGTAAATTTCGCGAAAATCAAGAACGATTTGAAAGCTTTAACAAGTCCGACCGTTTTCCTGTGCGCGCCATCGGTAGAAAGATTTGTTCAATGATCCAATTTTATACGCCACTGTTTTTTTCACGGCGTGCCGGTATGGCGTCAAAATTGGGAGCACAGTATGTGTCGGCATGCGAAAGGCTGACACGAGCGATAGTGACGTGCGGTTGCAGCAAGGAGGTACCAGACATTGCGCAAATCTCGGCGCTTGTCCAGTTCGTTTTAGAGTCCGCCGCGAATAGTGTTGGTCCAGTCAGGTCAGATCGGCAACTTGTCAACGTATTCGACCAACTCGTCGCGCCGCCATACGTCCCGTATGCAGAAGAAGCCGAGCCTCGAATTAGGTGTATTAATGTTGACCGAGACTGGCGCGACCAATATATTTCCATTCGACCAAACGTATCGAAATTAACTGCCGTCAATGCGCGTCTGGGCGTTAAGCCCTGGGACGAGGAATTCACACACGATGGCGGTAGCCCTATTCAGTATTTTTTGAAGCTTCGCGAGATGATAGAAAAGGCGAAAGGAGCATTTGAGGAACCAGGAAACCGAAACAGACTGTGGGTTGATTATGAAGATGTTGTACTGGAAACTGCGGTAACGGCCCGGCGAATTTTTGATTTCCTGCAAATCGATTTTGACCGATGGATTCCAAATACTGGCTTCTACCCTGAAGTTTCGAGGCGCAGAATTGGAAAATGGAGGCGTTTAGGAAACAATGACAGCATTCTTATTGGGGAATTGGAGGAGCTCGAGAATACGCTGGGAAGTCGTGACAGCTAGGTGCGAGTTCACTTGAGCGACTGTAACGGTAGATATGAAATTGGAAGCAGGCACTGGTCTTGAGTAGCTGGTGATTTGAATTGTTAGGACGTCGAATAGTTGCGAGCTGTTGCAGGTATTAGCAGGCGCCGAAAAGAAAGAGGGCAATATTGGTGGATGACCACACGAACTTAGCAGGCGTAATCTGGATTAGCGGGTACTCGTCGTCGGGCAAAACAACAGTCGGACGAAAAGTAGAGAATAGGTTGCGTAGGTCGGGACTTCGCACAGTGTTTTTCGACGGTGATGATCTCAGGTCAATTTTTTCGAATCGTTGGGGATATGAGCGAGCGGAGCGAATTGAGCTCGCAAAAATATACTTCAGATTATGCAGTCATTTGGCCGCTCAAGGGTTTACGATAATCATTGCTGCAGTTGCGATGTATGATGAAGTGAGGCAATGGTTGCGTAAAAATGTGCCTGCGTCTGTAGAAATATACCTCGATGTCCCAGTCTCAGAGCGGATACGTCGCGATGAACTCACAAAGGGCGTCTACGCCAAGAACACATTCGGCAACAATTTGTACGACGAATCGCAATCGGCAGACTTGGTCGTGCAAAACCATGGGCGCATTGATCCTGATGGTGCGGCGGCTGCGATTTGCGAGTTTTTTCTTACAAAAGGTGTCGGTCGGACCACCGACAGAGGAAAAGATAGGCACTGGGATGCTTACTACAAATCGAATTTGGCTCCATCGAAACCATCGACGTTTGCTCAGTTTGTAGCCGAAGATTTTGGAGAGTCCGAAAGACGGATTCTGGAAGTGGGATGTGGCAATGGCCGAGACGCAGCCTTTTTTCATGAATGTGGCTACGAGGTTACGGCCATTGACTCGTCGTTGAGTGCAATCGAGTATTGTCGGAAATTGTATGCCGAAACCGGCATTCAGTTTATTGTCGCGAAAGCAGACACCGGCTTGACGTTGGATGACGAGCAGTATGACGCGATATATAGTAGGTTCTGCCTGCATGCGATGACTCCAACGGAAGAAAGCAAATTCTTGAAGTACGCTACAGCTAAGCTCGTCGATGGCGGTCATCTGTTTATCGAGTGCCGCTCGATAAACGATCGATTGGCGTCAAAGGGCGAAGTGTTAAGCCCGACGGAACGAATTCACGGTCACTATCGGCGATTTATAGTTAAGGACGAGCTAGTAGCAAGGCTCGAGGCGCTTGGGCTGTCTATACGCAAAAAGCAAGAATCAGCTGGACTTGCCGTTCACGGCGATGACGATCCTGTCGTGATTCGAATTATTGCGCGTAAGGTCGGCTAGATAGGGTGCGCATGCCCCCGATTTGCAGGACGCTTCTCGAAATGAAGGCTTTGAGATTCGCAAAGAGATAGCGAATAGCGGTAACTTTTACTTGACAATGCTACTCTGAATTTGCCTGAGCAAGCCCAGCGCCACGAGGTGCTGCCGGGCATTACCGGTTGGGCGCAAGTCAACGGGCGAAACGCATTGTCATGGGATGGTGAGTTCCGTATGGATGTCTGGTATGTTGATAATCGGTCGATTTGGCTTGATGTCAAAATACTGTACTTGACTGTAACTTAGTGTTCTGAGGGCTCAGGACACCAACGAATCGGGAGCGACGACGATGACCCGGTTTACAGGAAGCAAACGTGGCCAATGAAGTATTTGTGTTTGGCGCAGGTGGTCATGCCAAGGTCGTAATAGACATACTTGAACAAATGTCAGCGACGAAGGTGGCATACGTGGTTGATGATGGCAGGAAAGCAGGAACGAATACTGTATGTGGTTATCCTGTTATCGGCGGGCGCGATGCCATGCTGGCGAGGCGCCAAGAAGTGAAAAAGGGAGGCATTATTGCGATCGGGAACAATCGCGTGCGCGCTGGAATTGCAGAGTGGTTCGCGGCAAACGGAATACTTGCTGCCAGCGCGCTGCATCCAAACGCGGCAATTGCCCGCAGCGTGCAAATAGGAGCCGGGACAGCCGTCATGGGCGGCGCCGTAATTAACGCCGACGCGTGCATCGGCTCGCATGTGATCATCAATACCGGTGCCACTATTGATCACGATTGCACGATCGGCGACTGCGTTCACATTGCACCGGGCAGTAATCTGTGCGGCGGCGTGAGTGTCGGGCGGGGTACGATGCTTGGCGTCGGCACCAGAGTTATTCCGGGTATACACATCGGCGCCAACGTCGTAATTGGCGCAGGATCTACCGTACTCGACGACATTCCCGATGGCGCACGCATGTCTGGCTCGCCTTGTCGGCCCGTTGAGCCATGACTCCGATCCCTGCTCCAGCGCTTCGCAACGAATTAGCCGTGCAGGGCGGGCGGCCGGTACGGTCCGAAGCGCTTCCTCCCTGGCCCCACTACGAGCAGGAAGAACTGGATGCCGTGCGTGACGTTCTCGTCTCGGGCAAGGTTAATTACTGGACCGGGGAAGAGTGCGCGCGCTTCGAGGAGGAATTCGCCGCCTACGTTGGCTGCCGTCACGCGGTTGCGTTGGCTAACGGGTCGGTGGCGCTGGAGTTGGCGTTGCACGTGCTCGGCATCGGTGCTGGGGATGACGTCGTCGTGACCTCGCGCTCCTACATTGCCTCTGCGAGCTGCGTCGTGATGCGCGGTGCACGCCCGGTGTTTGCAGATGTTGATCCTGCCAGCCAGAACATTACTGCGGAGTCAGTCGAGGTCGTCCTTACGCCTGCGACACGGGCGATTATCGTGGTGCATCTGGCCGGGTGGCCGTGTGATATGGATCCGCTACTCGAACTGGCCCGTTCTAGAGGCATTGCCGTGATCGAAGACTGTGCTCAAAGTCATGGCGCGACTTACGGCGGGCGCAACGCGGGCTCGCTCGGGGATATCTCGGCATTTTCATTCTGTCAGGACAAGATCATCACGACCGGCGGTGAAGGCGGGATGTTGCTGACCAACGACAAGGATATCTGGGAACGCGCATGGTCCTACAAGGACCACGGGAAGAGTTATGACGCCGTTCGGCTTCGGCAGCGTCAACCGGAGAACCGTTGGGTGCATCAGTCTATCGGAACCAACTGGCGGATGACTGAAATGCAGGCGGCCATCGGCCGGCGCCAGCTCAAGAAGCTCCCGAAATGGCTTGAGATTCGTCGGCGCAACGCCCAGTTGCTCGACACTGCGCTAGCGGAGGTCGCAGGACTGACCATCAATGTCCCGCCATCGGGGATTGCCCACGCGTATTACAAGTATTGCGCCTTCATCGAGCCTGAGCGCCTTCACGGCGACTGGGACGCTAACCGCATCGTGGAGGCAATCAACGCTGAGGGCGTTTCCTGTGTGGCCAGCGGTGTGAGCGAAATTTACCTCGAGAAAGCATTTGCCGACCATGGTTCTGCGCCGCCTGCCCGCCTACCGAATGCGCGGAAACTTGCTGAAACCGGCATTATCTTCATGGTTCATCCGACTCTCTCGGACGATGATATACGCGATACTGCCGAAGCGATCATCAAAGTGATGGGAGTTGCCGCGGCTTAGCGCGGAGTTGCGCGCCCGGCTTACACCCAAGGGCTAACCGGGCCTACTTCATATTCGGCAATTCAGCCTACTTACTAGGGATTTCATGCAGGACCGCACGCAATGATCGGCGTGCCGACATGCGCATCAGGCCTCAAAGCAATCCCGCCTTTTTCGCCCCCGACACTATGACGTACGTGTACAGTACCTGAAATATCAGGAAGGGTGCGAACACAAACATTCTTTGTGCACCGGGAATGTTGACCATCCAAATGGCAGCGGCGCCCTGGGCAACGCACACTGCATAGTGAAACATACTGACCGTGCGGTGTGAGTAACCCAGGCGATTGAAGAGTTGATAGAGGTGAGTGCGGTGCCCGGCGGTTACCAGGTCACCGTGAATGAGCCGGCGCGTAAAAGTGAAGAACGTATCGTAGATGACGTTGAACAATAACAGCGGCATGACCAGGAAAGCAGTGTGAGACAGGTCGTAACGCGCCGCGATGATTGCCAGCACGGCAAACGTAAACCCAAGAAACGCGCTGCCCACGTCGCCCATGAATATCCGGGCGGGCGGGAAATTGAAATACAGAAACCCTATCGTGCCGGCCAGTATCGTATAAGACGCGATATAGACGAAGTGGCTGCCTTGCGCGAATGTGATCACGCAGAAAAATGCGCTCACGATGACCGCCACGCCCCCCATCAGCCCGTCAAGCCCATCCATGAAGTTGAACGCGTTGGTCAGGCCGACAATCCACAGAATAGTTATGGGATACCCAAGCCACCCGAGGGATATCGGTCCCGTGAATGGTAACGCGAGTTCATCAATAACAAGACCGGACACCAGCACTATGAATACGGCTATGAGCTGAGTGCCGAGTTTGACCAGGAACCGCTTGTCCTTGATATCGTCGTAAAGTGATATTGCCGCGATAAGGATGCACGTAAAACCAAACGCGAAGAAGTAGTCTTGCCTGATGACCGCATCGTCGGCTACGAAAAATATGACGATCATCCCGATCAGAAACGTAATTACGATCGAAATACCGCCCAATTTCGGTGTTGCTATTTCGTGGGAAGAGCGCGTGTTCGGAACGTCCATGATGCGTACTTTTGACAGCATCATTCGTGTGATCAGCGATGCTATGACCACCATCCAGGTTGCAAACAGCAAGTGCGTTATGAATGCGGTTAGTGTCATTGCGGCCGATCGTAACTTTTGAGCGCTGTCGTTCGCTTGCGCGACGAATGCATGGGCGTCGCAACAGACTGGCGCGCGGAACGTTGTCGCATTGACCGCCAGCCAATCACAATAGTTGAATCGAGTTGTTTTTCGAATACGCGCATCGTGCTTCTGCAGATGTCAGCACAGCGTAGTTCGGTCGAATCGGTTCGGCGATAATTCGAGCGAAGAAAGCGCCGAATGGCAGGTGCATAGTTGCTGCAGGGTGATTGCACGACTTCGTTGATCGGATTGCGCATCCTGGCTACAGGGTATTTGTACTGTCGCAGCGCCAGGATTTGCAGGCGGTAGTTCGCCGAGGGTGCTTCTGCAGCGCATAAAAGCGCCATGGACGCGCAGGAGGCACGTGTTACGTGCTGGCAAAGCGCAAATCTACCGAAATCACGGATCTTTGGAATTTGAAGTGCCCAATGGATCAAATCACTTTTGACTTTCCTTCGCACAGGATATCTTAAATACACCGCGATTTGGAACGCCCGGCACGCGATTGAATTCTGGCACGTCGCAACGCGTTGGCAATTCCCGATTGCAATTTACTTCGGATTCAATTGTCGGCGCCCGTACATAGGTATCGTTTCAACGGTTCGGCGACTCGATTCATGTCGGACCGCCGCACGCTTCGGTAAATCGCGTTAGTTGGGGTTGACCGCCACTGCTGCTGTTTGGTCTTCGTCAGTGCTTGTCAGTGGTTCGTCATCATTGTGGAAATTCGATGTGCCCGTTATTGCAAATCATTGTTTATTGGTTAGTATGTGGTCGCCGTATGCTGGAACGAATTTCGCAAGGGTTGTTGTTGCTCGAACAAACAGACTTCTCGGGACTGGATGAAATAGTTGCGCATCAAAAGTCGTCGATAGAGAGCATTACGTGCAACTGCGAGCGCTGGCCCCGGTACAAAAGTCGCCTTTAAGCGACTGACCAGAAGATGCGACGCAGGGGAGGAGAATCATGGGAGGCGCGATTCAGCGGCTGTTAAGCGGTCCGCGCAGATTGCGAATTGCGATGTCTATGGCCATCGACGCAGTGCTTGTGGCGGCTGCAGTCTGGCTTGCCTTCGTCCTGCGCTTTGAAGCGCATTCGCTCGCATATCTGTACCAAATTCCCTTGATTTTTCCGGTTGCAATGCTCGCGACGATCGTTTCTTTCCGTCATTTTGGACTTTATCGTTCGCCATTGAGATACGCCTCCGGGGCGATGGTCTACCGCATCGCATCTGCGGGGACTGTTGCAGCAGTTGTTGTGGCCGCAGCCGTGTTCATAATGCGCGACGGCGTCGTGCCGATGGGGGCATTGGTGATCCTCTGGGGCCTGCTGATTGCGCTGCCAGGTACTGTCCGCTTTTTGATTCGCGATATTGTCAGGCACTACTCTTTCGCGCGGCAACGTGTTCCGGTGGCGATTTACGGCGCCGGCAGTGCCGGCCATCAACTGGCGACTGCGTTGCTACACGGTTCGAAGTATCAGCCGGTGGCATTTGTGGACGATGCGCCGGGCAAGCGTGATCAGACGATCAGCGGGCTTGAAGTGCACACGCGTGCCCAACTTGCCACATTGATTGAGAAAAAGGGCGTGCGCGAAGTGCTGGTCGCGATTCCTGCCGCTTCTCGCGCGCCAACGCGAAGTTATCAGGCTTCTTTCCAAATATCCTGTGGTCGTTCACGAAGTGCCTTCGTTCGAGGATATCGCTGGTGGGCACAAGCGGGTGGATGATCTGAGGCGGATCGATATTGCAGACATCCTCGGTCGCGAGGCGGTCTCGGCAATTCCGCAACTGTTGTCACGGTCAGTGCACGGCCGATCCGTAATCGTTACAGGGGCGGGCGGTTCCATCGGTTCTGAGCTATGCCGGGCGATTTTCAAAGAGAATCCGAAACGGCTGGTGTTGGTCGAACACAACGAGTTTGCTTTGTATTCGATCTCGCAGGAACTCGAGGAGCTTCGTGCCACGACGGGCAGTGAAGTGGACGTCGCGCCGGTGTTGGCAAGTGTGCGTGATCGCGGCCGCATGGAACGCACGATGCGATCCTCCTCTGCCGAAGTTGTTTTCCATGCCGCGGCCTACAAGCACGTGCCGATCGTCGAGCTGAATGCGACCGAGGGCGTGCGCAACAACGTGTTTGGCACACTCAATTGCGCGCTTGCTGCGCGCGATGCAGGTGTCGAAAGATTCGTGCTTGTATCGACTGACAAAGCCGTACGGCCCACCAATGTGATGGGGGCGACGAAACGCTTTGCGGAACTCATTCTGCAGGCGTTTGCAGATCAGGCGGCCAAACCGAATTTCTCCATCGTGCGCTTTGGCAACGTGCTGGAATCAAGCGGCTCGGTCGTGCCGTTGTTCAAACGCCAGATTGCGATGGGCGGGCCGGTCACGGTTACCGATCCAGAAGTCACGCGGTACTTCATGACGATTCCGGAGGCGGCCAGGCTGGTGGTGCAGGCGGGTGCCATGTCGCTGGGTGGGGATGTATTCGTACTTGAAATGGGTGAACCGATACGGATTGCCGACCTGGCGCAACGCATGATTCATCTGTCGGGTCTGAGGGTGCGCAGTGAATCTGATCCGGCTGGCGATATTGAAATCACGTATACGAGTATGCGGCTAGGTGAAAAACTGCATGAGGAGTTGCTGATTGATGACAACGCTGTTGCCACAGAGCATCCGATGATCCGGCGTGCCGCGGAACAGCATCTGCCCTGGTCGGAGGTTTCCCGATTGCTTGATGGTTTGCAAAGTGCGTGCGATCAGCACGATATGGAGCAGGTGCGCGCGGTGCTGGCCGAAGCGGTCACCGGGTATTGCCCGCCGGTGCCGACGCGCTCGCTGGAGGTGCGTACGCCAGCCAAGTTGTGCGTAATTCAGGGTGGCAGCACCAATGTCAAAGCCTACGTGCTCCGGCAACAAATGCCCGAAGAATTTCAGGATGACGCTAAGCAGTTGGCGACCGATGCGCGCCGATTTGCGGGTGTTCCGGATCAGCTTGTTGGCCGGACAGATCGAACCAGGGCAGGGGATAAAGACCAGGTTTAGGTGATATGTGACCCGTTAGTCGGGAATTGGGGGCCAATCGGTGAACCAGTAGTCCGTCGTGAGCGAAGCTTCTCGTGCATGGCGTGCGCCACGTTATCAGGCGATAATCCTTGGATGGGCCACCAGTGAGTGCGGGTAAAGCATTGAAGTTGTGACGAAATCAGCATTGATCAGAAGCGGCTGCGGGTTAGCCGCTTTTTTAATGGCAATCGCGTTGTTTGCGGGGGCCAAAGGTGTGGCTGACGTTCCTTTGTTTCCAGCGCCATTCGACAAGGTTGCGCATTTTACGTATTACGGAATCATGGCTGCGTTGTTGGCACACGCGGCCGGAAATCGCCGGCTGTGGGTGCCTTTGGTCCTTGTGTTGCTGGTCGGTGTGGCGGACGAGTGGAACCAGGTATCGATTGCCGGGCGCGATGCTTCGGTATGGGACTGGGTAGCTGATGCAGTGGGGGCGGCTACGTTCATGCTTGTATACTGGGTATGGGCCAGGCGGAGGAGGATCGCGTTGAATGCTGGATAATTTGCGTTGAGTAACGGAGTGACAGTGAATTTCGATTTCCGACACGCTCTCGGCTCCATGACCCGCAGGCTCGCATTGCTTGCATTGCTGCTTCCAGTGATGTCAACGAACTCGTTGCTGACATCGAGTCCATACCCGTAGAACTCGGTTATCCCGAGACCGTGCTCGCTGACAATGGGTTTGCCCATCAGAGCGAGATCGAAAGCCTCGAGCAAAAGGGTATCGAGGCACTGGTTGCGATGCGCGCTCAGGGCAAGCAACGTCGCTACGACTTTCGCCCGCCCAAGGCGCCGGGAGCGGCGCCGCGCGCACTCAGTGCCTGGGCCAGGCGATGCAGGACAAGCTCGATTCCGAGCGCGGGCGCGCGACGTACCGAGTGCACAAACAAACGATCGAGCCGCTGTTTGGCATCATCAAGAACGTGCGGGGATTCACCGGATTCTTGCTGCGCGGTCATGCCAAGGTTGAAGGAGAATGGCAGCTCGTGTGCCTTGCTTACAACTGCAAGCGGCTGCATCGACTCACGGGGGCGGCACCGGGGTAGGAAGTGGCAAGAACCGGCGCGCTTGCGCCCTGAATGACCACGGAGGCGGCACTAGCAGCGCTGTAAGGTTGCTAAGCGCCTCTCAGAGCGCACGAGACTTGAAAACGAACCGAAGAAGACATAATCAGCCGGGGGCAAATGCGTGGCGACAAATGCCGCACCCAGTCCGACAGACTGCTAGCAGGCGAGATGGTCACAGCGTCCGAATCGACATTAGTGGCTTGGGCTACGTGGACATTCCTTAAATGCTTCGCTTTCGTAAACAACTAGAGCGTCGGAGCTCAAAGCCGAACGCAGCTAAATTCAGGCGCGTCTCGAGAGAGTATTGACGTCGCGCGTCAAAAGGGGCTCCGAAGTCGCGGCTGGTCGCCTTCCTCAATGAAGGGCACGACATCGTCATCTTTACGCGGACACAAAAATGGAAGGAAAGTTTATCGCGCGTTCGCCAGACCGACAGCAACAGAGCGACTGTAATTTGATCTGGACTTGGTTGTCCCACCCTATCTTACTGGTAAGGGAGTCCGGGCTACTTCTTGCTCTTGGCTAAACTTACCGCTAATATGTGCCGTTCATGCAATGAACGCTGTCTTTGGCCGTTATGCGTCAAGACGAAGAAGCCCATCTACGCATCCTGAAGATCGTCGGTGGGGCTTGGCATCAGCCTTGGTAAGACCAACTTTCTGATCAAGGTCGGCAACTTCGGCCGCGCCGAGAACAAGGTCGGATACCTGTATCTACTCACCCCAAAAGGGGTCCGTGCGAAGCTCCGGCTAACCCGCGCCTTGCGCATCAAAGAAGCCGAATACGAAGCTCTGCGAACCGAAATAATGACCCTCAAGCAGGACGCCAAAGCCCAATGAAACCAAGCAACTGGCAGGCGGGGACATTTGCAGTATGAGTGACTTGCAAACCCGGACGGCTACCCCAGAAGCCTGGTACGTTGTACAGACAAAACCCCGGCAGGAACCTCGCGCCCGTGAACACCTGGAGAATCAGGGTATACGTTGCGTCCTGCCGATGCTTCGCGTCGAGAAAATGCGCCGCCGCACCCGACAATGGGTCGACGAACCACTGTTCGCGCGCTATCTCTTCATTGATCGCGGCGACGCGGAAGCGAGGTGGAGCGTCCTGCGTAGTACGCGCGGTGTGAGCAATGTGGTGCGATTCGGTGGGGTTCCGGCCAAAGTGCCATCGGTATGGATAAACTCCTTCTTAGCCCGTGAAAGGCCGCCCGTGCGCTTGTTCAGTACCGGGCAGCGTGTCGTCGTGACGCAAGGCCTGTTCACAGGGATCGAGGGGATTTACCAACTACCCGATGGCGATTCGAGGGCCATCGTGTTATTGGACTTGTTGGGTAAACGATGCGCAGGAAAATTTTCGGTGGAGGCGCTACGGCGCGCGCGGTAGTTCGCTTTTTGGCTGCACGGCACCTGTGTGGTATTTGAGAATCGGTAGTGGCGTTTTTTTGGAAAATTGCGACGCGTAATCCAAGGGCGGTAGCGTGCCTGAAGAGGATTTGAATTGCGGGATGCCGATCCTGCTGGGCAGGATAGATGGCCGCGAACCATTGAACGATTTCACGGGATCGTGCTTTGTTCAGTTGCCGCTGATGTTGCGCTTGATACAGGTCGGGTGCCAAGAGCATCGCTTTGACTTGCCCTAGAAAGATTGGAGCGCTCAATGCGGGGGAGTGCGCCGATAGTGCGTGTCGCCACGATGGAAATCACTGGAGCTCGCAGCACCGGATTCTAGGCGGCACGGTGATTCGCATGTTTTCTCGTGTGCGGGAAACCACAGCCAACCTCGATCCGTCAACGGCACGATGTGATTGAAGATGGCGATACACACAGGCCCTATGCACGCAATAACGGGGAAGTTGGAAGTAAAGAAGATGCGGACAATAGCCCGTATGTTACTTTTTGTCGTGAGGTGTCGATATGCCTGAGCGGCGCAGAGGAGACGTTGGCACTTTTCAAGGTCTCCTAGCAATCTAATCGGGTTACTAGAGGGACGGGTGACAACTCCAGTTTTAGGAATTGCCAAAAAAGCGGTGACGCAATTCGCGAGATGCTCGAACCGAGCTGGCGTCGTTGCGCGATTAGGCGGTGCTTTGCCTGGTAATCTTTGATCGCCGGGATCCTGTGTGCATTCGAACTTCAAGAACATACAAGCTGCCCCGTGTTTGCATCGCTAAGGACGAGGAGGCGAGATTGCGTGTCGGGTCGGGTCGCGACGCGATATCGTTAATCAAAGCGACGTCATCCCGAAGGCGATTATGATGCGGACGGGCGCGATTTTGCAGATGTCTTGGATATTATCCTATATTATAGTGAGTATGGCCAAATTCTCTCCGGAAGCTGGGTAACAACTATCGTAGTCGAAATAGCGGCGTTCCCGCGGAAGCAAGCACACTATCGTCGCGAGCGGTTCGCCATTGAGAATGGTTATTGCGGCATGTAAAAGGGACTCAAAGGACAGTATGTTGAATTTTGTATTGATCGGGTGTGGTCGAATAGCGGTGCGCCATTCTGAGCTTCTCGGAAAGGGGCAGATCGGAAATGCGCGTCTTGCTGCTGTATGTGACGTGGTTGCCGACAGGGCACGCAAATGTGGCGAGCAGTATTCCGTGCCATGGTTCACAGATATGCATGAAATGATGCGTGTAGTTTCTACAGATGTAGTCACAGTCCTAACCGAAAGTGGCCACCACGCAGACCATGTAATCGCACTAGCGCCATACGGCAAGCACATTGTGGTTGAAAAACCCATGGCGCTAACGCTCGCTAGTGCCGATGACATGATTCGGGCGTGCGATCGAGCAGGCGTAAAACTGTTCGTCGTCAAGCAGAATCGATTCAACGTGCCGGTCCTGAAACTCCGTGAGGCGATAGAAAGAGGCCGTTTTGGAAAAATTGTACTTGGAACGGTGCGAGTTCGCTGGTGCCGACCCCAAGAGTATTACGATCAGGATGCTTGGCGTGGCACCTGGTCGCTCGACGGCGGCGTACTTGCGAATCAGGCAAGCCATCATGTGGACCTTCTGGAATGGATGATGGGCGAAGTGCATAGCGTATTCGCCATGAGCAGCACGGCACTGGTAAGTATTGAAGCGGAAGACACAGCAGTCGTGACACTGCGCTTTGTCAATGGCGGGCTGGGCATAGTGGAGGCAACAACTGCGTCGCGGCCGAATGATCTGGAGGGGTCCCTGTCAATTTTGGGGGAGAAGGGCGCGGTAGAAATTGGCGGGTTTGCTGTAAACGAATTGAAGACGTGGAATTTTGTCGATCGCGAACCGGGTGACGACGATGTGATGGAGAAGTTCTCGGTAAATCCGCCCGACGTGTACGGTTTCGGGCACAAGGCATATTACGATCACGTTGTTGACTGCATATTGAACGCTAAGCAACAGCTGGTAGACGGGCTGGAGGCACGAAAGAGCTTGGAACTCATCACTGCGATATACGAGTCCGTTGAAACAGGCAAAGAAATCCCACTTCACTTCCGTCCAAAATGCTGTCGACTGGGAATCGTTTGATGTTTGAAGCCGGGATTAAGGCAGTCGGCATTGTCGATGTTGAATTCGGCGAGGATGTCACAGTTATACAGCCGGCAAATTTGTACGGATGCCGCATCGGTGACCATTGTTTTGTAGGGCCATTCGTCGAGATCCAGAAGAACGTTGTGATCGGGAGGCATTGCACAATCCAGTCGCACTCGTTCATCTGTGAATTGGTTGAAATTGGCGACGACTGTGTAGTAGCTCACGGTGTTATGTTTATTAATGATGCTTATCGCGGGGGGGCGCCTGCACGCGGGGATCTGTCCTTGTGGGAGCGGACCCGCCTCGGCAATCGTGTATTCGTCGGTTCCAACTCGACCATTCTGCCAGTGACGATTTGTGATGATGTGGTGATTGGCGCAGGTTCGGTAGTGACAAGCGATGTCATGGAGCCAGGAACATATGCCGGTAACCCAGCGCGCAAGATTCGGAGTATCGCGTGATCAAGTTTCTGGATCTCTATGACCAGTACCTAGGCATTCGCGCCGAGATAGACAAGGCAATAGAGAACACGATTCGTGACTCGTCATATATCGGTGGCGCGTCTCTACGCACATTCGAGGAAGCCTTTGGTTCCTACCAGGAGGCAAGGTACTGTATCGGCGTGGCCAATGGGACGGACGCAATAGAGGTCGCGCTGGAGGCGCTAGCTTTGCCTCCCAATTCTGAGGTAATCGTGCCCGCGAATTCCTTTATCGCGAGCAGCGAAGCTGTGAGCCGGGCGGGGCATCGCGTGGTCTTCGCGGATATTGAACCCGATTCTTACACAGTCAGTGTGGAAGATGCGCGCGCGCGCATCGGTCCACGCACACGCGCGATCATAGCGGTACACCTGTATGGACAACCTTGCGACATGGACGGTTTGCTCGCCCTAGCACATGATTGCAATCTCAAAATCATCGAGGATTGTGCCCAGGCGCACGGTGCGGAGTACAAGACGCGGCGCGTCGGTGCAATTGGGGATGTAGGTACATTCAGCTTCTATCCGGGCAAGAACTTAGGGGCCTATGGTGACGGTGGTGCAATTGTGACCAACGACGAACAATTGGCAATACGCTGCCGGATGATTGCGAATCATGGTCGTATTGACAAGTTTGGACACGAGTTTGAGGGCCGGAATAGCCGCCTGGACGGCTTGCAGGCCGCGATCTTGAACGTCAAGTTGAAATATTTGGATAGGTGGATCGAACGCAGAAACGAAATTGCACGCCTCTACCTGAACGGCCTGAAAAGTGTTCCGCAGCTAGTAAGTCCAACCGTCCGCCCAGACGTGCGCCATGCATTCCATCTTTTTGCAATTCGAGTGGCACGCCGTGATCATTTGGCGCGACATCTGTCTGAAGCCGGAATTCAGACTGGCGTGCACTACCCTATCGCCTTGCCCAAACTTCCTGCTTATTTCTATCTCGGGCAAGGTGACGAAGCTATGTTGGCTAATGAGCAGGATTCGCAATTATTGAGTTTGCCAATTGGCGAGCACCTGTCAGTTGGCGACGCGGCGGCGGTCATCGGTGCCATTAAGAGATTCTTCGCTTGACATGGCATCTGGCAACATTCGTGTTTAGATGTGATCGCATGGAAAGCTGCTTCGCAAAAAACCTTGTGATTATGAACGCCAAATTTGCTTGTTTGCCTAAATGGGATGCTGCGCAATTAGGAATTGCTCCAGTTGTCGCCTGGCATTTTGCATGGTCGTAAGGCAAGGCAGTTCTCGACGTGAGTGAGTCGCATCCGGTCGTCATCGTCGACTATGGGATTGGAAATACGGCGTCGGTGGCTAATATGCTGGCACATATCGGTGCGCAGACAAGTCTATCGAGCGATCCGGATGTCATTTGTCATGCCAAAAAACTGATACTGCCTGGCGTCGGTGCCTTTGACCCCGGTATCGCTGCGCTGCGTAACAGCAAACTCGATGTGGCTATTGCAGACGCATCAACAAGTGGCGGCTACGTACTGGGAATATGCCTTGGCGCCCAGTTGCTACTCGAAGAAAGCGAGGAAGGTTCATTGCCCGGGCTAGGGCTTGTGCCGGGGCGTGTAAGACGCTTCAGGGTTGAGGAAATGGGGCTCCGGGTCCCCCACATCGGTTGGAACGTCGTAACGCCAAATATACGCGCTACGCTGTTTCGACAGACCTCCGAGGAGCAGCGATTCTACTTTGCGCACACGTACTACATCGATTGCGCTGACCCCCGGGATATCGCGGCTACGTGCTTGTACGGTGAGAACTTTATATGCGCGTTCGGGCGAGAACAGGTACTGGGTGTGCAATTCCACCCTGAAAAGAGTCATCGATTTGGGATGGATCTTTTCAGGAGATTTGTGGAGCTACCGTGCTGAAGAACCGTGTCATCCCGTGCCTTTTGCTAAGAAACGGTGGTTTGTATAAGACGACGAAATTTGATAATCCGAAGTATGTTGGCGACCCTATCAATGCGATCCGAATTTTCAACGACAAGGAAGTCGACGAACTGATGGTGCTTGATATCGAGGCGAGCAGGCAGGGGCGGTCACCGGATTATGATTTGATCGAGCAGATTGCGGCCGAGTGCTTTATGCCGCTTTGCTATGGCGGGGGAATCGCTTCGATGGACCAGGCCAGCCAGTTGTTCGCATTGGGCGTCGAAAAGGTATCCTTGCAAACTGCGGTACTAGATGACTTTTCTCTACTCGCGAGAATTGCGGAACGATATGGTAGCCAAAGTGTTTCCGTATCTATCGACATTAAGAAAAATTGGCTTGGCCGCCCCCAGCTATACTCATCAGCGAGGACCATCACGCTGAAAAAACCGTGGACAACGCATCTTGAAGACGCGGTCGGGGCTGGCGCTGGAGAGGTGGCATTCAATGTTGTAGATAGAGACGGCACTATGGCAGGTATGGACCTGCAATTGATCAGTCAAGCGGCGAGTTCCGTTACGGTTCCGCTAATTGCGATGGGTGGCGCCGCGAGCCTTGCGGACATCAAAAAGGCCGTTGACGCCGGTGCGAGCGCTGTTGCGGCAGGGGCGTACTTCGTCTTTTATGGTCCGCATCGTGCCGTCCTGATCACGTACCCAAAATACAGTGAACTCGAGGCACTATTTAGCCCTCAATCATGAATAGACCCTATCAGGTATGTGCCCGGTGCGTGATGGACACGTCTGCGGCAGGCATCGTGTTCGATGAGGGCGGCGTCTGCAATTACTGTATTGAGTTTCTCCAACGCGCCGGGCATGTGCTTTGCACGGATGCCGAAATCCGGAAGGCAAATCTAGACACATTCGTTACAAGGGTAAAGGCAGCTGGTAGGGGAAAGCGGTACGACTGTGTGGTTGGGGTGTCTGGGGGGATTGACAGTTCTTGGGCTCTAGTCAAGGCCGTAGAGCTCGGATTACGGCCGCTGGCGGCGCATATGGACAATGGCTGGAACAGCGAATTGACACAGAATAATATCGCCAATCTCGTTCGCGGGCTCGGCGTTGATCTTTACACGCATGTCATTGACTGGGGGGAATATCGTCGCTTGATGCAGGCATTTTTTGATGCCGATGTAATCGACGTCGAGCTCTTGTACGACAATGCAATGATAGCGGTCAACTATCAGAAAGCGGCAACCTACGGTGCGAGATTCATATTGGCTGGAACAAATCTGGCCACCGAAGGTATGCGGATGCCCGACGGCTGGAACTGGTTGAAACACGATAAGAAGAACATTAGGGCGTTGGGCAAGCGGTTTGGTGGCGTAACCCTCGAGTCCTTTCCAGCGATCGGTACGCTTGATTTTGTCTGGTATGAGTACTTCCGCAGAATTCGCTGGATTTCCTTCCTAGACTACCTCGATTACAACAAGCTCGAAGCGGTACAGGTTCTGCAACGCGATTTTGGGTATAAGCCATATCCCTACAAGCATTACGAGTCGATTTTTACGCGTTTTTACCAAGGTTATATCCTGCCAAACAAGTTCGGTGTCGACAAACGCCGCCTTCACCTGGCAACGCTGGTTGCTTCGGGACAGATGTCCAGAGAAGAAGCGCTGAGAGGGCTAGAAGGCATTCCGTATCCGTCCGATCGCGAATTGGAGAAAGATAAGCAATACTTCATCAAGAAGATGGGCTGGACGACCGAACAGCTGGACGGCTATATGCGGAGAACCGGGAAGCCACACTCGGCTTATCCGTCCGAGCGATCATTATGGGATTTCTGCGCCGGCATCTACAAGAAAGTGCTCAAGCATCGATAAGGCAGAGTGTGCGTGCACCGTCTATTGATATGAAGATTAACGGCCTGCGATAAGTGATGGTTTGAGCCGAAACACGTTTCGGAATTCGCGCGCACCCTTGCATGCAATAAGGGAGCACGTTCGCGAATGCAACCGGGAGATTGGTGCGCGCTATGTCTTCTAGACGGTTCGCGCGTAGCGCCGCGGTGATGGTGTCTGGAACCGCAGCTGGGCAGGCGCTCGTCATTCTCAGTTCGCCGATTCTTACGAGGTTATATTCACCAGGCGACTTTGGTGTGCTTGCGGTCTATACGGCAGTCCTGGCATTCGTTGTGCTAATTTCGAGTCTGCGCTATGAGCTTGCCATACCGTTGCCGAGAACGGACAGGAGCGCCGCGAATCTGCTGACCTTGTCATTGTGTGTCCTGGGTTTGATAGTCGCACTGACATCCCTGGCGGTCGCACTATTCGGCGAGTCGCTCACAAAGTGGCTCAACACGCCAGCCTTAGAACCTTATCTTTGGGCGTTGCCTTTGGGGATACTCTTGGGTGGCGCGAACAAGGCACTCTCTTATTGGGCATTGCGAAAAATGGCCTTCGGATGCGTTGCCCGGACCAGATTTCAGCAAGGTGCCGGTATGGCGGCAAGCCAGGTAGCGCTGGGTTACTTTCACTGGGGGGCGCTCGGTCTGATTGTTGGCCACATTGTCGGCTATGCCGCGGGTCTTATCAGCCTATTGCGTTTCGCTAGTGGACCGGATGGTGCGAGGCTGCGGCGCACCCGCGCCAGTAGAGTTTGGTACGGCGCGCGTCGGTTCCGAAATTTCCCAATCTATTCGGCGTGGTCAGACATGGCAAACGTTGGCGGAACGCAAATGCCGCTTATCCTGTTCGCGAGCCTGTTTTCTCCTACGGTGGCGGGCCTCTACATGCTGGCTCATCGCGTTGCCAGCGCCCCTGCTGCTTTGATGGCAGAGGCAACGGGCAAAGCGTTCATGGCTCATGCGGTCCCTGCGCGAAGGGACGGGTACCTGGCGGAACTCACTTATCGGGTCTTCGTCCTTCTGCTCCGTGCCGGATTGGGGCCGCTTATCATCGTTGCGGCAATTGCTCCGGAATTGTTTTCGATCGTCTTCGGCGCACAGTGGGCGGAGGCTGGTCGCTATCTGCAGTGGATTATTCCATGGATTGCGGCCGTCTTCGTTTTTGCGCCGCTAACTACGTTGTATGCAGTGTTGGAACGGCAGAAGGTAGACCTGTATTTTCAAATCACGCTGCTTGTGACTCGCGTATGTGCGCTCGTTTTAGGTGCTTTGCTCGGCGGGCCGATCATGGCGACGGCCTGCTATGCCAGCAGTGCGGTGGTGGTGTACGTTTGTTTCGGTACTTGGCTTCTTCATGCTGCGGGCGTCAGCTATTCCGCGCTTGTACGAACTCTAAGCGCTGAGATGTCGTTTGTCGCCGTGATCGCCATCACACTGGTACTTATCAAGCAATGGCTCGCTGTCCAGACACCCTTGCTCACTGATCCATCCACATTGTGTGTCCTTGCGTCGGCGCTGTTACTGGGTGGATCGACGATGTGGCGCGCAAGGACTGCCCTTATGAAAATTGCCGACGTGGGCGAACGAGTGCCGGGTATAGACCCTAGAAAATGAAAGGGCGGTAGTGGTTGCCGATTTGGTGATATGACGAGGATTTACGAGGTCGGCAGAATGGAAACGTGGTGAGGCGACAGCGGTTCGTAGTTCCTAGCAACTTGGTCTCCAACGTCGTCAATATTGTGCGAATAGAAGCAAGTTACAAATGCATCCCGTGATTCACCTGCCGAAGCCGATCGCGGTACGCTGCCGGTTTCAGTCGCAGGCAGTTATTGGTCCAGTTACGGCATGGTTGTTGACGCAGCTTGCGTAGCTCTCGTAGTGCAAAGTGTTTCCGGATGAGTTTTTCCTGCTTTCCTTTTGATAAGTTTCCAGGAAGTCACTTCTACGTCCATTGCACGGCAATACACTACGTGACGGCTTGCGATATGCTGCGTTCAAAGATGAAGGACACTCGGGAAGGCAAAGTAAGTTCGAATGTGGCTGACGTCCGCGCTGCTATCCTGGCTGTGCTGATCGAAGCAATCGAGCGGGGGCCTCTCCGAATGGGAAGGGCGTTGCACGGCACGGTGATTTTGATCAAGTGGTGGTGACTCCACCATACATGCACAAAGCGGTAGTCGCACTGCTGCACATGCGGTATATCAATGTCGACTGCGACTGGCGTGGACAATCTGTATCATTGCGGCACATCCACTTCCACAGTCGCATGGCGCACATCAAACGAAGCAAGTTTGTACAGCATTTGGATGAGGCGCTGGAGGAGTACAACGCCATGCCGGTGCGTTAATTCGTTCGGTCGCGACGGAGAATCGATCGGGTCGAATCGCGACAGCTCGCCTAGTATCGGGAAGACGTATTGTGGTTGCGGTTCGAGTCGTCGTTCTCAATCGAGGCAATAACACAGACGAAGCGTACGCTTTTTCGGAAACTGATCGCTCAAAGTGGGCGCATAGTTTGCGTTTTCACCATGAGGTGTCAAGGAAGAGAATTGGCAAGTGGCGGAGTGGGAAGTGGCAGCAGAGTCCTCTCAAGCAGGAAATTGGGTTGCTAACGAAAGAGCTAGGGGGAGCCTGTCTAGTGGTTGACGGAAGCTGATATGTGTCTTCGTGTACTCTATGTTCGATGAATCTTCGCTGTTGAACTACAAATACAAACTAGTGAACTGAGTCGCCAGGTTTCTCGCCTGTCGGCTTAACAAAGCCACATTAGCGGGGACTGCAGCGAATGCGCTTCATTGCGCCGATTGCGACGGGCCAACATACTCGATGGAGATCTCTAATCTTTTAACGTTGATAGTACTAAGTGGTATCGTGGGGGTCGGAGTCGTGTGGTTGTTTCCGTTTCGGCGTTCAAATCCAGCATTCTGGTTTTTGATCTTTCAGTGGATAATCGCGGCTGGAACCATTTGGTTGCTTGATCTCTCACGGCCGAGCGACTTTGCCTATGCATTGATGCTTATTCTGGCAGGGTCCTCGTTCCTCGGCGGCGCCATTGTCGCGGTCGGCGCCCTTGGCTTGCGCGGCGTCTATGATCGCTTCTGGTTACGTCCAATCGAGGTAGATCCTAAGATAACGCGTGTCCTGATTGTATTGTTGGTAGCGATATCAGTGCTGGTAACGATCGCTTACTATCGGGCTGTTGGATACAACTTATTCGTAGATATTGTGTTTGGGCGCAACATTGCGGATATCGTTTCGGCCCGACTTGGCGCTTATGCTGGAGACCAATATTATGCTCCCGGTTATGTTAATCAGTTTAAGAACGTTCTCCTGCCGCTCGGGCTTGCTGTTATGGGAGCATGGGCGTCACGCGCTCGCAGCTGGCCCAACGTAAAATTCTGGGCTGTCTTGTTACTTGGTGTCCCATTCGTTCTATATGCGGTTTTGGGTGCGGGTCAGCGTGGATTTCTGGTTTATGCAATTGCGGCATTCTTTTTCGGTCTAACGGCAATCGTTCGAATACGGCTAGCAAAAATTGCAATTGTCCTAGCCATGGTTCTTGGACTTTTTGGGGTCATGTCTTACTCTCTTGGCCGAATACATGAATTTACACTAGGGTCCTTTCTGCTAGAGTTCTTTTCTCGCATATTTCAGCAAGAACAGGAGAGTGGGCTTGCCGGATTCCGCTATGTCTATGAGTTGGATGTCGTTTGGTTTGCAGAATGGTGGAAGGGATTACAGGGGCTGTCACCATGGCATCGCGGCAGCGATCTCGATAGCCAAATATTTGCGCTGATACACGGTTCGACTCGAGGTACGGCCACGATCGCGACCGTCGGGTCAGTTTTTCACAATGGTGGTGTTGTTGGAATCATAGGTGTGTACGCCGCATTGGGTTGGGGTTACATTGCCTTGTATCGACGTTTCTTGAGTGGGCGGCGCACAGTACTGCGTTGCTTCGCCTATGGCGCGCTATTCTTTTACCTAGCTTTCTTTGTTGCTGGTGCACCTGTAGCGTTGGTCAACAAAGGCGTTATTACATTGGCAATTGTTCTTGTAATTCGCAGGCTGCGCATTGTAAAGCCCGTGACGTCACGACCGCGTGGAGCAAACTTTAGGCAAGTTGGTCAGCTATCCATGCCGGCAACAACGTAATTTGATTTTGCCTCAAGTTTACGTACACCATCTTTCCAGTCAGGCACTCGGATCTGTTATTCACTGGCGTGGCAGAGTCGGTCGACGATAACAGGCACGTGTGTTTAGGCAAGCCTTCGACTAAGTCGACGATATGAAGCTTAATAATTTGCAAGTCTCGCGCTGCGGCTGATGGAGGCGCTCGACATAGCGCGTTCGGAACAAACTCCCATCATCGTAGTTTCCCAACATCGGGCCCCGCTGCTAATCGACCGAACAATCCGATACCCTATGATCAATCACCGATGGCGATTACTGGTTCACCGATCGAAGTGGACCAATGAGCAGCCAAAGATTTTCAACGAAATTGAATGAAGAAGCTGTCAGGGAGACTGCTAGCCAAGGAATTCGGCGGTCGAAGCAGCTGCACGCTTTGGCGCAACGGCAAGCAGCCTAAAGTGGCATATGAAACCCACTAGAAGACTGCTGTTCATTGTGACAGCAAACTTTATCGTGTTTATGATGCTCCTGGCTGGACTGGCGATTGTGCCGCCGGCCGCTATAGACCTCTATCGGTGGGTTAAGAAGGCGGCACTCAAAAACAACGCGACTCTCCACTTGGATCCTCGATCGGAATTACCAAATTATAGAAACCACGTTTGGACCAGAAAACATTTTGATGAGTTCTCAAAATTGCAAACCAATTATTACGACTTCATAATTTGGCGACGAGAAGAATTTCGAGGAGAGACTATAAATATTGACAAAGATGGCTACAGGCGACATCAGCTCGGCGAGCAATCGACGCCTAGTAATGCAGCAGTCTGGCTGTTTGGCGGCTCTAGCATGTTCGGGACAGGTGTAGCGGACTCCGACACAATTCCAGCTTACTTACAGCGAAAGACCGGATTGCTCACATTCAACTTTGGGGAGTTCGCGTATACTTGATTTTCGAAACATCTTCGATGGCGAGAGTTTATTTTACATAGATGATAGCCACGTCTCGCCAGAAGGCAACGAGAAAGTCGCTGCGGAGATTGCAATTCAACTTGGAGACCATTGAGGATTGATGTTCGGGGCGCTCTCGAATGGTTGCGTTTGGCGCTGGCAGGCAGCGTTGCAGGTCGAATTGAGCATTGACATCATCGACGCACTCGCTAGACTACTGTTGCGCGCATGGTGCGGTCCCGATAATCAGGACGCGTTATATGCGCTGATGATCCGAGGCAGTGAGGGTTTCAACGATCTTAACCTAGCCCCAGTGTTACCGATGGCAACAGCCGAATGGAATACCGGGATTATCTAACGAGACGCGTCCTGTTGTTGGGGCGAGGTCAATTTGCGAAATTGGGCTTGTTTCAGTAGATGGACGCTTCAGCGACCAGCGCTGTGTAACTTGGCACATTCCAGAATGCTGCTTGCCCAATGGACTCAGACAGGGGGCGATACGCGTCTGAAGAGGGATACCACCGGTGGAATGCACCGCGCGCAATTGCGCGATCGCAGGAGACGAATCACGACGCTTCACCTAAAGCTGCATTAGTGGAGCCTTCTAGCAAGCGACCTGCAGCGCCAATCGGTTTACCTATGAATTCCTTAGCCAGTGCAACCAGTCTTCGGGCCGTCATTCTCGCTCCACATCACGCCGATGTCGATGTGCGTGTTCGTCGGACTATCCTAGTCATGGCTGGGGTGTTTGATCAAGTGGATGTGTTCTGGGACGCTGAAATGCTTGGTCACAGGCCCAAGGAGCACCAAGAGCAAACAAACATAGAGGAATATTACGTACACCGGCAGCGGGGCAAACATCTCATCTCGTTGTTTGGTGGAACGACGTTCAAAGCCGCCGTCGTACGGGCAGTGCGATCAGCGAGTCTTGTTTACATCCATGCGAGCGGAATCGAGGGACTGGTTTATGCGCGCGAAGCGCGGCTTCATTGTCGATCATGTCGGATCGTGTTCGACTATCACGATTCAGTTGCGTACGAACTTTACTATCAGCTCAAGAAGCTCGGGCTAATCGCATCTTTCGCGCCGGCTTGGGCGGTATACCGTAAGGTGCTTCGAAGATTGGCAGGTTCTCTGGACGGGGTCGTTGGGATCTCGCGGAATCAGGTGACAGAACTTGAAGCCATAGCAAAGCGCAAGTTTTCGTCGGCAGTTATCCCGAATCTGCGCACCTTTTCTTCGGATTACGAACGTGCCATGATTTCGGCGGGTACTGAGAAGCTATCCTTCCTATGGGTCGGACAGATTATGTTGGGGCGCGATCTGGAAAGGATTGCACGGTGGATCTCGCGGCTGAAGGACGACACGATGCTTCACGTGTTCGGCGAAGTAATCAATCAGCAGGCGGAGTCGCTTATCAGAGCTACATTGCGCGAACGGACAGTGTTTCATGGCGCCTATCGCGGGGATGCAGATTTGTTGGGCCGATTGCCGACGAGTCCGGTCGGGGTCTTTCTGGGGTGGGACGATCCCTGTGGAACGGGGATAAACAGGATCGCGTCGCCAAATAAGTACTTTAGCTATGTGAATTTGGCGATACCGGTCATTGTGGATCGAAGGCTGGAAGAACTCGCCGCAGAGGTGCGCGCATGGAATGCGGGAATTGCGGTTGGAGACCAAGCGGAATTCGCGGAAGCTGCAGCGCGTCTTCGCGGCGACTACCGCGAATTTGCTGAGGGGATGAAGCGGTTAAAGGCGAACTATGCCGCATTTGACACAGAGCAAGTACTCTGTAATTTTCTGAAATCCGCAATCAAGTAGGGAATAAGTTCAAGGTAGCAGGGTAGTTATTGAATCGTGCGTATCAATGACGTGTTCATGGCGATTGCTTGCATCCATGAAAATCGGTGCACCGCGGTCGGTCCGCAGATGCATCGGTCTAGCTAGGTTCGAAGGATAGCGAACCTAAATGTTGACGCGGCTTAGACGCAAAGAGAAGGGCGGGCTCACAGGAACGCTGTCTATTGCGTCTGAATAGCACACCAGAACGAAGAGTTAACTTCGTCCCCCACATATCGTGATAATTCGAAGGTAAATATGAGTATGGACAGCGTTTCCACTATGGTTTGGCCAAGCTCGGGCCGAATAGTTAGGCAATCACAAAAAGACGTGGCTGCAATGCGGCCGGAGATGGCCCTGCGGCCAAGTCACGTGGAATGAGTACGTGGAACAATACCAGCCGTGAACAAGAGTAACTTCGTATTTGGCACTAAGGCCGAGACTTTGCTTCGGATTAAGCCATTCCTGTCCAAGTGCAAAATTCCGAACTTTGAGTTCTTTTCGGTGCAAGACTGGCAATCTGACAGAACTGCTGTCCGGCAGAAACTTCAAGCAAGGTTCCCGAGAGATCGCCTGATCGTTCGGTCGAGCGCGAAGGCTGAGGACTCTGCCACGCAGTCTTTACCAGGTATTTATGACTCCGTGCCTGACGTTGACGCGTCTGACACTTCGAGTTTGGTCGCCGCAATCGATGTCGTATGCGCGAGTTACGGTAAGCACGGGTCAGAGAATCCGCTGGCAGACCACATACTGGTCCAGGCCATGATTCGTGACGTCTCAATGAGCGGTGTCGTTTTCACTCAGGATATGAACACGGGGGCACCGTACTACGTCATCAATTACGATGACGAGACCGGAAAGACGGATACCGTGACGAGCGGTGGCGTTTACAGTAATCGGACTCTGTACGTTTACAGAGCGGCGGTGCGTGAGTTGAGGTCGGAGCGTTTCGGCGAACTTCTTGCGGCCGTGAATGAAATCGAGACGATTACAGGGAGCTCGTCTCTGGACATTGAATTTGCAGTGGGTTCAAGAAATGAGATCTACCTATTTCAAGCCCGCCAAATCACCACGCATCCGAACTGGAATCGGCGAATCACGGTGGCGGTCGGCGATGCTATTGACCGAACCAGGGAGTTCGTCAGAGACAGAATGCAGCCGCAAGCAGGTGTCTTGGGGCAACGCTCATTAATCGGACAGATGCCGGACTGGAATCCAGCGGAAATGATCGGCACAGCGCCGCGGCCTCTTGCCCTTTCGCTATATCGCCGGCTGATAACCGATTCAAGCTGGCGTGTTGCGAGGCGCCAGATGGGATATAAGGCGCCGAAAGGAACGCCCTTGATGTACTCGCTGGTCGGCCGGCCCTACATTGATGTCCGTCTGAGCTTTCATTCATTCCTGCCAGAAGAGTTGAACGACTCGATTAGCAGCAAGCTTGTCGACGCGTGGCTCGATCGGCTTGCCGCGCACAAGGAGCTGAACGACAAAGTCGAGTTTGAGGTAGCTATTACGAGTTTGGACTTCGAATTTGATCGCGCGATTGACGATCGCTATTGCGGATTGCTAGGAGGCACGGAAAAGGGAGAGTACCGGCATTGCCTTTTTACTCTCACTGATAGTCTCGTTACGGGAAAACGTGCTTCGGTGTCAGGTGCGATGGCAAGAATTCACTCGCTCAAGGCCAGCCATGCGAAGCTGCTAAATCACCAGCGTTTGCTTCTGTTTCAACCGTCGGCGCCCTGCTGGAGGACGCCACAGAACTAGGAACTATCCCATTCTCAATTTTGGCGCGCCATGGCTTCATTGCGAAGAGCTTCCTCAGGTCCCTTGTTGGGCGCGGCGCGATTTCGGATGACTCTTCACAGCAACTCCAAGGATCTGTGGTCACGGTGGCAGGGGAACTGATTGAGGACATACGAAATGTGCTCGAAGGTACGCTGACCCAAACCGATTTTATGGCCCGATATGGTCACCTTCGGCCTGGCACCTACGATATATTGTCGCTCCGATACGATCAGAGGACTCGGTTCTTCGACGGGTTACGTAAGCGCGCTGCCAGCAAGGCGGCTATCACCGAATTCAAGCTCTCCGCCAAGGAAATGACTGCGATAGCATCTCTCTTGAAAGAGGCGGCGTTCTCTTTTTCTGCGGAGACCCTGATCAATTACATCAAAAATGCCATAGCAGGACGGGAATACGCGAAATTTGTGTTCACTAAGAACGTCAGCGACGCGCTCGAGCTAATCGCCGAATGGGGAGAGCGGGTGGGATTGAACAGGGAGGAGCTCTCTTATCTAAAGATTGAGGAAATCCTCGACGCACAGGTAATTACCAAAGGCCGCTCGTTGGAGCACCACCTCAGGCGACGCGCAGACGTGGGCGCTAGCGAACATGAACTTTCCCGTGCCATCCACCTCCCACAGCTGATCGAAATACCGGAAGACGTGTCAGTAGTGCCGCTGCTTTTCAGTCGCCCAAATTTCATAACGAGCGGCTCCGTGCAGGCGCCGAGCGTGTTCCTGGATGGGCGTGGAACGTTCGTTGGGTCCTTAAGCGGGAAGATCATTCTTATCGAGAGTGCTGATCCCGGCTTCGACTGGATATTCAGTCATCAAATCGCCGGATTGGTGACGAAATTCGGTGGTGCAAATTCTCATATGGCGATCAGGTGCGCCGAGTTTGGTATTCCGGCTGCCATTGGCAGTGGTGAACAAATATTCAATCGGTTGCTTGAGTCTTCCGGTTACATAGAGATCGACTGCGCGTCGGAACGTGTGGTTCCTACCGAGGTTTCATGAAGGTCCTGATTAGCATGCGAGTAGTTGAGAATGCGACGTATCCAGAGCGCAGAGATGCGCTTAGCCAAGAGTGGGGCGCCTTCTTTTCGGCAGTCGATCCAGATATCGCACTGATTCCTGTGCCAAATTGCCAGAGCGTTGCGACAGCACTGATCCGCCAAATCCCGGGAGACGCACTCGTGCTTACAGGTGGCAACGATTGGGGCGCGGCGCCCGAGCGTGACGAGACCGAACGGCTCCTATTCGAGGAGGCGATTCGAAGAGGGGTGCCAATTTTGGGAGTTTGCCGAGGCCTCCAGTCGATAAACATACTGCTTGGCGGAAGTGTTATTCCGATCAACCAGGTACCGGGAACGAGCAGCCACGTAGCGACAACGCATAATATCGCTATAACCAGTAAACGCATTGAGAGAATTCTTCGCTCGCCTCGTGAGGTGAACAGCTTTCATAACCTTGGGGTTCGCAAAGAAGGGCTTGCGCAAGAGCTGAAGGCCTTCGCGATGAGCGACGATCACATAGTCGAAGGTGTAGTCCATGTGAGCAGACCAGTCCTGGCGATGCAGTGGCACCCGGAGCGAGAAAGACCTTTTCACGATGACGATATTCGGCTCATCCGCCTGTTTTTGGAGCGGCAGATATCATGACCACCGTTATATTACTCGCTGCCGGGCGAGGCAGCCGTCTCAAAGGGTTCACTGCAGACAAGCCGAAATGTCTCAACACCGTCGGAGGCCGCACATTGCTTGAATGGCAGCTGACTGCGTTGACTGGCGCGGGATTTGGGTCGGTACTTGCGGTTACTGGTTACCGAAAGGAAATGATTGAGGCGTACGGTATTCCAACGATTCACAACGTGGACTGGGAGTCCACGAATATGGTCTTTAGTCTGTTCTGCGCCGTCCAGCAGACCACTGGCGCAGTGCTGATCAGCTACTCTGACATTCTCTACGGCGCTCAGGCGGTTAAAACGCTTCTGAGCGGCGCGGGGCCTAATATTTCGATCTTGTATGATAGTGAATGGGAGACCCTCTGGCGACAGCGCTCCACGACTCCTTTGGCTGACACAGAGAGTTTTGTGATTTCTGAATAAGGGTTGATCCAGGATATCGGCAGACCCGTCCGATCAATGAGCGAGCCGCAAGGGCAATATATGGGCTTGCTCCATTTCTCCGCTGGCGCGGTGCGTCAATTCTTGGAATTTGCTCGCGGAAATGCGAAGCTTCTTCGGGATATTGACATGACGACGTTGCTGCGCACCTTTATCCAGGAGGGCCGGGAAGTAAAGGGCGTGCCGTCCTACGGCGATTGGTGCGAGGTCGACACGGAATCCGATTTAGCGTTGGCAGAGACCCTAATGGCTTCGGGAAAGCTAACGCTTAGGGCGGATTGATATGGTTATTTGGTTAGTAGGGCTATCGGGCAGCGGCAAGTCGACGGTTGGTCACGCGCTATACAGGGCTTGGAAGGCGGAAGAAAGGCATACGGTTTATCTTGACGGGGACGTAATCCGGAATATTTTCCGTCACGAGGCGCCGAGCGCATATACGCTGGAAGAGCGAAAGCGCAATGCTGACAGAATATGCGAGCTTTGCCTCGTACTCGACAGTCAGGGCATCAACGTCGTATGTGCCATATTGTCCGCCTTCGAGATATCCCGTGAGTGGAACCGAAGGCAGTATTCGAAATACTTCGAGGCATACATCAAAGTGCCGATGGAGGTCCTGCGAAGGCGTGACGTCAAAGGCCTGTATGAAGCCGCGTCGCGTGGTGAAATGAAAAATGTCGTTGGTATTGACCTGCCTTTTGAGGAGCCGAGGCAACCTGACTTTGTTTTTGAGAACACGCGAGATCAATCGGACTTTTCGGATATCGCGGACGAACTCCTGAAATCCGCAAAGGCTAAAATCGGATGAGCGTCGTTTACCGCTATAGTAGCGGGGATCTCCTGGGGGAGCGTAACACGTACTTCTATTCGTCGTTCGGGGGTATAGCATTCCTCGGCGCTTGGTTAAAAAAAGGTCAGATTTCTTGCGTGGGTCTACTTCCTTGACTCTCCCGCTTGAGGAGTGGTTGCGAGATGATGGACACGTGTCCGACGTAGAAGATCAAATTCCAGCGCGGCTGCTGATGCGCAAACTCTACCGAGAAGTGGTGAAAGACGGCGCACATCAGCGAGCGAAGCAACTGCTGCAGCGCTTCGAAGTGACGAAGCGCATTTACGATGTTTACGACGACAGCATGAGGCCAGTCAATAAGTCGACTTACCACACGGTGAAAAATCACATCGATGCGGCATCTCTTTTCGCCAAGGGTTACGAGCTTTCGAAAGATCTGGTTTACCTAAACGCCTTGCTGAAAGTCATGGATACCCTATCTTCTTTGGCCCTTCGTATGGAGGGACGTGAGGTTGCCGATTTTTCCCGCTTGATAGAAATTGAGAAGGGCATGATCGGTAATTTGGTTGCGGAGCTGAATATCCAGTGGTTGTGCTAGATGGGGTTGTTCTGCTTGCCGCGTTCACGGCAAGGTCTCAAGCTTATGTTCAGGCTTTGGCACATGCAGGACTACAGCCGGAAATGGTAATCCTCTTTGGCAGCGAGAAGGCGCCGCCGCCAGGCGAGGGGCTGGCTCGGAATCGCGTCGCCGTGCCTGGTCTATTTTTGCCGAGCCTTGACATCTCGCTGCCGCAGACTATAAAGAAGCACCATTGGAATTATGAAGAGCTGTTTGCCACGGACGTGAACGATTCAGTCATTCTCGACACGGTCCGTAAGCACAAACCGAAACTCATTGTTTATTCGGGATATGGTGCGCAACTCGTAAGAAAGGACCTCCTTCAAAATGGGGCTCCTCTCTTGCATATACATTCCGGCTGGCTACCACAGTACCGCGGAAGCACCACGCTATATTACAGCTGGCTAAGAGAGAATCGTTGTGGAGCAAGTGCCATTTTCTTGGAGGAAGGTATCGATACAGGTCCGGTGCTCGCGAAAAGGCACTACCCACCCCCTCCCCCAGGTGTCGATCCGGACTATTTGTACGACACGGCCATTCGTGCAGATCTATTGATAGCAGTGCTAAGAGACTATCGATCCAAGGGCTTACTCTTGCCGAAGGCCCAAGAGACGGTCGGCAACACATACTATGTAATCCACCCAGTCCTGAAGCACTTGGCATTACTGCGAAACGAGTAGTGAGCGGACCGTGCAAAGTTGATATTTGAAGAGCCATTGAAGCGAAAAAAGGCACGAAGCGAATAGCATGAACCGTTGGTTACGATGCCGGCGATGCAGCCACAGTCCGTTGTGACGCGTATTGAGGAGATCGCGCGCGCCCGACGGTGCGAAGACTGTCACAAAATCACATATCTCTGCTGGCAGCGCTGAAAATGAAATCCGCGCTGCGGAGAAAACTTCATTGGGTGTGGCTGTCGTGCTGCGACTGTCCAGACGCGCGCACGTTCTCGCCTGGGTGGCGTAAGGTTGAAGAATGCGTCATGTTCCTCGCAGGGCAATGTGGATGTGTCAAGCCCGAGATCTTTGGTCCATTCACGCTGTTAGGGAATTAGGTTGTTGAATCGTCTGTCCTTCGGTCCATCGCTGTAAGAACTGCTCCGGATTCATGCCGCCCAGCGATCCATGCGGCCTGATCGTGTTGTACTCCTCGAGCCATTGATTGATTACGACCCTGGCCTCGGTCATCGAGCAAAACAGCCAGCGATTCAGGCACGTGGTTCGAAAGATCGAGTTGAAACTCTCGCAGTATGCGTTTTGCCATGGGCTGCCCGGGTCGATGTAGTGGGTATCCACGTGCTTTTTCTTCAGCCATTGCTGTACTGCCGTCGCGACGAGTTCCGGACCATTGTCCGAGCGAATACACGCCGGGCGGCCCTGCTCGTGGAACAGCTTGCCCAGAACACGAATGACATCGCTTGCGTTCAGGCTGCGTGCCACGCTGATTTCAAGACCTTGCCTGGTGAACTCATCGACCACCGTGAGGCACTTGAGTTGTCGCGCACTCTGGTCGAACACAAAGTCGTAACTCCATACGTGGTTCGGATAATTCGCCCGGTTCACCCACTGGGTCGTTGTACCCAACACCTTGCGTTTGCGCCGTTTTCTGAGCACCTGCAGTCCTTCACGGCGACGTATCAGGCGTACGCGCTCGCGGCTAATCGCTAACCCGGTTGCGCGCATCAGCTCGTATATCTTGCGATAGCCCCAGCAACCATAGCGCTGCGACAGGTTCACCACCTGCCCATAGGCTGCGTCGACAATGTCTTTACTACCGATATAGCGGTAGCTCGAACGGTTCATGTGCATCGCCTGACAGGCGCGGCGCTCGCTAACGGCGTACGTATTGTGCAGGTACGTCACGCAGCGCCGGCGCTCTGGCAGGCTTACCACTTTCGGCTGTTCACGTCCTTTAACATCCGGATGTCCAGCGTTTGTTCGGCCACAATCTTCTTGAGCTGCGCGTTCTCGCGCTCGAGCTCTCGAAGCCGCTTCGCCTCAGCGACCTGCATGCCGCCAAACTTGGCTTTCCAGCGATAAAACGACTGCTCCGAGCAGTTGTGCTTGCGGCACACTTCGGCCACGGACAATCCTGCTTCGGCCTCGTGCAATATTCGAATGATCTGTTCTTCGCTGAATCGATTGCCTTTCATCGGGTCCTCCTCCATTGAGAAACCCTAACATAGCGGTTGGCCTAATTATGGCGGGGCAAGTCAGATGTATCTGTCTTTACGCGCGGAATCCGGGTTTGCTAGGTGAGTCTGATATTCTGGCCGTAATGGGCGCCGCAGATGCTGTTGTCCAGAGTCAATATGTCAACGCGAATGGTCTTAGCTGTCGAATGCGTTTGAGCACGCATAGAGAATAGTGTGATCAGTGGTCTAACGGCCGTTTATCGGCATCCCGAGAAATCATGCGGCTGTGGAACAAAATGCGACGGGAATTCTTCCTTCAGTAAGCTATTCAAATCTAGCTTTTCGATAAGATGAATATGGATGCATGGCGCGACCCCGAAAGGGAGGTAAGAATACTCGTCGAGTCCTTAAAGGAACTCGGGTCGGTTCGGGACCAATACATCATTCGCCACAGGAGCTTGCGGGTCTTGTGGCATTACTGGCGACATGTTGGGTTGCTTCATGTAATTCGGAAAATTCGCTCTCGTTTGGCAGAGGGACGCCGCAATGAGAAGGTCGCGGCATTCGGTGTTGGAACGGTTATCGAAGCGCCTACCGCGCTTGGTGTTAGTCCGGGAGAGCGCGTTGTTTTTTTCGCGCCTAGTATGCCATCTAACTCTCGTTGTATCTGCGTGGATATTCGGCTTGCCAAGTCCGCGGGACATTGCGTTGATCGTTCGCTTGAGCCTGCGGAAGGGGCCGAAAGCATCCAACGGCTTCGATCCTATTATGGCTGGAGCCCATGGTCGGGTGCCGAGATCGATGCCCGGCTGATTGAAAGGGGTCTGTGCGCGCTTTTGGCCAAGTCGCCAGAAATGCTGCAAGCGGCCAGCGTTGCTCGAAGCGAGATCGTTTCCAAGATTCCTGTCGACCGTGTAGATGTGCCAAGGAAGTTGACCACCAAACCAACAGCGGTGGTTTTCGGGCTGGGAAATTATTCCAAAACTCAGATAATTCCGAATATTCGCCGCCGACTGGAGCTTGCCTGCGTGCATGAAGTGGATCCCGATCAAATAGCGGCTGCACGTGCGTGGGGTGTAACACTAGATACTTGCCCTTGGCCAAGACCCGACGAGCGATACGATGCCTGGTTCATTGCTGGTTATCATCACACGCATGCAGAACTGGCGGTTCACGCGCTGACCCTGGGGGCATATGCAGTAGTTGAAAAGCCGTTGGTAACAACGCGCGCACAACTACAAAAGCTTTCCGATGCGGTGGCTCTGTCAGACGCCACCAAACTTTTCGCCTGCTTCCACAGGCGCTACTCCCGGTTAAACGAATGGGCGAGGGAGGACCTGCGCGCGGGGAAGGGGGTGGGTATCGACATGCACTGTATTGTCTATGAGATTCCACTGCCAACGCTGCACTGGTACAACTGGCCAAGCTCAGGGAGTCGCCTCGTCTCGAATGCTTGCCATTGGTTGGACTACTTTATGTTTATGAACGAGTACGCTCCCGTGACCGATATGAATCTTGTCCCTTTGCGTGGTAGAGACCTTGCCGTCACTGTGCAACTGGCGAACGACGCCCACATGGTAATGAGCTTGACCGACCGCGGAAGCGGACGAATTGGTGTCAGAGAAGTAGTTGAGCTGCGAAAGGAAAACGTGACCGTGCGCATCGTTGATGCAAGGCACTATGATTCGGAGTCTTCATTTCGTGTTTTGCGGCGTGGTTCCGTTGATCCGTACGAGGCGTTCCACCGAATGTATGCGAGCATCAGCGGCAAGATTGCGGCCGGGTTACAGGGAGATCCGGTTTCCAGCTTGCGGTCAACTGAGCTAGTGATTGCACTCGAGGAGCGATCTAATGCGGCGATTGACAACGGTGGTGGCGACCCCGTCTGAAACCCTTAGGGCCGCGATCAACGCAAAAGAATATCCGGCGCTACGAGCGAAATTTGGAGCGAAAGTTACTTGCGAAAGACAAGCACGGAAATAGGGAACGCGGTCTTCAGGGGATCACCAATCCAGGTTCGGCCCTTACATGGTCAGGCACACAATGGTGGCGATTGCCAGCCTGGTGCCGTTCGAGCAAAGGTTCATGCCTAATTCGAGGCACAGCAAAACATAGGCCAAGGCGTCGATGGCAAGTAACGTAGTCGTTAGGGTGCTGTTTCTGGCACACGGTCGAGCCGATCACACGGTGAGAGTTCCGCGCGGCCTGAAACCGGGCGGGCACGGTAAAAGAATCGTGTTCATGAGGGAAATGGAAATCTTTCAGCGGAAAGAGGTAATCCATAGGCGAGGTCTCAGGCATAATGCGCGATTGTGCCAGTTTTCGAGCAGCCAATTGACGCGAATGCCGTACGAATATATCGCAACATACATTCTCAGAAATCAGGTTCGTTTGCTAAAGAATTGGTTTCCTGTTTGCATGGAAGGAGAGATGGAAATTTGATCGATGCCACGCTTGGACTCTTAGCGGTTACGGTGATCGGGTTATTGCTTCGGGCACACATGGTTGGCAGTGTGGGCATGCGAGTGAGTGAAGCATGAAGCAAATTCTGCAAAGCCTTCGAACTGGCTCGGCTGAAATTGCGGAGGTCCCAAGTCCTGCGCTCAGGAATGCGCAGGTCCTGATTCGCTCTAGCCGAACACTGGTTTCGGCAGGCACAGAACGCATGCTTGTCGAATTCGGCAAATCAGGCTGGATCGCGAAAGCTCGCCAGCAACCGGACAAGGTTCGCATGGTGCTGGACAAGATTCGCACTGACGGGTTGGTGCCGACGATGGAAGCGGTGTTTAACAAACTCGATCAGCCCTTGCCGCTGGGGTACTGCAACGTTGGAACCGTTTTGGATGTTGGCGCCGGAGTGAAAGGGTATGCGTCGGGCGACCGTGTGGTTTCCAATGGGAAGCACGCTGAAGTGGTGAACGTGCCGATGAACCTCTGTGGCAGGGTGCCGGCATCGGTAAGAGATGACGAGGCCGCGTTTACGGTGGTTGGAGCAATTGGATTGCAAGGTGTCCGGCTCGCGAGGCCAACCTTGGGCGAGGCGGTCGTAGTCACCGGTCTGGGACTGATCGGCTTGATGACCGTACAACTGTTACGGGTTCACGGGTGCAGGGTATTGGGGATCGACTTTGATCCCCAGAGATTGGCGTTAGCGCAGCAGTTTGGTGCCGAGACCGTGGATCTCTCTGCAGGGGAAGACCCGGTTTTGGCAGCCCAAGTATTTTCGCGAGGACGTGGCGTCGATGCCGTCATCATCACTGCTTCAACGAAGAGCAATGATCCGGTGCATCAAGCCGCACTGATGTGCCGCAAGCGAGGTCGAATTGTGCTGGTCGGCGTTACGGGTCTGGAATTGTCTCGGGCCGACTTTTACGAGAAGGAACTTACGTTCCAGGTATCCTGTTCCTACGGTCCGGGACGTTACGACCCGAATTACGAAGAGAAGGGGCAAGACTATCCCGTAGGATTTGTGCGCTGGACCGAGCAGCGTAACTTCGAGGCGGTGCTCGACATGATGGCTGATGGCCGGCTCAATGTGAAACCGCTGATCTCGCACCGCTTTGCGATTGATGAGGCGGCAGAGGCTTACGAACTTGTGGGCGGAGCAGCGCCGTCGCTGGGCATTCTCTTGGAGTACTCAACGGCCGAAGAACATCCTGACGACATGGTGCGTCGGCAGACGGTCAAGCTGACCGAAGCCCGAGCGCCGAGCAGCGAGGCTGTTGTGGGTTTCATTGGTTCGGGAAACTATGCCACAGCCGTTCTCATTCCGGCGTTTGCAGCCGCAGGGTCAAGACTGAAGGTTGTGGCCTCGAGTGGCGGGGTCAGCGGCGTTCACGCTGGGCGCAAGTTTGGTTTCGAGGAAATGACAACCGATACGGGAAGTGTTTTCGCCGACCCACTTGTGAACACTGTCGTGATCACGACGCGCCACGACAGCCATGCAAGCCTGGTTTGTCAGGCACTCGAAGCAGGCAAGCATGTTTTCGTGGAAAAGCCACTGTGCCTAACGCTCGAAGAGCTTCAAAACATCGAGAACGCGTACTCTAGCCTCGCGACGCTGACGTCAGCCCAGCCTTTGTTGATGGTGGGGTTCAATCGACGCTTCGCGCCGCAGGTAAGGAAGACAAAATCACTGATCGAAGGCGCCAAAGGACCAAAAGCCTTTGTCATGACGGTGAATGCCGGTGCAATACCGATCGAACACTGGACACAGGATCCGACCGTTGGTGGAGGCCGAATCGTTGGGGAAGCATGCCACTTCATCGATCTGCTGCGCCATCTGGCCGGCGTACCAATTGACCATTACAGCGTTACCCGAATGGATGCTGCTACGGCGGATACGGCGACTATTCAACTGAGTTTTGCCGATGGTTCGATCGGTACAATTAGCTATTTCGCCAACGGCAGCAAGTCTTTCCCCAAGGAGCGGCTTGAGGTATTCGCGGCAGGGCGCGTGTTGCAGCTCGACAACTTTCGCAAACTCATCGGCTTCGGCTGGCCTGGCTTTAGCAAGATGAATCTCTGGCGGCAGGACAAGGGTCAGAAGGCGTGCGCCAAAGCGTTCCTGGAGTCGGTTCGTGCAGGCGGTTCGGCCCCGATTCCTTTCGACGAGATCGTTGAAGTAAGTCGGGCAACCTTGGAGATCGCCGGGGCTAGCGGTTGAAGCTCGTTGACGTCATCGCGGGCGCACGCCCGAACTTTATGAAAATCGCGCCAATTATTCGAGCGCTGGAGTCGCGCGGAAAGGCGAACGCTCACATCGATTATCGGCTGGTGCACACCGGTCAGCACTATGACGCCAGAATGTCGGGCGAGTTCTTCACGCAGCTTGGTATTCCGGAGCCGCATGTCAACCTCGAAGTGGGCTCGGGCACGCAGGCCGAGCAAACTGCGGCGATTATGGTTCGATATGAAAATCTGCTTCTGGAGCGCCGATCCGACATGTGCCTCGTCGTCGGTGATGTGACTTCTACCATGGCTTGCGCGATCACGGCCCGCAAGTTGTGCATTCCAGTTGCGCACGTGGAGGCAGGTATTCGCTCGGGCGATTGGACGATGCCCGAAGAGGTCAACCGAGTGGTAACCGATTCGATCAGTAATCTGTTCTTCACCACCAGCACCATTGCCAACGACAACTTGCGTCGAGCGGGGGCGCCAGAGGCAGCCATCCACTTCGTCGGCAACACCATGATCGATACTTTGCTTGTGAATCTGGACCGTTTACGGCCGCCCGCGTTGTGGGAGGACATGGGCCTCAAACCTGGAAGCTACTTCGTTGTCACGCTTCATCGCCCTGCCAATGTAGACGAAACGAATGGCCTGATAGAGTTGCTGCAGGCCATAGCAAAGGGCACCCGGGGCCTGCCGGTAGTTTTTCCGGTTCACCCGCGCACGGCCAAGGCGCTGCGCGAGATTGCCGACATACCCGCCAATATCTACCTCGTCGAGTCGCAGCCCTACCTCGAGTTCAATTACCTGGTCAAAAACGCGAAGGCGGTGATAACAGATTCTGGTGGCATCACGGAGGAGACTACGGTGCTCGGTATTCCGTGCATGACATTGCGCGACAGTACCGAACGTCCGGAAACGATCAGCGTTGGGACAAACGAGTTGATCGGCACCGACCCGGCGGCGCTCAAGCCCGCGCTTGATCGTCTGTTTGCGGGCGAGTGGAAAAGTGGTGGGGTACCGGAAAAATGGGACGGCCGGACGGGTGAGCGTATCGTGGCAATCCTTGCGGATGTCATGCAGGTCAATTTGTTGGAGTGAAAGAAAGTGCCGGCCGGTCCCGAGTGGTAGCGGTCGTCAACCCGTTGCTTTGGTTATTGGTGATCCAGATTGGATGCTTATGGTTGAAGCGGCAACGACATGGAATACCCGCCCGACTAGTGACAATGGCGTTATTGATTTCATTTTGTGTTCTCTGGATCATTTCGATCCGTGCGTTCGACCGCGCAGCGGAGCGAATCCGGTTGCTGGCGGCGCCTGAACTTCACGATTTCCAACCCGCTCACCTGATTGTTTCTGAGGCTGCTGGCGACCCGGTAAGACACCTTAGGCGGATTATCTCGGAGTGGAACTCATCGTCGCGAGCGCCATGCGGCGGTGCTGTGCGCAGTTACCCAGAGTCGAAATGGGCAATGTCAGTTTGGTCGGATAGCTCTGGAGAGTCTCGCTATCCGGCTCGCCAACTAGGGTTGATCGGCGACGAGGCACGTCAACGGTGCGTCACGACCGCATCCATTATCCAGGAACCGCGCACCGTGAGCACACTCGATCACTCTCTGGAAGTACTCAAGCTCGCAGGTTCCATAATAAGTATGCCATTGTGTATCGCTACCTCCGGCTCGCACGCGAGCCGTCTCTCGCCAGTCAGGCTTGCGCGCCGGTGAGTCGGAGCCGCTACGCGACTGCCGCAGTAACAGCCTGGCGACTTGGTCTGGCCAATGTTGCGAGTGTCATGTTCTACCGATTTCGTTGCCTGATCGGGGCCGTGCCTGGGCAGTCTCGCCTCACGGCCGCGGGTGATATGTTTCGAGCAGGGTCAAGCGCCGACACGCCTGCGCCACCATCGATCGCTCCTATTATGTACTTCGGCTGGAAAGAAACTGCGCAACCCCTCGGAGGGCCGCCGGACTGGTTGCTTGATCCGTTCACGCTGCGGCAGTTCTCTCGCCCTGCGCAGCCGTGGCACCGGCTTCCGGATTTCGATGGCGGGGTTAGCGACATCAAATGCACCTGGGAGCTGTCGCGCTGGGATTGGGTGCTGAGGTTTGCACAGCACTACCGACACACCGGCGAAGCCTCTCGTCTCGAAAAACTCAACACTTGGTTGCGCGATTGGCTTGCCAAGAATCCGCCCTATTTTGGCCCCAACTGGAAGTGCGGGCAGGAGGCCTCGATTCGCACAATGCATTTGGCCATGGCTGCCCTCATTCTTGGTCAGGTCCGCGCGCCCACCCGATTGCTTCTCGAAGTTATTCGGCTCCACCTTCGTCGCATCGAACCGACGATCTCTTACGCGATGGCCCAGAATAACAACCACGGCACTTCGGAGGCCGCCGCGCTTTTTATCGGCGGCAACTGGCTCGCTGCGTGTGGCGACGCGCAAGGCTTGCGTTGGGCAGAGCGAGGACGATATTGGCTCGAAAATCGGGCTGCGCGGTTGATCGAAGCCGACGGTAGTTTCAGCCAGTACTCCGTCAACTACCATCGACTTGTGCTCGATACGCTTGGCATGGCGGAAGTTTGGCGGCGGCAGCTGGGTCTACCCGGCTTCTCCGGGAGATTTCAGGAACGCGCCAAGGCGGCGTCGCAGTGGCTGTACGCAGTTACCGACCCTTCGACCGGTGATGCGCCGAACTTTGGCGCGAATGACGGCGCGCGGCTGATATCGCTGACCGATACCGATTACCGTGACTACCGACCCTCAGTCGAGCTCGCAATGACGCTATTTGCGGGCCTGCGCGCGTATCCGGGCGATGGCGCGTGGGACGAGCCATTGCGGTGGCTGGGTATCGAACGAGCAGGCCCCAATGCGCCGGCGCCGGAAAGTCGGCAGTTAGACGACGGCGGCTATGCGGTGCTGCGCAGAGATTCCGCAATTGCTCTAGTGAGGTACCCGCGGTTTCGCTTTCGGCCGGGTCATGCCGATGCATTGCATGTGGACCTCTGGAAGGGCGGCGTTAACTTGCTGCGCGATGGTGGCAGTTATAGTTATGCGGATCCGGAGTGGATGCGGTATTTCTCCGGCACGCAGAGCCACAATACGGTGCAGTTTGACGATCGCGACCAGATGCCGCGTCTGGGAAGGTTCTTGTTCGGTGACTGGTTGAATACTGAGTCTGTTGAGGCTCTGCGGCAGAGTTCTGATGAAACAACTATTGGCGCAACCTACCGTGACGGTCAAGGGGCGCGACATCATCGCAGGCTTTCCTTGAGTGACACGCGACTGATTGTGGAAGACCGTATCGAGAATTTCTCCCAAAAGGCAGTATTGCGTTGGCGCCTGATGCCGGGTGACTGGCGCATCGAAGGCAAAACGGTTACCAACGGTGCGCATGCGCTTTCCATCGAGGCCTCGGTCCCGATTGTTCGCCTCGAACTGGTCGCTGGCTGGGAGTCGCGCTATTACATGCAGAAAACCGAATTGCCGGTACTGGAAGTGGAAGTCCACCAGGCAGGTGCGTTGACGTCTGAGTATCGTTGGGCCCAATGAAAGTCCTGTACTTTCATCAGCATTTCTCGACTCGCGCCGGCTCAACGGGGACGCGTTCGTACGAAATGGCGAAGCGACTGATTGCGAGCGGCCACGAGGTCACTATGGTTTGCGGCAGCTATGGTGGAGCTGACTCAGGTCTCGATACTCCTTTCGCCAATGGGAAGAGGCGTGGGAAAGTTGATGGTATCGACATCGTCGAGTTTGGCATGGGCTACTCGAACAAGGATCGATTTCTGAAGAGGGCCGTGACTTTCCTGAAGTTTGCTGCGCGCAGTATTGCGTTGGTATTTACCGAAAAGTACGACCTGATCTTTGCGACCAGTACGCCGCTGACTGCCGGAATTCCGGGCGTGGTCGGCCGTTGGCTAAGGGGCAAGCCGTTCGTGTTCGAAGTCAGGGACCTTTGGCCAGAGTTGCCGCGCGAGATGGGCGTGATCAAGAACCCGGTTGTCTTGATACTCATGGACTGGCTGGAATGGATTTGCTATCGCTCGGCGCGCCGATTGGTGGGGCTCTCGCCTGGCATCGTTGCGGGCATTGCGCGTCGCGGTGTGCCAGCGTCCCATATTGCAATGATTCCCAACGGCTGCGACCTCGATGTATTTTCCGCGCGAGGAGAATCCTGGCACCCGAACGGTATAAGCGCGACAGACTTCATGGCCGTGTTCACCGGTACTCACGGGATCGCGAACGGCCTTGAAGCAGTCCTGGATGCCGCGCTCGAATTGAAACGGCGTGGACGGACGGACATCAAGATCGTGCTCATAGGTGACGGCGGTCTCAAGAGCGAACTCATTGCGCGTGCACAGCGCGAAGGTCTCACGAACGTGATTTTCCATGCCCCGGTGGCCAAGACCCGGTTGGCGGCACTGTTACAGGGAGCTGATCTGGGATTGCAGATTCTTGCCAATGTTCCCGCGTTTTATTACGGTACGTCACCGAACAAGTTCTTCGACTATATTGCGGCAGGTCTGCCGGTGGTAGTTAACTATCCAGGCTGGCTGGCGGATATCATTGGCGACAATCAGTGCGGAATCACTGTCCCGCCGGATGATTCGGCTTCTTTTGCTGACGCACTCGAGCACGCCGAAGTACATCGGGCAGAGTTAGCGGCAATGGGGCTTCGCGCGACGGCGCTCGCCAAGAATGAGTTTGATCGTGATTTACTTTCGGGGAAATTCGTGAACTGGTTAGAGCAAGCATTGCTCGCGGCACAACAGCCGCCTGATGTGGGTGGCGCGGAAACCAAGCGTTTCGGCAAGTAGTGTGGTTGCGATGAACAAGCGTTTGTTCGATTTGATATTGGTTGTCCCGGGCGTTCTGCTTCTCGCTCCGGTGTTTTTGATATTGGCGATTCTGGTTCGGTTTAAGCTGGGCACAGTCTTCTTCTTACAGCGGCGCCCGGGCTTGCATGGCCGGCCTTTTGTGTTGATCAAGTTCCGTACAATGATGGACAAATTCGACGCGCATGGAGAGCTATTGCCGGACAGCGCGCGCCTGACATCATTTGGGCAATTTCTGCGGGCAAGCAGCCTCGATGAGTTACCCGAGCTGTATAATGTACTCAAGGGAGAGATGAGCCTGGTAGGGCCACGACCATTGCTGATGGAGTATCTGCCGCTGTATTCTCCAGAGCAAGCCCGGCGCCACGAGGTGCTGCCCGGCATTACCGGCTGGGCGCAAGTCAACGGGCGAAACGCATTGTCATGGGATGGTAAGTTCCGCATGGATGTCTGGTATGTTGATAACTGGTCGATTTGGCTTGATGTCAAAATACTGTGTTTGACTGTACTTAGTGTTCTGAGGGCTCAGGACATCAACGAACCGGGAGTGACGACGATGACTCGGTTCAAGGGGAGTGAACGTGGCCGCTAACATATTCGTGTTTGGCGCGCACGGTCACGCCAAGGTTGTGATAGATGTATTGGAGCAGATGGAAGGGGTGAAGGTTGCCTTCGTGATTGATGATGCCGAGCGTGCACACGCCGAGCAGATTTGTGGCTATACTGCCATCACTGGGTGCCACGCATTGTTGCGATCGGGGATAAGGACGTTCGCGCCCGGATTGCGGCTTGGCTTGCGGAATTCGGAATTCTTGCCGCCAGCGCCCATCATCCGGGAGCCATAATTGGCCGCAGTGCGGCAATTGGAAATGGAACCGCCGCAATGGGTGGCGTCGTGATCAACGCTGACGCTCGCATCGGATCACATGTGATCATCAATACCGGCGCCACCGTAGATCACGATTGCACAATCGTTGATTACGTTCACGTTGGGCTTGGCTGCAATCTTTGCGCTGGGGTTAGTGTTGGGGGCGGTTCTTGGCTTGGTGCGGGATCGAAAGTCGTTCCAGGTGTACACGTCTGCACCAACGGGGTGATCGGAGCGGGTTCAACCGTACTCGAAGATGTTCCCGATGGCGCAAGCATTGCCGCTTCGCCGTAGTCGAACACTCCGCGCGGAGTCCATCGGGCGAAATATGAGAGGCGCTTCAGGGGCGCTCTCGGTGACAGCACCGAGGTTTCTTTTGACAGGATCCAGGTTGTCGCTACCGGTGGGGAAAGCGGCATGTTGCTGACGAACAAATCTTTCTAAGTGTCATCTTCAAATTCTCACCGTTTTTCAGAAGAATAATCCAGAACATTTCACTTATCAGCGAATTCTGTGTGTCCAGCGGTCGGGGGCCAACTCTTTCGTCAATCCGATACAAGTCATCAATGTGTATTAGCCTCTTGTCTCATAGCTACCAAAAGGCGTGCGCCAAATCAACACAAGGTCAGTCCAATGGATTGTAGTGCTCGAAATTATGGCAGGTTAATATCGCCATGCAAATTCAAGGGTAAGCGGGTGTATGACTAGGGAGGCGTTCATTCCGGTATCTGTTTCCGGAGGATATTGGACTGGTTCTTCCGCCGTGGTGGATCTGTTGGGCGAACATCAGGATTGTCGGGTAGTGCCAGGCGAGTTCACTCTGTTTTCATTTGGTCAATGGTTCAAAGAAGTGTACGCGCCGTTGGCGCACGGCCGATTGTCACCTTGTAAATTTCGCGAAAATCAAGAACGATTTGAAAGCTTTAACAAGTCCGACCGTTTTCCTGTGCGCGCCATCGGTAGAAAGATTTGTTCAATGATCCAATTTTATACGCCACTGTTTTTTTCACGGCGTGCCGGTATGGCGTCAAAATTGGGAGCACAGTATGTGTCGGCATGCGAAAGGCTGACACGAGCGATAGTGACGTGCGGTTGCAGCAAGGAGGTACCAGACATTGCGCAAATCTCGGCGCTTGTCCAGTTCGTTTTAGAGTCCGCCGCGAATAGTGTTGGTCCAGTCAGGTCAGATCGGCAACTTGTCAACGTATTCGACCAACTCGTCGCGCCGCCATACGTCCCGTATGCAGAAGAAGCCGAGCCTCGAATTAGGTGTATTAATGTTGACCGAGACTGGCGCGACCAATATATTTCCATTCGACCAAACGTATCGAAATTAACTGCCGTCAATGCGCGTCTGGGCGTTAAGCCCTGGGACGAGGAATTCACACACGATGGCGGTAGCCCTATTCAGTATTTTTTGAAGCTTCGCGAGATGATAGAAAAGGCGAAAGGAGCATTTGAGGAACCAGGAAACCGAAACAGACTGTGGGTTGATTATGAAGATGTTGTACTGGAAACTGCGGTAACGGCCCGGCGAATTTTTGATTTCCTGCAAATCGATTTTGACCGATGGATTCCAAATACTGGCTTCTACCCTGAAGTTTCGAGGCGCAGAATTGGAAAATGGAGGCGTTTAGGAAACAATGACAGCATTCTTATTGGGGAATTGGAGGAGCTCGAGAATACGCTGGGAAGTCGTGACAGCTAGGTGCGAGTTCACTTGAGCGACTGTAACGGTAGATATGAAATTGGAAGCAGGCACTGGTCTTGAGTAGCTGGTGATTTGAATTGTTAGGACGTCGAATAGTTGCGAGCTGTTGCAGGTATTAGCAGGCGCCGAAAAGAAAGAGGGCAATATTGGTGGATGACCACACGAACTTAGCAGGCGTAATCTGGATTAGCGGGTACTCGTCGTCGGGCAAAACAACAGTCGGACGAAAAGTAGAGAATAGGTTGCGTAGGTCGGGACTTCGCACAGTGTTTTTCGACGGTGATGATCTCAGGTCAATTTTTTCGAATCGTTGGGGATATGAGCGAGCGGAGCGAATTGAGCTCGCAAAAATATACTTCAGATTATGCAGTCATTTGGCCGCTCAAGGGTTTACGATAATCATTGCTGCAGTTGCGATGTATGATGAAGTGAGGCAATGGTTGCGTAAAAATGTGCCTGCGTCTGTAGAAATATACCTCGATGTCCCAGTCTCAGAGCGGATACGTCGCGATGAACTCACAAAGGGCGTCTACGCCAAGAACACATTCGGCAACAATTTGTACGACGAATCGCAATCGGCAGACTTGGTCGTGCAAAACCATGGGCGCATTGATCCTGATGGTGCGGCGGCTGCGATTTGCGAGTTTTTTCTTACAAAAGGTGTCGGTCGGACCACCGACAGAGGAAAAGATAGGCACTGGGATGCTTACTACAAATCGAATTTGGCTCCATCGAAACCATCGACGTTTGCTCAGTTTGTAGCCGAAGATTTTGGAGAGTCCGAAAGACGGATTCTGGAAGTGGGATGTGGCAATGGCCGAGACGCAGCCTTTTTTCATGAATGTGGCTACGAGGTTACGGCCATTGACTCGTCGTTGAGTGCAATCGAGTATTGTCGGAAATTGTATGCCGAAACCGGCATTCAGTTTATTGTCGCGAAAGCAGACACCGGCTTGACGTTGGATGACGAGCAGTATGACGCGATATATAGTAGGTTCTGCCTGCATGCGATGACTCCAACGGAAGAAAGCAAATTCTTGAAGTACGCTACAGCTAAGCTCGTCGATGGCGGTCATCTGTTTATCGAGTGCCGCTCGATAAACGATCGATTGGCGTCAAAGGGCGAAGTGTTAAGCCCGACGGAACGAATTCACGGTCACTATCGGCGATTTATAGTTAAGGACGAGCTAGTAGCAAGGCTCGAGGCGCTTGGGCTGTCTATACGCAAAAAGCAAGAATCAGCTGGACTTGCCGTTCACGGCGATGACGATCCTGTCGTGATTCGAATTATTGCGCGTAAGGTCGGCTAGATAGGGTGCGCATGCCCCCGATTTGCAGGACGCTTCTCGAAATGAAGGCTTTGAGATTCGCAAAGAGATAGCGAATAGCGGTAACTTTTACTTGACAATGCTACTCTGAATTTGCCTGAGCAAGCCCAGCGCCACGAGGTGCTGCCGGGCATTACCGGTTGGGCGCAAGTCAACGGGCGAAACGCATTGTCATGGGATGGTGAGTTCCGTATGGATGTCTGGTATGTTGATAATCGGTCGATTTGGCTTGATGTCAAAATACTGTACTTGACTGTAACTTAGTGTTCTGAGGGCTCAGGACACCAACGAATCGGGAGCGACGACGATGACCCGGTTTACAGGAAGCAAACGTGGCCAATGAAGTATTTGTGTTTGGCGCAGGTGGTCATGCCAAGGTCGTAATAGACATACTTGAACAAATGTCAGCGACGAAGGTGGCATACGTGGTTGATGATGGCAGGAAAGCAGGAACGAATACTGTATGTGGTTATCCTGTTATCGGCGGGCGCGATGCCATGCTGGCGAGGCGCCAAGAAGTGAAAAAGGGAGGCATTATTGCGATCGGGAACAATCGCGTGCGCGCTGGAATTGCAGAGTGGTTCGCGGCAAACGGAATACTTGCTGCCAGCGCGCTGCATCCAAACGCGGCAATTGCCCGCAGCGTGCAAATAGGAGCCGGGACAGCCGTCATGGGCGGCGCCGTAATTAACGCCGACGCGTGCATCGGCTCGCATGTGATCATCAATACCGGTGCCACTATTGATCACGATTGCACGATCGGCGACTGCGTTCACATTGCACCGGGCAGTAATCTGTGCGGCGGCGTGAGTGTCGGGCGGGGTACGATGCTTGGCGTCGGCACCAGAGTTATTCCGGGTATACACATCGGCGCCAACGTCGTAATTGGCGCAGGATCTACCGTACTCGACGACATTCCCGATGGCGCACGCATGTCTGGCTCGCCTTGTCGGCCCGTTGAGCCATGACTCCGATCCCTGCTCCAGCGCTTCGCAACGAATTAGCCGTGCAGGGCGGGCGGCCGGTACGGTCCGAAGCGCTTCCTCCCTGGCCCCACTACGAGCAGGAAGAACTGGATGCCGTGCGTGACGTTCTCGTCTCGGGCAAGGTTAATTACTGGACCGGGGAAGAGTGCGCGCGCTTCGAGGAGGAATTCGCCGCCTACGTTGGCTGCCGTCACGCGGTTGCGTTGGCTAACGGGTCGGTGGCGCTGGAGTTGGCGTTGCACGTGCTCGGCATCGGTGCTGGGGATGACGTCGTCGTGACCTCGCGCTCCTACATTGCCTCTGCGAGCTGCGTCGTGATGCGCGGTGCACGCCCGGTGTTTGCAGATGTTGATCCTGCCAGCCAGAACATTACTGCGGAGTCAGTCGAGGTCGTCCTTACGCCTGCGACACGGGCGATTATCGTGGTGCATCTGGCCGGGTGGCCGTGTGATATGGATCCGCTACTCGAACTGGCCCGTTCTAGAGGCATTGCCGTGATCGAAGACTGTGCTCAAAGTCATGGCGCGACTTACGGCGGGCGCAACGCGGGCTCGCTCGGGGATATCTCGGCATTTTCATTCTGTCAGGACAAGATCATCACGACCGGCGGTGAAGGCGGGATGTTGCTGACCAACGACAAGGATATCTGGGAACGCGCATGGTCCTACAAGGACCACGGGAAGAGTTATGACGCCGTTCGGCTTCGGCAGCGTCAACCGGAGAACCGTTGGGTGCATCAGTCTATCGGAACCAACTGGCGGATGACTGAAATGCAGGCGGCCATCGGCCGGCGCCAGCTCAAGAAGCTCCCGAAATGGCTTGAGATTCGTCGGCGCAACGCCCAGTTGCTCGACACTGCGCTAGCGGAGGTCGCAGGACTGACCATCAATGTCCCGCCATCGGGGATTGCCCACGCGTATTACAAGTATTGCGCCTTCATCGAGCCTGAGCGCCTTCACGGCGACTGGGACGCTAACCGCATCGTGGAGGCAATCAACGCTGAGGGCGTTTCCTGTGTGGCCAGCGGTGTGAGCGAAATTTACCTCGAGAAAGCATTTGCCGACCATGGTTCTGCGCCGCCTGCCCGCCTACCGAATGCGCGGAAACTTGCTGAAACCGGCATTATCTTCATGGTTCATCCGACTCTCTCGGACGATGATATACGCGATACTGCCGAAGCGATCATCAAAGTGATGGGAGTTGCCGCGGCTTAGCGCGGAGTTGCGCGCCCGGCTTACACCCAAGGGCTAACCGGGCCTACTTCATATTCGGCAATTCAGCCTACTTACTAGGGATTTCATGCAGGACCGCACGCAATGATCGGCGTGCCGACATGCGCATCAGGCCTCAAAGCAATCCCGCCTTTTTCGCCCCCGACACTATGACGTACGTGTACAGTACCTGAAATATCAGGAAGGGTGCGAACACAAACATTCTTTGTGCACCGGGAATGTTGACCATCCAAATGGCAGCGGCGCCCTGGGCAACGCACACTGCATAGTGAAACATACTGACCGTGCGGTGTGAGTAACCCAGGCGATTGAAGAGTTGATAGAGGTGAGTGCGGTGCCCGGCGGTTACCAGGTCACCGTGAATGAGCCGGCGCGTAAAAGTGAAGAACGTATCGTAGATGACGTTGAACAATAACAGCGGCATGACCAGGAAAGCAGTGTGAGACAGGTCGTAACGCGCCGCGATGATTGCCAGCACGGCAAACGTAAACCCAAGAAACGCGCTGCCCACGTCGCCCATGAATATCCGGGCGGGCGGGAAATTGAAATACAGAAACCCTATCGTGCCGGCCAGTATCGTATAAGACGCGATATAGACGAAGTGGCTGCCTTGCGCGAATGTGATCACGCAGAAAAATGCGCTCACGATGACCGCCACGCCCCCCATCAGCCCGTCAAGCCCATCCATGAAGTTGAACGCGTTGGTCAGGCCGACAATCCACAGAATAGTTATGGGATACCCAAGCCACCCGAGGGATATCGGTCCCGTGAATGGTAACGCGAGTTCATCAATAACAAGACCGGACACCAGCACTATGAATACGGCTATGAGCTGAGTGCCGAGTTTGACCAGGAACCGCTTGTCCTTGATATCGTCGTAAAGTGATATTGCCGCGATAAGGATGCACGTAAAACCAAACGCGAAGAAGTAGTCTTGCCTGATGACCGCATCGTCGGCTACGAAAAATATGACGATCATCCCGATCAGAAACGTAATTACGATCGAAATACCGCCCAATTTCGGTGTTGCTATTTCGTGGGAAGAGCGCGTGTTCGGAACGTCCATGATGCGTACTTTTGACAGCATCATTCGTGTGATCAGCGATGCTATGACCACCATCCAGGTTGCAAACAGCAAGTGCGTTATGAATGCGGTTAGTGTCATTGCGGCCGATCGTAACTTTTGAGCGCTGTCGTTCGCTTGCGCGACGAATGCATGGGCGTCGCAACAGACTGGCGCGCGGAACGTTGTCGCATTGACCGCCAGCCAATCACAATAGTTGAATCGAGTTGTTTTTCGAATACGCGCATCGTGCTTCTGCAGATGTCAGCACAGCGTAGTTCGGTCGAATCGGTTCGGCGATAATTCGAGCGAAGAAAGCGCCGAATGGCAGGTGCATAGTTGCTGCAGGGTGATTGCACGACTTCGTTGATCGGATTGCGCATCCTGGCTACAGGGTATTTGTACTGTCGCAGCGCCAGGATTTGCAGGCGGTAGTTCGCCGAGGGTGCTTCTGCAGCGCATAAAAGCGCCATGGACGCGCAGGAGGCACGTGTTACGTGCTGGCAAAGCGCAAATCTACCGAAATCACGGATCTTTGGAATTTGAAGTGCCCAATGGATCAAATCACTTTTGACTTTCCTTCGCACAGGATATCTTAAATACACCGCGATTTGGAACGCCCGGCACGCGATTGAATTCTGGCACGTCGCAACGCGTTGGCAATTCCCGATTGCAATTTACTTCGGATTCAATTGTCGGCGCCCGTACATAGGTATCGTTTCAACGGTTCGGCGACTCGATTCATGTCGGACCGCCGCACGCTTCGGTAAATCGCGTTAGTTGGGGTTGACCGCCACTGCTGCTGTTTGGTCTTCGTCAGTGCTTGTCAGTGGTTCGTCATCATTGTGGAAATTCGATGTGCCCGTTATTGCAAATCATTGTTTATTGGTTAGTATGTGGTCGCCGTATGCTGGAACGAATTTCGCAAGGGTTGTTGTTGCTCGAACAAACAGACTTCTCGGGACTGGATGAAATAGTTGCGCATCAAAAGTCGTCGATAGAGAGCATTACGTGCAACTGCGAGCGCTGGCCCCGGTACAAAAGTCGCCTTTAAGCGACTGACCAGAAGATGCGACGCAGGGGAGGAGAATCATGGGAGGCGCGATTCAGCGGCTGTTAAGCGGTCCGCGCAGATTGCGAATTGCGATGTCTATGGCCATCGACGCAGTGCTTGTGGCGGCTGCAGTCTGGCTTGCCTTCGTCCTGCGCTTTGAAGCGCATTCGCTCGCATATCTGTACCAAATTCCCTTGATTTTTCCGGTTGCAATGCTCGCGACGATCGTTTCTTTCCGTCATTTTGGACTTTATCGTTCGCCATTGAGATACGCCTCCGGGGCGATGGTCTACCGCATCGCATCTGCGGGGACTGTTGCAGCAGTTGTTGTGGCCGCAGCCGTGTTCATAATGCGCGACGGCGTCGTGCCGATGGGGGCATTGGTGATCCTCTGGGGCCTGCTGATTGCGCTGCCAGGTACTGTCCGCTTTTTGATTCGCGATATTGTCAGGCACTACTCTTTCGCGCGGCAACGTGTTCCGGTGGCGATTTACGGCGCCGGCAGTGCCGGCCATCAACTGGCGACTGCGTTGCTACACGGTTCGAAGTATCAGCCGGTGGCATTTGTGGACGATGCGCCGGGCAAGCGTGATCAGACGATCAGCGGGCTTGAAGTGCACACGCGTGCCCAACTTGCCACATTGATTGAGAAAAAGGGCGTGCGCGAAGTGCTGGTCGCGATTCCTGCCGCTTCTCGCGCGCCAACGCGAAGTTATCAGGCTTCTTTCCAAATATCCTGTGGTCGTTCACGAAGTGCCTTCGTTCGAGGATATCGCTGGTGGGCACAAGCGGGTGGATGATCTGAGGCGGATCGATATTGCAGACATCCTCGGTCGCGAGGCGGTCTCGGCAATTCCGCAACTGTTGTCACGGTCAGTGCACGGCCGATCCGTAATCGTTACAGGGGCGGGCGGTTCCATCGGTTCTGAGCTATGCCGGGCGATTTTCAAAGAGAATCCGAAACGGCTGGTGTTGGTCGAACACAACGAGTTTGCTTTGTATTCGATCTCGCAGGAACTCGAGGAGCTTCGTGCCACGACGGGCAGTGAAGTGGACGTCGCGCCGGTGTTGGCAAGTGTGCGTGATCGCGGCCGCATGGAACGCACGATGCGATCCTCCTCTGCCGAAGTTGTTTTCCATGCCGCGGCCTACAAGCACGTGCCGATCGTCGAGCTGAATGCGACCGAGGGCGTGCGCAACAACGTGTTTGGCACACTCAATTGCGCGCTTGCTGCGCGCGATGCAGGTGTCGAAAGATTCGTGCTTGTATCGACTGACAAAGCCGTACGGCCCACCAATGTGATGGGGGCGACGAAACGCTTTGCGGAACTCATTCTGCAGGCGTTTGCAGATCAGGCGGCCAAACCGAATTTCTCCATCGTGCGCTTTGGCAACGTGCTGGAATCAAGCGGCTCGGTCGTGCCGTTGTTCAAACGCCAGATTGCGATGGGCGGGCCGGTCACGGTTACCGATCCAGAAGTCACGCGGTACTTCATGACGATTCCGGAGGCGGCCAGGCTGGTGGTGCAGGCGGGTGCCATGTCGCTGGGTGGGGATGTATTCGTACTTGAAATGGGTGAACCGATACGGATTGCCGACCTGGCGCAACGCATGATTCATCTGTCGGGTCTGAGGGTGCGCAGTGAATCTGATCCGGCTGGCGATATTGAAATCACGTATACGAGTATGCGGCTAGGTGAAAAACTGCATGAGGAGTTGCTGATTGATGACAACGCTGTTGCCACAGAGCATCCGATGATCCGGCGTGCCGCGGAACAGCATCTGCCCTGGTCGGAGGTTTCCCGATTGCTTGATGGTTTGCAAAGTGCGTGCGATCAGCACGATATGGAGCAGGTGCGCGCGGTGCTGGCCGAAGCGGTCACCGGGTATTGCCCGCCGGTGCCGACGCGCTCGCTGGAGGTGCGTACGCCAGCCAAGTTGTGCGTAATTCAGGGTGGCAGCACCAATGTCAAAGCCTACGTGCTCCGGCAACAAATGCCCGAAGAATTTCAGGATGACGCTAAGCAGTTGGCGACCGATGCGCGCCGATTTGCGGGTGTTCCGGATCAGCTTGTTGGCCGGACAGATCGAACCAGGGCAGGGGATAAAGACCAGGTTTAGGTGATATGTGACCCGTTAGTCGGGAATTGGGGGCCAATCGGTGAACCAGTAGTCCGTCGTGAGCGAAGCTTCTCGTGCATGGCGTGCGCCACGTTATCAGGCGATAATCCTTGGATGGGCCACCAGTGAGTGCGGGTAAAGCATTGAAGTTGTGACGAAATCAGCATTGATCAGAAGCGGCTGCGGGTTAGCCGCTTTTTTAATGGCAATCGCGTTGTTTGCGGGGGCCAAAGGTGTGGCTGACGTTCCTTTGTTTCCAGCGCCATTCGACAAGGTTGCGCATTTTACGTATTACGGAATCATGGCTGCGTTGTTGGCACACGCGGCCGGAAATCGCCGGCTGTGGGTGCCTTTGGTCCTTGTGTTGCTGGTCGGTGTGGCGGACGAGTGGAACCAGGTATCGATTGCCGGGCGCGATGCTTCGGTATGGGACTGGGTAGCTGATGCAGTGGGGGCGGCTACGTTCATGCTTGTATACTGGGTATGGGCCAGGCGGAGGAGGATCGCGTTGAATGCTGGATAATTTGCGTTGAGTAACGGAGTGACAGTGAATTTCGATTTCCGACACGCTCTCGGCTCCATGACCCGCAGGCTCGCATTGCTTGCATTGCTGCTTCCAGTGATGGCGTATGCCGGGACATGCAAAGTCGAGGATCCGGAACTTCAGGGGTTTTACGAGGGCAGATGCTGGAATGGGCTTGCGAACGGAAAAGGACATGCTCGCGGATCGGCCGAGTATGTGGGCGAGTTTCGCAAGGGCATGAAGCATGGTCACGGTGTAAAAACCTGGCCGTGGGGTGACCGCTACGAAGGCGAGTTTCGGAACGACCACAAGCATGGCAAGGGCATGTACGAGTGGGGTGCTGATACGCAATGGGCGGGTCAGCGCTATGTGGGCGAGTTCGTGGCGGACAAGCGCGAGGGCTGGGGTACCTATTTCTGGCCCAGTGGCGACCGGTTCGATGGCCAGTGGAAAGAAGATCTGCGCTATGGCTACACCGCAATGGAGCAACGCCGCGACATGGCACGTAAGGCTCGCGGAAAGGCTCTTGGTCCGCCGGGCATTCAGGTTTGTGCATATGTAAACGCGGGGGAGGGACGGCAGGCCATGCTCAGGGGCGAAACCGCAGGCCTGAAAGACGACATACTCAATGTCATGATCACTGATGTCAGTCCTGACAGTCAGGAGGTTTTCCCCGATTTCAAGAGTGGTGACACGGTACAAAGTGCAATGTGGGACTGGACGCCTTGTCTGTGATTCAGGTCCCCAGGGTGCGGATTGAACAATGTCAGGTGGGCAGGCAAGCGTTTGTGTGGTCTTTTTTGTGCTTGTAATGTATTTGCCGCGTGGCCATACTTGAACCATGCGAGCAGTTTCATAACTGATTTTGGGCGACGGGAAGTGAAATGAAAAATCTAATAGTGGGTGTGGCGTTAGCGTTGGCAACGTCTACGGTTTTCGCGCAGGACGGTGCCGGGGGTGCGGCAGGTTCAAGCGTAACCGCCGTTAACGTCATCCTCATTACTTTCGGGATCGTTGCGATCGCCGGTATTGCTGCCACGAATGACAGTTCTTCTACGGTGACGCACCAGTAACACCAGGTTCTCCCTGTACTTCCCGTAAGGGCTCCGGCCAGAACAGCGCGTTAGCAACATTACTAGCGCGCGAGTTTCGAAAGCAGCCCAAATGTCTGGCAACGGCTGGTTGAAGGCACGACGATTCGGCTGAAGTGGCAAGAGGGTGGCAAATAATTCGTGGTTTCTGCCCAGAATTGCGTGGACTGCGTCGAAGTCGCCAGATCCCGCCCATGCTCATGCTCGTTCTTGTTGAATCCGCGTTTTGCCGGGGAACACCTGAATCAGACAGTCGGATCGTATCCCACAATTGGTTCGTCGCCTGACGTTGCGCGGCCGCTAATAGCAAATCGCTGGCGCCTCTGAGTCAACGACGCTGGGGTTGTAAGACACTGACAATCAGGCGCATAATAGAAGTTCAAAGAGGTTTCTGTCGTTGAGTGGTGTAAGGGAGATAAGCATGAAAAAACTTGTTATTGTTCTCGCGTTCGCGTTCGCGTCTTCGTCGGCATTTGCACAGGCAGGTGGTGCAGCGACTGGCGCAGGAGCGGCAGCAGGCGTGTCGACAGCGGTTGCGGTTAATACCTTTGCGATCGCGCTGGGTGTTGCGGTTGCAGCAGCAGCGTCTGATAGCACTACTACGGTAACGCACACTACGGTAACGCACCAGTAGTTTTGTTCCGATGCGCTGTTGGTTATAAGTGCATCGGCGAGGTTGCAGAAATTGTGAATTTGCCGTGTGCCAGAGGCATACGGCAGGTTTGCGCGCGTGCCGTCAGGGTGTCTGGGAAGTGCTTGCAGTAAGATGCAATGTGGCTGGTTTATCGTGGCATTCTGCATTCCGGAGGCTGAAAGTCGCCCGGCCTGAGTAGGTTCCAGTTTTGTCTGGTTTTGTTCTTTGCGCGGCCCGCATTAGCGGGCCGTTACACGTTTGGCTCGCCTCGGGCGGGCCATTTATTTTTGTATTCAGCGCCAATGCAACCTTACGCCCGGGTTTGTTGGTGCCCTACAAAGGGTTTTGTCTTTCGCTTGTTTCGATCGGTTCGTCGTTTCTCCGGGCCTTTGCAGGCGGGCGGGAAAGAAACGTTTCATACGTTGCACTGTTTGCACCGTTTGCGCTGACGCGACGAGGCTGAGTCGGTAAACTCGGCGCACGGGAGGTTGTCGTGTGAAGAAAAACAAGATGGGCGCGAACAGCACGATGTGCCGGGTCAGGCCGATTCTGCTTGCATTGTCGCTGATGTATTGCGGATTCGCATTTGCGGAGCCCAGCATGACCGGGCAGACCGGCCTGGTCTTTATGCCCGCTGCTCGAGTCGCGCCGGACGGTACGTGGCGCGCGGGCTACAGTTATGCCAATCCCTATCGCGCGCTCTGGACGAGCCTGAGCGTGTTACCGCGGTTCGAGGCGTCATTTCGATATACCGAGACCGACGGTGTTCCTGCGTTTTCGGATCGTCCCGGCGCTGAATTTGGCGACACCAAAGACAAGGCCTTCGACTTCAAGCTGCTTTTGACAAAGGAGACTCGCTGGTGGCCATCTTTGGCGGTGGGTGCGCAAGACATGGCGGAAGGCACCAAGGCGTTCCGGGCAGGCTTCGGCGCTGTCGGCAAGCGCGTCGGCGAATTCGATATTACGCTTGGCTATGGCACGGACCGCATTGACGGCGCGTTCGGTGGTGTGCGCTATTCGCCCAAATGGCTGCCGCACTGGTCGCTGGTTGCCGAATATGACGCCAACGATTATCCGAATGATCCATTTGCGGTGCAGACCGGCCTGATTGATCGCGAAAAAGGCGTCGTTGGCGGTGTTGAGTACCGCAATGGCTGGGTTGGTTTGCAGGCGAACTATGGGCACGGCGAAGCCGGACTGAACGCGTACGTCGCGATTCCGCTGCAAGACAGGGAGTGGATCCCGAAAATCAATGAGCCGCAGCCGTACGTGAAGGTCACGCCCCGGCCAAGCATGGAGCAATGGTCGAGCGACATTGAACACGAGCTGCGTATGATGTCGGCGCTGACCAGCCAGAACTTCAAGGATGTGCGCATTATCACCGAGGGCTACCGCATCAAGGTGGTGTTGACCAACACCCGTATTTCGCTGATGAGCCGTGCCGTCGGCCGTGCTGCGAGAACAATTCTCAACCTGTCGCCATTGGAGACACATGAAATACAGATCGTGTACACATTGGCGGACCTGCCATTTGCAACCTACACCTTTTTGGATCTGAAGCGCCTGGAGCGTTACTTCAACGGTTTGATCGATCGTGGCGAACTCAGCGATCACGTTCAGTTGGACTATGCGGATCCGTCGGATGCAGATGTGCCGGCGCACAAAGAAGAATTACTGGCCGAAATTGAGGCCGACACCCAGTTGCAGGCGCAGTTCTTCGACCCGTTGTATGGCGACCTCCTGAGTTTTCGCACCGAGTCGAGCACGCTCGACAAGTTTCAGATCACGCCTGATTTCGCGGTTTTTCTGAATGATCCGAGCGGGGCATTTCGCTTTACCCTGGCATTGCGCGCACGTTACGACCGCAAGATCGCCAAGAAAACATTCTTCACTGGCGCCGTAGGTGTTGCCTTGTACGAGAACATCAGCGATGTGACACAGCCATCAAACAGCCAGCTGCCGCACGTGCGCACTGACGTCGCCAAATACTTCCAGGAGGACGGGCTGAAGCTGACCAAGTTGGTGTTGAGCCGATTTTTCAACCCGCGCAAACGCGTATACGCCCGTGCGCAGGCCGGAATTTATGAATTGATGTTTAGCGGCGTCGGCGGACAGGTTATGTACATTCCACAGCGGCGACCCTGGGCCGTGGATATGTCGGTCGACTGGGTGCGCCAGCGCGATTACGAGGGCGGTTTCGGCCATCTGGATTACAACACTGTGACCGCGCTGGGTTCCGTGCATTACCGCTTTCCCACTTACGCGATTACCACAACAGTGCGCGCCGGGCGTTTTCTGGCCAAGGACAACGGCGCGCGCTTCGAGGTCAAGCGCCGATTCAGGACTGGATGGGAGTTTGGCGCCTGGTATACGATCACCGACGGAAATGACATCACTTCGCCGGGCTCACCTTCGGACCCTTATCATGACAAAGGTGTATTTGTCGTTATTCCGCTCAACACGCTGCTGACACGTGACACGCAAGCCAAGTCGCGAGGATCGATCAGACCATGGACGCGTGATGTCGGACAGATGGTGGTGTATCCGAATGATCTGTACCGGATGTTTGAGGACTCGCTGCTGGATATCAACGATCAGGACGGGTTGGCGCGCTTTGGTGACCTTAACGATGATCCCTACGTTTCGCCGTAATCGGGTCCGCTGCGTTGCAATGGAATGTGATTCGGAAGGCAGCGCATCCAGGAGGGTGCTGGTGCCATTGGTGTCGGCGCCAGCGGGCGGGCTGCCGGCCGCCATTGTGAGAGAATGGCCGGCGTTTTTGAACGGCGCCAGAGGCATCGGTCGAACTCGTTTGCCGGCGTCACTCGACATTGGATGTTGAGGACGATTGGCACAGTCGCCGTGTTTGCGCCGGATCAAACTATGCGAGCCCGGCTTGTGTATTCTTGCCGGGAACGAGAGGCGTCAGCCATAAACAGGCGCCAATACCTGAAACAATCTGGACCATGAACCCAGATAATTTGTATGCGTTCGAAGCAGCAGAAATTCCCTCGATTCCTGTCGCCGGACAGGAGTCCCGTTTTCCGGTACGGCGCATTTATTGTGTCGGGCGCAACTACGCTGCCCATACCCGTGAAATGGGGCGCGATCCGGACAAAGAGCCGCCGTTTTTCTTCATGAAGCCTGCGGATGCCATCGTGCCCGAAGGCGGGCTGGTCAAGTATCCCGCTGGCACGAGTGATCTGCACCATGAAATCGAACTCGTCGTAGCGCTCCATCGCGGTGGGCATGACATTGCGGTTGGCAGGGCGCTGGAGCACGTCTACGGGTATGCAATCGGCTTGGACATGACGCGCCGTGATCTGCAGTCCGAAGCGAAGAAGCTTGGGCGTCCGTGGGACTTTGGCAAATCATTTGATCAATCGGCGCCGATCAGCGCTGTTTACCCTGTGGCCAGCCATGGTCACCATTCTTCGGGCGCCATTACGCTGGCGGTCAATGGAACGATTCGTCAGAAAGGTGATCTTTCAGACATGATATGGAACGTACCTGAAACCATCGCGTTTCTGTCGCAATACTACGACCTGGCGCCTGGTGACCTGATTTATACCGGGACACCGGCGGGTGTCGGTGCCGTCGTGCCTGGAGATCGATTGCTGGGCCGTATCGAGGGACTGGCTGAGCTCGATGTGGAAATCGTTTCCTAGTGGCAGTCGTTGCGTTAGGACGACGCTTGTAGAATGGCTCGCCGCTTAGGCGGCTCGCTGCACCAGTTCCGCGGGTTACACTGTTTGGCTAAAGATTTTAGAGGACGAAATGCACGAAGCACTTGGCAAGAATTGGCTGGAAGTGGCCCTTAACGGGCCGTGGACGAAGAAACGCCAACCGGGTATTCCGGTCAGCGTTGACGAGATCGTCGAGCAGGGGATTGCCTGCGTGAATGCAGGCGCATCCATCGTTCATGTGCACGCCTACGACGAAAAGTCCGGTCAGCAAAAAGACGATCCGGAGATTTACGCGAAAATCATCGAGGGAATCCGTTCCAAAGTCGACGCGATCGTTTATCCGACCATGCCTGCGGCTGGTGGAAATGGTAAGGACGGCGGTCTGACCGCGAAGCAGCGCTATGCACACGTTGACGCGCTGGCTGCCAAAGGCATGCTTGAGTGGATGGCGATCGATCCGGGATCGATCAACTTTGCACACTACGACGACCTGAAGGAGGACCGGCCCGGATTCGTCTATACCAATTCCGAGGAAGACATTCGCCATGGACTTGAGGTAGCACGGCATTACAGCCTGCATCCGAGCTTTGCCGTTTACGAGCCGGGTTTTGCGCGCCTGGGTGCGAACCTTCGGTGGCGAGAGAGTTGTTCGGACCCGGTTTACCGATTCATGTTCACACGGGGATTCACATTCGGTTTTCCTCCTGAAGACTACGGTATGACGGCCTATCTCAACTTGATTGATCAGGTCGCTCCCGGTTCGAACTGGATGATTGCCGGCCTTGATGTTGACATTCTGCCGCTGGTGACACGCGCGGTGATGGAGCGCGGCCACGTACGCGTTGGGCTTGAGGACGCGCCGTTCGGTTGTGAGCAGAGTAATGTTGAGTTGGTCGAGGCGGCCGCGAAACATATTGAGAGCGCCGGTGGCGCTGTTGCGACTACGGCCGAAGTGCGCATTGCAACAGCGCCGGAGACGGTCGAATCGCCGTCATGACGAATTCCCGCGCGATGAATGATCGTAAGCCCGTGGCCAATGTGGATCGTGTATCGAAATTGGCAGGAGATATATAACGCGCGGAACAAGAGTCCGCTTTAACCAACGCCAGCATTGTCCGGATACAGAGGTTTCATGACAGCGCAAGACCAGGCAGCACACAGCAGAACAGGCACTTCCAGAATAGGTTTGACAATGGGCGATCCATCGGGCATCGGCCCGGAAATCATCGTCGCGACCTTGGTCGAGATGGCGCCGGAAGCGCGCAGCAACTCGGTCGTCATTGGCAATATTGACCTGCTGCGCCGCGCCGACAAATTGCGCGCAAGCGGGCTGACGTTTGTTGACGGCATCGACGCAAGCGATGGTGACGTTCCCGTTGTCCACGTACCGACCAAGGGCCAGGAGCAGATTGCAGACGGGAAGGAAACGCCGGCTGGCGGCGAGGCAGCCTATCGCTTCGTGGAAAAAGCAGTCGAACTTTCTCTTGCGGGCGATATATCGGTGATTGTGACGGCACCGTTGAACAAGGCGGCAATGCATTCGGCAGGGCATCATTTCGACGGTCATACTGAACTGCTGGCCCACCTGACGGGTGCGACGTCATCATTCATGCTGCTCGCCGGCGACAAGCTTAATGCGATTCACGTCACGACGCACATGTCGCTGCGTAACGCAGCCGAGAAGCCAAGTGTCGAACGTGTACTGGATACGATACGCGCCGGTCACGCACACTTTCGCGAACTGGGCATCGAACGGCCACGCATTGCAGTGGCAGGACTGAATCCACACTGCGGGGAGGGTGGAATTTTCGGGACCGAGGAGGCAGAGCGCATCACGCCCGCGGTCAATGCCGCAAAAGAGGAAGGCATCGATGTTCAGGGACCGATATCGGGCGATACCGTGTTCTACCGGGCACTAAAAGGTGAGTTCGATCTTGTTGTCGCGCAGTACCACGATCAAGGCCACATCCCGACAAAGCTCATCGCGTTTGACGAGACGGTAAACGTCAGTCTAGGACTACCGATTCGCCGCACTTCGGTCGATCACGGCACGGCATTCGACATTGCCTGGAAAGGCGTTGCCGATAACACCAATATGAAATCGGCCATCGCGTACGCGCTACGTATGGCAGATGGTCATGGCGCATGAGAGGCTAGCGCGCGTCCTGATCGTCGCCGACGATCTGACCGGGTCGTTTGATACTGCCGGCCCGTTCGCCGAGCAGGGTTTGCCAACAATGGTTGTCGCGCAGCCGCTCGAATGTGAAGCGGACGATCTACGTGATGCGCAAGTCGTCGCGATTAACACCGATTCGCGTCACCTTGAGCCTGTCGCTGCAGCCGAGCAAGTCGAGCGCTGCGTACGCCGTTTCGCCGGACAGCGTTTCGACATCATTTTTAAAAAGATTGACTCCACGCTGCGCGGCAACGTCGTAACCGAAACCACGGTTCTCATGAGCGTGTGCGGCCGGAAACGGGCATTGATCGCGCCGGCCTTCCCGGCGCAGGGTAGAACGGTCGTGAACGGCCTTGTACATGTCGACGGCGTGCCTCTGGCACAGACCGGATTCGCCAACGATGCGTTGTCGCCACCGCCGGTGAAGCCACTTACCGAATTGTTCGCCGAGTCTGTTGGTCCAGGTCGCGTTTCACATTGGCGTCCAGGTGAACAGCCGCAGGTTCCGGACGATGGCGTCATCGTTGCGGATGCTGGCAGTGACGGCGATATGTCAGAAGTTTTTGCGAACGTATCGGCGCATCTGGCGCAAACCCTGCTCGTCGGTTCGGCGGGTCTCGGACTGATTCTGGCGCAAAGTCTCTCTTCCGCCTCAGGCGCTGCGCAATTTTCTCCCGCAGCGTCCGACGCTGCGAAAACGCCTGAAACAGATTCTGTGATCGAACCAGCAACGACCGACCCGATTGTATTCGTGGTGGGTTCGCGTGCAACGCGTAGCCGTGAACAGGTGGAACAGCTTCGCGCCTGTGCGGACACGATCGTCCTTGACGCACCGAACGGTCGGTTGATGGCAAGTCCGGGTAGCAGCGATGCGAAGCAGGTGGTCCTGCTTGCGGTGGAGGATCCGGAAGCTGGCGCTGCCGATGCCGCCGAGGTCGCCAGGCAGTTTGCGCAAGCCGGCCTTGGCGTTGCAGATGATATTGGGGCAGGTGCCATCGTCGTCACCGGTGGTGATACTGCGATCGCGGTACTCCAGGCATCGAAGTGCGTGGAGATTCAAGTCGGCGGGAATCTGATGCCCGGAATTCCGTATGCCCGCTTCGGCCGAAACGGGCGTCAGGTCTTGCTGGTAACCAAAGCAGGCGGATTCGGTACGCCCGATACCATGGTGGATATCGTTCGGCGGTTGCGCGGTCAGGCCGCCCGTACTTCCCCGAAGAGTTCCGCAACGTGAGGATGAAATCGTGAAACGCTACATCCGGTCGATGGTGGTCGCGGTAGCGCTCACCGTAATGTCAATGTGTGCGCTGACCGGAGCATCGGTAGCCGGCGCTGACAACACGGTCAGACTCGGCCAGATCAGCATCTCGTTTTATGCGGTGACCGGTCAGGTCGTGCAATCGGTTCTGGAGCGACTCGGCCATTCCGTCGAACTGACGACAGGAAGTCACAAGCAGATTTTTCCGTCAATCGGCGACGGATCCGTTGATCTGTTGGTGGCGGCGTGGTTGCCCTACGCGCATGCGAAGTACTGGCGCGAATATGGCAGTGATGCGGTCGAACTTGCCGTTCTGTATCGTGGGGCTCAGTTGTTCTGGGCAGTACCGCACTATGTGCCGAGAGCAGACGTGGCGAGTGTTGCGGATTTGAAGAAGCCGGACGTGCGCAGCCGTATGGAAAAACACATCCGGGCCACCAAACCTGATTCGGGCCTGTCGATGGGTTCGCAACGAATCATGCAGGCCTACGATCTGGAGCGGTACGGCTATCGACTGCGAACGGATGGCCATCGTGAATGGCAGCGATACTTCGAGGAAAACTATCAAAGCGAGTCTTGGTTTGTGATGCCGTATTTCCGGCCAAATTTCCTCAACCGCATGGCGCAGATGCGCAAACTGGATGAGCCTGACGAGTTGCTTGGCCGCGAGAACAATGCGGTGCTGGTGGCGCACCGCGATTTTGTCGAGCGTGCACCAAGCAAGACACTACGCGTACTGCGTCGTATCGAGCTAGATCTTGACGCGGTCGCCGAGATGGATTTTATGGTTCGTATCGAAGGCATGAATCCGCAAGGCGCGGCACGCAAATGGATGTCTGCAAACGCCGCTCGTGTCAACGGGTGGTTCGATACGGACTGATTTTCTGCCGCCCGGATCGCGGCGCATTGCGCCGTATGATTGCAGACGGAACCGGACCTGGCTGGAAGCACGCGCGCTGATTACGTCATGAAAGCGTTAGTCGTGTTTGCTCTTCCAGTCCGCAAATTGTCAGCGCGCTATAAGCTCATACTCAACTCAATCGGTTCTTGCCCTGCTGCAATTCCTCGAGAGGGCGCAAGCTCTGTGTACCTGATCCGAACTGCGGCGCGTTGAGCACATCCTGCGCGGCCGTCGCACCGATACCCGCGAGCGTGCCGTTGACCGCGTACTGATAAGCCAGATCCCCACCCAGCGCCTCGCTGTCGCTGGCCGCCAGATGCGCATCGAGCAAGGCGTCGGTTAGCGACCATTTGTTGATCTGCCTTGCTGCATCAAACGCATTGACAACGGCGGCAAAGTCAAAGGTCTGTACTTTGCCACTCAGTAGCGACTCACCGGAACTGGCTTCGAAGTCGGCCATGGCTTCGGCAATGATCTGCAGGTTGACCACACTGTTGCCTGATTTCGAGTACCAGTCGTCGAAGCGAATCGCATCGTCCTCGCCGACGTTCAGTACCAGATCTTTCTTGTGCCTACTCAGGCTCAGGTCGTCATACTCAACGCCGCCCAACGACAAGGTATTCTCGCTGCCGTGTTTTGACTTGACCTCGTCGTGGCCATCGCCTTTGTTAAACGCAATGATGTCCGCACCGGAATAAGTCGAGACGTCATCGTCGCCGGTACCGCCAATAAATAATTCGTTGCCCTTCTTGCCTTCGAGCTTGTCCTCGCCTGCACCAGCGTCGAGTAATGCATTACCGGATTTGTTCTTCAGCTTGTCCTTGCCGCCGAGACCTTGCAAGATGTCAGTCCCGGATTCGCCCGAGAGTGTGTTGCCAGCATCATTGCCAACCAGCAGGTTATCGAGCGCGTTGCCCTTGCCGTCAATCGCGTCCTCACCAACGAGTCGCAAATTCTCCACGTTGTCACCCAACGTCCATTTGACGCTGGATTGGACTGTGTCCGTACCTTTGTGAGCTCTTTCGCTGATCTTGTCGTTCTTGTCGTCAACGATGTAGGTATCGTCGCCCGCGCCGCCGTATAGCTGGTCTTTGCCGCCGGCTCCGTCGAGCCAGTCATCGCCTCCAAGACCGACGAGCGTGTTGTCCTCGTTGTTGCCGGTGAGCACGTTGTGTGATTTGTTGCCAATGGCGATGACTTTTTGCCTGTTGCCGACGATGGTGAGGTTCTCCAGATTAGCGCCGAGCCGGTAGGAGAAGGGCGAATGCACCGTGTCGTTACCCTGGCCAGGGTGCTCGATAATCACGTCCCGGTATCGGTCAATGACATAGGTGTCGTCACCGTGCGCGCCGATCATGGTGTCGGTACCGCGTCCGCCGTCAAGGTAGTCGTTGCCGGAGTGGCCGATTAATGTGTCGTTACCCGGGCCGCCGATCAATTCGAGATCGGGATAGAGATTAACGGTCAGGCCAAATTCGGTGGATGCTTTCAGGCCGGCATTGTCGGTTGCGGTGACATTCAGGGTGATGGTGCCGGCATCGGGATAGGTCGGCATGCCGTTGAATGTTAGCGTCGTCGCATCAAATGTCAGCCACGCTGGCAGCGCTGAACCATCAGACAGACGCGCGTCGTAGGTGAGCACATCGCCGGCGTCGACGTCGGTAAATGTATCGATCGGTAGTTGCAACGAAAACGGGTTGTCTTCAAGCGCTGTCTGATCAGATATTGCACCGTTCAGTACCGGTGCGTCGTTCACGCCGTCTACGGTGACGGCCTGGGCGAGGCTGTGGCGCAGTCTGGCGATCGCCCCAATAGTGTTGGTGCGCGGCCGCAAATGAGACACCTCGCGAAGATGCTCGAACGTGTGCCGTTTAGCAGCAACCGGGTACGATTCCGGGTCGTCGACCCAGCCGACGACTTCAATGTTCTTCGCTTGCACCTCAACTCGTTGGCCTTTTCCCTGGGAGGCCACCAGTTCGCCGGAAACAATGATGGAACAGCCCGTTGTCAGGTGCCGGATCTCGTTCTCGTAGTTGGGCAGCGCCTTGTCCGCGACGACCTGTATTGCATCAAAACAGGACCCATCATGCAGGTTGATGAATGAGAATCCATGCTTGGAATCACGGCGCGTTCGTACCCATCCTTTCAGCGTTACCTCGCTGCCTACCGGGACAGTTCCGGCAAACAGATTGCGAATGCTCGCAGTTGGCATTTTGCAGTCCTCTGAATTTATTCGATTGGGGCCGTCTTTTGGTTTTCGAACCCATGAACGGCACACCGTGGCAGGCAGCCACTCTATCGGCAAGTATACGGGGCCCGAACTGTGCCCGTGAACCAGCGCGCTGCTGTGTTACTTTATCTCTCCCTGCCAGTGGGAACGGGTCATGGCTTTTGCTTGCAATCGTGTCGCAGAACAACGGGAAAAGCGCATTGCTGCTGCGTTTGTGCCTCGGAAATCGAGAGCTAAGTGTCTGGATGAGGAGAAAAGCAATTTGGATTCCTGTGCTCGGCGCAAGTTGGCTTTGCCGGAAGGGCTTTGCAGTTGACGCATACTGACGTAACGGTAGATCGGTCGGCGGACGGCCTTTGCGCGGCCGGTCCCGGAATGGCTGCCGAAAATTAGCCGATGAATTCCGCGAAAACCACACGCCGGCTCACGGCCATACTGGCAGCCGATGCCGTCGGCTATTCCCGCCTGATGGGTGATGACGACGAAGCTACCGTCGAAGCAATCACAATGGCGCGGGCCTTATTTACGCGTCAGGTCGAAGCTCAACATGGGCGAGTCGTCAATGCGCCAGGGGATTCCATCCTTGCAGAGTTCGCATCGGTGGTAGAAGCGGTCAAAGCCGCAGTCGATATTCAGGCGGAACTCGCGTCGAGCAACAAAGCCTTGCCCGAGCACCGCAGAATGCAGTTTCGGATTGGGGTGAATCTCGGAGACGTCGTCGTGCGCGATGGCGCGCTTTATGGCGACGGGGTGAATATCGCCGCAAGGTTGGAAGCGCTGGCAGACGCCGGCGGAATATGCATCTAACGAACGGTTTACGAGAACGTAAACGGACGGCTCCCGATTGGTTTTGAAGATCTTGGAGAACATCAGGTCAAGAACATCGCCGAGCCGGTTCGGGCGTTTCGGGTCGATCCGGAAGCGGACGGTGCCGTTCCGTTGCCGCCGAATCAAGGGGCACCGAAGGCAGAGGCGGCGGCTGCCAGTCCACCAATGGTGGCCGTATTGCCTTTTGACAACCTGAGCAATGATCCTGAACAGGAATACTTCGCGGACGGAATCGCCGAAGAGCTGATTACGATATTGGCGCACATTTCGCGCGTCTCCGTTATTGCACGAAACTCTACGTTCACCTACAAGGGAAAGGCCGTCGACGTGCGCACCGTCGGTAAAGAAATGGGCGCCGAGTACGTATTGGAGGGAAGCGTACGGCGTTCGGCAGATCGCGTTCGGGTGACAGCGCAGTTGCTGTCCTCGCGAGATGGCTCTCACCTCTGGTCCGAAAAATACGAGTCCGACCTCAACGCCGCAGACTTGTTCGAGCTTCAGGACGAGATCGCGAACAAAGTCGCGACCGCGGTAGGTGGCAGTCACGGCGTCATAGTCTTGTCAAAGACGCGGGAAATCTCGCGCAAACCGCCAGAGTTGCTTCGTTCCTATGACTGTGTGCTAAAGGCACTTGAGTTTGCCCGAACGCTATCTTCAGAATCCTACGACGCTGCGCGCGATTGCCTTGAGCGAACGGTGGCCGAGGATCCGGAGTATTCGGAAGGATGGGCACGCCTGGTCAACATCTACCTGAACGAATATGCCCTCGGCTTTAACCCAAAGCCAGAGCCGTTGGCGCGTGCGGAGCGCGCACTACGCAAGGCGCTCGCACTTGATCCATCCAGTGCATTAGCCCGAAGCCAAGAAGCATTTCTACTGTACTTGCGCAAGGACCCGCTATTTATCAGCAAGGCTTTACGGTGGGCAGAAACGTATCCTAACGACGGTCACGGACTAATGAGCCTCGGGTCGTGGTTGTGTTGGGCAGAGCGGTGGGAAGATGGGTTTCGTTTGCTGGAAAGGTCAAAACGATTCAACCTGGTGCTTCCCGGCTGGGCGCACTTCCCTGTCGCCGACTGGCACATGCGCAATCGTGAATTTGAGAAAGCGCTGGAGTCGATACTCAGGTCCGAGATGCATGGCCTGTTTTGGTACCACTCCCGGCTGGCTCGAGCCTACGCGCACTTGGGTCGCATGAAAGAAGCTCACGAGCAAGTTGCCATCCTGCGCAAGATTCGGCCGGATTACGAGCGCTTTGCCGCTGCTGAATCGCGCAAATGGATGTGGAATAATGATGCCATTGACGTTCAGATGACGGGCTTGCGCAAAGCAGGTTTGAACATTCCGAGTGATTCCGGAGAGTCGTGAGAAACGCTGAACCGCGCGATCGCAGATGATGATGCCTGACATGTTAGGAGTGGCGGCTAGTTGCCCTATGCTTGTTTCCTGTCGAAATTCATTCGCGCCGGGTTTTCACAGGAGGCGGGACAAAGGGGGGGGGCGGTTCTTGCTGCCTCGCCGGCTGTCACTGATAATGACTTCGACTACTTCGGAGATTCATGCATGAAACCTGAAGATATTCTCAAGTTCGAGCCCAAAGTGCTGAGCCAGGAGCAGCGCGAGTTCTATTTCGAGAACGGCTACTTGCTGCTTGAGAACTTTATCGATAACGCATGGCTGGACCGCCTGTGGCAGGTGACCAACAGCTTTATTGAGAAAAGCCGCGAACTGAGCAAGTCAGATCAGGTCTTCGATCTCGATCCAAGTCACAGCGCAGACAATCCGCGCTTACGCCGTATCACCTACCCGGCCGCCCAGGATCCGGTCTACGAGGAATTCGCCTTTCGAGGCCCGATTGTCGACCTTGCTGAAGACCTTGTCGGCCCGAGCGTAAAATACCATCACTCAAAGCTCAACTTCAAATGGGCTGATGGTGGCGAAGAGGTGAAGTGGCATCAGGACATTCAGTTCTGGCCGCACACAAACTATTCTCCGTTGACAATCGGTCTTTACCTCGACGATGTAGACGACGAGATGGGTCCGATGGGTGTAGTACCAGGCAGCCATCGCGGAGAGATTTTCGATCTGTACGGTGATAAAGGCGATTGGGTCGGGGCGATCAAGGACCGCGACATTGCAAGGGTCGACCTTGACAAGGTCGTCTGGCTAAAAGGACCCAAAGGGTCTGTAACAATCCACAACTGTCGCATGGTGCATGGCTCCATGATCAACTCTTCGCCGAGGTCGCGGCCACTCTTGTTGCATACCTATTCATCCGGCGATGCACTGCCGCTCAGGGGAGTGGGCACGACTGACCCTCGCTGTAGCGAACTCATTCGCGGGGAACCAGCGCGTTGGGTGCATTTTGATGAGGAGCCTTGCTTGATACCGCCTGACTGGTCGAAAGGCTACACCTCGATTTTTGCGCTTCAGCAGGAAGAGGAGGCAGCGGCCCGATAGGCGCAACGGGCGACACGTATTTGGAGCTTTCCTTTGTAACGGAAGTTCGCGTGAGCATCGCGACAGCGACTTATGTGCGGCACTTGGTCGATTCAGCGCTTGCGTTCTTTCAAGACAGAACACACCGCGTTGTTCAAGATTCTGTCGCGGCAAACTCAGTTCGAGATACTCATCAAAAATGAGGAACGTGATTCTGGCTGCAGGGCGTATTTTGAGAACTTGCATTCTCAATCATTGTCTTCTCGCGTATTCGCAACACTTCCTCCACATTGAATTGTGGAACGAATAACGAAGCAGCTGAATATTCTCCCGAATATCCTGTCATTTTAGATTCTCCCAACTGTTCAACAGCTTTCCTGATCCAAAGCAAAGTAGTTGTGTCACAGAAGAGGCTTCCAGCTTCGCAGGTGCAACTGGGTTTGCCGCCATGCGATCCAATTCGTCGTCGAGACGGAAGCAATAGGGTTGACGAGCTCAGGTCCCCGGAAATGGTGGTACATGGACTATACGAAGCATAGACAACTGCTCGAATTTCGGTCATGTAAGGATTAGAAATTCGCCAATTTATTGCCTCGTATGAACTCAGAACCAGTACGATGGGTTTCGAAAGCTTGTCGATATTGAGGACAACGGCCATATCCTTGCTTGAGCTTCTATAGACCCCGGCGAAATTGAAACTGTATTGGCCCGAAATGCCGCCCTCGAGGCGAGAGATTATTTGATCGATCGAAAGTTTCTCAAGGTTATTATCCAAACTGACCAGAAACTTCGTGGTATGCCAGTTATTAGTGAATTCAACTTCGACCAGATGATCGCCTTTGTCGAGAGCAAGTGGAAACTCCTTGTCGGAACGACCATCGTAAACGACATGTCCATCAATGATAAGTCGGGTCTTTGCCCAACTTTGGCCAATTACTATTGATCTGATTTCATCTTCGGGAAGTTCGATAGTTCCAACCCAATAGGCGCCGAAATGTTCCGACTCAATGCTGTGAAATTGATCATGGCTATAGTTAATGCGAATGTCATAGACTGTTTCCTCAGCCATTACATGGGTCGGGTTATTCGTGTTTATGTAGAATGCGTGAAAACACTTCCTCTGGCGTTGTGCCGGACGGGTTGAGCGTGTCTCCTCACGTGGTTTCCGACTTGGGAAAATCCTCCGGGCTGCGAGGCCTCTTGTCGCTGTCTGCTAGAGCCTGATTGCGGTTTCTTGCGATTAAGTCCTTTTCGTAAGCTGTATCTGCTTGCCTGCAGTCCAGTTTTTAGCCATAGTCAAACAACGCCCTGTATTCACATAGCAAATAGTATTTGGTAGTAGCAGCGACGGCGGAAAGATCGTCAGGAAATCTTTGGTAGTAGCGGTAGTAAGCGTCTATCGCTTTGACCATTTGCGATGAATAGGGTCCCCGATTGTCGCGTTCGGCATGTTTCAAGGAATATTTCTCCTGGTAGTCTTCCTTAAGTGAGGCCCTCTCCCGGAAAGAATCTGCTGCGGCGACAGTGTGTTCGTAGTTCTTCTCGATAAGACCGAATTTTTCCTCGGCCGATTCAATACGGCCAGATTCCCAGTCGGTGATTGCCTGATTTTCGGGAGTCGCGCACGAAGCCAGAAACAGGCAGCAAGCAAGGAAGAGGAATGCCTTGTTAAACATACTGTCCAGACTCGATCAGGTTGATAATTGTGTTGAAGGCCTTGTATCCCGCTCAATCAAGTATGTGCGCCACAACACGGTCATTGTGAAATTGGGATGACGCGGGTATCAGGAAAACCGAGGGTTTCCTGACCGGTACCCTGCTGCAAAATTGTAAAGTGCAGTCAAAGCCTGAAACCAGGCGTCTTCCATGTTCGCGAAAATCGTGCCTGTCTCGACCGACTGGCAGAAGCGATCGCAACTTTCGGATACGCGGTCGGTGATTGATAAGAAATCACTGCTCGAACTCTCTTCGACGGCATGCTATTTCTGCTGGCTTTGCCAGGATAAGGGTTGCTTTAGCGAACTCACTTTGGATCGTCCGAAATAGCGCGGTGTAATGCCGGCTATGCGGTTCTTAGACCTTGATGCTTTTGCGAGGTCAAAACACTACTGTCTAAGCTTCGACCGCGTATCTCGCGGACCGTGACGGGGTCAGCAACCGGTTCGTTCGGAAATTCCGATTATCATGGTTGCTCCAGCAAACTCGCCGTGCTCAAGACGCGGCGTAGTCCCGAGAATGCCCAGACTCTATTTGATCCGACATGCGCGTCCTTCTGCAAACTGGAGTGAAGCGCTCGACGCGGGTCTCGATGTGACCGGCGAGCAACAGGCGCAAGAAGTGGCACAGACGCTCGGAAATTCGCTGGCTCGCATGCCAATCTATACGAGTCCGTTGCGACGCTGCTGCGAAACGGCAAATCCTCTGGCCCAGCTTTGGAAACATCCGGCAGAGATTCTCGAGCCTGTCGCCGAGATTCCTTCGCCCGCTAACGATCCTCTGGACAAGCAAGGTTGGCTCAGGCGAGCAATGGGTGGCGCATGGCAGCAACTATACGAATCTGCACCCTCGGGTTCGCCGGACTATTTTGCGTGGCGCGCGAACCTGTTGAATACGCTAAACGACATCGATCAAGACAGCGTAATTTTTACTCACTATATTGCGATCAATGCGATCGTTGGCGCTGCGCAGTCTAAAGCAAAGGTCGTTTGCTTCCGGCCGGATCACGTTTCAGTTACCTGTGTTGACGTCACCGTGAACGGCGTGCAGTTGGTCACGCTTGGCCGCGAAATAGATACGGGCGAACTGACGAAGCGGTAATGGGCAGACAAGCTTCGTATGGCATTTGGCGGCCAAAACCTGTTCGCTTGCAGGAATATCCTCATGCTGACAAGATTCGTATTGCGTCTTTTGTATCAATGCCGGGGCGTCAGATGAGAGGTAACCAAGACTGACACGATGTCAGCGCAGGTATCTTTAGGGGGGAATGCCATGAAGCCAAAACTCGAGATGGTCCGTGAGGAAAAACTCTACAAACTCCTGCCGGGCCGAAAGAAAAAGAGTCCGCTCGAAGCGAGTGGTGTGACAGTTGTTAACGGCGATGCCTATATCATTTTCGACAGCCTGAATCAGGTTGGTAAAGTTGATCCCGCGTTAAAGTCCAGCAAGTCAAACCGCTTGATACCGGCGCTCAGCCCGGGAACCGGATTTGAGGATATTACGTTCGATCCGAAAGCAAAGCGTTTCTATCTCATTATTGAGTCCGAAGAGGATACCGACGGAAAGTACCGTTCCTTCGTTTGCGAATACGACCAGGAGTTCAGATTCCAACGTTGTACGCGGCTGTCGAAAATTTTCGAGAGAAAGAACAAGGGTTTCGAAGGCCTGGCTCATCTATGGCGCGGCAGCTAAGGAATACCTGCTGGCTATGTGCGAAGGCAACCTGTGCATTGCAGCGACCGAGGGCGGTGGCCGCATACAGGCGTTCGTGCGTACAAAGGAAGAGACTTGGCAATGGAGCCACGAAATTGCGCTGCCGGAAGCCGCCGAGTTTGAGGATTATGCTGCCATCAGTTTCCATGGGGATCAGATTGCGGTGGTATCGCAGTCGTCGAGCCGCGTATGGATTGGCGGTATCGACAGGGATGCGCATGCGTTCTCCGATGATGGTGTCATTTACAAGTTTCCGGAGAAGAGCTACTGCAACGTGGAAGGCGTGGACTGGCTGTCCGATGATCTGCTGGTAATGGTCTCGGACAGAATGAAAGCGGGCAAACAGGCGAAGCGTTGCGTCTGCAAGGATCAGTCGATTCATGTATTCCGGATTCCAGAGAGCAAGAAAGTCGCGGCGGGGAAGAAGAATCTTGCGAGAAAGAAATCTCCAGCAAGCACGCGAACCCCCGACGCGAAGACAAGTCCCGCGAGGAAGAAGGCGCCGGCCAAGCAAGCCTCAGTTGCCAGAAAGAAGTCACCCGCGGGGAAGAAACAGCGCAGTCAGGCTGCGGGCTCTTGATGCCCTTGTGCAATGGATTCCACCGGTCTGCCAGGCACCGGATGTGCAATGGCAAAGCCGTTTGTCTGCACTCACCTGTCGCTAACAGATATTGTCGTTAGAGTGGCGGAGAGATGGCCTAAATGTTCGGCGGGCTGGCGCTGCGGAAGGTAAAATGGAAGTTGACGTGCACGAGAGCGACGCGGGCAGATACGGCCAGTACCAGCCATGATGCTAACCGTAGGCTAAAAGCAAAGTTTGAATCCGTTCGCGTTTCGAATTTCACGACTGATCCTGCATGAGCATCTACTCTCGGCACGCCCTCGAATTTGGCTATTAATCACCCAGGAGACTCACACGTGAGCGACATTTCTGACGAAGAACTCCAGGAGAACTTCGAACACTTCGACAAAAACGGCGATGGCAAGCTCACCCGCGCAGAGTTCGGTGAACTGATGAACGCCCTGGAAGCAACCGAGCCCGGCGAAGATCCGTCCCGTGGATTCAGTTCGATCGACAGCGACGAAAGTGGCGGAATCGATTTCGAGGAGTTTGCCCGCTGGTTCCGCAGTAACTGACACCGCAACAACTCACTGTAGCAAGCGCATGTTTGATTGGAGTAGTCGCTAGACTCTCTGCGCGCGCTAGTCCATCGATAGTCATTCGCAAGCGCGGTCGCGCTAGCGTCCACGCCAGATAATTTTGGTCAAGGCCGCAATCCTGGCACCATTTTTTACGATTGCTATGCACCGCCCGGATCAATACGTGTGAGCTTTTGACGCTTCATATTCATTGCGAAATTACGAAGAATATTCTTGGAAACAAACTTGTACGGCCATAGATGGTTCTGTGCTTCCGGGGCAATTATTCTCTCGAATGGTCTGAAATTTGCACGATCCCTCCCAGCGGATGGCCGGCCCAGTACGGTACTCCTCCGCAATAACCGGTTTCTGGAACGAATAATCAGGAGCTGACATCCGCGCAGATTTTAGGAGTATCCATGGAGGCAAACAGCAGTTCAACTGAATATCAGGAACGCGATAGAAGAGGCCTGTCCGAACACAAGGTGCGTCATGTCAATGATCACCTGACGCCGCTTGCTGCGATCATTGTGGTACCGGGACTTCTGGTCGCGAACTTGCCGTTCCGTAACGCGGTAGTGGTAGCGGCTCTTATTACTCTTTCCGTAGTTGTCAACTACACCCTGTTTCTATTCATGACCGGCAACAGGGCCCGCTTTGTCGGCAATATCCGGGTTGCTTCAAATTACGCCGTCAAAGTCGTTTTGTGCTGGTTGCTCTACGCGGTCTGGGGTCCCGTATGGTTGCTTCTCTTGTTGATGTCCATTGGTGTGGCTATTTACCAGAATCGCAGAGACTCATTATTGGCGGCCGTGGCTTTTGCAATCATGCTGATGGCCATCCACTGGAACTTTGGAGCGAACACGGTGTTTGCGTGGACCGAGGTTGGCGTCGAGGCTGCGATGATCGTTTTGCTGAATCAGTACGTGAATGGTCTGGTAAAGCGACCGGATCCTCAAGATGCGAATCAAGGACAAAGTACTGATCCGCTACAAGCCACTAATCAGGTGTAAGGCGGTAATCGATAGGTGTTCTGGTGAAGGTATTGCTGAGCATATATCGGTAGGGAAGAGAAACAGGCTCAGCTCAGTCTGCTCCCCAGTTGTTTTGCAAGGCCGGCCTGGATATTTCCGACGGCTACCGAGCTGATTTGGGCTCGCCGCGGCACGGGTGCGTGGCCGCGAAATAGTGACGTGGCTGGATAGTCTGACGTGGGAGTGTCGTCCGCGAGCGACAGGTATTATCGCCCGTCTTCGAAATAAGTCTATAAGTGTCAGTTACTTATCGTCATAACCTTCCTCAAATGGCCTGATACTTGCAGCGTGACGTAAAAGAGTGGCGAGGTAGTTTGTTTCTCTGTCACATACGTCCAGTACGGCTTATTGGGAATCGGCAATTGCCCTGGTTCCAGGAGGTTTTTATGCACGAACACGTAGATACCCCGGGTTACAAGGGATACGAACGAAGAGGCTTGTCCGAGAAGAAACAGCGCCACGTACATGACCACCTGACGCCGCTGGCTGCGATCATTGTGGTGCCGGGACTTTTTGTGGCGAACCGGCCAAGACTCGAGACGATATTGGCCGGTTGCCTCATTGCCTTTTCGGTCATCATCAACTACACGTTGATGCACCTGGGCAAGGCGGAAAAGGCGCGCTTCAGAAGTGGCCCCCGAAACTTGGACCCCCGCTTAAGTGAAATCTCCATGGGATTCAGGCCGCGCTCTTCAACGCCGTTTGTTCGAAGTACACCGCATCGGGGGTACGCCGGTCAAGCCCAGTGTGACGACGCCGGGTATTGTAAAAACGAAAGTATTTGTCCAGTCCGGCGCGTAATGCCGCCAGCGTTTCATACGCGCGCAGATACACGTCTTCGTACTTCACACTGCGCCACAACCGTTCGACGAACACGTTGTCGATCCAGCGAGCCTTGCCGTCCATGCTGATCGTCACTTCGTGCTCCTTGAGAACGCGGGTGAACGCATCGGCCGTGAACTGCGTGCCCTGATCGGTGTTGAATATCTCGGGTGTACCGTAGCCACGCAATGCCTCTTCGAGCGCCTCGACGCAAAAGTCGCTGTCCATCGTGTTCGGCGCCCGCCACGAAAGCACCTTGCGCGTATGCCAGTGCATAATCGCCACGAGCTACATGAACCCCTTGGCCATCGGTAGATAACACATATCGCTCGCCCACACCTGGTTGGCCCGCGTGATTGTCATGTCCCTGAGCAAGTAAGGATAGATCTTGTGTCCCTTGTCTGGCGTGCTGGTGCGCCGCTTCGGCTACAGCGCCCTGATCTGCATCTGACGCATCAGCCGCTGTACGCGCTTACGATTGACCTGCAGCCCGCGTGTATCGAGTTCGTTGCGAATACGACGGCTTCCGTAGAACGGCAGCTCAAGGTGGATCTCGTCGATCAGGCGCATCAGCTCAAGGTCTTCGGCTGACACCTGTGCGCCGCGATAGTACGCTGTGCAGCGTGCCACTCCGAGTAACTCGCAGCGGCGTGCCCTGGACAGTTCGTGAGCGCTTTGAATCTGTGCTCGGCGCTCGCTCACCAGTCGCGCCCGAGAAACTTTGACAGAAAATCTTTCTCCATCGTCAGTTGCCCGACCTTGGCGTGCAGCTTCTCGATTTCGCGTTCGGTGTGTTGCGCCTCAACTGCGTTGCCACCGAACACGTCCTCGGCACTATCGACCAGACGTTTCTTCCAGTCCTGGATCTGATTCGGGTGAACGTCGAACTGTTCAGCCAGCTCGGCCAGTGTGTGCTCGCCACGCACTGCGCCCAGTGCTACTTTGGCCTTGAAGCTCGCCGTGTGATTTCTTCTCTTTCTACGTGTCATCTTCGGATCCTCTCTGTGTCGTAAAAGAATAATCCATAAGATTTCACTTATCAGCTATATTTTGGTGTCCAGCCGTTGGGGTCCACCTCTTTCTTTGGCAGCATCAAGGTGCCCACAAATTATGTCGTGAATATTTTGCTGATGTGGCTTCTTTATGCCGCGTGGCCTTCGGTTTGGTTGTTGCTGCTCTTGTCGTCAATAGGGGTGGCCATTTATCAGCCGCGTAAGGATTCATTTCGCGCCTCTATCGCATTTGCTCTCATGCTGATTGTCATACACTGGATGTTCGGAGAGCAGTCCGTATGGGCGTGGACTGAGGCAGGTGTGATGGCGTCCATGCTGATATTGCTCAACATGTACGTAAACGGACTGGTAAAGCGGCCAGGATTACAAAACGTCGACCAGTTACAAACCGCAGAGCAAACACAAGGCATCAGCCAGGTACAAGGCCAAGGCGCCAACCAGTAAGCGTCAACTGATATCGTCGCCGCCGGTGCACGTGCGACTGGCGAGCGACCGACGCAGGTGACATCGTCGCTGGTCAGCGAACTCCGACGCTGCGCCTCAGGACGCCAGCTATCAGGAGCCTAGCCACTGCAGCGCATCTTGTCTCGTTCCAAAGTAGGCCGTAGGGAAATTCGCAGGGCCTTCTTTGGTGGGTGATGATCCAATCGCCGGCATCCCGGCGGGCATGACAAACGCAAACTTTCTGACATTCGCTGCGTTGTAGCGAGGTATGATATTGGCATCGCGCCAGCCGTTGTTCATTTTGCCCATATCCATGCGAAATTGAACCGCGTCTACGAGGCATCCTGACTGGCCGCAGGCCTCAACCTGTTCCGCAAACCGGGGTCAGGAAGTTGTTGAAGTCGTCACCATCCATTTGCGACGTGGTATCAAACCAGCGAATCTCCACGCAATTGTCATCGGGACGATCAAGAATATCTCCTCACTTGTCCGAATATTTCATGGCAGTTCCCCAATAGTCGATTGATCAGTGCAGCGCTTGCGGGAAGAGTATATGTACTTTGCTATACTTTGAGAACCAGGCACTTTTTATATACTAACTATAGTAATGAATACTGATGACCGGCGCTTGATTGACGACGTCTCCGGGGTAATGAAAATAATCGGGGCAAAGTGGAAGCCCGAAATTCTCTACACCCTGGTATTCGATGGCCGGCAGCGATTTTCCGAAATGCAGCGCCAGATCCCGGAAATTACCCAGCGAATTCTTACCGCGCGTTTACGAGAGCTTGAACGTGACGGGTTGATTGAACGGACCATTTACCCCGAGGTGCCGGTAAGAGTCGAATATGACGTTACTGAACTGGGCAAGTCTGTCGACCCGTGCTTTCGCGCGATGAGTGAATGGATTTCGCGTAACAAATCGAAGATCGCAAAGGCCAACAAGGCGTTCGACTAATGTGGAGTTTTCGGCGACGCGCGAACCCGTTGCGCATTCAGTGGTGACTGCTGGCAATGGCGATCGACTGACCGCCATTGCCAGAGGGAAATCTGGAACACAACCAGTGTGACCAGCGCGACCCCCGCGCCGCCCCAGCCGAGACCGTCCACTCCGTATCCGGACAGGATCGCCGCGCCCAGTGTCGCCCCCATGGCCTGACCGACGTAAAGTGATGAGGCGTGCACGCTGAGCACCGCGCCGCGAATACCGGGCGCAAGGGCGACAAGGCGTGCTTGCTGGGGGGCTGCGAAAGCGAATCCGGCCATGCCCCAGAGCGAGAGAATCGCGACAGCGGCTATGAAACCGAAGTCCAGGAGACTGAGCGCTGCGAGGACGACGGGAAGTGCGATTACGACGGCCAGCATTGTCGCCGTCGGCCCATATTTGTCCGACGCGCGCCCGCTGAGTATGTTGCCCAGTAAACTGAAAATGCCGAACAGCAGAAAAATGAGTGCAATTTCGTCAGTATCAACGCCGGCCTTTTGCTGCAGCAACAGCGCGATGAAGGTGAAAGGGATGAACTGGCTGGCCATCTGGGTCGCGCCCATTGACAGGGCCAGCATCAGGCGGTGATTGGCGAGAACGGTACCGAGCGCGCGAAAACTTGCGCCCTGGGCTTTCAGTCCGCCCGGTATGACAAGCACGATAGCAAGCGCCGCGATTGCGGATATTGCAGCCACAAACCAGTAACTGCCGGCCCAACCGACCTGCCCGCCGATCCAGACGCCGATCGGGACACCAAGTACCGACGAAACTACAAATCCGCCAAACACCAACGCAATGGCTCTGGCCATGCGCTCGGGCGGCACCAGGCCAGTTGCGGTTGCAACTGCTGAAGGCGAGAAGACTGCGGCCCCGAGCGCTGCCGCAATCCGCGCACCGAGCAACCAGTCGAATGTTGTCGACATCGCAGCCACGGCATTTGCTGCGGCAATTGTCAACGCGGCCAGGACCAGCAGGAAGCGGCGATCCATGCGCCCGGTCAGCGACCCGAGCACCGGCGCGGCAATGGCGTAGGTCACCGCGTAAATTGTGATCAGTAGCCCGGAGTCCGCATCGGACACACCGGTATCGCGTGCGATTTCCGGCAGCACGCCGGCAACTACCAGTGCGCCTGTGCCAACTGCAAAGTTGCCGAGCGCGAGGCCCCAGAGTGCTTTCATGCAATTGACATAAGTTGCTTGCCTGGAGTCACTTCGGGATCCTGTGCGGCTTCCGGAAGAAGGCGATGTTGACACGAGGGGCGTTGACGGGCCAGCGGGTGACTGCCGCCCCGAACGCAATATTCGCCTGAATCATGCTTCCGACAATGAAAACGTCTGACAGGGCGCGGGCGCACACGCACACGACTCCGCGTGCGCGCATCCGATTACCGGGTCCGGCATCGGATTGGCAGTCATTCCAGCGGAATGCTTCATTGTGGTCACACCTTTTGCCTGGTAATTCATCATTGTATCCAAGACACGCGGGTATGCGGATTGCGTCAAGCCGGTATCAACATGCGGATTGTCGGTGGAGGCAACTGGCGAATCCCTGGTGAAGTGTGCAGATTAGTGCGCCACCGCTTTGTACGGCCAGAGAGTTCATTGCGAATCATGAAAAGCGTTGCTGAAATTGCCATTCCCGACGAAATTCCTATACCCTCTGGCACTTCCCGGCGACCGGGCTTGTCTGTTGATTGCAGCCCGGGGGTGCAATGAAACAGATTCACCCTGCGCCGCTTGCACTGGAGATGAACTGGGGTAGCGGTATTCGGCAGGGACCGAAGCCGTACTCCTTATTGAAAGGGATAACAGGTTGAAAATTTTCTCGGCACTGTACGACCGGGTCCTGCGATGGGCGGCACATCCATACGCGGAACGCTATCTCGCCGGCCTGAGTTTCGCTGAGTCGTCATTCTTTCCGATACCCCCGGACGTCATGCTGGCGCCGATGACGCTCGCCAAGCCAAAGCGCGGCTGGCGTTTTGCAACAGTCACAACAGTTGCCTCAGTCGCCGGTGGGCTGGCTGGTTATCTGATCGGCTGGCTGGCGCTCGATGCAATTGAACCGTTGCTTCAGTCTACTGGCAAGTGGGACGGCTACGTTCGTGCCACCGAATGGTTCGTCGCCTGGGGATTCTGGGCCGTGCTCGCCGCGGGTTTTTCCCCGATCCCTTACAAGGTTTTCACGATCGCAGCGGGTGCGATGCACATGTTTTTGCCCGCATTTGTACTGGCGTCGCTGATAGGACGAGGTGGTAGATTCTTCCTGGTTGCCGGCCTGATCGTCCTGGGCGGTGAACCGATGGAGCGTCGCCTGCGGACCCACGTGGATATGTTGGGCTGGATAGTTGTTGTGCTCGGCGTCATCGGTGTTGTTATCTGGCAAATGCGCTAGTGAAACACTACGCTAGCTTCACAACGCGTGAAGTGAATTCGCATTCGGCGCGCGCCACTGGAAGGCAGACCAGGGAATTCCATCGCCTGACATTTCCAACATAAGCGCTTGTGATTGACGCCTTGCTGATGGCGGGATAGTGTTGTTGGCGGCGCATTACAGAATTGAATTTTCCGTCCCGGTGCTATGCAACGAGGCTGACATGGATATCTTGCCTTTCGGTCAGCAATGATTCAGGAGGATGTGTGAGCGAACTCCGATTCGAACCACTGCATGAATTGTTTGGTGCGCGGGTGACCGGCATCGACCTGTCATCCGAACTCACTGATGAAGATATTGCGGCAATTCACGATGCGATGGATGAATACTCGCTATTGTGTTTCCCGGGTCAGAACATGAGCGATGCGGCCCAGCTCACGCTCACCCAGCGCCTTGGTGAGCCCGAGCCCAATCACGTCACGTTCGGAGCGTCCGGAAAGGTCGATTACTTCGCGACGATCGGCAATGTCCTCGACGCGAAAAACAAGAAAGGTAACGACGACGCGCACACGCGTTATCAGCGCGGTAACAATCTGTGGCATTCCGACTCGTCGTTTCGCCTGGTGCCGACCAGATACTCGATAAACCACGCCTACGAAGTTCCGGGCGATGGCGGCGTGACCGAGTTCGCCAGTCAACGCATTGCTTATGCGCGATTGCCGAAGCCGACAAAAGAGACAATCGATCCGCTCCATGTGTTGCACGATTATGTTTTTTCGCGCAGCCAGACCGCTCCAGTGGACCCGAATCACGCGGCGTCGCTACCGCCAATCGAGCACAAGCTGGTCAGGACGAATCCGGCGAACGGCCGCAAGAACTACTACGTCGGATCACATGCCCGATCGATCATCGGATTGTCCGGCATCGAAAGCCGCAAGTTGATCGACAACCTTGTGGATCAGGCCACCATCGCCGATGACGTGTACGGACACCAGTGGCAAGTTGGCGATACGGTGATGTGGGACAACCGTTGCCTCTTGCATAGAGGTCTTGGGTACGACGCAGACCGCTGGCGGCGGTTGATGCGGCAAACCAGGGTGAGTGGAGCCGGTCCGACTTTGGGCGAGTAAGTTCTGACGGCAGCATAAAGTTCTTCGGAATTGGATCGGCAAGGGACACCAGCAATGCCGGGTAATCCGGAATATGTGCCGGTCGCGGCCAATGCAAAGCCTTGATCGCAAGAGGGCGGACGTTGGCGACGATCCTTTCGCTACCAGCCAAGCTCCCTGCGAATTTCCTGCACCGCTGATCGCGTTGTTACAAGGTGATTGAACGGCCTTCGCGCACTCGCGCAGCGCATTAGCGGAACGATGGCTTCGTACTTTGGCTCCTTACACACCGAGCATGGGCCGGAGATGCAGACGACGTGTTTGCCTGGCGTGGTGGATAGACGAACGAGGTCGTCGAATCCAACTACGCTCACGGCGCGAACATCGCAACCGATGGGTTCGCCCCTGGCGGAGAAGGGCTACCACAGGATGTCGCCGGCCCAGTCGCTTTTCGAAAGCAGGTCATCGATACGCGATTGCGCCAATTCCGGGTTCTCCTTCTGAATCGCGAGTTGAAACAAACTGTGTGAGTGGTTGGCGACTGACACTGAGGTCACAACAATATCGATCTCCTTGGCCTTTTCGAAGGCCTCGCGGGTGAATGGGCGCTTGCGAAGCGCCTTCTCTTCCTGCGCCGATACCACCGGCACGGAATGTAGTACCACGTACTCCGGTGTCGGCTTGACATCCCTGAACAATCCCAGCGAAACAATCGGTGCGCTGTCCGGGTTGTCGATAAAGAAGCCGCTCGTCAGCATGTGTAACCAGATCTGCGGCAGGTTCTTCGCCCACTTGAGTTTGTTTGCGAGATGGTTCGCAAATGCCCGGCTGGTGCCGCCGGCAGCCAGACCGATGTGTACCTCGTTGCGGGGCGGTGCGATGCTTTTGCCGTTCGCCTGAACCTGGCGAACCAGATCCATTACCTGATCGGCGGCGAGTTCTGCAATGTTTTCAAAGGCCATTTCGCCGTTGTCCCCTGCCGCGGAAATCCGGCACTGCACGCCGCTTTTTCTGGAGACCAGCATTGAAAGTTCAAGGTCCTCGCGCGCCGGGAAAATAATAATCCCCCTTTCGAACGCCCATTTGAGAATCTTGTTCGGCGTTTCGCGGCTGGCAGTCGGATAACCATTTTCTTTAAGCCAGTCCCGAACATCAGTGCTCAATTGCTTTCTCTTAAGCAACAGCGTGGCAACGTGGTAGACCACGTCGTCGGGCAGTTCAGTAACGTCCAGTTGTGCCATCGGCGATCCTTTCCCCTTAACGATATCGGGCTTATGCACCGAAGTCGATAAAGTCTTGCAGTTTCACCTATTGACGAAAACTGCATCGCTGCAACTGCAGCGCACGCAAATTACCGGTTTGTGCTGTCGCCATGGCGTGACATTGTCCCGCTTGCTGCGTTGGTGACTGGCAACAGGAAAAGCAGATCGGACGCGGCACTTCGGAGTTCGCATGTCGGGCTCGTCGACTCGATCCACAATTACATTGAGGAGTTATCGCATGTACTTCATCCCCCAATTTGTACACACCACATCCCGTACTTCAACCTCCGACCAGGCTTTGCCGTCGCATGCGGCAAACGCGGGCGGAGACAAGGCCACTGCTCTTGCCGATCGCGCGGCAGCGTTGATCGCCGGCAACCTGTCGGGAGGCAGCCGGACATTTATCAAGTCCAATCTTCAGACCGGCGGCGAATAAGCTGCCAGGCAGTGGCGGCCAAAAGTCTTCACGATGCCCGGGTGCTCGGCTGGCCCTCGCTCTTCGGTCTGGAGAGCGAGTACCAGATTACGTTCTTTGACGGAAATGGCGAAACGCTTTTCAGGGAGTCGTGCGCGGGCGAACTGGTAAGCGGTGCCGGGAGCAGAACGGTTTTCTTGCCGGGCCGGGACGAGTTTGACCTTTTCCTGTCCAATGGCGGCCGTTTCTACCGGGACTCTTGCATTGGCCTGTGTAACCTTGAATACGCAACACCCGAGTGCACGACGCCTGACGAATTGATCGCCCACATCCAGGCTGGCGACGCCATCATGGCAGAAGCGGCCCGCGAATTTGTCGCATCCCATGGCGACGTTGACTCGGCCCTGGTATCCCGGTGCAATTTCGATTACCACGGCCATACCAGCGGTTCTCACGAGAATCATCTGCATACGATGTCGCCGCAACGACTGGCGCCGTAACTCATACCATTACTTGCGAGCCGCAGCATTGTCAGTGGTGGTGGAGGGTTTGACGACGCGTCACCGGGCCTCGATTTCATGTGTTCACCCAGGGTTCGTCATCTCGAGTACGTGATTTCGCGTGGTGCGCAGGATTCTCGCGCAATATTTACGGTCAAGGAAGAAAGTCTCGCCAGGCTTGGCTTCCACCGGCTTCAATTGTTAAGTAGCGAAAGCGTGCGTTGTGAAACGAGCGAACGCTTGCGTTTTGCACCGGTCGCGATGCACTTGCGCATAGCGGCCGCCGGACTCGATCCAGGCGAGGCGATGAGGCTCGCTCACCCGATGTCAGCAATCAACGCGTTCGCGCGCGACCCGACTGGTAAGGCTACGGCCGAACTTGAATCCGGCCGCAAGGCCACCGCGCTCGAGATTCAACGTCACTATCTCGAGATTGCTGAATCCTGCCTGTCCGAGCGGTGGATGCCAGCGTGGGCCGAAGCCGAATGTGCGCGATGGCGTTGGGTCCTCGACGCTCTTTCTGACAATGCGCAAAGTCTTGTCGGGCGTCTTGACTGGCCAACCAAGCGTTTCTTGTACAGCGCCTATTGCGAGAGGCATGGAATCCGCTGGGAAAGTTTGCCACGCTGGAGCAGCGCGCTGCGTGAGTTGTTTCCTCGTGCGCGAGCCAGCAAGGGAAACAAATTCAAGTCCGCACGCACGACACCGCGTATCGAATCCATGCTGGCGAAACGCGGTGGTAATCGTTCGCGCGTGGCTGAAGTGCTGCATCGTCACGACCTGAACCGTTCCGATCTGCCGAGTTTCATCGACCTACGCGACAAGTTGTTCGAAACTGACATCCGTTTTGGCGAGATTGGTCCCGACAGTCTCTTCGCGCGCCTTCAGAACGAGGGCCTGATCGCAGCGGGAAAGATTGGAACAGACGAGGTCGAATATGCTCGCAACAATGCCCCGCCGGACACGCGCGCGCAGGTACGCGCGACCTGGATCCGAAAACAACATACGAAACTCGCGCAGCAAAAGGTAGATTCAACAAAGACCAGGCGTGTGCCACGGCTTGTTTCATCTCGCAGGCGTTTGTCCCGCATGAGCCGCTTCGTAAGCAGGACAAGCAGCACGGAGTGCAACTGGGATCGTATTCGTGACCACGAGCGCAACATGGAAGTTCGAATCGATGACCCCTTTCAGGCCGAGTGCGGAGATTGGGAGCCAATGAAGCGTGTCCGGGAACGGTCCATCGTCGACAGGGAGCCGGCGCTGGGCGCAATCGTCCAGGCCATTGATGCCGGGCGTCCACGTCAGGCGCTCGCACGAATTCTGTCGCTGATCACGGAGCAGGATTGATTATCCCCGCTTGTATGCCACTACTGCTTGAACGTAATCAAGTCGTTCGTTCCAGGCATTCCGGTTCCTGTCCTGCGACACGGAGGTGCTACAGCGGGTCCGGCATTGAAAGCGCTATTCGAAAATGAAACTTGTCAAAGCAGCACTGGGATGTTTGAGAGTGCCGGGCTGATGCTATATCGATTTTATGAAGCAGGGGGTCAATACGATCGTGCGGCCCGGGTTATTGAACGTTTGCTTGCACGCGCACGGGAAAAGGGCGACGTGTACGACATTGCCATGTTGACCAACAATCTTGGCTACGAATACTTGCTAGTTGGGCATTGGCCGACGGCCGAGCAACATTTCCAAGACGCACTCGCACGCTTCAAGCAAATCGATGCGCGCACAGACATCCTGAACTGCCATGCCAATATACTTGAATGCCGCTTTTCCCGATTACGGCCCGAGAAATGGGATGCGCTGTTGCCGATGCTGAAAACCATAAATCGCGCGCTGGTAAACAGCAGCGATTGGCGGGCGCGCAAAACACTGCGGCTGCTCGCGCGCTATGCGCAACATCGTGGCCATATGCGCGCCGCGCGCGGCTGGATTCGCCGGGCGATTGCCGCTGCGAAATACCAGCCAACCAGGCTGCGAGAATGGGACGAGGCGTACCTCGAGCGACTTGAAGCGCTGCGCTAGTTGTCGCAGCCCGCGCTGCGCTAATTATTGCGGCCCGCGGCGCCGCGCAGGGTGTTCAGCAACCCGTAGACGTCATCGGGTAGCTTGTCCCCACGCCAGGCCATCATCAAGTCGGGACGAACGATAGCCAGTTTGCATTGATAAAGCTCCTGCAGTTCGGCGCTGGGCAGAAGCAGGTGCGTCAGCGGCATGCCTGATTCTTTTGCAGCGCTTAACAGAGGTCCGATATCGCAGTCGCGATCAAATTGGAGGATGGTGTATTCGGTACCAAACCGGTGGTCGTAGAGAGCAAGACCTTCCGCGAGCCAGTAGTGAGGTGCACGGTGTCCCGGACGCGCTGTTGGCTCGTAGACGCGCGCATCATCCGGTGTTTCGGTTGAACCGTCATCAATGATCAACGGCGAATCGTTGTATCGATAACCGAGTAATGTTCCTGCCGATGCAATCAGTTTTTCCTGTTTCTTGAGCTCGACCCCCAGTTCTGCCCTGAGTGTTTTGCCTTCGTGCCCATCGTCATCCAGTTCGTCCGCGTACTGCATCGTTGCGTAGAGCTGCTCAAAGCAATCGGCGGCTTCCGCGGTATTGCGCAAGCCGATTGGGCGACGCTCGGTGTCGTAGCTGTCGAGCAGATCGTCGCCACCCCAACCTGACAGGCAGGCTTTCAGCTTCCAGGCCAGGTCGATTGCATCTGAAACGCCGGTATTCATTCCAAACCCGCCGGTCGGCGTAAACAGGTGCGCCGCATCGCCGCAAAGAAATACGCGTCCGTCGCGATACCTGTCTGCGACCAAAGCGTGGGCAGTCCATGGTTGTACGTCTATCACATTGACCGGGATCGGATGGCCAAGCACCGCACGTATTGCGGCAACCGGGTCGATATCTTCCGGGGAAACGCCGTCAGGAAGAATCAGGTGATAAGTAAACTCCTCGCCGCCATCCCAGTTGAGAATGAAGCCGCGGTAGTCGCGGTGCAACGGGAAGTAGATGTTCGCGTGTCCGTAGCGGCATTGCTTCGGCAACTCGGCGGCGCGAAAATAAATTGATACAAATCGTGCCAGGCCGGCACGGCCACTCAAACCGATGCCAAGTGCTTCGCGAACGGTTGAGCGGCCGCCCTCGCATGCAACCAGGTAACTGCTTCTGATGCGGGTAGCTTTGCCGCTGCGGCGATCAACAATCTCGGCTTCGACTGCGTTCGTGTCTTGTTTGAACGATTGAAGTTCGCAGTTGAAATGTGTACTTACACCGGGTTGTGCCAACACGAAGTCGAGCATGGCCTGTTCAACATGGTTTTGCCCGGTGGTTGTCTTGAGATAAGGCGACCAGTTCTGCGGTGCGCGCGCATCGCTGCCGGGTTGCTGGCCCTGCAAGAGCTGCTTGTGTCCCGGCAACTCGATGCGGTGCAATTCCCGGCCATTGAGTGACGAGACCCACAAACAGCGGGCTGGCAGATCCGGACCAATGCCGGATTCAGTAACCTGCCGGTCGATTCCCCAACGCCGAAAGTATTCCATGGTCCGATTGGCAACCGCGTTGGCCCGCGGGTGCGGATTGAGTCCTTCATTGCGCTCGACAATGGCGCAATCGATGCCACGCCAACCCAGTTCGGCGGCCAGCGCCAGGCCGACAGAGCCGGCACCGATTATCAGTACCGGAACTTCTGTGGGCATGCGTGCGTCATCGCGCATCTTGTTCTACATCTCCAAGAAAATCTGCCATTACCTGGTTGAATTGTTCGGGTTGTTCCATATTGCTCAGATGCCCGGCCCGCGCAATGACGGCCAGTCGCGCGTGTGCAATCCTGGCTTGCATTTCCTCGCCAATTGACACAGGGGTGAGACGGTCATCGGCGCCAAATATCAACTGAACCGGCACGCGGATTGAATCAAGCGCGGCAGTCCGGTTGTAGCCAATGCTTGCTGCCAGTGTTTTCAGGTACGACTCGACATGTAAGGCTTTAATGCTGGCTCGCAGTTGGTCGCGAACCTCGGGGGAACAGTCCGGGCTGACCAGGGAACTGATCAGGGCCGGCGCGAGTTCGGCCAGCGTTTTGCCCTCTAGCAGCGGGCGTTGCCGCAACTCGATGAATTCGGCTTGTTTTTGGGGAGTCAAAGAATGGTCAAATGCGTAGAAGCAATCGCACAGGATCAGGCTGGCAACACGCTGCGGATAACGTGCGACGAAATCCAGCAGTATTCGAGCGCCCATGGACAGTCCGACCAGATGTGCCCGTTCAATCTTCTCGTGGTCCATCAAGCGAATCAGGTCATCGGCGAAGAACTCGAACTCAAGTGCTTCCGGATAGTCTTCAGACTCGCCATAGCCGCGCGCATCCCAGGCAAAACATTGGTAGTCATCCTGAAATCTCACAAGCTGCGCCATCCAGCTACTGTGATTGCCGCCGATGCCATGCAGGAACATGAGCGGCTTACCCTCGCCGCAGCGCACGTAGGCGATTGCTGGCGGACCGGGCAGTCTGTATTGAGGCCTTGGGACGCCGTGCATGCTGGCTAGCGGTAGCGCTCCTGCAGACGCCTGTCGAGCAGCACCGGGTCCTCGTCAATCGTGATGCTGCAATTTCGCATCGGGATGTCGAAATGGCAATTGGTAAAGCGCTCTGCAAACTCGTTCGCGCCGGTGGAAACCATGAAACTTCCCTCAACTGCGCGCAGTTCAGTACCGTTGCATTGTGACTTGTCGTAGAGGTTCAACGCTTCCCAGGTGGCGTGCGGGTTCAGTCCCCAGCCGACATGAGAAATGGCCGTGGCGAGCGGATCATTCCAGGCGTCGTAGTAGCTGCGCAACATGCGCGCATCCAGTCCATCGCCGGCAATGTCGACCACCCGATCGTTTTCGATGGTCAACGTGACCTGGCTTTCAAAGTAGCGTTTGAACGTCAGGTTCACGTCACCGACATCGATGACGACGGTTCCGTTGACGGTATTGGTTAGCGGAAAGCACAGGCACAAACCTGCCGGCCAGTATGCGACCTTCTCGTCGCCGGTAAGAAATCCGGCGCCACCGCGACACGGTGCGCCGTCGACATTGACAGTAAGATTCGTCCCGGCACGCGAGCGAACCTGCATGGTGCTGGCAGCTTCCAGACGTTTCAGGGAGTAATCAACCCGCGCACGCAAACCTACGTCAGGCAAGCATCGCTCAAGTATCTCGGGATGTTCATTGGAGATCATCAGCAAGCGCCCGCCAGCGGCCAGAAATTTCTGCCTTGCGCGGCTATGAAGCAACCCTTCAACAGTGCAGTCGACCAGCAGGTTGCAATCGCCCAGAGCTGTCATAAGCTCCGGGTAAGCGTCGAAAGCCGTGCTTGCCCCGGTAGATCTTATGGGAACAGTGTTGTTCACAGCGGGGGAGGGTACGCGCACCAGTGTCGCCCGCGCACCGATGCGCTGCAGCGCAAGTTCGGACAACTCGACAAGATCGGGATTGGAGTCAGTCTCTGCCGCGACAACGCCCCACTGATCTGCAGAAACGCCGCTGGCCTGAAACGCATGCGCGAAATTCTCGATCCATTTATGCTGTACGGCCATGTCTGTGTGATCCCTCGAGATTAGCTGTCGATTTCCAAGTGCAAACGGTGGCGACGATTTCGTGCAGGAGTATGTTCAGCGTGAAATCGCGGCTATCTTCAATAACGAGTTCAGGATCCCGCAGAAATCATCATTAAGGCTTCAGGCAACCCCATTGGCCTCTGCGTTTCCTATCGCTCCCTGACTCAGCCGCCTGTGTTGCGCCGGGCGGTCTGAACCCTAAATCAAGAAGCGTTCGGTAGCAAGATCAGCACGACGGTGCGGCACGCAATCGTGCGGGTATTCAGCAAACGTCAGGAAAGGCTCGAGTGACCCGATCCGGCGTTTGCATAGTCGATGCGCGAGCAAAATGTGCTTGGCAGCACGATGATCTGGAAACAGCACCATGATCGGGAAACAGCGCCAGTAATCGTCCGCGCTATAATCAGAACGAAGAATAATCACGCGGCCGTATTTCAATAAACCGGTATCTCAATAAGCCGGTGCTGCATAAACGAACTCGTTACGGGAGGTTACAAAGGTCATGCATTGCCATCAGATCGTTGAGTGGGGCAAACCGCTAGAGGTACGCGACTATCCGAACCCCAAGCCCGAGGGAACCGAGGTTCTGGTCAAGGTCGAAGCGGCTGGTGTGTGTCACAGCGACATTCATATTCGGCAAGGTTTTTTTGACCTTGGCGATGGCGAACGCTCGGTGCTGGAGGAGCGTGGCGCCAAGCTGCCGATGACGCTTGGCCACGAGACTGTGGGTGAGGTCGCCGAACTCGGTCCGAAAGCCGATGGTGTAGCTGTAGGTGACAAGCGAATTGTCTTTCCATGGATCGGCTGCGGCAATTGCGGCTGGTGTAATGCGGGAACCGAGTATTTGTGCAATACACCGAAATTCATCGGCGCCCGGGTCAATGGCGGCTACAGCGACTACGTCGTCGTGCCGCATCCGCGTTATCTGATTCCCTATGACGGAATCGAGACTAACCTGGCGTGTACTTACGCGTGTTCGGGTATTACTGCCTACTCGGCACTGCAGAAAATCGGCGACATCAGCGGGGACGACACCATTGTGGTGATCGGTGCCGGCGGTGTCGGCTTCAACGCAGTGCATATTGCGCGTGCGATGTTTGATGCAAATATCATCGTCGCCGATATTGATCCTGCCAAACGCGATGCGTTACGCGATATGGATCGTGTGACAGTGATTGACAACAGCAAAGCCGACGCTGTGAAAGAAGTGGTGAGTCTTACCAACGGTGGCGCCAAGGCAACGCTGGATTTTGTCGGTGCGCCGCAAACTTCACAGTTCGGGCTCAGCGTGATGAGCAAGGCTGGCACTCACGTCGTTATCGGGCTCTACGGCAAGAAACTGCCGATAGCCTTGCCGCTGTTCCCGAGCAAGGAAATCACCATGCGCGGCTCTTACGTCGGCAATTTGCAACAGATGCATGAACTGATGGATCTGGTAGGTACCGGCAAGGTCCCTCAGTTGCCAGTCCATCCGCGGCCCCTGGACCAGGCGGAGCAGGCACTTCGGGATCTCGAAGCAGGAAAAGTCGTCGGCCGTATCGTGCTCAATCCGTAGCTGAGCTTGAAGGCATGCTGCGCGAACGTGTCCGCGTTCGCGGGCATGCCGGGGGTAGCCCGGCGGCTAGTTACTTTCTCTTGCGTGCCCAAGAGAAAGTAACCAAAGAGAAGGGCACCCCACTAAGCCGCCCCTTCGGGGTTCCCTGTGTTACTCGAAGCGGCAGGCGGCTGCGGAACTCGCGCGCAAAAACTTCGCGCTCAGACAGTCCTCGCCGAAATCCCCTGCCACTCCTGCGTTACTCGGCGGCTCAGAAGGGGGAAGTACTTCTTAAGTACGTAGGCCGACCTACGTACTGCATGTCTTTCTGTTTATCTGTCGCAGCAACCCTCAGGCCGGCGCGAACATTGGTAGGGGCGTGCCATCCTCGGCGTTTTGGAACACCAGCTTGACCTTGTCGCCAAGCTTGATTGCATCGGCGTCGCAATCAACAATGTTGGTCATCATTGACACACCTTCATCGAGCGTGACGTAACCGATCGTATAAGGTACCGGCACACCGCGGCGCATGGTGCTGAAGGTGTAAATCACACCGGTGCCTTTTGCGGGTACCCAGTCGATCTGGTCTGAATTGCAGTGCGGGCATATCGTGCGCGGATAAAAATGAAATTCATTGCAATCCTTGCACTTGCCGACCAGCAACTTGCCTTCCTTGCATGCCTCAAAAAAGCGTTCGTTCTCGGGATTGAGAGCCGGCGCCTGGATGATTCGTTCTTGTGCTGTAGTCATGTCTATGCCTGTTTAGTTTGCAGCTATTCCCGTTCGAGGATTACCGTGCCGCTGGCGTGCCGCGAGCCCAGATTGCCGCCCATCCCTTGCGCCAGCGCCAGCTTGCAATCGGGGACTTGTACCTTTGGATGCGCTTCGCCGCGTAACTGGCGCACGGCTTCAATCACTTTGGTCATTCCGCCGCGATTGGCAGGGTGGTTATTGCACAGGCCGCCGCCGTCGGTATTGAACGGCAGTTTGCCCGTGCCGGATATCAAATTGCCATCGGCCACGAACTTGCCGCCTTCACCTTTCTTGCAAAAGCCAAGGTCTTCGAGCTGCATCAGTACTGTGATCGTGAAACTGTCGTAGATCGACACATACTGGATATCGGCCGGTTTGACGCCGGCTTCTGCAAATGCCGCGGGACCCGAGAATGCAGCCGCGCAGGTTGTAAGATCGACCTTGCCGCCATTCTGGCCCCTGGGGGCTTCGCCAGCACCCAGAACCTTGACCAGCGGCCGATTCAGTTGCTTCGCCACTTCCGGGCGTGCCACGATCAATGCGCCGCCGCCATCGCTGACCACGCAACAATCCAGACGGTGCAGCGGATCAGCGATCATTGGTGAGTTAACCACATCTTCAACTGTCACCACATTGCGAAGCATCGCATGCTCGTTGTACTGCGCGTGGTGGGACGCCGCGACCTTGATCCATGCGAGCTGTTCGCTGGTGGTGCCAAATTCGTGCATGTGGCGGCGCGCGACCATTGCATAGCCGTTGGCGGTGGCCATTCCGTAAGAAAATTCGTAGGCCACATCGGGCGCGGACGCACCGTAATTGCGCGCCTGGGTGCCGGAAGAACCTTCCGAGCGCGGCCAGCCGGACAGCGTAATCAACGCAATATTGCATTTGCCAAGCGCAATCGCTTCAGCCGCGTGTGCCACGTGAACGACGTAAGACGAACCACCGGTTTCCGTAGTATCAACGTGGCGAACCTTGAGACCCATGTAATCCACCATGGATAGCGGTCCCAGGCCGGGCGCGTCAGTCGCGCAAAAATACCCGTCGATATCGTCTTTGGTCAGACCGGAATCAAGTATTGCACCGCGTGCGCATTCCGCATGGAGTTGCGCAACCGATTTGTCCGGTGCCTTGCGTGTCGGATGTTCATACGCACCGACGATGTAGGCTTTTCCCTTGATGCTCATGGTTTTTGTTCTCGCTGCTTTCGAATCGACCAAGGCAGAACTATAGCAACACTAAGACATGTGTACTTGTGACCCGGCGAAACAGGGTTCTGGATACCGGGACTTTCAACGCGGGATGATTTTGTTTGCGCTGTTCGGCTTGTTGCCGGGTTGCGCGCAATCGGCTAGCGTGCGGTCATGGCTCATGACACCTCAGTCAAGCCGCGCGTTGTGCACTCGGTAATTGCGCCGGGCGAATCCTTGTGTGTAGACGTGCTGTGCCACGAGAACGGGCAATACGAGTGGCGATTTTACCGGCGCGACGCTGAAGATCTTCGCGGATGGTTCGAAATGGAACGTTCGCCACAGTGTTACGCATCTGAGGACGAAGCTCTGGCAGCGGCGCGCGGGCATTTTCACTGGCTGTAGGGGGACAGGGCAAGGGTTGCGCGGAACCAGCCGGACTGGCGTCCCGCCAGTTGTTGTAAAGTCCCGATCTCAATTCTTCTTCTCAGAATGCGAAATCAATAATGGAAGAACTCGTTAAATTCAGACTGGCCGGTCCGCGGCAACAGGTTGCCATTGCAACCCTGGTCCGCGAGAAACCACTTAACAGCCTGTTGCTCGACACGATTGATCAACTGGCGGAGAACATTAACGCATGGCTCGCCGACGACAGCATTGCCTGTATCGTTATCGACAGCAGCAAGCGTGCATTCTGCGCCGGTGCTGACATTACCGTACTCTATCGCGCCGTCAAGGAGGCGAACGGAGGTGCCAATCCTTATGCGGAAGCGTTTTTCCTGAATGAGTACAAGCTAAACTACGCCTTGCACACTGCAACCAAACCTATTGTCGTTTGGGGTGAGGGAATTGTGATGGGCGGCGGCTGGGGTCTTCTCGGAGGCTGTTCGCATCGTATCGGCACGCCTTCCACGCGGCTTGCAATGCCCGAGATCAACATAGGTTTGTTTCCTGATGCCGGCGGCACAAAATTCCTGTCATCGCTGGGCGAAATCGGAATGTTTGCGGGTCTCACCGGATTTCAAATGTCAGCGGGCGACTGTCTGGACCTGAAACTGCTCGACTTCGTCGTCGATCCCACATCGAAAGACGCGATTTTCGAAGGTCTGGAAGACATGCCGTGGGTATCCGATGAAAAGGAAAACGGGCGCCTCATATCGGAACTGCTCGCGCAGTACCGCACAGCCGAGGAGTTGCCGGGAAAACTGCTTTCACATCGAGACAGCGTAACGAGCTTGATGAAAGCATGCCTCAGCGCCGACAATTTCTTCGAGGTGTTTGCGTCAGCACCTGCGTTCGGCGACGAAGCGCTGGATGCTGCAATGACTGCTTACAGGAAGGGATCAGCGACGACCGCAAAAACTTTTGTTGAACAAATGCGCCGTGCAAAAGGGATGTCGCTGGCCGACATGTTCAGAATGGAACTGGTTGTCGCTTATCAGTGCATTCGTCATGGGGATTTTCCGGAAGGCGTGCGTGCGCTGCTCATCGACAAGGATAGAACCCCCCAGTGGGCATACAAGTCTGCATTGGACGTGCCCAACGCATACGTTGCGGCACACTTCGAGCCGTCATGGCCGGGAGAGCATCCGCTCGCCTCGCTCGGGCACTAACGCGACAGTACAGCAAACGTGCGTCGCACTTGCACGCATGGAACAGCCTGTCGCGTACGAGGTGATGTCCCGCCGTTTCCTTCAGGTTGATGGCTGTGAGCGTTTGATCGGCATTACCGGCACCGGGTCCAGGTACTATGCGCCTGGACCCGGCATCTGCATCGGCAACGGTAGTTTTAGTGACCCATTGCCTGAGCGCTGCAACGTGTAATCGTCAACTTGCTCAGCGCACTGTCGCGCAAGCTCGCAAGTTGTTCCACGCGAGCGTCGTCGCGGAAGCGATCATAGGTCTCCTTGTCCTGCCATTCGGTGATGCGTACTTCGTTGGGCAAGAAATCACCCCAGGCCGATCGGACCCCGGCAAACTTCAACACGGTTCGTGCACCGAACTCGCTCAACAGTGAGGATAATTTCGCATAGTAATCGTCGAGTTTCTCGCGCCCGCCGTCGGGTCGTATCCAGAGTCCCGACAGTTCATATGCCTTGTCCGGATCAAAACTGACTGAAGCATCGTCAACCGCTTGCAGGTGCGTGACGATTAACCGGTCAAGTGCGGCGTCGCGCTGCGGATATAGCCTCCGGTAATCGTCATCCGCCATGAAGTTGTCGAAGCTTTCCAGTTTCGGCCACTCGACCAGTCCAATAACGTGAGGTTGGAGTTCTCCGACAATCGCTTCTTCCGGCACCAGGCGCCCGAGTGCGCGGACCCCATACTTTTCTGCGACCGGAAAAACTTGTTGAAAGTAGGCCATCAGGGATTGATCTGCTTCGGGTTTGACCCATTGCATGGACAATTCAGTGATGCGGGTACTGTTGAAGTCAAGTGCCGGGACCGGTGTGGCCGCTTCGGCTACCACTGCTTCTGCTGATGCTGTTGCCATTTGTATTTCCTCCTTGGGGACTGTGATTTCATCGGCCGCTTCGAAGCGATGCTCGCCCGAGCGGATGCGCACACTTTAGTTATGCGTATATATGAATACAATAGAGTTTTTCGCAACAGAGACCTGCAAAAATGCAGAACCTTAATTGGGACGATTTACGCGTATTCCTTGCAATCATCCGGTCGGAAACCCTGAGTGGCGCGGCGTGTGAGCTGGGAGTGAATCAAACGACTGTTACGCGACGGCTGGAGGTGCTCGAAGCAAGGCTGGGTGCGCGTTTGTTCGATCGCTCGCCATCAGGAATCAATCCCACAAGCGCAGCCACCGAGGTGTTACAAGTGGCAGAGCGCGTGGAAGACAACGTCGCAACTATCGAGCGCCAGTTGATAGGGCAAGACGCGCGATTGACCGGCGAACTACGTGTGACCACAATTGATATGTGCGCCCACAACGACGCTGAATTGTTTCGAAGCTTTAGCCTGCGCTATCCAGAGATTGAGCTCGAACTGTCAGTCGGCTATGTCTATCGAAATCTCACTCGCCGTGAGGCCGACGTCGCCATTCGCTGGACCAATAATCCGCCCGAGCATCTGGTCGGCCAGCGTGTTGCTTCGGCCGAGTACGCGTTATACGGTGCGAACTCGCTGCTCGACCAGTTTCCCCGCAATGCGACACCAGGTGACTATCCATGGGTCGACTGGGACATCGCCAACAACGCACGTGTCACCGCAAACTGGATGCGAAAACATGTTCCCGGCGCGCGTATCGTCTGCCGTTGCGACATGGCGCTTGCGTTGCACGCAGCAGTCCGATCCGGACTGGGCCTTGGGTTCATGCCGTGCGCGTACGGAGACAACGACCCGGCATTGCAAAGAATAAGGTCGCCGGAAGTCGGGTTCGGTATTGGAATATGGCTACTGACCCATCCAGACCTGCGCAACACTGCCCGTGTTCGCGCATTCATGCAACATGCGGCGGCCTACTTTGAATCGCACAGTGATTTGTTCTCAGGTACCAGGGCTTCGAAGAACTGGAAAGTGGGCAAGAGGCGAAGACGGCAATGAGCTTGCTTTAGGCACGGCCGTGTTGTGGCATGGGCAAGTCCAGCGTGTTTCAATCGGCCAATTGAGAATGGGAGATAACTGACCATCAACTACATTAGTTTCTCGAGTTCGCCCTTCTTGACCTTGCCGGTGGCAGTCATCGGCAGCGCATCGACAATGCGAATTTCGGGAATCTTGTAAGTCGCCATTGCGGACTTGCACCACGTTCGCAGTTCTTCGGCACCGATCTTCTTGCCGTTATCCGGATCGACCAGCACGAAAGCAACCGGTACCTGACCGCGTTCTTCGTCCGGGCGGCCAATGACGCCGGAACCGATAATCGCCTGGTGGCGTCCGAGCAGCGCTTCAATTTCTGCCGGAAATACGGACATGCCCTTGACCTTGAGCATCTCCTTGCGCCGGCCATAGAAATGCAACAAGCCCATTTCGTCAATCGCACCGATGTCGCCGGTATGCAACCAGCCTTGCCGCAAGGCCTCGGCGCTCGCTTCGGGTTTGTTCCAGTAACTTTTTAGATTGGAAGGCGACCGCACGCAAATCTCGCCTTCGGTGCCGAGCGCTACCAGTTCGCCGGTCTCGAAATCGCAGACCTTGAACTCCGTTCCCGCAACCGGAAAGCCGACAAAGATAGGTTGTTGATCCAGGTCGAATTCACTGTCCTGCAGTCCGCGCGTGAAGCTGTCGCAAGTATGTGTCTCGGTCATGCCGTATGACAACTCGATCATGATCGACCCGGTCAATGCCTTCCAGCGCTCCCGGTATTCGCGGTTGAGCTTTTTCACAAATGAAGACACGCCGCTGCTTTCAATACAACTCAGGTCAAACTCGCCAACCCTCGGATGGTCCATCACCTCGACAATGTTGTCGACCAGAAACGCGGTGCGATTGGGCCGGTAACGGTCAGCAGCAGTCAGAAAGCTCAGCGGATCCCATCTCGCCAGCAGGATGCAGGTTGCCCCGGTGAACATCGGGAAGATCAACCCGAGATCCTCACCAGCAATCCAGAACATTGGATGGAAGTTGACGCAGATGTCGTCGCGTTCGAGCATGCAATTGGTTCGGCACGAGGTCGCTGCGGTATATATCATGTCGCGCTGCGTATGCACGCATCCCTTTGGCATGCCGGTCGTGCCGCCAGTATAATTGAGCGCGGCCACTGCGTCAAGATCTTCTACGTCGAGATCCTCAACGCGTGCTTGCGGTTTGCCGGCGTGTTCAAGAGCGCCAAGAAAGCTCTCGGCGTCAGAGCTTGTCGCCGATTTCAAGACACCGTCAGGAACATGAAAACCCGGTGGTTCCGGGATCATGCCAGCAAGCCCGGTGGCGTAGACCTCACGCAACGACGTTTTATCCTGCACCTTTCGAACCAGCGGAACCAGCGCGTGATCCGCAACCACCAGCGTCGCCTTTGAATCATTCAGTTCGTACAGCAACTCGTGTTCGCGAAACATCGGATTGACAGGTACGTGCACCGCGCCAGCTTTGAGAATTCCAAGAAACGCGATGGCGAATTGTGGGCAACTGCCCAGGAATACCGCTACGCTGTCGCCTGGCCCGATGCCCTGTGATTGCAGCAAGGCCGCGAACCGGTCGACCTCCCCGAAAGTAACCAGGCCGCCATAGAAGTTGTACAAGGGTTTGTCCGGTGCTTCTGCCGCCCAGCGCCTGACGTGTTCCGGAAGCGATACTTCTCCGAACGGATAGTACGGCTCGCGCGGTACTTCTTGCGGCCAGTGTTGGTCCCGGCGCTTGCGCAAGTCGTCCAGATATTCCTGTTCACTGCTCCACATTTGTTCGTACCCGGATGCTAATCAAGCAGATTCGGCAGGTACATGATGATCTCGGGGAAGATCATCAGTAGTGCAACTACTATCAGGTCGGCGACCAGAAAATAGAGAATGCCTTTGAAGATCTGCGTCGTCGTGGCGAGGTTGCCGACGACACCCTTGATGACGAACACATTCAGTCCGATCGGCGGCGTAATCATTCCGATTTCGAGGAATTTTATCAACACCACGCCAAACCAGATCAGGTCGATCCCGGTTTGTTGCAGTATCGGCAACAGAACCGGGATCGTCAGCAGCATCGCGCCAAGCGGTTCGAGAAACATGCCCAGCACCAGATACATCACGGCGATGCCAAGCAACAACGTAATCTGGTCAGCACCGAGTTCGATAACCGTCTGCGAAATAAACTGCGACGCGCCGGACAAAGCCAGGAATCGGGTCAGCAGGTTTGCCCCGATCGCTATAACAAAAATTGCCGCCGTGGTCTGCACCGTCTCGAGCAAGGCCTCCTTGCTCATTTTCCAGTTCAGCGCGCCTTTCGCGCCGGAAATTACGAACGCTAGGAAGGCGCCCACTGCGCCGGCCTCGGTTGGCGTGAACACACCGGAGAACAATCCACCGAAAACGCCGATTACGAGCAGCATTACCGGCCAGGTATCACCAAGCGCGGCCAGCTTTTCGTGCATCGAACTGACTTCCTGAACCGGTGGTGCCAACGCGGGATTCAATTTGGCACGGATGGTGACGACCAGAATGTAGGCCGCGGCCGTCACCACTCCGGCACCAACACCGCCGAGAAACAGTTTGGAGACTGGCACCTGCACAAAAATTCCATACAGAATCAGCAAAATCGACGGCGGGATCAGTGCACCGATCGTACCGGCGGCAGCGACCGTACCGGTAGCCAGGGTTGCGTCATAACGGTTACGCAGCATCTCGGGAACCGCAATCCGGCCCATCGCAGCAGCACATGCAACCGAAGAACCGGTCACTGCCGAAAAGCCTGCCGCGCCCATGACGGTTGCAACCGCAAGTCCGCCCGGCAGGCCGGACAACCATTTTCGGGCGGCTTCGAACAACCCGCGGGTGAGCCCTGCGTGGTAACAGCAAAACCCCATTAACAGGAACATCGGTACCGAAGTCAGCGACCACTTTGCGCCGAAGTCGTAGGGAACGGCGGTGAGGATGCCCCACGCCGGTGTGAGTCCCACGAGAGCCCAGATGCCGCCGAACGATACCGCTACCAGCGCAATACCGATCGGCATTCGCAGCAGAATAAGGATCAACAGTACGACGACGCCCAGAAGGCCGATTTCGGTTCTGTCCATTGCGTTATTGTTTTAGGTGCACGATGTTCACCGGATGACTAGTCGGCCGCATGGTCCTGAAACGCCTGATGTTGTGTTTCGCCCAGACCGCTCTTGCGTCGGGTGACGACTACTACGATGCGATAGATCAGAACAAGAATGGCCAGCCCGAAACCGACAGGCAGGAAGAAGTAGGAAGCCCAGATGGGAATTTTCCAGTCGACTTCCATCATGAATGTACCGATGCGCATTTTGTCGAGCGCGTCTAGCCAGGTTTGATAGAACAAAATGCCAAACACGGCTACGGACACAAGCCAGATCAACACGGCCAGGATGCGCTGCCAGGACTTGCCCAGCCACTGAACAAGAATCTCAACAGTAATGTGTGCGTCGTTGCGCTCAGTGAGTGCCAGCGGAAAGAAGATGATCGGCAGCATGTAGTAGTGCGGCACGATGGTTACCGTGGCCGGAATCGGGTGGCCGATCCAGCGCAGCGCGACATCCACAGTGATGTGCAGCATCATCAGCACCACTGCGACGCAGCCTGCAAACGCAAGTGCGTCGGTCAACCAGCCCAGAATACGTCCGATACGAAACACGATATGTTCCTTTGTACCGCGAAGTTAACGAATAGCGAAGCTAACGAATGGCGGGTTTCTCTTCACAAGCCGCCTCCCTACAACTGCTCCGGGAACGAGCGTTGCACAGACACCATTCGCTACCACGGATTCGACATGTTCAGGCGAGCGCGAACCCGTTACATGCCGTGTGTCGAAGCGTCTACCTTGTCCCAGATTTCTTTCTTGTACAGCGCGGTCACCTGATCGACATCAGTCGCATCAATCTTCGCGAGCAGCCCACGCCACTTTTCGATCAGCCCTTCGAACCGGGCGATTCGGGCCGGCGCGTCCTTGATGTTGTAATTTTTCCTGGCCATTGCATCCATGTTCTTCATGTCCTGCGCAATGAATGCGTTGGTCTTGGCGACCAGATCGGGGCTCGGATCAACGACCTTGATCCCATCAGCCGCGGCCTTGCTCGTGATTATTTCGTCGTTGAAAGTCTGAAACTGCACCGTTGTCAGCGCAGCACTTTCGGCGAACATGTCCAGCATCAGGCGCCGCTCTGCTGTAGTCATCGAACGCCACGACCGGGTATTGAAATTGAACTGATTGCCGTTGTACGTGCCAAGGGGCAGTTTGGTTACATACTTGGCCACATCCTTGAAGTTGAGGTTGTACAACTCGGTGGCCGGGTGCAAGTTGGCGTCCAGCGTGCCGCGGCTGAGCGCGTCATAAATACCATTGGCCGACAACGACATCTTGATGCCGCCCATGTACTCCACCCAGCGCCCGAACGCGGAGAAGCTGCGGATTTTCTTTCCTTTGAGCGATTCCGGCGTTGTCATCGGCTTGGTGGTCAGCAGCATGTAAGGCGCATTGGCGGTCATCGAGACGAATACCGAGCCGTTGGCTTCGCTTTCCTTCAGACACTCCGGACAACTGAATATGTACTCACTGACCGCAGCCGAAAGCACGGTGGCGTTGTGGCCGAGCATGGCCAGATCAATAATCAGATTCGTTTTGGGAAGTTCTGCCGGGTGGTAGCCGGGAACCAGCATGGCCGAATCAGCGATACCGTCACGCAACCCGGTGAGGCTTTGTTTCAGGTTCAGCAGCGAGCCGTAGTACACCTCGGATTCGAGCTTGCCGCCCGAACGTTTCTCAAGGTGTTTGTCCACATACTCGTAGTTCTTTGACCAGGTATGAATCGGCGGCAGGCCGATTGCAAAGGTGAGCTTCCTGTCCGCCGCGATGGCCGTGGACAAACCACAAATCATGAGTGCCGTCGTCACGGCGCTGATCACAAGCTTGTTCATCTTCTCCCCCTATTTTTGTATTAATTCTAGCAGGTGATCCGAGCGGCCCAATTCTGGTTTGAATACCCTTTACAGAACAATACGGGTTGCAGCAGGGCAGCGCGAGGCCGCGTTTGCTGTCAAGCCGCTCGTGGTCAGGCGATTCGACGTTTGATCACTGACAGAAATTCGTCATGGGTGATGGCGGGTAAATCTGGAAAAGGCAGCCGAACCCTCTTTCCAGTATTCAACACCAGATCGAAATAGGTTCTGGTTCCGGAATCTTCGGCTCCCCTCTCTTCAATTTCGATCATTACGAAATCCGCGATCAGGGAAAAGGACACGGTTTTACGATTGAAGAGACGGTGCAGCACCACTGCATATTTTGTCAGTTCCAGCGAAATCGGGATGAACGTGATCACAGCGCCACCGGTTAGGCAAATGCCCGCAAATGCGATTCGTAACCATCCATTCATCGCGGTGACACCCTACGCACCCCAGACAATCAGGCCAAATGCAATGATCGTCAACAATAGATTGTAGAAACCCGTATAGAAGTATCGATCGGGCCAGCGCGCGGGCGCGCGCGTCAGATAAGAATGGAACCATGTCGTTGAAATTGCTGCGAGTAGAAATGGAATCGCGGCAATGACGGAAATCTGGAACAATATGGCGCTGATGATGAGCGTGAAGGCCCAGGTCACATACAGAAAAGTGGCAGGAGGTTTTTCAAAGGAAGGGACGAGGCCACGTTTGCGGCGAGTCCGCCGAATGGAATTGTCGTTACGCGCTTTGGCCACTTTCGTCATCGGAACTTGAGGCGATAAAAACGATGTTCTACAGGTCCGGGACAAAGCACAAGCATTTTGTGTTTGAAATGCTGGAATCTGATTACAGGAAAGCCCGAGAGATGAGCATGGATGAGATACATGATGCGATATGCAGCGGAGATCGCTACGAACGAAAACCCGCTTATCTGAAAGAGCGGGAAAAACGCGACGAGAGTGCACTATTCAAACTGATCGATAGCCACGATAACAAGATGCGAGATGCGTTCCTGACGGGCGGGCCAGCCCGGTTGCTCAATACGAAGACTGGAGAATATTGCGCCTTGCAGGAATTGACGGTGAAAAACCGGGTTGATGACGGCTGGGACGGACCGATCAAACTGGGTTATGACGACTATTACTTCAAGCGACAGAAAGTTTTCGATGTTCTCATCGATTACATGCAGTAATCCCTGATTCAATCTTGAGTGCGCACAACCATGGCAATCAATCCTGACCTACCTATCAACGAAGAAAGTGTTACGCGCTGGATTCAGGAACGCACTGAAGCTGACGCCCCGCTGTGCTTCGACCTCATCGCCGGCGGCCGCTCGAACATGACTTACACCGTGACCGACGCAGCCGGTCGCAAGTTCGTTCTTCGCCGGCCACCAATGGGACCGTTACTGCCCAGCGCCCATGACATGGCGCGCGAGCACCGCCTCATGCATTCCCTGCGCGACAGTCCAGTACCTGTGCCGCGCATGGTTGGTCTGTGTCAGGACGAGACCGTCAACGGGCGCGACTTCTTCGTAATGCACTTCCTCGATGGTGTTGTCGTTCGGGACATCGAAATCGGTAGAACATTCGCTCCAGAGATTCGAACCAGAATGTGTCATGAACTCATCGATACCCTTTGCGCACTTCATCGGGTCGACATCGATGCTGTCGGACTGGGCGATCTGGCCAGGCGAAGCGGCTACATCGAGCGTCAACTCAAACGATGGTCGGGCCAGTGGGAGAAGTCAAAGACCCGCGAGATTCCGCTGATCGACCGGGTCAAGGACACTCTGGCTGAGCGCCTTCCCGGGGATGCCGTCACCACCATTGCCCACGGCGATTACCGCCTTTCGAACTGCATCATGGCGCTCGACGGATCGGTGGCAGGCGTACTCGACTGGGAACTGTGCACTCTGGGCGACCCGATGGCTGACCTTGCCGGCTTGATGGGGTACTGGTATCGCGAAGGCGATTCCGATCCGAAAGTCGACGCCGCCACCACCACTCTCGATGGATTCATTTCCCAGGAAGAACTCGCCGGCCTGTACGCCGAGGAGATGGACGTTTCTCTGGACAAGGTTGCCTACTACCAGGCGTTCGCGTCCTGGCGACTGGCCTGTATTGGCGAAGGTGTTTACGCGCGGTATCTACACGGTCAACAAGGTGAGCAGGACGAAGAATTCGATCTCGGCGAGTACAAGAAGTCAGTAGAAGATCGGGTTGATCTTGCGGCGGAGTATTTGGGGGTTAGGACTAGTAGAGCCAAGACCCTTGCGAAGCTCGCCGTAACGGCAGACTATTAGAGTGGTAATGCAGAGATCGGACGGCTATGCTCAACGGATCGAGCGGCGGAGTAGAGCGAACCGACAACTTGTCCTGTATGGCCTTTTCGTTATATTTGTGTGTACATCCAGTAAATTGAAGAAAGATACTGATAGCATGAAGATTACAGATGTTAACAACATCATGTTATCCGGCACGTTCGCCGTATAAATCACGCTCGGCCGCATAAATCGTGAAGGGGATTTGATGGCTGATACTTCCTACTACGTGTATGCGCTCAAAGACCCCCGCACGTCGCCCGCGATGCCGTTCTATATCGGCAAAGGAACGGGCACTAGATCCTACGATCACCTTGCGCGCCCTGAGGATTCATTGCAGGGCCAACGCATCAAAGACATAACTGCAAGCGGCAACAAAGTCCTAGTAACTCGGCTAGTGGACTCGTTGAGTGAAGGGCAAGCGTTGAAATTGGAAGCAGAGCTTATTTCCGCGTTTGGCACAGTTGAAACTGGCGGTATTCTAACCAACGCAGTCATGCCATCCGGCTTGGGTAAGAAGTCTCGTCCTACGCTCACTGTACCGCATGGCGCGAAGGAGAAAGCACAGCTTGGTCTATCCCTTCTAAAAGAGGCTGTGCTTGAGTTTGCGAAGGTGAATCCAAAAGGTACCAACTCGGATACAGCCAGTCTGCTTGGGCTGCGCAGCGACTACGGCGGTGGGTCAAAGGACTATCTCTCTTACAGTGTTCTTGGGTTGTTAATGCGCGAAGGAAAGTTGGCACGCGAAGGCAGTTCAAAACGCCATGTTGCCCAGGTCAACTAAGTGGCCTGATAAGGCGCTACAGGCAACGCCAAAGAGCGGCGCGCCTGGCCTTTAGCGTTAGACGCTTTCTACGATGGTAGGGCCCACCAAATCGGCAGCACCCATTATCGATCTCGCATCCCGTGGTCGTACCGCGCTGGTGGAACAGAGAGTCCGCACAGTGCGTCGTGAGGGACAGGTCTAGATTCGTAGCTAAGCGAAGCTGCCCAGTTGTGGGGCCGACGCTCTTTACTACGGCTGAACCTGGCAAACTCCGCACGGCAAAGACGTGGCGCAGAAGCGGATCCTGAGCCGCTCGCCACGGAAGAATGCGCGGTGTTCTACCCGGCGCGTGCTTTCACCCGCGCGACATAACTGTCCGCAAGCGGGGCCCGGGCCAATACAGTTGCGCGCGCCTTGTTGGCGACTTCTTCAAGGTGCAGGTGAATGACGTGCACGCCGCTCATCACCATCATCTTCATGTACTTTACGCCGGGGTCGCGGCTGGCGAAGCGCATGGCGTCGGGATAGTGGGTCAGGTCGTAGATTGGCTCGAAGTGACTCTGGATTTCATAGGTGGTGACCTGCAGGTCGCGCATTTCCTGCTCGGAGCCGGGTACGCCGTATTTGAGCCGGTCGGTGAAGGTGTAGTACTGCAAGGTGAGCTCGCCAGCGAACCACTCGATGATGCGCCGCTGCTGCGCGCCGCCTTCAGTGCGAAAGTGCACCGCGATTTCGTCGGCTTCTTCGGCACCGAGTAACTCCGAGCTGAGTTCGCTCCAGGCGGTCTCCAGCCATTGCGGATTGGCGACTTCGAGGCGGATCAACTTATCCAGTCCAGCAGTTAGTTTGCCCTCGGCTTCCTGCCACTCCGGGGAGTCGAGATTCCACTGCTCGTTGGTGAGTCCGGCATCGCGGCCCTTGCGCCAGAGCAGATCGCGTGCAGCAATCAAGGCTGCCTGTTTAACGTAGACACGACCGATGTTTATCGACAGCGACGTGTCGTGCTCCGCCACCAAGCGCTCAACCGCGTCCTTCTTGAGGGCTTCAATACTTTCCTCTTGCGCCTGAACCTGCACTGTGGCCAGCATCAATGCCGCCATCAAGCCTGTAATCCATCGGTATCGCTTCACTATCAATATTCCTTTCACTGATTACTCACTGCGTGGTTTGTCCAGAACCAGGCGAAAACCACCGGTCGCGGCATTTGACCGGCTGTTGCTCAATCGTTCCCATTCAATGAGATTTAAGCATGCCTGATACCGTCCCGCGTTGACATGCGTCAAGCAGCAGAACGGCGATCGGAATGCGGGAGCGAGAGCAGCTTCTGACAAACCATTAAAATGCCGTTCATCACGCGGGGATGCGTACCGGATCGAGCGACGTCGGGGAACGAATCGGCAGCTTGTCTTGTCTGCTTCTATTCTTGTAAATCTGCGTACAATCAATACATCGACGCCGAATCTGATCGGAGTCGCTCCGACACAACCCACTATTCAGGAACAAAGTCGTCATATGAGAAAGACCACGTTTTGTCGCGAGTTCACGTTCGAATCCGCGCAACCCGGGAAAGTGCCTGCGCCTCGCCAGGACACGGGCTATTGCGAGGACGCTGAACGATCGCCGTTTGGGCAGACTGTTCTAATGGACCAGACGTCATGAGGCATTGTGTCTGGCTGTTACTAGTGATCTCGGCCGGCGTCAGCAACGCGGCGGGGTATGGAACGGACCGCATCGAACTTGCGAAATTCTCCGATATGCAACCCGGCGGTAGCCTGCCACCGGAATGGCAAACAATCTCGATTGCACGTATCGCACGGCAAACGCAATACTCGCTGATATCACTGGATGGATCGACTGCGCTGCAGGCAGAGGCCGACAGTTCAATGTCCAGCCTGGTGCGAGAGGCTGACATTGATCCGAATGACACTCCGTGGCTGCAGTGGCGCTGGCGAATCTCCGAGTTGAACGACAAATCCGACCTCAAGCTCAAGAATGGCGACGATTTTCCGACCCGGCTCTACGTTTTCTTTGATTACGACATTATGCAAATGTCGTTTTTCGACCGAACAATGATTCGTATCGCGCGGGCGATCTACGGCGACCGCGTGCCACTTGCCGCACTTTGTTACGTCTGGGCCAAAGACGATCCCGCGGGCACCACCGCGTGGAACGCGTACACCGATCGAGTACGAATGGTAGTTGCCACCGGTGGTGCTGATCAGATCGACCAGTGGGTCGATGTTGAGCGCAATGTCATCAACGATTACAAAATGGCATTCGGCGAACCGGTGCCGCGTATTACCGGAATTGCACTGGCCACCGATACCGACAACACCGGGCAACGCAGCGTCTCGTGGTATGGAGATATACATTTTGCCGCGCGGGCGCAAGTGCGCCCATAAGGATTGCACTTGCTGTCCAAGCTGCCAGGAATTCGGGCGTACGCTTGTGGTTGACATGCGCACGTAATCGGGGCGGATCGACGCAAGCCATTGTTTACGAACAGTGACGGTGCAATATTGGATCGGGAAACAGCCTTGGACATCGATTCTTGGAATCGAAACGGAAGGTCCAGTGGCATTCGTCGCGCTGGCGCACTATGGGTAAGCCTCGGTTAATCAAAGCTCTCACTCGCCGAGGGAATCGCCTTCCCAAGGTGGCAGATTCAACTTTGAAAACCCCGCTATAACCGTTGATAATACGTTTTGCCTGCGCACAAGTTGAATCGTCATGGTGGTGCGCTTGGTCTGACGCAAACATTCGTCTCAGCTAACAAACTGGGAGGCCTGATATGTCTTTTCTGAATGCCTATTTCTATGACAAGTTCATGGCCAGGACGGAACAGGCATGCCTGAAGGAATGGAGGCATGGACTTCTCGAACAAGTCAGCGGTGATGTGTTGGAAATTGGAGCTGGTACCGGAGCAAATATCGAGCTCTATTCGGACGGCGTGACCAGGCTCGTTCTTGCTGAACCTGACAAACATATGCGCAAGCTTTTGACGGAGCACGCAGCAAGTCGGCAGCTGGAAAATGTCAGTGTTATCGGCGGGTCAGCTGAACAAATCGACGCGGATGATGGATCATTTGACTACGTCGTGTCATCGTTGGTTTGCTGCTCGGTGACAGACCTCAAGATCTGTTTAAGTGAAATCAAGCGGGTATTGAAGCCAGGAGGTAGCCTGGTTTTTCTTGAGCATGTTGCAGCTGAAAGCGGAACCTCAAGAAGGCGGTGGCAGAACCTTATTACCCCAGCCTGGAAAACGTTCATGGGGAATTGTCATCTGAACAGGGAAACAGAACAGGCAATACTCACCGAAGGATTTGACATTACTAAGATAGAGCGGGAAAGCATGCGAAAAGCCCTGCCAATTGTTCGCCCTACGATACGAGGACTTGCCAGGAAGCCTGCCTAGCGCATGCAGCCGGTCGTGGCAGTGCCGCTCCGTTGGTGCGCGGCGTTAGCTGGCCGGACATTGGAAAGCATAGACGTTCATGCCCGAAAGCGTACCGACACCCCTGGAACTGTACCAATGCCCTGTGAAACCCGAGTGGGTGGATCACAACGGGCATATGAAATTCGGGTGCTATTCAATAGCGTTTTTTGAGGCAACCAATGCGCTTTCCGAATACCTTGGGTTCACTCGAACGCACAAAGACGCAACGAACACGGCCAATTTTGCCGCGAACATGCATCTCTCCTTCAGAAAAGAAGTTAAGGAGAACGATCCGTTAACATTTCGAACGTTAATTATCGGGTGTGACTCGAAGCGTGTTCATGTGTGGCACGAAATGTGGCACGTTCAGGAGGAATATCTGGCAGCGACATGCGAAATTCTTTCGCTGCATATCGACAAATCAATCCGCCGTGTTGCCCCAATGGCGGAAGAAATTTTCACCCGGATTGAAAAGGTACGTTCAGCGCACGCCGATTTGCCCCGGCCCAAAGGGCTGGGCTTTGTAATGGAAATAACGTCAACAGATGCGACATGAAGCGGGTCGTCGAAACGACTCAGGGCGATATGTCTTTGCCCAGCTTCTTCGCCTCCGCTTCATAGTTGGCATACGAACCCTTCATCGTCGCAGAATTCAATATCGTTTCTGCGACCAGTTCGTCCGTTTGCGCTTCGAAGATACTGGTTTTGATCCACATTGATTCAGTGCGCCGGCTTTCGCTTAGTGCAATGATCTCGCGTTCGAGCTTGTAGGCATGGCCGACGTACAGCGGGCCTTTGACAAGCCGGATTTCCTGCCCTGCGAATAATCCGAGCGCTGGTCCTTTTGTTCTAAATCCGGACTGATTGCTTGTGTACTGGGTCATAACGCTGATCATTTCGAGCGGAATGACCGCCTTCGTCCAGCGCGATTGTTCTGGTTGGTAGTACGGATGCGGTTCGGTAATGACCGCGAGTTTCTGGTTCAGCGTGAACGGGTACAGGTCGCCCATGTGTTGATCGAAATCCATGATGGCGTGTTCGGGGTTGCCTGCGCCTTTTTGACCTACGCTTAGCTCACTCAGGATCACCAGTTGATCCGCTGGTCGCAGACGCGCAATGCGCTGACTGATTTCGGTGTCGCCGTAATCGGGGCCGGCTGACGCCGTGCCAGTCAGTACCGGTGTACCGTCACGTTTCTCTGCACCAATGCGGATAAGCGTTTCATTGTGATCTCGCCGTTCAACGAACGCGCGCACTTCTTCGCCTTCCACGACCATGTTCTGGTAATGAGCGCTGATGCAACCGCGTTCAAACCAGGCGTCGCCAAACTGTTCGTGCAGCATGGGTACAAATTGGCTGAAATGCGTCGGGCCTTCGATTGGCGCACCGGAAAATCCCAGTTCTGCGGCCATATTGCCATCATGGATCGACAGATGACCGTCGTATTCCTGTGAAGCCAGCATTTGGCGTGGTGACCTGAATTCTCCATATATTGTTTCCGGCACATTCGCCTCCTGAATTGGTTACCTTCTTCCCGATAGTTTGGCCGGGATCAAGACTTCAGTCCCGCTGATCGGGTAGAGTTTTGCTGTGGCGGCAGCAAATGACCGCCATTTGAACCCAATTTGATCTTATAGAACAACGACTATCAACCACAAGGAAGTCAATCATGTCCAAGGCCCAAGCAGATGTAGACCTGTTCAATCTTACGATGTCGCGGGATGCCCAGCCGCTGCTGGAGGCTGTGAAAAAGCATATTGCTGATAACGTCGAGCCCATCACCGAGGAGTTCAATGCGCTTGACAAGGAAAAGACAGATCGTTGGTCGTGGCATCCGCGCCAGCTGGAACTGCTCGATGGTGCCAAGAAGAAGGCCAAGGCGAATGGACTGTGGAATTTCTTTCTGCCCGATGCTGATACCGGCCAAGGCCTGAGCAACATGGATTACGCGTATATCGCGGCCGAACTGGGCAAATACGAACTGGCCTCGGAAACCCTGAATTGCAGTGCGCCCGACACCGGCAACATGGAAGTACTCGAACGGGTGGGTACGCCTAAACAGAAGAAAGAGTGGCTGGAACCATTGCTCAATGGCGAGATTCGCTCGGCATACGCGATGACCGAACCGGGTTTGCCCTCGTCGGATGCGCGCAACATCTCAACCAGTTGCGTGCTCGAAGGCGACGAGTATGTGATCAACGGCGAGAAATACTACATTTCCGGCGCTGGTGACCCGCGTTGCAAGATCCTGATTACGATGGTCAAGACCGATCCTGACGCGGCTCCGCACAAACAGCAGTCGATGATTCTGGTGCCGAAGGAAGCGCCGGGCGTAGAAATACTCGAAGGCATGGAGGTGTTCGGAAATGACCACGCGCCCCGGGGCCATGTGCACATGAAGTTCAATAACGTGCGCGTGCCGAAGGAAAACATGCTGCTCGGCGAAGGCCGCGGATTCGAGATTTCCCAACTACGCCTGGGTCCGGGCCGCATCCATCATTGCATGCGATCCCTGGGTAAGGCCGAGAAAGCACTGGAACTGATGGTCAAGCGCGCCGGCACCCGGGAAGCATTCGGCAAACCTATCGTCAAACTCGGCAAGAACCTCGAAGTCATTTCCCGTTCGCGCATCGAGATCAACGCCATGCGTCTCGCCGTGTTGCAGGCGGCCAAAGCCATGGACGTGCTGGGCAACAAGGAAGCGCGCGTTTATGTCAGCGCGGTGAAAGCGATGGTGCCGGAGAAAGTCTGCGAGATTATCGACGCGGCGATCCAGATGCACGGCGCGACTGGTGTTTCCCAGTGAACGCCGCTGGCCGACCTGTATGCCGACATGCGTCACTTGCGATTTGCCGATGGGCCTGATGAGGTGCATCACATGGTGGTCGGCCGGGCGGAGGTGCAGAAGCACGGACTTTGGTAGCACGTTTGCGTATCCGGAGCAGAGTGCGTGTTGGGGTATTGACGTCGGCCTTGTGCGATCCTTTCGAATGTCTGTTCAAGCGAGGTCGTTCATACTTCGTCTGGTGAAACCTTGATCGCGCTATATCTGCTGGAGGCAAACGCTGTGTCGGAGAAAGAAAAAGAGGGCGGAGCGGCGGTAAAGTTTCCACCGCCATTCATGCCGCTGCTAACAATAGTTGTCGGGCATTTACTTGGCCGATTCGTACCAATCTTTGACCAGTTCGACCTGGCGACTCCAGGACGTTACTGGGTCGGAGGGCTTATCGCGGTGGCTGCCGTTGCGATCTTTATCGCATGGCCTTTTGCGCAGTTCAAGAGATCGAAACAGGACCCTGCACCGTGGACGCCGACACCAGAAATCGTGGTTGAAGGCCCGTACAAATTTACGCGCAATCCAATGTACGTCGGACTGATTTTGTTTTGCTTCGGAATCGGGATCGTATTGTCAGACATCTGGACTTTGATTCTTACACCGGTTTGCGCCTGGATGATCTACCTCATCGCGATCAGGCAGGAGGAGGTTTATCTCCAGGAGAAGTTCGGCGACTCGTATCGCGCGTACAAGAAGCGCGTGCGGCGCTGGATTTGAACAGTCCCGCAGACCGATTGTTTAGCTGAACAAGCGTGTTGAGTTGGAATTGGCCTGGCAGGAACAGAAAATGCACTAGTGTCCTGCAACATGTGGAGAGTAATTGCTGGCGTCGCCCTGACTATGTTGTGCACTACCGTTGGAGCGGTCGGATACGCGCAGCCGGATATCAAGGTTGATAAATTCTGCAGTCGTGTGACGGTCGATGGCGTCGCGGGGCAGATCTGGCGCGTCACCGAGAATGGTGTAGCGACGTGGGTCATTCTTGACAGCGAACGGGATTTTCTCGCGAAAGCACCTGAGCGCTGTGTATTAATGCTGAGCGCGACGCTTGAGCGCCAGAAAAACCAGGCGCCACCGTCCATCCAATCGATTTCGTCGAGTCGAAGGCTGGCCCAGACGTCGATCGCGCCACTTGACTCCGATGAGGACCAACGTGCTGGTATTGTCGCTGCCCACAACGACGTACGAAGATCGGTCGGAATCAAGGAAGACATGCAATGGTCTGCCCGGCTGGCGGCCTATGCACAGGAATGGGCTGACGTTCTAAAAAACGAGCGCAGTTGCGCAATCGCGCACAGACCTCTTAAAGGAAAGTACGCGCGGAAGTACGGCGAGAACCTTTCCTGGGTCAGGGGCCGGACGCAATCCGGGGCGCAAGCGGTGCAAGCATGGGCGTCCGAAAAAGGCGACTACGACTACGCGACCGGAAACTGCGACAAAGTTTGCGGTCACTACACCCAGAAGTGGACCCCGAAACTTGGACCCCCGCTTAAGTGAAATCTCCATGGGGTTCAGGCCGCGCTCTTCAACGCCGTTTGTTCGAAGTACACCGCATCGGGGGTACGCCGGTCAAGCCCAGTGTGACGACGCCGGGTATTGTAAAAACGAAAGTATTTGTCCAGTCCGGCGCGTAATGCCGCCAGCGTTTCATACGCGCGCAGATACACGTCTTCGTACTTCACACTGCGCCACAACCGTTCGACGAACACGTTGTCGATCCAGCGAGCCTTGCCGTCCATGCTGATCGTCACTTCGTGGTCCTTGAGAACGCGGGTGAACGCATCGGCCGTGAACTGCGTGCCCTGATCGGTGTTGAATATCTCGGGTGTACCGTAGCCACGCAATGCCTCTTCGAGCGCCTCGACGCAAAAGTCGCTGTCCATCGTGTTCGACGCCCGCCACGAAAGCACCTTGCGCGTATGCCAGTGCATAATCGCCACGAGCTACATGAACCCCTTGGCCATCGGTAGATAACAGATATCGCTCGCCCACACCTGGTTGGCCCGCGTGATTGTCATGTCCCTGAGCAAGTAAGGATAGATCTTGTGTCCCTTGTCTGGCGTGCTGGTGCGCCGCTTCGGTTACAGCGCCCTGATCTGCATCTGACGCATCAGCCGCTGTACGCGCTTACGATTGACCTGCAGCCCGCGTGTATCGAGTTCGTTGCGAATACGACGGCTTCCGTAGAACGGCAGCTCAAGGTCTTCGGCTGACACCTGTGCGCCGCGATAGTACGCTGTGCAGCGTGCCACTCCGAGTAACTCGCAGCGGCGTGCCCTGGACAGTTCGTGAGCGCTTTGAATCTGTGCTCGGCGCTCGCTCACCGGTCGCGCCCAAGAAACTTTGACAGAAAATCTTTCTCCATCGTCAGTTGCCCGACCTTGGCGTGCAGCTTCTCGATTTCGCGTTCGGTGTGTTGCGCCTCAACTGCGTTGCCACCGAACACGTCCTCGGCACTATCGACCAGACGTTTCTTCCAGTCCTGGATCTGATTCGGGTGAACGTCGAACTGTTCAGCCAGCTCGGCCAGTGTGTGCTCGCCACGCACTGCGCCCAGTGCTACTTTGGCCTTGAAGCTCGCCGTGTGATTTCTTCTCTTTCTACGTGTCATCTTCGGATCCTCTCTGTGTCGTAAAAGAATAATCCATAAGATTTCACTTATCAGCTACATTTTGGTGTCCAGCCGTTGGGGTCCACCTCTCCCAGATCGTCTGGCGCACTAGCCGCTACGTCGGATGTGCAACTGCGACCTGTCCGGGCAGCACCAATTCGCAACTGTGGGTTTGTAACTATGCGCCGGCAGGAAATGTAGTCGGCGAAAAACCTTATTGACCCGGCCGCGCGCAATGCACCAGTGAAATCAGATTGCTTCAGGTCGTGTGTTTTTCGACTTCCTCAGCATCATACAGCCAGGCATTGCTTTCAAGATATTGTTCCGCTGTGCGTTCGGCAAGATAGGCGTTGCGCAAGTCGCGGGTCGCATCAGCCGCATGATAGGCGTGCCCATACAGTCTTGAAGTCAGTTGTACGCGCGTTGTACGCAGGTAGCGCGTTTCCTGATATCTGACGAACGCCTTCTCGAAATTACCGCCAGTTGCGGTCAGCATATTGGCCAGACACACGCCGTCCTCCATCGCCATGCACGCGCCCTGCGCCATGTATTGCAGTGTCGGGTGCGCCGCATCGCCCAGCAGGGTGACCCTTCCGCTGCTCCAGTTGCTGATCGGTTCGCGGTCACACAGCACCCACATGCGCCAGGATTCGATCATGGTCAACATGTCCTGAACCTGTTGGCATGTGCCGCGAAAGTGTGTTTCGAGTTCCTGCGGCTCGCCGTAAGTGCCCCAGCCTTCCTCATAGCGATCGCTGTGAAACACGGCGACGATGTTGAACAGCTCGCCGCGCCGTAACGGATAGTGAACAAGATGTGTTTTCGGTCCCGCCCACAAGGTCAGGTCATCAGTGCGCGCGCTCTCAGGAACGGACGCGATCGGCAATGCGGCCCGATAGGCAATATGTCCCGAGACACGCGGCTTGCCGTCGCCGATCAGGCGTTCACGTATCGGAGACCATAGTCCGTCCGCTGCAATCAGCGCCGCGCCATCGTATGACTCGCCGCCGTCGGTCTTCACCGAGACGTCTGTGCCACTGTCTTCAAAATCTGTGACTTTGGTCGATGCCGAGAGTGTGATTTGCGGCGACTGATCGCACGCTTCCAGCAGCACGCCGTGTAAATCAGCCCTGTGTACCAGGCCATAGGGGTAGCCGAAATGTTTTCTTGCGGTTGCGCCGACAGGAACATTCATGATCGTCTCTGCCGAGAGGCTGTCTATTACGACGAGCGCGTCCGGATATGCGGCAACGGCGTTGATCTGATCGGCTATCCCCAGTTTATCGAAGATGTAGAACGCATTCGGCCCGATCTGGATTCCGGCTCCGATCTCGCCAAACGTGTCGGTCTGCTCGAGGACGCGAACCGACATGCCGATACGAGACAGCGCAAGCGCAGCCGCGAGACCGCCAATGCCGCCGCCGGACACAATGACGGGCAGCGAGGAATCGTTATTGTTTGGCACAGCTTCGATTAACAAACGGTGCGAAAAATATGAGAACCGCCATCTTAAATGGCGCTGGCAAGGTGGAGCAACATGATGTCGGTTCTTGCTGCCGATCCACTCCTATAGTGGAGGCTACGCGGCTTGCACACTCTTCGCAGGGGAGTACCCCGCTGGTAAAAATGTACATGCTCGTTAGGTCAAGTGCGGATTGGCCTCTTGCGTACGATCGATGTCGCATCGTTTGAGAACCGCAACGTCGTAGTCACGCCGGTTTGCAGGAAATCAGCTAGCTTCGGTTGGCTCTGTACCAGGCCACAACGCCGTCGAGTAAACGGTTTGCCTCGTCAATGCAGTGCTGTGCCGACGAATCGTCAATGTCATCACCAGTGTAATCGGCAACGTTGCGCTGGCGACGCAGGGTGTCCAACACGGCTACGCGCTTTGCCGCTATTCCGACCGTCAGCGGAACACTTTGAACAACAGTCATGTGGTGTCCGGGACGGTTTGTATCAGGGCGATACCCGTGCATCATCAGCGCGGCCAGCGCGCTCTGCACTATGGCTTTGTAGGCCGCATCAAACCGGGTTTCGGCGCTGATACTGGTGACGCGAGCGTCTCGCAGGTTGCGTCGCGCGGCATTCAATAGCCGCTCGATCTCTTCGGCGTTGAGAGGATGTGTCTTAAGTCGCCCGATTTTCAGCAAGTTTTCCACACTCACTTGCATCTCCAATCAGGACAATTCCGGGTTCCCTGGCAATCCTGGATAAAAAGCGGTCGCCTTGCCGCTGCTTTTTCTGGAATGCGGCCTTTGTCATTACCACCGGATTGACTTCGCGGCTTAACTGCTGGCTTCCCGAATGGCAGGCTTCGACCACCGCTGCAAAGGGCACTGTTCCAATTACGAGGAGATCAATGTCACTGGTTGGGCCCGCCGTGCCATGCGCGACCGAACCAAAAATCCATGCGAGGTCAATCTTGCGTTGCAGCGGTTCGAGTAATTCGCGCAAGACATCTGTCAAGCCGGTGGTCTTGCGAAAAATCCCGGTCAGTTCTTCGTAGATTGGACAATCGCGATTCGCCTGATAGCGCACCTGATTTCCTGCAGTAGTTCGCAACAGCAATCCGGCTTCCGTGAGCAGTTTGAGTTCCCGATGCAACGAGCCCGCTGAAAGTCCAGTAAGCCGCGCGATCTCGCGGACGTAGAAGGTCTCGTCCGGGCGCAACAATAATAGGCCGAGAATCTTCCGGCGATATGCGCCGAACAGGATTTCCACCAATTGTGGCCGGGAGGATGGGGTGATCGATCTCATATTGAGAACAATTGTAGCTTATTTGAGAACAAATGTGCCAGACCGGCAACAAGACAACAGGCGGCAATGTGAGCGATGCCGACCTTTCCCTTGATCGCCTCGCGGGTGAACTCCTGCGGCTTGCTTCGAATTAGCGGACTCTCAAATGGCGCAACGCGCCACGCTTGTAGCAACCAACGCTGATTTCACGGACGCAAGGGAACTAGTGTAGTGCTTCACTATTAACGGCACAAAAGACGGCGAGAATTCGCCTCATACCGCGTTACAAATCCTCGCGAGGTGGCCAACCTCGCTGTGGTTTGCGCCTTGTCTGAGACGAATTTCGCCGCTTTTGTTCAATTAAACGCTGTTTCTATAATCCAACCAAAGTGCCGAGAACAGTGAAGCACTATACTAAGAACAAGCTCGCAAAAAAAGCCCGCTTGCGCGGGCCGGTGTTTACATCACGATCTCGTAGAAAAGTCCCACGACAGCGACAAAGCCAACCGTGAAAATCAGGGTGCGCAGGAACGGGATTCCCAGAATGTAGATAACAGCGTGCGCAAGGCGTGCCCAGAAGAACAACGCTGCCCACATTGCGGTTGCTTTATTGGAAACGCCTCCGACATGTGCGACAAGTACCAGCGCAGCGAACGGTGCGAATGATTCGACCGCATTGATATGCGCGCGGTTCGCGCGCTGGCCCCATAGCGGCACTTCCCTTGGTGTCGGATCCCGATAGTTACTGGGCGCCAGGAAACCATTTGTCATAACCTGACCGCTGATGTAGGGAAGCCATAACATGGCTGTGAGCAGGGCGGTCCATGCGAGGTAAGTCAGATTCGGTGTCATCGTTTTCTCCCGTCAGAGTTAATACTGCGAAAGTCTCTAGTCCTTGTACTGATCCCGGCGACTGAGCCACGACATTGAATAAGGCAGGTCATCTTCGTCGCGGCCTTTCGGTGCCAGGTCCATGTAGTGGTAGGCGCCATTGAGCATATCAAGACCGCGCGAGAAACACGAGTAAGTGTGGAACACTTCGCCATTCCCGTTCTTGTAGAACACGCTGATGCCGGGCCCTTCGTCACTCGGAAATTTGCGTTTCTCGTAGTTGTAGTTCATCTCGCCTTTTTCCATTTCTTCAGGCGTGAACGAAACGTTGAAATCGAAATTGAATTCGGTGTCCAGCGACGACACCCATTTGAACGTCCAGCCCATACGTTTCTTGTAGGCATCCAGTGTCTCCAATGGCGCGCGTGACACCGCAATCATCGAAATGTCCCGGTGGTTCAAGTGTACGTCTATGCCATTGAAATTATCGGCCCAGAACGAACAACTGGGACAACCTTCTTCCCAATCCGGCCCGTACATGAAGTGATACACGATGAGCTGGCTTTTCCCTTCGAACAAGTCGGCGAGTGTTTCCTTGCCGGCCGGACCTTCGAAGACATAGGCTTTATCGACCTTTTCCCACGGCATTTCGCGTCGCGCCTGGCTCAACTGGTCGCGCAGGCGTGTGAATTCCTTTTCCTTTGCCAGCAGCTCTTTTCTGGCTTTCAGCCAGGCGTCACCCGACACCACTGTGTGGTCTTGCATGATGTGTCTCCCGTGTAGTGTTGACTATCAGAAAGCAAGCCCGGCGCGCGCCGCAAATGCCGGTTCGCGCAGATTGCTACGACGTGGCCGGGCCCGGCTCGTTACATATCAATTGCTTCTGCGACTTCGACCGATCCGCCTGCGGCCAGAATGGGGCAGCCTTTTGCCTTTGCCAGCGCCTCGTCGAGACTCGACGCTTCGACCAGGCTATAGCCGCTGGCCGGATTCGCGCCGCCATTCGAGGCGACCGAGCCGTCGCTCTTGACCGTTGAAGAAGTGCCGACCGGATTGCCGCCGTCAACGACTGCACTGCCCAAAGAGCCGAACCACTGACTCCAGGCATTCATAACCTGTTTTACTTCTTCTTCTGATTCGGGATGGCTGCCGCCGTGATACACGTAAAGATACTTTGCCATTTTCAGATTCTCCTCTGATGCGATTGTCGGATGCGGGTTTGTCGCCGCGGCCTATGGTTCTACGCAGCTTTGCCGCAGATGGTCAGTTCCGAGCCGGCAACCCACGGACTGGAGATTATCACCAGCGCATCACGTAAACATCAGGCAGAATACTCATATCGACGCAATGAAATTGTGTAGACTGCACAATATCAATCATGGCCAGCTATCCCACAAGTGCGTTGCAGGAAGCTCTGGATCGCCTTGGCGACAGCACTTTTCTGCCGAAAGCGGCCGTCCGCCTGGATGAGTCTGCCGGAGCAGTCGATGTCGAGTTGAGCGAGACCGTGTTGGCCGAGATTCCCGCGTTCAGCGAATCGCGCAACCCGGATATCCTGCCCGAGCTGGCGTCGCACGGTCCTGAACACAGGCGTGAGCTGGTGCGATTGCTCAAAGGCGGCGAGGTCGGTGACTTCGAGTTTGTGCGCAAGCACGCAAGGCGCCGGGCCGAACAGCGGTTTCCGCTTGAGGCGACATTGCACGCATATCGTTGCGGCCATAAGGTTTTCTCACGTTGGGTACGCGACGCAATTCTCGACGTGGCATCGTCTAGAAAGGACGCGACCAAAATTGTTGCGGCCGCGGCCGATTTCGCCTTGGAATATACTGACGCAGTCAGCATGGTTGCGGCCAGCGCCTATGTGGCACAAACGCGCCTGCTCGCCGATGTCGCAGGTGACCATCGCGCCGAGTTGCTCAATATTTTACTCGGCGGCTATGACGAGTCGGATGGTCGCGTCGCGAAAATACTTCGCGACGCCGGCTATCTCGAAGGCCACCAGTCATTTTGTATCGTACTGGCGCAACCGGTTGACGTTGCCGAGATGCAGAATCCGGCATGCGCCCGGCGCCTCGCTGATTCGATCGACGGGCTCTTGCGAAACACCCTTGCGCGACGCCTGGTCGACATACTGGATAACAAAGTCACTGCCGTGTTTTCCGATGCGCGCCGTGCTTCAGGGTGGACTGTCCCACGCGTCGCGCTGCCGAAACGCATTGCTGGCGCATCGGAGACAGTCGGTAACGCAGTCCTGATCGGCGTGAGCAATGATGTGCCGTCGACATCGCAAATTCCCAACGCGCACAGGGAAGCACAACTCGCGCTCGAACTTGCCAACGTTACCAATCGCGTCGTGCAGTTCTCCGAAATACCGGTTCGGCGTCTGCTCATGCGCCTTGCCGGAGAAGAATTCCAGCGCACGTTACCCGCATGGGCCGACAAGTTCACTTTCGCCGACGCCAAGGCCGGCGGCATTCTTGTCGCGACTTTGCGCGCCTATGCAGACGCCAATATGAACGTGTTAAAGACCGCGGAGAATCTCTCGGTCCATCCCAATACGATTTATGCGCGCATGCAGAGAATCATGGACATTACCGATCTGGATGCGCGCTCTTATCATGCGCTGTCCGATTTACTCATCGTCGCAGAGTGCAGTTCAGCGTCAATTACAGTGGACGGTGATTAAGCGGCGAACAGACCAATTTGTCTGGTTCACTCGCGTTGGTTGTGTGTTGAACGGCGCGTATCGTTCGGGCTCGTTAAACGTGCGGGCTGCGATGAGATCAAACGTCAGCGGTAATTGATTGGCGCAGCAGTTTCGAGCATGACCTGTAGCGGCACGCTCGACTTTGGAAGACACCGTGATGGTTTCGACAAGGCTTGTTCCCGCGCTAGCATTAGCGAGTATGCGTCCGGCCCGATGCAATCCCTTAGGCCTGGCAGCAGTCACCTGGCTGGATTTGTGGACAAGGCGTATCACCGTAGGAGCAAAACACGCAGCAGTCACCTTTGACCGGTCGAAGCACGGCGCCGCAGCCCTTGCAGTCATAGAAATACTGGCAGGCGTCGGTCGGCATTTCTTCCTTTTCCACATGACCGCATTCGGGGCAGGTCAGCGTGGAGTGTAGTTCGACGACCGGGTCACTCACCGCTGCGCTCCGTGTCGATCAACGTCGCTGGAAATCCAACGTCTGTCGATGCGGCTGCGATGTCTTGAGGCGTTGCGCGCGCCGGATCGTAGGTTGCCGTGGCTGTCTTTGTCTTGAAGTCAACCTCAATGTTGACGACGCCGTCGACGCGCGACATCACTTTCCTGACGGTGATCGGGCAGGCCGGGCAGGACATGTTTTCGACGGCAAAGGTACGGATTTCCTGGTTGCTCGCGCTCGCCGTGTCGGCGTGAACGTATTGGGATAGTGCGATGAATGCCGCCATCGACAAAGTGATTAGCATTGTCAAAACTGGTCTGTCAGTCATATTGCCTCCTTAGTAGAACAGCGGTGCCCACCAGTCGATTGTCAGCGCAGCGATCACGAGCACGGTTGCAACGATTAGCGCCGACTTGGTAATCCGGCCTGATGTCGGGGTGGCGCAAAACGAACCGTCTTCACACTCGATCTCGCGTTTGCGGAAGACCTGCCAAAAGCCAAGGCCCAGGAAGATCAGGGTGATCGCCGAGAAATAGCCTTTGTAAGGGTCGAGCGCGCTCAAATTGCCGATCCATGCGCCGCTCGCGCCCAACGTCACCAATAGCAAAGGTGCCAGGCAGCACGAAGACGCCAGAACAGCACCGATAACGCTGCCAATGGCTGCGAGGTGCCCAACCTGAGTTCTGTCAACGCGAGCGAGTTGGTCAGGCATGTTTAGCGGATTCTCTCTTGCGGATTGGGACGACGCGGCTATGCTATAACCTGTAGTTACTACAGGTACAAGGTCAATATGAAACCTGATCGACGAAATATGACGCGCGGTGTTTTGGCCGAATGCAGTGGTGTGAATGCCGAGACCATCAGGTATTACGAATCCATCGCGTTGATTCCTGCACCGGCGCGCAGCAGCGGCGGTCACCGTGTCTATGAGGACAGTCATCTGCAACGCTTGTACTTCATTCGTTGCTGCCGCCAAATCGGGTTCTCTCTGGACGAAATTCGCGACCTGTTGTCGTTGGTCGACGGTGAGCAGGTATCGTGCGAGCGAGTCAAGCAGATCGCTGATGATCACCTGCGCGATATACGGGCAAAGATCGTGGATTTGCGCAAAATGGAACGAACGTTAGACGCGCTTTCGGCGCAGTGTTCCGGCGATGATGTGCCGGATTGCCCAATCATTGAGGCTCTGCAAGCTTAGCCGCAATGGGAGTCCCCCGGTCTTGGAGGCCTGCATATGTGTCTATCGCTTTCGACTGATTAGCCATATACTGAAAACCCATGTTGCGATTCAAGCGAACATTCTTCCGGCCGCTTCTGCTCGCATTGATGCTGGCGATCGGGCCTGTGAACGCGCAAGCTGTCTATGCGTGCGCGATGATGGAT
>CATOSA010000036.1 GCA_951812315.1 uncultured Burkholderiales bacterium
TCCAAATGCTGAGCAAAAATATCGTCCGCAAAGATCGGCATGAGTTGATCGTTGAATAAGTCGTTGGATGCCGGCGTGCGGTCCGCGTGCTCGGCGGCGATGAAACGTGTCAACGCGTTGGTGGTCGCTGAAGCCACTGCGTTGTCAATCCTGTTTGTGATGACCGGTTCGAGAAGATCGGTATCGAGATAATTTGCGGGAACATAGTTACCCCCGCACACAGTCGGCGGATTGGTTGTCGCAAGAGCTCGATCCTGCTCCTTAAGAATAGCCCCGGGTGAAAAAACCACTGCCACGGCACGTTGACGCGGTGAGGCTCCGGCAATGAAACCGGTGCCGTCGGCTGCCATGACTTCAATCAGTCCGTTGGTGTCGCGATTCATCAGATCGGCGGTCTTGGGGTTGTACTTGAAGTTGCCGGAGACCGCATACCACAGGCATTCCCCGCTGGCATCACGCAGCGGCGGAAGGTCCAGTGTTTTCCATGGAAGGCGACCGATTACGGTTACATCGGTGCCGCCGCATGCGGACTGTGCCTGACCCTCTACACCGGTTCCCCTGTCAGGACAAGGCAGATAGCCGAATACCTCACCATTGTTGACGACGTCCCGGTAGGTCGCCGCGTAACCGATGAGCGCTTCGCGAGCTTGCGACATTGCCAGCACCGAGCGCCCGTCGGCCGTACTGTCTCCCTGAACGTTGCGTACATGGCCGATAACCAGCAAGCCCATTGCCAGGCCAAGCAGCGCCATGAGTGCGAACGCGGCAACGCCATCTTGCCTGCCGCTGTGAGGTCGCCAACGTCTTTGATGTCGTGAGTCCCGCATGAATCGTACTGGCTGGTGGCGCCGCTAATCGTACCCGGGGGTATTGAAAGCGTTGTTTCGTAAACATTGCAGCTGCGAAGTCAAGGCGTCGAAAATCTCCACGCGCCGGGAACAACAAAGTCTTTCACCTGGCCGTGTCATCGCGAAGCAGATTTTGCACCCGACATTCCTGAAATCACGGTCGCTATTGCGCCGGCGCTCCAGGGGTTTCATAAGGTTCGAATGTATTCCCGGACAATGGGTCCAGTTGCTGGCCCACGCGTACCGGTACCCGCTTGCGGACCCCGCGCACCTTGATCTCCGTACGCGCCGGGTCGCCGGAATCGGTAATTACCCGTACGTCTTCGGGATCGCCCTGGTGGTAGGCCCGGCCATCTATCCAGACCGTTCGTTCGCCGTCACTGCGTGTGACGGCGCCGCTCAGCGTCACCGAGCGCGGAATCTCAATCGGCTGTTTTGGTGTTTTCGTCACACTGCGTACGTTGGCGTTAAGCGCGGCGCGTTGCTTTGGCGTATAGAACAATCGCCCGAGCGCATTGTCCTTGGCAATGGCCGCATGCGTGGACACGACGGCAAGTACTGCAAGAAAAAACACGTGATACAGGAATTTCATGATTCGTCCTGTACTGGCGGCTGCATTGTGATCCATTCGATCTGGCAGCTTGCGCTCAAATTGCGAGTGCGCGGTTGTGGCTTGTCGTTGTGAGCGGGTTCCAGCGAGCACGACCGCAACGAGTAAGTGCCGACTTGCTTGCTCTCGAGTGCCTCGACGAACCGGAGGAAATGTCCTTCATGGACCGCCCCGAAACGAATGTCCATGGTCGATTCTCGCAAATGGGTGGCGATCGGTTCGTCCGAAAGCATGCCTGTATAGGTGCCCTGAGCGCTCAGCCGATATTGCACGCCGAAGTTTCCCAGGCTGCGGTCAACCGTGCGCAGCGTATCAATCCACTTCAGTCGATTTTCAGAGCCGATAAATCCGCGTGCTTGCAGCGCCCTGTATTCCGGCAGGTACTGCGCAATCATCGCCTTTTCGATATCCGAGTCCTGATAGCGGCGCTGCGCTTCGTTGGTATTGATTCGTGCCATGCGTACGCGCTCGGCGGCCGCAGCGAACTTGTCCTCGGAAAAGTCGATCAACAGCACTGTGAAGATGACCGAAGCGATCAGCGCGGCGACCGGTATTCTTATCGGTTTCAGATCTTTGCGGTCGAATTTCATTGCGAACCCGTCTCCGGATGCAGCACGACGGCGATCTGAAATGGAGCGCTTGCGCTGCCTTGTATGCTGGTTGTACTGCCGTTCAGACCGTTGGTCGGGTCGAGGTCAAGCGGCAGTCGCAACACGCCCACGTGAGCGACCCTTTCGTCACTGGCAATCCGGCGTATGAATGCACGAATGGCGGTCAGAGCGGCGCGATTGTCGCCTTCGTAGGAGCGTACTTCGGCAGAGACGATGCCGTACTGTGCAGCGCCATTCACAAGATTCGGGGTGAAGTCCACCGATTGAGGTCCTGATTGAATTTCGTCGGGGCGATCATGGTTCCACTCGATTCTGCCGAGCCCGATATTGGGGGCGTCAGTGAGTGCAGCGCCGAGCAGTGATAGCAATGGCCGTGGTGTGCGCCGGTCCGCATCAATGCGTTTCGCCACTTCGACGCTGTCGCGCAATATCTGTGACGAGGCAGGGGCTTCAGGGAAATGTTCTGTAACTTCCTGGTAGCGCCTTTGGTAATTTCTCATCTCCTGTACAAGGCGCTCCGCCTCTGCTTCGCTGCGCATGACGCGAACACCGTCCACTGTTGCCCACAATAGCCCGACCGCAACAATTGCTGCGGTTGCTGCATAGATGAATTTGCCGACGACGTGGACCTGCAAACGCGTTTTCAGGGTCGGCGGTGCCAGGTTCATCGCGGGGCGGCCGTTTGCCAACAACTGAAGATGCAAGGCATCGGCGAAATTCGCCATGTCTGTTGCTGTCGTTCCGAGATGGCTTTGCAGCTCTGCCGGGCCGAACCGTACGCACTTCATGTTGGGTCGTTCGCGAGCGATTGCTTTCGGCAACTGCGCAAGCGAATCGTCCTGGTCGAGAATCAGCACTGTCACAATGTCATCGACGTGCGTCAGTGTCAGCGCGTCCAGATACATTCGGGTGCTATTGATTTCTTCCGAATACAGCGAAGTATTTTGCTCGCCGTCATCACGCGTCGGCGTAAGGCGACTGACGAGCATTTTGAGACCCTTGCAGAACGTTTGCCGAAGGCCGGATTCATTCTTGCTCACCAGCAACAGGTCGGTTTGTTCGAGCTTCAGTCCGTCTATGATTGACAGCGCCACGACCGGCAGAAGGTAGATGCCGGCAACCGGCACCTTCAGCGCGTTTACGATTTTCAGCCATGGTGTGAGCAACTCGGGACGCGTGATGGCTGCGAACAGATACTGATTCTCCCGGCGCCGGCCAACGATGTGGTCTTGTAGTGCAGCGGAGGCGAACTGTGTGCCTCTGTGAAGAGTTGGCGTTGTTTGCGTGTTATCAGCTGCCGGCGGTCACCGCTCGGTGCGTGCGGCAGCTTTTCGATCCGGTAATCCTCGTCAATGGAATCGGCCATGATGCTGACCGTCGACCTTGGCCAGCGACGAACGTAGGCTTCAAAAGCCGACCACCCTTGTTCATCGTTCCCGAATTTGCGTATATCGGTAAGCCGACCGCGCCGCGATATCGCCGCAGTCGCATTTTCCGCTGATACACACATGACGATTCTGACTGCCATAGCTATGTTCAGAGATCCAGTTGTCCGAGCATTTCGTACAACGGCGTGAGCACCGAAAACAGAATGAGTGCGAGGATGATGCCCAACACCAGCGTCAATGTGGGCTCAAGTAGCTTAAGTGCTTTTTCCACCGACTCATTGACGTCGCGATTGTAGAAATAGGTAATGTTAAGTAGCGCTGTATCCAGCGCCCCGGTCGCTTCTCCGACGCGCAACATGCGCACCACCAACGGGGGAAACATACCGAGATTCTGAAATGCTTCGGAAAGATTCTCGCCGGCGTTTATTTGCTGGCCTGCGCGGCGCAGTCCGTCAGCAACATATACGTTGTCGACAATATCCTCACTTGTGCGCATGGCGTCCAGTACGGTGATACCGGAGCGATACATGAGGGCAAAGAAATTGGCAAAGCGGGCGAGAAGTATTTTTTCGAGAATCCGTCCAATGATCGGAAGCCGCAAGATCAGGTAGTCAAACGCATATTTGGCGCGCGTATTGGTTCGCACGACTGTTGTCGCAATGATGCTGGCGAGCACGGCCAGGATCAGTACCAGCCACCAGTAATTGGCAGTGATGTCGGAAAGCGCGATAAGCACCCGTGTTTGCAGTGGCAGATCCAGACCCATGGTTGTTAGAAGCCCGACCATTTTTGGCACCAGATACAGCAAAAGAAAGATAACGACAGCGCCCACGACGACGAATACCAGAGCCGGATACATCAGCAGTTTGCGTGTTTGTGCAATGAGCTCGTCCTGCCAGCGCAAGGTAGTGCCAAGATTTTCGAACACCTCGGTCAATTGACCAGAGATCTCCCCGGCGCGTATCAGGCTGACAAATACTTTGCTGAATGCCTGCGGGTACGCGGCGAACGATTCGGACAAGGTTTTGCCGCCCTCGATATCTTCCAGAATCGAGGTGAGGATGTCGCGAAATCCTGGATTGTCGAGCCCGTCGCGCAGGTCGCGCAAGCCGTCCACGATTGGAATACTCGCGCGCGATACCTGCTCCATGTCAAAGCAGAAAGTGATCAGGTCTTGACGGGTGATGCTGCCGTTGCCGGTCGAAGGCGCATTGCGCGCGGTCGTTTTGGAGGTGATCAGATCCAGGCCCATCTTGCGCAGGCGCAGCTCGAGATCGACTTCGTTGAAGGCGTCCAGCCGCCCGCGTGCGTGATGCCCGTCTGCGTCAATTGCCTTGTACTGATACGAGGGCATTTCGCTATTTCCCGGTGTTCCCCGGCAGTGTGCGTTGCGTGAGGTCTGTCGGCGCCATGTCGGGTGGTTGCCTCACGAGTGTCACTGTGCGCGCGAAGTCAGGTCGATGGCGCGAGCCACTTCCGACAAGCTGGTGACGCCCTCTACAACCCGTTGCAGTCCTTCTTCTGCAAGCGGGCGAAATCCCTTTGACATTGCAGCTTCGCGCAATTCGCGGGTGGTCGCACGGCGCGCAACAAGTTCGTCCATATCTGCATCCATATGCAGAATTTCGAGCACGGCGCTGCGCCCCTTGTAACCGCGGTGATTGCATTTCGGGCAACCAACTGGTCGATAGAGTTTTTGATCGGGTCCGATGTGCTGCCCGAGCAGAATGCGCTCTTCTTCGTTGGGCAAGTAGGCCTCCTTGCAGTGGGTGCACAGTGAACGAACCAGACGCTGCGCCAGCACGCCGATAATATTCCCGGCCATGATGTCGGGCACGATTCCAATATCGAGCAAGCGCGGAAAAGTCCCGAGGGCGGAGTTGGTATGCAAGGTCGTGAATACCTGGTGACCAGTCATCGCTGCGCGAAACGCCATTTCCGCAGTGTCCTTGTCACGCACCTCGCCGACCAGAATGATGTCCGGATCCTGGCGCATCATAGAGCGAATGCCGCTGGCAAAGTCCACCCGCGCGGATTCATTCACGGACGTCTGGCGCATCAGCGTAACCGGATACTCGACCGGGTCCTCGAGCGTCATAATATTCACCGATTCGACGTTCAGTTTGGCGAGCATCGAGTACAGTGTCGTTGTTTTTCCGCTGCCGGTCGGACCGGTGATGATCAGAATGCCTTCAGGGCGGGCGAGCATGAGGTTGAGCTTGCTCGTCGCGTCATTCGGCAGTCGCATATTCTCCAGTGAAATGATCGATTTTTCCCTGTCGAGTACGCGTAGCACGACGTTCTCGCCCCAGATGGTCGGCTGCGAGGAGACCCGGAAGTCCACTGGCCGGCCGTTCAGATTTAGCGAGATACGGCCGTCCTGTGGTGCGCGCGTTTCGGCAATGTTCATTCCGCTGATCACTTTCAGCCGCACTGCAATTCCAGCCCAGTAGTTCTTGTGAAGGCTGCGCACCTGTTCAAGAACGCCATCGACCCGATAGCGGATTCGCAGGAACGCGTATTCAGGTTCGAAGTGAATGTCCGAGGTGCCCCGTTTGACGGCATCCACCAGAAGTGCCCCGACGAGGCGGACAATTGGCTGCGTGTATTCGTCACTGCTTTCTTGTTGCAGACTCTGATAATCGATTTCGCCGGTCTCGATCTCGCGCAGAATTCCGTCCACCGAAAGTTCGAACCCGTAGAAGTGATCGATGAACTCGTCGAGCTGTGCCTGGCCTGCCAGCACTGTTTTGATCTGCACGCGGCTGCCGACCATTGCTCGCAACTGGTCGAGTGCCGAAAGGTTGAATACTTCGGTGATCGCGATGATCAGCTGATTTTCCTGGGCGTCGAGCGCGATCGGCAGCAATCGATGTCGTCTGGCAAAATCCTGCGGTACCAGATTCAGGGCTTCCGCGTCGACCAGGACCTGGCCAAGGTCGATACTTTCCTGGCCAATCGTGCGCGCCATGATGTCGCGTATCACCGCCTCGGTGACAAAACCGAGTTGAACAAGCAGTCTCCCGATCGGGATCTTCTGGTCGCCTTGTTCGGTCAGTGCGATACGTAGCTGATCCTGGGTAATCAATCCCTGCTGGATCAGAAGTTCGCCTAGACGGAGCTTCTTCCGTTGCTCGGCCATTGCTTGTGCCCGCTTTTAGTCGACCCGCGCCGAGAGCTGGCCGACGCGTTCGATAGCGAGTCCTTGATCGAAGTTCGCGCGCAATGCGATAGTACTGCAGGGCCGGTCGGGCTTGTCCCAGATGCTCGAGACCTACCGCCAGATTAAACGCATAGTCGGAGTTGTCGGGCTGAAACTGATACGCCTGGAAGTAGGCATCCTGGGCGCGTGACCACTTTCCCTGCTCGGCATATAGATTGCCGAGCGTGAAGTAGAGGAATCCCGACGGTTCGCGTGTGATTAATTGCTTGAGTTTGCTTTCTGCAGGAACCGGGTCCGCGTTGCCAAGAAGCGCGATCAACCCCGCCTGGGCATAGCTGTTCCGGGGTTCCAACTCCAGAACCCGAGCGTAATACTGACTCGCGGCATCGGTACGGCCCTGTCTTCACGAGATTGCCGCCATGCCCAATAGCGCATCAACGCTATCAGCATCGCGCGCGAGCACCCTGACGTAGAACGAGCGCGCGTCCTCATACTGACCCCTTTGTATGGCCTCGTAGGCTGCCAACAGCATCGAGTCGATTGGCGAAACCGTTGCTTCCTGTTGTTTCACCCAAATATTCTGGCTCGAATCGGGTTGATCGGCCGAATCGTCATTGAGACTCGGCGAAGCCGGAATATCAACTGTTTCGACAGCATTGCTGTCCACGGCATATTCATTAACCGGCGTGGTCCTGGACACGGCCCGGCTCGGGCGAATTGCGCGTTCCGGCTCGGTCGCTGGCTCCGCGCCGGACGCGATCGTGCCGGTAAATGTCGCGCTTGATGCAGTCGTGCCGGATTCGCCACCAGCGGGCTCGGTAATGCCAGCGGCGGCTGCGCCCGGCCGCGCTTCGTTTGTGTCTTCTGACCGATTTTCAGGCGTCCCGGCGATCGGCAATCCGGAAATGCGCGCCGGCTTGCTTGCCATTTCAATCGGCGGCGCAATTGCGGCGCCGTGAATCGGAGCGCTTGACGGGATCGGTGACGACCGGAACATGCCCGGATTGGATACCTGAATATAGACATAGAGGCCGTAACCGATTGCGAACAGCGCCGCCAATGCCATAAACGACAGCATATGGTGGTCTTGCACCCAGTTCAGCGCCGAATAGCGGGGCGTGTCATTGGCTTGCAGCACATCGGTCGCATATTCCGGTGATGCCGGCGGCTCTGTCAGCTCAGGTTCCAGCGGAACAGACGCGGACGATGACCCTGGCCGCGTATCGGCCAATGGTTCGAGCGATAAATCCCTCAGGTCGTCCGCCTCCACCGAGGCGGTCATGCCTTGGTCGCCGACATGATTCTTAGAAGCTTTTTGCCGCGCCTCCAGAAGCAGGCTCATGGATTCTCGCCGGTCGGATCAATCGTTGGCAGCAAGCGCTGAAAAAACCGCAACTCGTCGCTGTCCAGAGTCGGATTGGAAATCACCGTCACTTTCAGAAACACAATGAGTTCGTTCTTGGTGACTTCTTCGTCACGGTAGGCAAAGACGTCGCCAACATTGGGTAAGTCTCCGACGAATGGCACCTGGTCGCGGTCACGCCGCACGTTGTCTTGCATCAGTCCGCCAAGCACGACCGTTTTTTGGCCGCTGCCGACCTGGAGCATTGACTCCATTTCCCGAGTCTGAATTTCCGGGACCGGATTGGTGACGTTGGCCGCCGCAAGCGCAGGATTCGGATCGTTTACGAATCGTACGACCCGCGAAATGGTTGGCCGAATCGTCATGCTGACCATGCCATCTTCCGATATTTGCGGCATCACAGACATCACCAGGCCGACGGGAACCGTGCGCACGCTGGTGTCGAAGGTTTGCGTAACCGGTGCATTGACGTTGTTAATGGTTTCGACTTCAACTTCAAAGTAAACGACGTTGTCGATCACTTTGAGCATGGCGGGTTGATTGTTCAGCGCCATGATTTTCGGGCTGGACAGGACCCGCGTATTGCCGAATTGCTGCAACAACGCAATTGACGCCGATATGTTGCCGACTGCGGAGGTGGGGTTGGCATAACCGATGAGCATGCGTGGCGCTGCGCTCAGGTTGCCGGCAAGCAATTCCTGATCAAACGAAAAACCGGTTCCGCCGGCAACGCGGCTCCAGTCCACACCGGCCTGATATTCGTTGGACAGTTGTACTTCGGCAATGGTGGCTTCGATCAGCACCTGGCGTTGCGTAGACGTCGTAATGCCGTCCAGATAGCGTTGCACCAGTTGCTGTTGTTTTTCCGTGCCAAGTACTGTGATGGACCCGGCGACCTCGTTGATGACGACCTTGTCCTTGGTGTCGATGCGGGCGGCCTGAGACGGTCCGAACGCGGTATCAAACAGGCCGGCTGCGTTTGGGCCGGCGCTTGCGACTGCTTCAGCCTGGGCAATCCGGTCCTTCTTTGCCTGTTGCTCGGCTTGCGCCCGGGCGGCCTTTTGGTCAGCCGTGGCAGCGAGCGCATTCGTAACGGAAAGAATGCTTTCGAGATTGGCCCGTAGCACATTCCAGAAATCGACGTCCGATTGCGATCCGATTGTCGTGCTCGATGACCCGCTATCGCCGCCACCCTGGTTGTCGCCAGCCGTCGCCGTCGTAATGTCGCCCCTGACCCCGAGACTGCCTGTGGAATTCCTATTTACATTCACATAATCAATGAGATAGGTCTTGAAGTACTGGGTATCCGGAACGACAAGAATTGTCTTGCCCTTCGTTTCATAGCGGATACTCACCTGATTCGAAATCCGTTCAAGAATCGCCGGAAATGTTTCATCAATGGCGTTCAAACTGACCACACCCTGAACGCTCGGATGAACGTCGATGTTCTGCTTGGTATCCCTGGCAAGCGCAAACAACAGCTCTTTTACCGGCACTTCATTGACGACCACGCTGTAGGTCGGCAGTTTGACTTGCGGTTTGGGGCGTGGAATATAGTCGCTGACCGTGACCAGCGGCGGAATCGCCTCGTCCTTTGGCGTCAGTTCCACCGTGTCCTTGCTGATGTGGGCTTCCGATGGCGGGATTGTCGGTTTGTACGACGCGCATGAAGACAGTAGCGCGAGCGCAGTGAAGATTCCAAGCCACGTCGAAGCCATTTTGCGGCGTGAAATCCCCGGCAGCGCAACATTGACCATCCCGCGAGCGGCTGGCGCAGCCACTGAACAATCGTCTGCCGGCATGGTGACTTCGATCAAAATGTCAATAATCCTGCCAGTCGGCGGTACCCGCTTTGGCTGTCGGGGATCCGAGCGCGATCCCGGCGCGGGCGATTTCCGCGCGCACGCTCCCAACCGTCCGGAAATACGGGCGGTTGATACTGATTGGTTCGGGTAGCTCCTGAATCTCCCTATTTGCCTCCGTGCGAGTACCGTATGTCCCCAACACTACGGTAAAAGAAGGTCTTTGATTAGCAATAGTACGGTACACAAAAACTCTTTCTATATCAACGTATTCGCGAAGTTTGTTTAGATCTTGCCGGAGAATTTCGGTATTGCTGGAACCGAGTAGCTGAATTGTGAAACTGCTGTCCTCCGTTGCGGCCAGCCAGCGCTCTGTTTCACTCAATCTTTGTGCCAGCACATCTGTTGGTTTCGATGATTCTTGTGCTGACGGGCCAGTCGCGTTGTTGGATTTCTCATGCGATTGATTTGCCGTTGCTGGCAGTTGTGGTTAGCGCTTTCGCCTGGGGATTTGGCGGCAGCGATTCGTCGACATGTTCGACGGGCGGGTCGGTTGTCGAGGTTGAGGCGTAACGCGGGCCTGCGATTGGCTTCGGGGCAATGTTTGATCGCGCGTCACTGATTTCCATGAAGCCGATCGCTTCATGCTGGCGAATTTGCCTTAACGCAACCAGCGCGGCGAGCCCAATTACCCCGCCGATCAGCGCGCCAAGCATGATGTAGGTAAACGGTGACCGGCTACGTATGCCGGCGGAGACCGCGAACTCGCTATCGCGCACGGCGGCTTTCACGTGTTTGAGCGAAATGTTGTGGGTGTTATCGGCAAATGCTGCGAGGAATGCCTTGTCGGTGATGATATTGACGCGGCGGGTCAGGCCGGCGCTGATGCGGCTGATGTAACCAACGACGCGGCCATTGAATAGATCCGGTCCGCGATAACCTGCCGCGCGCAGCCGAAACATCAGGTAGGGGCGGACATCGGATACCGTAAACGGCGTCAACGTAAAACTGTGCGTGATTCTTTCGCGAAGCTGGCGAATTTCCGGCAAGCGGAGGTTGTCGTCGAGTTCGGGTTGGCCGAACAACACAATTTGCAACAGCTTGTGATGATTGGTTTCCAGGTTCGACAGCAGGCGCACTTCTTCAAGCGTCGCCAGCGGCATACTTTGCGACTCTTCGACAAACAGAACGACTTGCCGGCGCTGCGAATGCCGGTCCAACAGATAGTCGTTGAGCTGGTGCATGACTTCGACGCGACTCGCATCTTTGTCGACAGTTAACTGCAGCTCGAACGCGATGGCATGCAGGATTTCCTGCGGGGATACGCTGGGGTTGGCGAGATAGACTGTCTCGATGTTCTCCGGCAGGCGCGTTTGCAGCATGCGGCACAGCATGGTCTTGCCGCTGCCTACTTCGCCGGTAACCTTGATCACTCCCTCACCCTGGGAGATTGCGTAAATCAGCGCTTCAAGGATTGCACCCCGGTTTCCGCCTTCAAAAAACATATCCGTATCAGGCGTAATTTTGAACGGCGGCCGGGAGAGACCGAAGAAGCCGTAATACATTCTAGGTTTCGTCCCGCGGTACTTGTTCGTATCCTTGCATGCGGCTGTAGAGGGTGGTGCGGTGCATTCCCAGCAGTCTTGCGGCTTTGCTGAGATTCCCGTGCGTGATTTCGAGTGCCGCTTCTACGTAACTGCGTTCAAGATCTTTAAGCAACTGATCCAGATGTACGTTCTGTTGGCTTTGAAGATGTTTGCGAGCAGCGTCTATCGACAGCGACGAGTCGGAATCGGCAGCACCGTTCTGAGACGCTGCAGGTTCGGTCGACGCCGGATCGTCCCAGTCGAGTTCCGTGATCAGTTGGTCCGCGGTGACTGCTCTTTCGGGGTACTTGGTGCAAAGGCGAATCACGATATTGCGCAGTTCCCGCACATTGCCGGGGAAATTGTAGTCCAGCCACAATTTTGTTGCGACGGGATCCAGAGTGAATGGCTTGACGCCGCTTTGTTTTGCGTAAAACCCACCAAAATGATCCAGCAGCAGCAACTTGTCCAGGCCCATATCGCGTAACGCCGGAACTTGCACTGTGAACACGGACAGGCGGTGATACAGGTCGGCTCTGAAACGGCCTTCCTTGACCTCGGTGCGCAGATCGCGATTGGTCGCTGCAAGTACACGGGCATTGCTCAGCCGTGTTTGCGTTTCACCGACGCGCTGAAATTCTCCATTTTCAAGAACGCGTAGCAACTTCGCCTGCAGTTCGAGCGGGAGCTCGCCAATTTCATCCAGAAACAGCGTGCCATCGCGGGCATCTTCGAAATAACCCGAGCGTGCGTTGCTGGCGCCTGTAAATGCCCCTTTGCTGTAACCGAACAAGGTCGGTTCGACCAGGGTCGGTGAGATCGCAGCGCAGTTCAGAGCCAGAAACGGCTTGTCGCTGCGCGGACTTTGCTGGTGCAATGAATTGGCGACCAGTTCCTTGCCGCTTCCGGACGCTCCTTCAACCAGTACAGGGAAGATTGAACCTGCGTACTGCGATATTTGCTGGTGTAGCAACGTAATTGCCGCGCCATTTCCAATCAATCCTGACTTGACTTCGACAGCACTTTGCTCGGCGACCGAGATCTCGCGGGCTTTTGCAAGCAGCGATCTGAGCACTTCCGGCTCACAGGGCTTGGCAACAAATTCCATCGCGCCGAGTGTTCTTGCGTAGCGCGCATTGGACTCATCTGCTTGTCCCGAAAGGACAATGATCTTCATCGACGGTGACGCAGCCAGCAGTTCGCCGATCAGGTGGAATCCTTCGTCCGGACGATGCGGCGCAGGAGGAAGACCAAGGTCGATGAGCGCGAGCTCCGGCGGCGAGTCCATTTGTCTGAGCAAACTCTTCACCTGCGTACGCGAGGCAGCGACGCGTACGCTGTAATCTTTGCCCAGCACATAGTCGAGCGTATCCGTGATCAACGGATCATCGTCAATAATGAGCAGTTCAGGTTTTTCGTTGGCAGCGGAGATATTCACGTTAATCTACACGCATTTAAAATGCTATCATGCAACAATTGTGCCTGAAAAACCTTGCAGTTCATATGTTTGCGCTAACTTTCTCCAATACATGCGAGGTATGCCTGTTCCAGATTGCTCGCGTTGTGATGCTGCTTCAGGTCGGCAGGCGTTCCGGCGAAACGAAGAACCCCGTTATGGAGTACTGCCATAGCGTCGCAAACTTCGTCGACGTCCGCCAATGAGTGCGACGTCAGAAAAATGGTGCGACCCGATGCCCTGGCCGCGCCAAGCGCCGCCTTGAACAGCGCGCGAGCTTTAGGGTCCAGTCCGCTGCTTGGTTCGTCGAGTATCAACATGTCGCGTCCGCTGAGCAGGCAACTTGAAATGCCGAGTTTCTGGGTCATTCCCTTGGACAGGGCCCGCACCGGTTTGGCCAATACGTCCGAATCCAGATCTACTGACGCAAGCGTTTCGATGCACTGTTCAAGATCGAATTTGCGCTGATACATACCGGCCATGTATTCCAGAAAATCTTTGCCGGTCAGATAGTAGGGCGGAACGAACCTTTCGGGAAGAAACGTGAGCCGTTTGCGTGCTTCGGTACGCCGGCAGGGCACGCCAAAGATTGCAATATCGCCCGCATCGAAGTCACAAAACGCGAGCATGCATTTGATCAGGGTGGTTTTGCCGGCACCGTTTGCACCGACTAGGCCAAAGGTCGTTCCAGCTTGCACTTTAAGTGCCAGTGAAGATAGTGCCTCGGTCTTTCCGTACCGTTTGCTCAGTCCGGCAACAGCGGTGGCAGTCACATTCATTTGAGGGGCTGGAAGAAATTATCGTGCGAAGTGCACTGTATCGTGGGTGCGGAAATTTTGGACAATGCAATTTTGGCAGAAGCGGCAGCTTCCTGCGATCATGTACGTTTGGTCGGCCCACCGCAATCTGTTCAGCGCAACATTGTCGGCTGTGCTTTGCATGAGGTCCATCTGAACGGGCTGCGCCATGCTGTCATGTCCGTTAGAATACCAGCCGCAAGAATACAACCTCAAAGGCAACGTGGATTCTGAATCCTTGGTCGAGTTTGACGGCGTCGATTTTTCCTATGGCGCGACGCCGATACTGCGCAACGTCAGCATCGGCTTTCCCAAAGGCAAGATTATTGCTATTATGGGTGGGAGCGGCTCGGGGAAAACGACCCTGTTGCGTCTGATCGGCGGGCAGCTTAAACCAGACCAGGGCACGGTGCGCTTCGAAGGCGATGCCATCAATTCGATGTCTCATGCTCGGCTGTACGCATTGCGCAGACGCATGGGCATGCTTTTTCAGTTTGGTGCGTTGTTTACCGATTTGTCGGTATTCGAGAACGTCGCTTTTCCGTATCGCGAGCATTTGCAATTACCCGAGTCGATGATTCGCGATCTGGTGCTTATGAAGCTGCACGCCGTCGGTTTGCGCGGCGCACACGATTTAAAGCCTGCGGAACTGTCCGGAGGGATGGCGCGACGGGTTGCGCTCGCGCGCGCGATTGCCCTGGACCCGCGCCTGATCATGTACGATGAACCGTTTGCCGGTCTGGATCCCATTTCTGTGGCAATCATCGCCAACCTTATCCGCCGTCTGAATTCGGCGTTAGGGGCGACGTCGATCATCGTCACGCACGACCTCGAAGCGTCTTTCAAGATCGTCGATTATGTCTACTTCATTGCCGAGGGCGAGATCGTTGCGCAGGGAACACCGGAAGACTTGTACGAATCCGAAGAACCGTACGTGCAGCAGTTTGTCCAAGGGGAGAGCGATGGCCCGGTGCGCTTCCACTATCCCGCCGGCCGCTACGATGCGGATCTCGGAATGAGTGTCGAATGATTTCTTCCGTGGCCAGTGGGTTGCGGGTGATCGGACGGCTTACCGTCGACGGAATCTGGCACCTCGGTGCCGCGAGCCGTTTTATGAGCATCGTTTTGATGCGCTCTGCCATGACGTTCCGCCGGTATCGCCTGTTGATTGACGAGATCTACTTTGCCGGGGCATTGTCGCTGATCATCATCGTAGTGTCCGGTTTGTTTGTCGGCCTTGTTCTCGGTTTGCAGGGCTATGAAACGTTAAAGCGCTACGGATCGGCGGAAGCTGTCGGTACACTTGTTGCGCTTTCGCTTGTAAGAGAGCTTGGACCAGTTGTTTCTGCATTGTTGTTTGCCAGCCGCGCCGGTTCGGCGATTACCGCTGAAATCGGGATCATGAAATCTACCCAGCAATTGTCGGCAATGGAAATGATGGCGGTTGATCCATATGCGCGCGTGGTCGCACCGATGTTCTGGGGGGGCTTCATATCGATGCCACTTCTTGCTGCGATTTTCAGCGCAATGGGTATATTTGGTGGCTACTTGATCACCGTTGTTGTCATCGGTGTTGATGCTGGCGCGTTCTGGTCACAAATGCAGGCCAATGTTGATTTTCGTGGTGACATTCTTAACGGCGTGATCAAGAGCGTTGTGTTCGGCGCTGCTGTCACCGCGATCGCCGTCTTCGAAGGCTATGATGCGCCGCCAACGGCTGAAGGCGTGTCGCATGCGGTCACACGCACGGTCGTGACGTCAGCGCTGACCGTGCTGGCACTGGATTTCGTGCTTACCGCGTTCATGTTTACTGGAGTCTGACTGATGGAACGCAAGACGGTTGATTTATGGGTCGGCATATTCGTTGCGGCCGGCTTTATAGGCTTGCTGGTGCTTGCGCTTAAAGTAGGGAACGCAAGCACGGTCAAGGTGTCAGACGGCTATACGATTACCGCGGATTTTGACAATATTGGCGGTCTCAGAGCGCGAGCGCCGGTCAGAAGTGCAGGCGTCGTAGTCGGTCGTGTCGAATACGTCGGTTTCAGCAATGAAACGCTGCGCGCGAAAGTGATCATGCGAATCGATAATCGCTACGAATTTCCAAAGGATAGTTCGCTTTCGATTCTGACTTCAGGGCTACTCGGCGACCAGTTTATCGGGATTGATGGTGGTGCCGATACCGAACTGCTCGAAGATGGCGATCAGGTACGATTGACTCAATCTGCAATTGTTCTTGAGAAGGTGATTGGCCAGTTCCTGTACGGCAAGGCCGTCGATGGTGGATCGGGAAATTGATTTCGTGCGTCAGTCCGGCGGCAAATTGAATTCGCACGCAAATTGAGTTCGCCGGAAAATCTATAAATGGAGATATCGAAAATGAACGCTGTGTCTAAACCCTTGCTGGTCATGTTTATCTGGCTCGTTGGAGGGCTGTCACTGGTGATGGCGGCGTCACCTCCTCCGGACCAGTTGGTTAAGCAGACCATCGATGAAGTTCTGGCGATCATTCGTAGTGACGAACAGGTTCAATCGGGCGACGTTGCACGGATAGCGGAAGTCATGGAAGAGAAAATTGCGCCGCACTTCGATTTTCCGAGAATGACCAGACTTGCTGTCGGCCGCCCATGGCGCGACGCGACCCCGGAGCAGCGGCGAGCGCTCGTCAATGAGTTTCACAATCTGCTGATCAGAACCTACGCGAGCGCATTCAGCATGTTCAATGCGATTTCCATCGAATACAGACCATTACGCATGGAAGAAGGGGCTACGAACGCCAAGGTGAATACGCTCATCCGTTTGCCGGGTGGCGCGCAGCCGATAGGGGTCGACTATGCGATGAAGCTGAAAGACGATGGCTGGAAAGTCTACGATGTGACTGTTGCCGGTGCCAGCATGATTATCAATTATCGGAATCTTTTTTCGGAGGAAATACAGCGCGGCGGCCTCGACGGCTTATTGACGAGTCTGCAGGAGAAGAATGCCGGAGGCCTGTCAACAGCGGCTGGGGCACAATGATCAGGGAGCAGGACGGACGACTTCACGTCAGCGGGCCGGTCACGCTTGAAAATGCGGTGGCGCTGCGTGAACAAAGTGAACAGTATTTCAATCGTCCACAGTTACTATTTGATTTTTCCGAAGCACGCGAGATTGATTCAGCGGCAGTGAGTCTGATGCTGGAATGGTCGCGCAAGGCACGCGCGACAGGGTGTGAAGTGCGCTTTGCGAACCTTGGGGAATCAATTGTAAGTCTGACGGACCTTTACGGCGTTGACGATCTGATCCCTGCCGACGCCGCGAAATAGCGCATTTTCAGAGCGCCGGCCTTAGCGCTGAGCGGCGCCGGCGCCTAATCCATGAAGAACGTCTGTACAAAGACGCCGCAACATGTTGCCAGCCATTGAAATACATAATTTGAGCAAAGCCTACGGTGCCGTACAGGCATTGCCGACGATAGATCTGGACATTCCGCAAGGCGAGTTTTTCGCGTTACTTGGCCCTAACGGCGCCGGAAAAACCACCTTGATCAGTCTGATCGCGGGTCTCTCCAAGGCGGACGCTGGCTACGTACGAGTCATGGGGCACGATGTGATCAGGGATTATCGCCAGTCGCGCCGTGCGCTAGGCGTTGTGCCGCAGGAGTTGGTTTTCGATCCTTTCTTTTCAGTCATCGAGACACTGCGTCTGCAGTCCGGCTACTATGGGCTGCGCCGTAATCAGCAATGGATCGATGAAATTCTCCACAATCTTGATTTGACCTCCAAGGCGGACGCAAATATGCGCGCTCTGTCGGGCGGCATGAAGCGCCGCGTTCTGGTGGCGCAGGCGCTTGTTCATAAACCGCCCGTTATTATCCTGGATGAGCCAACCGCCGGTGTCGATGTCGATCTTCGCCAGGGCCTGTGGGAATTCATCCACAAGCTCAACAGTGACGGTCATACCATTGTCCTGACCACACATTATCTGGAGGAGGCGGAAACGCTGTGTACGCGTATCGGAATGTTGAAACAGGGGCGAATGGTTGCACTTGACTCGACTGATAATCTCCTCAAGCGATTTTCCGGGTTGAAAATGCGGGTACGTATGGTCGGGGGGGCACCGCCCGAATCACTTCGTCCGTTACTCGCGGCGCCGGCCACGACTGACGAGTGGGTGCTCGCTCTGCGCGACTACGCGCACGCAGAGCAAGTGCTCGCAGAACTGCGCAAGAGCGAACGGGAAATTGCCGGTATGGAGTTGACGCAGCCGGATCTCGAGGAGGTCTTCGTGTCAATCATGCGCGGAGAGTAGAAGTTGCGCGGCTTTCTGACATTGTTCTACAAGGAGCTTCTCCGCTTCTGGAAAGTTGGTTTCCAGACGGTGGCTGCACCAATTTTGACCGCGATTCTCTACCTTCTGATTTTCTCGCACGTGCTCGAGGGACGCGTACAGGTCTATCCTGGAGTCAGCTATGGCGCGTTCCTGATACCTGGACTGGCGATGATGTCGATTTTGCAAAACGCGTTTGCGAATTCGTCTTCAAGCATTGCCCAGTCGAAAATCACCGGCAACATCGTCTTCATTTTGTTGCCTCCGCTGTCTCATTTCGAGTTCTATCTCGCGTATGTTCTCGCCTCGTGCGTGCGCGCCCTGGCAGTTGGCACGGGGGTTGTGCTTGCGACATCGCTGCTTTTTGTATCGTTGCCATTGGAACAACCAGTGTGGATCGTTGTGTTTGCGGTCCTTGGCGCCGCGATGCTGGGGACCCTGGGAATGGTCGCCGGCATCTGGGCCGAAAAGTTTGACCAGATCGCCGCGTTCCAGAATTTCATCATTATTCCGCTGACGTTTCTGTCCGGGGTGTTCTACTCGATCCGTCCACTTCCGGAATTCTGGCAGAACGTATCGAAGTTGAACCCGTTCTTCTACATGATCGACGGGTTCCGGTTCGGTTTCTTCGGCATCTCCGACGTTTCGCCATATTTGAGCCTGGCGATTGTCGGCAGTGCCCTTTTGGCCTTATCATGCGCGGCCTTACTGATGATCACGCGTGGCTACAAGCTGCGCGCATAGTTTAATCCTGCCACCCAAACCCATGCTTACTCCCGATTCCGTAAAGACCTACATAGAGGACAATCTTTCCTGCGAGCACGTCGAAGTCATTGGCGACGGCCAGCACTTTGAGGCCATCATCGTGAGCACCGAGTTTCGCGACAAGAATCGTGTCCAACAACACCAGATCGTCTATCGCGCGCTTGGCGAGCGAATGCGAGAGGAAATCCACGCGCTGTCAATGCGCACGCTTACGCCTGAGCAATGGGCCGAGCAATAAACGAAATTGGCTCGTGGACAAGCTGGTTATCCATGGAGGCAAGCCGCTTTCCGGTGAAGTAAGAGTATCCGGCGCCAAGAACGCTGCGCTTCCGATCCTGTGTGCTAGCGTTCTGACACCAGCGACGCTGCGTGTCCAGAATTTGCCGCATCTTCGCGACGTGACGACCATGCTTACGCTGCTGGGGCAGATGGGTGTTGAGGTTTCGCTTGACGAGAAACTCGGCGTCAGCCTGACGGCGGCGCAAATCGAGGAACGCGTCGCGCCCTATGAATTGGTCAAAACCATGCGCGCATCGATTCTCGTGCTTGGACCGCTGCTTGCGCGATTCGGCGAGGCACGTGTGTCGCTGCCAGGTGGATGCGCCATTGGTCAGCGCCCGGTTGATCAGCACATCAAAGGGCTGGAAGCCCTCGGTGCAGAAATTCGGATTGAGCAGGGCTACATCCACGCGCGTGCATCGAGGCTCAAAGGCGCGCACATTGTGATGTATCTGGTAACAGTTACCGGTACCGAGAATCTGATGATGGCGGCTGCGCTGGCGGAAGGTACGACTGTGATCGAGAATGCGGCGCTGGAACCGGAAGTTACTGACCTCGCACACTGCCTCAATGCCATGGGTGCGCGCGTGACTGGTGCGGGCAGCCGGGTGATTTCCATCGAAGGCGTAGATCAACTTCACGGCACTGACTACCGGGTCATGCCGGATCGTATCGAAACCGGTACGTTTCTCGCCGCGGCTGCGGCGACCGGAGGCAATATCAAGCTGGTCGGCGCGCGGGCTGATATTCTCGAGTCGGTCATTGCCAAACTGCGCGAAGCCGGCTCGGTGCTGGAGCACGGCGAGGACTGGATCACGCTCAGTAACGAAGCAAAGCCCGTTGCAGTAAACGTGTCCACGGCACCGTATCCTGCATTTCCGACCGACATGCAGGCGCAGTTCATGGCGCTTGACGCGGTAGCTGACGGTACTAGCGTAGTAACCGAGACCATCTTTGAGAACCGCTTTATGCACACCCAGGAACTGAAACGCCTCGGGGCCGATATTGATGTGCAAGGCAATACAGCGGTTGTCCGCGGCGTAGAGCGTCTTCAGGGTGCCCGCGTAATGGCTACCGATTTGCGTGCGTCGGCCAGTCTTGTGCTTGCAGGCCTGGTTGCCGAAGGCGAGACTCGAATAGACAGGATTTATCACCTGGACCGCGGTTACGAATGTATTGAAGAGAAGCTTTCTCAATTGGGGGCGCGCATCAAGCGCGCCAATTGAGAAAACTTTCGGCGAAGCCAAGCGCGAAGCGGACATATTTCAAGCGTACAAGTAGAGATCAAGCATCGGGCTTGCTGGATAGCGCCCAAGGCGTAGAAACGGTCGGCGCGGTCCAATGCGTCCTGCGTTCAAGATACTATGCTGGGAAATTGGTCCGGTTAATGCATTTGTTCAAGAGATGAGAATCCTGTTTTGGTAAGCGATACAACCACTATTACGCTGGCACTTTCGAAAGGCCGGATATACGACGAGACGCTGCCGCTGCTTGAGACGGCCGGGATTCAGCCGCTGGACGATCCCGAAACATCCCGCAAACTGCTGATCGCCACCAATCGGGCGGATGTAAAAATCATCATCGTGCGCGCGTCCGATGTTCCTACGTACGTACAGTACGGGGCTGCCGACCTCGGGATCGCCGGGAAAGATGTTTTGCTCGAGCACGGCGGTGAAGGCTTGTATCAACCCCTGGATCTTGAAATTGCGCGCTGCCGCATGATGGTCGCTGTCGAGAACGAGTTCGATTACGAGTCGGCTGTTCGGCAAGGTGCGCGTCTGCGAGTTGCGACGAAGTATCTCAACACCGCGCGGGCACACTTCGGATCGAAAGGTGTGCACGTCGATTTGATCAAGCTGTATGGATCAATGGAACTCGCCCCGCTGGTTGGACTTGCCGAGGCAATCGTTGATCTGGTGTCGAGTGGAAATACATTAAAAGCCAACAATCTGCGCGCTGTCGAAGAGATCATGCCGATCAGTTCCCGGCTGATCGTTAATCAGGCTGCGCTCAAACTCAAGCGTCATCTTTTGCAGCCGATGCTTGACTCATTTTCAGAGGCAGTCGGCAAGGTGTCCCGATGAGCTTGATTGGCAGACTGTCTACCCAAGACCGCGATTTTTCCGAACGATTGCAAGCGCTGCTGTCTTTCGAGGAGACGCAGGACGCGGCCGTCGAGTCGGCGGTCACCGAAATCCTGCTTGCCGTGCGTAGCCGTGGCGACCAGGCGGTTCTGGAGTACACCGCCCGATTCGATGGCCTCAGCGCGGACAACATGGATGCACTGCGCTTGCAGCCTGATGTATTGCAGCGCGCACTGAATGCACTGCCGGCTGTGCAACGCGATGCACTTGAGGCAGCGGCAGCACGCATCCGCGCCTTCCATGAAAGACAAAGCGCGAGCTCGTGGAGCTATTCCGAGCCGGACGGCACTGCGCTCGGGCAGAAAGTTACGGCTCTTGATCGCGTAGGCGTGTACGTGCCGGGCGGCAAGGCCGCGTACCCATCTACCGTACTGATGAACACGATTCCGGCCAAAGTGGCTGGCGTCCGCGAGGTTGTAATGGTTGTTCCGACACCGGCTGGACGGCGCAACGACCTGGTGCTCGCGGCAGCCCATATCGCCGGCGTTGACTGTGTGTTCACGATTGGCGGCGCGCAGGCAATTGCAGCACTTGCGTACGGAACCAGCAGTATTCCCCAGGTCGACAAGATTGTCGGTCCAGGCAATGCTTATGTGGCCGCAGCCAAGCGCCGCGTATTTGGCGTGGTGGGCATCGACATGGTGGCCGGGCCTTCCGAGATTCTGGTTATTTGCGATGGCGCGACCGATCCCGACTGGATTGCGATGGACTTGTTTTCACAGGCGGAGCATGACGAGATGGCGCAGGCAATATTGCTCTGTCCGGATGCGAATTTCATTGACAAGGTTGCCGCGAGTGTTGCGCGTCAATTGGGTGGCATGCCGCGCCGGCAAATTATTGAGGCGTCTCTGGCTGCTCGCGGGGCGTTGATCCAGGTCGTTGATCTGGAGGAGGCATGTGATATCGCCAATCAGATTGCGCCCGAACACCTCGAATTGTCTGTCAAGAACCCACAGCGCTTGCTCGAGCGCGTCCGGAACGCAGGTGCAGTGTTTCTCGGACGCTACACTTCAGAGTCTCTCGGGGATTATTGCGCCGGTCCCAATCATGTGCTCCCGACATCCCGGTCCGCGCGTTTTTCTTCGCCTCTTGGCGTCTACGATTTTCAGAAACGGACCAGCGTGATTGACGTGTCGAAGGCCGGCGCGCAGACACTGGGGCTGATTGCGGCCGAATTGGCGCAGGGTGAGGGGTTGCCTGCCCACGCAGAGGCAGCGCGTCTGCGTATGGATCAATGAGCTGTTTCTGGAGTGACATCGTTCATCGTCTGACGCCGTATTTTCCAGGTGAACAGACCGAAAGCGCCGATGTTGTCAAACTCAACACGAACGAAAATCCGTATGGCCCCAGTCCGCGTGTGTTTGACGCATTGCGCGCAGGTATCGACGACTCATTACGTCTGTATCCGGATCCCGCCAGTACCCGGCTGCGCGAGGCAATCGCCAGGCGTCATGACGTAACGCCAACGCAAGTTTTCGTTGGGAACGGCTCGGATGAAGTCCTTGCGCACACGTTTCGGGCTTTACTCATGCAAAGCGCGCCGGTGCTGTTTCCGGACATTACGTACAGTTTTTATCCGGTGTACTGCAAACTGTTTGGTGCCAAATACAAGGAAATCCCGCTCGGGGAAGCATTCCAGATCGATGTTGACGCCTATTTTCAGGATAACGGCGGAATTATTTTCCCCAATCCGAACGCGCCGACCGGGCGAGGGTTGGCGGTCTCAGAAATCGAACGATTGCTAAAATCGAACACGGAATCAGTGGTGGTCATAGACGAAGCGTATGTCGATTTCGGGTGCCAGTCGGTTGTGCCGCTAGTGCATGTGTATCCACAGTTGCTGGTGACCCACACATTATCGAAATCGCACGCATTGGCAGGACTGCGCGTCGGATATGCAATCGGGCACCCTGATCTCGTCGCTGCGCTTGATCGGGTCAAGAACAGCTTCAACTCTTACCCGCTGGATCGTCTGGCGCAGAGTGCTGCCATCGCAGCAATTGAAGATCGCGAGCATCTCCAGGCCACGTGCGGCAAGATTGTCGCAAGTCGTACCGCTCTGGGAACTGCGCTGCAGGACCTTGGGCTCGAAGTGCTGCCGTCGGACGCCAATTTTGTGCTGGTTCGCCATCCGGAGCGCGACGCTGCCGAATTGTCGGCCCGTCTTCGTGAGCGCAACGTTATCGTTCGGCACTTTCGCAAACCGCCTCGAATCGCGCCGTTTATTCGTGTCACGGTAGGTACAGATGCGCAGTGCGAAGAACTGATCGCGGCCTTGCGGAAGATTTTGAAATAGGCCAGATGATTGTGCTTATGGCTCCCGCGGCTACAATTTTGGGTTAGCATTGAATTAGTAAACCAATTACTCGTGATGCGCAAAGCACAAGTCACACGCAATACGCTGGAGACGCAAATCCAGGTTGAACTCAACCTGGATGGCGACGGAAACTCGCAGTTGTCGTCCGGCATCGGATTTCTGGACCACATGCTCGATCAGGTTGCCCGGCATGGCCTGATCGACCTCACCGTGCAAGCTAAGGGCGACTTGCATATCGATGCACATCACACCGTGGAAGATGTCGGGATAACCATGGGCCAGGCCTTCTACAAGGCTGTCGGCGACAAAAAGGGCGTGCGTCGCTACGGTCATGCCTATGTTCCGCTTGACGAGGCGTTGTCGCGGGTAGTTGTTGACTTGTCCGGCCGGCCGGGCCTGAAGTACAACGTCGCGTATGTACGTGGGCTTATCGGTGAATTTGACGTCGATCTGATTCGCGAATTCTTCCAGGGTTTCGTCAATCATGCCCAGGTGACGCTGCATGTCGACAATCTGACGGGGGATAATGCGCACCACCAGGCCGAAACCATATTCAAGGCGTTTGGACGGGCGTTGCGTATGGCAGTCGAACTGGATCCCCGAAGCAGTGCAAGTTTGCCTTCGACCAAAGGGCGCCTCTAGGAATTTGAATCGTTCGGGCTTATGGCCAATATCGCAGTAGTCGACTATGGAATGGGCAATCTTCGTTCGGTCGCGAAGGCGCTCGAACATGTTGCGCCCGAGAGTTCGGTCATCGTTACGGCCAATGCGGAGGAACTCGGCAAGGCGGACCGGATTGTGTTCCCGGGCCAGGGTGCCATGCCCGACTGTATGCGCGAAGTCGATGTGCGTGGATTGCGCGAACCATTGTTGGAAGCTGCTGCATGTAAGCCGTTTCTCGGCTTATGTATCGGATTGCAGATGCTGTTTGAGCACAGTGAAGAAGGTGACATCGAGGGTCTGGGCATTTTGCCGGGGCGTGTTGTGCGTTTTCCGGCTGAGCGCATGCAAGATGGTGCGGGAAACAAGCTCAAGGTACCGCACATGGGATGGAACAACGTTTACCAGAAGCAGTCTCATCCAATGTGGGACGGAATTGACGACGGCAGCCAGTTCTATTTTGTTCACAGCTTCTATGTTGAGCCGTCTGACCCGGCGATCGCTGCCGGCGAAACGCATTATCCGTTTGCCTTTACCTGTGCGGCCGCACGCAATAATATTTTTGCCGTTCAGTTTCATCCTGAAAAAAGCCAGTCCACTGGACTCAGGCTGTTGTCCAATTTTGTACGCTGGAGCGGATCGACCGATGCGCCCGCAGACAAGGCGGCCAGAACCGCAATCGTTTGAGTCTGGCTCATCGATGAATTGCAATCCAATCATCCATGTAGTGACGAATGCCGCTCGGGCGGCTTGTTTCCTTACTTGAAAAAACCGTTAATAGACTCCCAATCATGCTAATCATTCCAGCTATCGATCTGAAAGATGGTCATTGTGTTCGCCTGAAACAAGGCGAGATGGATGACGCGACCGTATTCTCGGATGACCCGGAAGCCATGGCTCGCCACTGGCTTGCTCAAGGCGCCAAGCGCCTGCATCTTGTGGACCTCAATGGCGCCTTCGACGGCAAGCCACGCAACGAGGAAGCAATCAAGTCGGTGGTAGAGGCTGTTGGAGAAGATGTCCCGGTGCAACTCGGTGGCGGAATTCGCGATCTGGATACGATTGAACGCTATCTTGACGATGGCGTGTCCTACATTGTTGTCGGCACTGCGGCGGTCAAAACGCCAGGCTTTTTGCATGACGCCTGCTATGCGTTCCCCGGGCATGTGATCGTCGGACTCGACGCCAGGGACGGCAAGGTTGCGGTAGAAGGATGGTCAAAAATGACTGGACATGACGTCATCGATCTTGCGCAGAAGTTTCAGGATTACGGTGTAGAGGCAATCATTTATACCGATATTGGACGTGACGGGATGATGACTGGTCTGAATATTGAAGCTACCGTCGAACTGGCGCGCGCGCTTACTGTTCCGGTTATCGCCAGCGGAGGTATCACCTCGATCAAGGATATTGAAAAGTTGTGTGCAATCGAGGAAGAGGGTGTCGTCGGCGCAATTACAGGTCGAGCGATATATGAGGGGACGCTCGATTTCGAAGCCGCGCAGAAGCTCGCACTTGAACTCAGTGAACCCAGTGAGAAAGGATCTTAGGTTCATCGGACCGCTAGCGTCTGAATCGAACCTTGATAACTGATGGGCCTTTCCAAACGAATTATTCCTTGCCTCGACGTCACTGGAGGGCGCGTTGTCAAGGGCGTGAACTTTGTCGGTCTCAGAGACGCAGGCGACCCGGTTGAAATTGCGAGACGTTACGATCAGCAGGGCGCGGACGAATTGTGTTTCCTGGACATCACTGCAAGTAGCGACGACCGTGGACTAATCATTCAGGTTATCGAGGACGTCGCCTCCCAGGTGTTTATTCCACTGACCGTTGGTGGTGGGGTTCGTGAAGTAAACGATGTCCGGAGGCTACTCAATGCCGGCGCCGACAAGGTGAGCATCAACACGGCAGCAGTGCTGAATCCGGCGCTCGTTTCAAATGCGGCAGGTCGTGTCGGGTCGCAGTGTATTGTTGTTGCGATCGATGCTCGCCGTATCGTGGACTCGTCACCGCTTCGCTGGGAAGTATTTACCCACGGGGGGCGCAAGCCGACAGGGATCGATGCAATCGAGTGGGGACGGCGCATGCAGGACGCGGGTGCAGGTGAAATATTGTTGACGAGCATGGATCGTGACGGAACCAGGGAAGGTTTCGATCTTGAACTGACGCGCGCATTTTCAGACAGTCTGGATGTGCCTATCATCGCCAGCGGGGGCGTTGGTGGCTTGCAGGACTTTGTGAACGGCGTGCAGGCAGGTGGTGCGGACGCGCTGCTCGCGGCGAGCGTATTCCACTATTCAGAGCTGACCGTTGGTGAGGTCAAGCAAAGTCTGGCCGATTCAGGCGTAGAGGTGCGAGTGTGAGCATAGAATGGCTGGACGAAGTCAAGTGGGACGAGAAAGGGCTTGTGCCAGCCATTGCGCAAGATGCCAGCAGTGGCAAGGTGTTGATGGTTGCATGGATGGATCGCCAAGCGCTGACGGAAACAGTTAGAACGGATCGAGCCGTATACTGGTCACGGTCGCGCTCGCGCCTCTGGTGCAAAGGGGAAGAATCAGGGCATATTCAAAGCGTCAAGAATATTTGCCTGGATTGCGATGGTGATGTGGTGCTGCTGGAGGTCGAACAGGCAGGCGGAATCGCCTGCCATACCGGTCGTGCGCACTGTTTCCATCGGAAGCTGGAAGCCGATGAGTGGGTGATCACGGAACCGGTATTACGGGATCCGGGCCTGATTTACAAAAGAAAATGACTGATATTGAGATTCTCCGTCGAATTGCAGGCGTAATTGATTCGCGACGTAACGCTGATGCAAGCAGTTCGTACGTCGCCAAGCTGTTTGGGCAGGGGCACGACGCCATTCTCAAGAAAGTCGCCGAGGAGTCTGCAGAGACGCTTCTGGCGGCGAAAGACGGTGATAAACTGCATTTGGTTCGCGAAACTGCAGACCTCTGGTTTCACAGCCTGGTAATGCTTTCGTACCACGGGCTCGGTCCCGACGACGTGCTCGACGAATTGAGCCGCCGGGAAGGCATATCAGGCATTGAGGAGAAGGAAAGCCGTCAAGTGCCGGACTGAGCCGACAGGTGACGCTCGCTGTGAGTTGTTGCCAGGGACGATTGCCCGGGCGAGTGGTCGGGACGAGTGGACGGGGACAAATGGTCCGGCCAAATTCCGGGAAACTGCACGTGCGTGATCAGGATTGTGTTTTTTGCAGGATTGTTCGGGGTGATATCCCGAGTGAAGAGGTGTACGAGGACGACGAGGTCCTCGCATTAAATGACATACACCCGGTTGCATCGGTGCATTTCATGATGATCCCGAAAAGGCACATTGCAACATTTGGTGATGTGCAGTCCGACGATCGCGATGTTCTGGGCAATATGATGATTTTGGCGGGCAGGCTTGCCCGGGAGCAGTGAGCGACGGATGGATTTCGGACAGTCGTCAATACTGGGCGAGTTGGGCGACAGGATATCTAACATCTGCACACGCATATAATCGGTGGAAAGGATCCTCTCCCAGGGATGATCCGGAAATCGAAGTAACTGAACTTTCGGGAGAGAAACAAATGGGCACATTCAGCATCTGGCACTGGTTAATCGTTTTGGTTGTAGTCGTACTGGTATTTGGTACGAAAAAACTCAGCAATCTTGGGTCTGACCTGGGTAAGGCGGTCAAGGGATTCAAAGAGGGCGTCCAAACCGAAGACGATGAGGAAACGCCGACGACGGCTACGGCCAAAATCGACGCCTCGCCCGTCAGTGGCGAGACCATAGAGGGCGAAGTCAAGGAAAAGTCGCAAGGCTGACTTCCTCGATTCACCGCCAATAAAGTCACCGATGTTTAATTTCGGCATGACCGAGGTGATGATCATCGCCGTTGTTGGCTTGATCATCATTGGACCGGAACGCTTGCCAAGAGTGGCGCGTACGCTGGGTCATTTATTCGGGCGCATGCAGCGTTACGTTACAGATATCAAGGCTGACATAAACCGGGAGGTCGAGCTCGACGAACTTCGCAAATTGCAGTCGTCGATGAAAGAGGCCGCGCAGGAAATCGAAGAGAGTGTTTCCAAGCAAGTCAACCTCATTGAAGACGAAGTCCAGCAGGCCGAGACAGAAACCCGGAAAAGCGTTGAGGAGGCCGCGCAGCCCGCGGCCGGCATTAATCTCATGCATGCGCTGAATCCGCCCGAGGTTCCGAACGAAGAGGCCGCAAAACTGGAAGGCGGGGCGGCAGAGCCAGTGCCTCTGGCTGATCCGGTTCCCGAGGCTGATCCTGGTCCGGACGCAAGTTCGACTGGTTCGGCAGGCAAGCAGGCGTAGGTGGCATGGCGAGTATCGAATCCTTGTCGCCTGCCGGGGTAACACGCACGCATAGATGAGCGAATCCAGTACCTTTGTTTCGCACCTCATTGAGTTGAGGGACCGGCTGACGCGCGCCTTATTGGCGTTGCTGATCGTATTCGGATGCCTGTTCTACTGGGCGCGCGATATTTACACTTTGCTGGCGGCGCCTTTGCTTGCAGAGCTGCCTGAGGGCACGCAACTGATCGCAGTTGAGGTCGCTGCGCCATTCTTTGTGCCGGTCAAGGTGACGATGTTCGCCGCGTTCGTCATTGGATTACCGTACATTCTCTATCAGGTCTGGGCTTTCGTTGCGCCCGGCCTCTATACGCACGAAAAGAAACTGATCGTTCCGTTGATTGCGACCAGTACCCTGCTATTTCTGATCGGAATGGCGTTCGCCTATTTCGTCGTGTTTCCCGTGGTATTTCGCTTCATTACCGCCTTTGCGCCTGACGGCGTGGCGGTCATGACGGATATCCAGAAATATTTCGACTTTGTGCTGACGCTATTTCTCGCGTTTGGCGTTGCGTTTGAAACGCCGATTGCGGTGGTGATTCTGACTCGTTTTGGCATTGTCAGTGTTGAAAAACTCAAGGAAGCACGCCCCTACGTGGTGGTCGGTGCATTCGTAATCGCTGCGATTTTCACACCGCCAGACGTGGTATCGCAGCTGTTGCTGGCGTTTCCGCTGTGGTTGCTTTACGAGGTCGGCCTGCTGGTGTCTTCCTGGATGGGAAAGCCGGAAGACAAGGAGCAAACGCAGTCCGAGTCGCAGCAGGTTAGCACTCCGTCGACTACTGACGAGTCATAACGAGTTTCAGGCCTGCAGCCTACTTAAGCAGAGTGCCGCGTACGGGCCGCGGCCTGGTGCCAACCTTGATTTGAACCAGTGCTTCCTCGTCGTCACGCAGGATCTTCAACGTCGCTTGTTCGCCGGGCTTTAACGCGGCAATCAGGTTGAGCATTCGCGTTGAGTCCGTGACTTCGCGAGACTCGACTGCCATCAGGATGTCACCGCGCCGATACCTGCGCGCTCAGCCGGGCCTCCCGGTTGCACGCCGGCAATGAGTGTGCCGTTCGTCGTGGGCAAATTGAACGATTCCGCCAGTTCCGGTGACATGTCCTGCACTTCGACACCAATCCAGCCTCGCGCTACCGAACCCGTCTGGACAATCTGTTCCATCACCTGGCGCGCAAGGTCTGACGGTATCGCGAATCCGATCCCCAGAGATCCACCGGTCCGGGAATAGATTGCGCTGTTTATCCCGACCAGATTTCCGGTAGCGTCTACCAGCGCTCCGCCTGAATTACCGGGATTGATGGCCGCGTCAGTCTGGATGAAATTTTCGAAGGTGCTGATTCCAAGGTGGCTTCGCCCTTTTGCGCTGACAATGCCCATGGTCACGGTCTGCCCGACACCGAACGGATTTCCGATCGCCAGGACCAGGTCTCCGACGCCCAGTTGCTTGGGGCTGCCAAAAGCGATAGCCGGCAGCTCAGCCAGGTCAACCTTGAGGACCGCAAGGTCGGTTTCAGGGTCCGTCCCAACGATGTTTGCAGGGGCTTTCCTGCCATCGGCCAGCGCGACTTTGATTTCGTCAGCGGTTTCTATAACATGATGATTTGTAAGAATATAGCCTTCTGCTCCGACGATAACACCGGAGCCAAGGCTGGCAGATTGGCGGCTTTCGCCGTCGAGTTGATCGCCGAAAAAGCGGCGAAACAGTGGGTCATCCATGAACGGATGTCGCGCCGGCTTTGTCTCCTTGGTCGTAAAAATGTTAACGACCGCCGGCATGGCCTTGTTGGCCGCAACTTTAAGGCTGCCGGTAGCAGGGCTGCCGCCCTGATTCTCGCCGGCCTCTCTGATCGTAATCACCCCACCGTTCGGCCGTGACAAGCTCACGAGATCCGGGCGAAGGGTGGTCACGACGAATAAGACCGCAAGACAGACCGTAACGGCCTGGGAAAATATCAACCAGAATTTGCGCATGGCGCGGAATCAATTCAGCTAAGCTGCTAGAACACTGACTACATAAAATGGATAAAGGAGGCCAGTCATACTGCCCTGGCAGTCTGTCGGACTCACGATAATTCGGCTGCAACGAGGGAGAACTGCCCAAATGTCACCGATTTCTCCTTACCTATTACTGATCTGCGCAGCTTCAATCAAATGCGTGGTATCGGCAAGATCTGTGCTCGCGATCCCATCGTTTCGCTATCGAACGCCTAATTCCGACACACTGCAAACGCAATTATGCCTTATTATCGGCCATGTCTAGAAGCGATCAATCACTTTCCGGGTCCGGACGAGCACTATTGCCACCAGGACGAGCACTATTGCCACCAGGCTTTGGAAATTTGGAAAGGGAAAACGCTATGTAAATCCGGGCGTTGATTTCGTGTCAGAGGTTTGACAATGCTTGCCTGCCACGATTAGAATTCGCGCCTTTCGCTTTTGGACGACACTCTTTTAAGTCGCTCGCTATGAAAACATTTACTGCCAAGCCGGGCGACATCAGTCGCGACTGGCTGCTCATTGACGCGACCGACAAGGTGCTCGGGCGCCTGGCTGTTGAAATTGCCAAGCGTTTGCGCGGCAAACACAAGCCAATATACACGCCACACGTTGACACAGGTGATTTTGTCGTTGTTATCAACGCTGACAAGCTCCGCGTCACTGGCAATAAGGCACAGGACAAGACGTACTATCGGCACAGCGGATACCCCGGTGGATTGTACGAAACCAAATTCGGCAAAATGCACGCGCGTTTTCCGACCCGGCCGCTGGAACTGGCGGTCAAGGGGATGTTGCCAAAAGGACCGTTGGGATACGCAATGTTGAAGAAACTCAAGGTCTATAGTGGTGCGCAGCATCCACATACTGCGCAGCAGCCGCGCGCGTTGAATGTCTAGGAAATTCAAATGATTACAGCAACTCAGTCGAATTATGGTACCGGCCGCCGCAAATCTGCGGTGGCGCGCGTTTACATCAAGTCTGGTAGCGGGGCCATCGTGGTCAACGGTAAGTCTGTCGACGAGTTTTTCTCGCGCGAAACGGGACGCATGCTGGTCAGGCAACCACTTGAACTGACCGAGCTTGTTAAGAACTTCGATATAGCCGTGAACGTCACCGGCGGTGGCGAATCGGGGCAAGCCGGAGCGGTACGCCACGGCATTGCGCGCGCGCTGGTCGAGTACGACTCATCGCTCAAACCGGCTTTGCGAAAAGCTGGCCTGATTACGCGTGATGCGCGCGAAGTAGAGCGCAAAAAAGTGGGTCTGCGAAAAGCGCGGCGGCGGCCACAGTACTCCAAGCGCTGATTTATTTCAGCTCTCGAAAAAGCCGCCATTTGAGACTGTGTAAATAGTCTGGGGTTTTTGAGAAAATACCCGCACATTGTTGCGGGTATTTTTTTATGCACATTCAGGGACAAAGCCGGGATCAGGCGACGCTATTTCCGGAGCGGCTCGATGATCTGATAGGCCAGGACAATGCAGTCCGGGTGATCGACGCGTTTGTTGATACGCTAGATTTGAATGCACTTGGTTTTGCCCGCATGCAGCTTCAGGCCACGGACCGGCCACCGTACCACCCGGGTGATGTGTTAAAGCTGTATTTGTACGGCTATATGCACCGAGTACGCAGCTCACGGTGTCTTGAGCGCGAGTGCCAGAAGAACCTCGAGGTTCTGTGGTTGCTGAACCGGCTGGCGCCAGATCACAAGACCATTGCCAACTTCCGGGTGGACAACCGTGTGGCCCTGACGCGCGTGTGTCGGGCGTTCGTGCAGTTTTGCCGCTCGCAAGCGCTGTATGGCGGCGAGCAAATCGCGGTTGATGGCAGCAAGTTCAGGGCGGACAACAGCCGCAGCCGAGTCACACACAAGAAAGATCTGCAACAGCGAGTCAGCGGCCTGGATCGCAGGATCGGAGCGTGGCTCGATGCGCTCGAAGACAATGAGGACAATGATGACCAAGGGCCCAACGGCGGCGACACCCAAGGCGCTCTTGGCGCACTCAGGGCCGAGCGCGAGACCTTAACCGAACGCATCCGGGCGATGGACGATGCGCAAGTCTCGGCGCAGCCCGATACGGACGAGCAGGCGCGGGTGATGCCCCGCGGACATATTGGCTACAACGTACAAAGCACGGTCGATGGCAAGCACCGCCTGATCGTGGATGTGGACGTGGTACAAAATGCCAATGATTTGCAGCAGTTGTATCGCATGGCGCGACGCAGCCAACGCCAACTGCAGCGCGATCGGGTGCAGGTACTGGCCGATGCAGGCTTGTATGGTACGTCCTGCACCTGAGGGTGCCGGGGTGGAGGGACGATGCAGGCTATCTGCCGTAACCGGACAGACCGAACTAGCCATGTCCCCACTCTGTCTTTCTGAGCGTCGATTTGGGAAGCAGCGGCAAGTGTTTACGCACCTGACCGCCGATAGAAACAAGCTAACGCGGCAAAGACAGCCCCCCTCGGCACGTTTAAGTGTACGGCGATACGGGCGGCTTGAGCACGGCGTTGTCCATGTATGCAGCCGTTGTTGCCATTGGCCGTGGAAGTGGAGCTTACATGTCTGATTCACACAAGAGCATCGAAGTCATCGGCGCGGACATTAGCCAGTGCGAAATCGTTATTGCCTGGGCGCGCTCGCAGCGACCTTGCCAGCGTATTGCCAATAAGCGCGAGGCCATTGTGGTCTGGCTCAAACAACTTCCCGCAGGCTGTGTTATCGGCATGGAGGCCACGGGCCGGTTACATCAGCAGCTGGCTGATCTGGCTGCAGGACATGGACACGTCGTGTACGTCCTTAACCCCAAGCATGTAGCGTCTTACGCCAGGGGCGTGGGCCAGCGCGGCAAGACCGATCCAATGGACGCGGGCGTGATTGCCCGTTATGTCGTACCCAGCGCCTTGCAGCGCACGCTGCGTGATTTGATCAGCCAACGCGCGAGCGTCGTGCGTCATACTACGGCGCTGCGCCAGAGCATCCGGGCTACGGGCACGCGGTCCAACCGCGCCTTAAAGCGCGCGCATCAAGGCGCCTTGAAGAGCCTGAACACGCTGCTCGCCGAGCTCAACAACGAGCTCAAACGCGTCATTGCACACAACGATGAACTGGAGAACAAACGCAAGCAACTGCAGCGCATTCGCGGCATTGGCTTTATCAACAGCGCGGCGTTGACCCATCGCTTCGATCACACGCCCTTTGCCAATAGCGATGCGGTGGTGGCCGCCTACGGATTGGACCCGCGCCCGAAGGATTCTGGTACTCATCAGGGCAAGCGGCGCCTGACCAAACAGGGCAATGCGGAGGATCGGCGGCTGATCTACCTGGCTGGGCAAGCAGCGGCAAAGACAAAATTGTTCAAACCAATTTATCGCGCACTACTAGCCAGGGGCTTGGCAACCACCGAGGCCATTGTGATCCTGGCCAGAAAGCTACTGCGCATCGCCTTTGCCATCTGGACTTCAGGACAACCGTTCAAGCCTGATATGGTCGGAAAAAAACCTTGCTAAAAACCATAGGAACTATTCCAATGGTCAGCTGCTAAAGCGCTGCCAGGCCCCCTATGTGCCGGTACAGCGCGCCACGAACAACCAAGGCGATGGCTGCTACTTCGACAAATCGGAGTTTACCTACTGCGGCGAGGGCGATTACTACGAGTGCCCGGCCGGTGAGCACTTGCCAAAGAAGACCCAGTCGAACAAGCAGCGCCACTGGCTGTACACCAGTGAGGCGTGCACGAACTGTCACATCAAGGCGCGGTGTACGGCCGCTAAGCAGCGCTGGGTGACGCGCCACTTCGAGGAAGACGTGCTTAACGAGGTCGCCGATCGCACCGCGGCCAATCCACTCATGATGCAACGGCGCAACGGCATGGTGGAACACCCATTTGGCACGCTCAAGCGGCGTATGGACGGCGGGCGTTTCCTGGTAAGAGGCATACAGAAGGTCAAAGCCGAGATGGCATTGGCCGTGACCGCTTATAACCTGACCCGTGCTATTAACATCCCGGGAACGAAGCAACTCTGCAAGGCACTGGCTATCTAATCACAAATGAAAAAGAGGCCACCTCGAACAAGATGGCCTCCGGGTTTTTACACAGCCTCCATTTGGTGGCTTTTTTTGTTTTGCGAGGCTGTCACGCTGGCCTAGTTAAGGTATTATCCTCAAATCAACCTGTAAGTTATTGCCGTAAATGATAAAAGTCGGAATTGTTGGTGGCACGGGTTACACCGGCGTCGAATTGTTGCGAATCCTTTGGAATCATCCTGAAGCTGAGCTTCAGGTTGTTACGTCACGCTCCGAAGCGGGCATGCCGATTGCCGATATGTTTCCAAGTTTGCGCGGCAAGGTGGACCTGAAATTTTCTGAGCCAAAGAAAGCGGGGCTTGAAGATTGTGATCTCGTATTCTTCGCAACGCCGCATGGTGTGGCGATGGACAACGCGCCTGCGTTGGTTGATGCGGGTGTCAAAGTCATCGATCTTGCCGCGGATTTTCGCCTGCAGAACTTGTTGCAATGGCGAAAGTGGTACCAAATGGAGCACGCGGCGCCTGAGTTGCTGGCCGAGGCTGTCTACGGGTTGCCGGAAATGAATCGCGATCGCATTGCAAGAGCGCGCATCGTTGGAAATCCTGGTTGCTACGCGACGGCGGTGCAACTCGGTTTTCTGCCATTGATCGAAGCTGATGTCGTCGATCGGTCACGTCTCATAGCCGACGCGAAGTCCGGTGTGAGTGGCGCCGGGCGAAAAGCCGAGCTCGGCATCGCCTTCTCTGAGACCGCCGACAACTTTCGGGCCTATGGTGTACCAGGGCACCGTCATCATCCAGAGATGGTTCATGGCCTTGGTGGAGCCGCGGGCAGGCCGGTGGAATTGCTTTTCGTGCCACACCTGATTCCTTCAATTCGCGGTATTCATGCGACGCTCTACGCGCATTTGAACAGGGATATGGACCTGCAAACGCTCTACGAGAAGCGATTTGCAGATGAACCATTCATTGATGTCATGCCGGCGGGCAGCCACCCGGACACGCGCAGCGTACGCGGTTCGAATACCTGCCGAATTGCGATCCACCGACCCGGTGGTGGCGACAAGGTTGTCGTGCTGGCGGTGTTGGACAATCTCGTCAAGGGCGCGTCCGGACAAGCAGTGCAGAGCATGAATCTGATGTTTGGACTTGACGAGGGCAGCGGGCTTGACCACATCGCGTTGATGCCGTGAGCGCAATGAAAACGCTCAGATTGAAAAGGCTTCGCCGGCGGTTTGGAATTGCCGCACCGCGGGTCGCGATACGTACGCACGTGCCGTGGTATTGGCGATGGCTCACGTCTACGGTGTTACTTGTTGTAAGTGTCGCGCTCGCCTGGATCGCTTTTGACCTCGGGCGCCGCTATGCCGGATTTAATGCCAGCGAGGCGCAAGGTACCCAGTCCCGGCTGCAGGAATTGAACGCAAAAATGGAACTCGAGAACGCAGTGTTGCGCAAGGAAGTTGCGGGCATCGAGCGCAAGCTTCAGATTGAATTGTCGGCCCAGGGCAATCTCACGGGTCAGATCCGTGCGTTATCAGAGGAAAACGCGTTGCTAAAAGAGGATTTGGCGTTTTTCCAGACCTTGATGGCCTCGGGGAGCGATCCTGGTGGCGTCACCGTCAACCGGTTCCGTATTGAACGCGACGCTCTACCCGGCGAATATCATTACAGGCTACTCATAGTCCAATCCAAACAGCGTGTACGGGAATTTCGCGGATCGCTTCAGCTGATCGTGGATTACGAACGCAATGGCACGCCGGCAGTGATCACCTATCCTGAAGAGAGTGATGACACGCAGGCGTATAATTTGCGTTTCAAGTTCTACCAGAGGGTGGAAGGCACGTTTACGCTGGATCCAGACGCTGTCATCAATGCGGTACAAGTCCGCGTCATGAAGAATGGAAATGCGACGCCTGTATCTACGCAAGCGGCCACTCTTTCCTGATTACCCAATTGGAGAAACCATGTTCGGAAACAAACCCACCAAACCGCAGAACCGCATTGACAGTCTGGTTGGCGCCGGCACTGTCGTAGAAGGTAACATCGCGTTCTCTGGTGGGCTGCGGGTGGATGGACGTATTCGTGGAAACGTACTCACCGCGGATGACCAGCCAAGCACACTGGTAGTGAGCGAAAAGGCTCAGATTGAGGGCGAGATTCGCGTTTCGCACGCAGTTGTCAGCGGTACCGTCATTGGCCCTGTATTTGGCGCTGAATATGTCGAACTTCAGCCAAAATCCAATGTCACAGGAGACGTACATTATCGTACACTGGAGATTCAACTGGGCGCCGTTGTGCAAGGCCGCCTGGTTCACGAAGATGAAGACAAAGCGAACAAAGTCGTACCGTTAGCCGCGTCCGAATGAAGTGTACGTAGCAGGTGGACTGTACGTAACAAGGGTTTTATGTTTTTTGAGATTCAGCTGAATAGTTGGCAGGAGATAGCATGAATGCAGTAACAGAAATGCCCGCGCCGCTGGTTTTTAGTGACAGCGCTGCGCTGAAGGTCAAACAACTGATCGATGAAGAAGGAAACACCGAACTGAAGCTCAGAGTTTTCGTCAGCGGTGGCGGCTGCTCGGGATTCCAGTACGGGTTTACGTTCGACGAAGAAATTAACGAAGATGACGCGAAGATGGAGAAAAATGGCGTTACATTGCTAATTGATGCCATGAGCTATCAGTACCTGGTCGGTGCCGAGATCGACTATCAGGAAGGCATCGAGGGCGCGCAGTTCGTGATCAAGAATCCAAACGCAAGTTCAACATGCGGTTGTGGTTCTTCATTTTCTGCATGAAGAATACGGGTTGAAAATAACGGCCTCAAATATATTGCCTGACGAAATGCGACACATTAGCGCCGCATAAGGTTCGGACAATCTGCTATTTGCTAAAAACGGAAGTACGCAAGTGCTTCCGTTTTTTTATTGCTGACAGGCCGGGGAGATAGTTTTTCACGATGGATTCGCACGCGGTGCCTGGCGATCCGGAACCGCTTCGTGGTGCGAATACGTGTTCAGTCCAGCAATGCGAGATTGGTGTCGCCAAGCAAGTCGAGCCTCTTTAGCTTCACGGCGGCCACGCTCTGGAATTCGTCACGGAGATCCGGGGTGATCGGTGGTCCCGGCGGCAGCGCCAGTGTGGCCGGATTGCGGTGTACGCCGTTGGCGAGAAATTCGTAGTGCAGGTGCGGGCCAGTCGCGCGGCCAGTTCGGCCAACGTAACCGATCACCTGGCCTTGCGATACACGCTTGCCGCGCCTCGTACTTTTCGCGAATCGCGATAGATGGGCGTAGCGCGTCGAATATCCATTGGCATGGCGCAGCGTTACCAGTTTTCCATAACTGCCTTTGCGGCCAGCAAATTTCACCCAGCCGTCGGCAGTTGCACGAACCGGCGTGCCAGTTCGCGCGCCGTAGTCGATGCCGCGATGCGCGACCCATTTACGCAGTATTGGATGGAATCGGGAGTTGGTATAGCGCGACGTAATGCGCGAGAAAGCCAGTGGCGAGCGAAGGAACGCTTTGCGCACGTTCTTGCCATCAGGTGTGTAATAGCCGCCGCGCCCCTTTTTGTTCTCAAAGTAGACCGCGCGATAGGTCTTTCCCCTGTTGGTAAACTCCGCAGTGACGACGCGGCCAACGCCAACAAATTCTCCATGTGCGTAATTTGCCTCGTACACGACTGCAAAGCGGTCTCCGGTGCGCAGATCGCGGTTGAAATCGATATCGCTGGAAAAAATGTCGGCGAGCTGAATTGCAATATTCTCATGCAGTCCTGCGGCATCAGTGGCGCCGAACAACGAGGTGGCAATTTCGCCCGAGCTCTGTGAGATGCGCGCCTCGACATCAGGAATCTTTTCTGTTGCCCGGAACCCTTCTGGAGTGCGTTCTACCAGCAGTCGTTTGCCATTGGTATTGAGATAGGTGAGCTGCTCGAGACGACCCTCGCTTGTCGTGACGGCGCGGACACTACGTCCTGGTCGTAACTGATACAGGGATCGAACTCCGCGCGCCTGGGAAAGGTAACTCGTCGCTTCGGGATCATCCACGCCAAGCCGAACAAGAATTGTCGAAACAATATCGCCACGCTGAATACGCTCTTCACGCCAGAACTTGTGGGTTTCTGATGCTTCGGTTTCAACGACTTCTTGGGCTGAGTGAGACGGAAGCTGCAGTTCTTCGACAACGCGATGGACTTCCAGGCCTTCAGCAGTTGTGTCGTGAGAAATGCCGAAGGCCGCTACGACGCTGAAGAAAAACAGGACTGCGAAGAGAATTGGCCATACAAGACCAAGACGAGGCGGCTGCGCACTATGGTTTTGCGCTAGAATTTCTTCTTTGTTCAAAGACATGCGAGAGCTTTGAGCCCGTTTGCGCGGAGCTTATCAGAATCGCTGTTCATAGAAAACCGGTATTGCAAGAAGTGGGGCATGCATAGCTCACTGAAACCGTAGCTTGTGACCGAGCGCTACCGGTTACGAAGTAATACCACGCATGGAAGGTCCGGATCGGAAAAATAGTGGACGTCAAGGAACAACTGGAGGTAATCAGGCGCGGCGCTGACGAAGTGCTTGTCGAGCAAGAACTCGCCGACAAACTCAATTCGGGAAAGCCGCTAAGGGTGAAGGCTGGATTCGACCCTACCGCTCCCGATTTGCACATCGGCCACACGGTCCTGATCAACAAGCTCCGCCAGTTCCAGGAACTGGGGCATCAGGTCATTTTTTTGATCGGCGACTTCACCGGGATGATCGGTGATCCGACCGGCAAAAACGCTACGCGACCGGCGTTGACTCGCGACGACGTCGAACGCAATGCGGCCACATACCAGGAACAAGTATTCAAGATTCTTGACAAAGACCAAACCGAGATTGCATTCAACTCTACCTGGATGAATAAGTTCACCTCGGCAGACATGGTGCGCTTGGCCGCGTCGTACACCGTTGCCCGGATGCTTGAGCGCGATGATTTTGGCAAGCGATACAAGGCTGGGCAACCAATTGCGATTCACGAATTCCTCTATCCGTTGGTTCAGGGCTACGACTCGGTGGCATTGAAGGCGGATGTCGAACTGGGCGGAACCGACCAGAAATTCAACCTGCTGGTTGGTCGCGAATTGCAACGCCACTATGGCATGTCCTCGCAATGCATTCTGACCATGCCGTTGCTCGAAGGGCTGGATGGCGTCAACAAGATGTCCAAATCGCTCAACAACTATGTCGGCATAACCGAGCCTCCTGGAGAGATTTTTGGAAAGCTCATGTCGATTTCGGACGATTTGATGTGGCGTTATATGGAATTGTTGTCCTTTGAACCTTTGGCGCGCATTCGCGGCTGGAAGGATGAGGTTGCTGCAGGACGCAACCCGCGCGACATCAAGGTTGTGTTCGCGCAGGAAATCGTTGCGCGTTTCCACGACAAGGCTGCGGCGGAGAAGGCATTAAGCGACTTTGAGGCGCAGTTTCGGCAGGGTAAATTGCCAGAAGATATTCCTGACTTTGAGGTCGCGGCCGGAACAGAAGCGCCAGGTCTTGTTCAGGTATTGAAGCAGATCGGCCTTACCAGCAGTACATCGGAAGCGATGCGTATGATCGGGCAGGGTGGTATCAGGCTCGATGGCGAAAAAATAGCAGACAAGAATCTCAAGCTTTCGAAGGGAAAGACGGTCATTTTGCAAGTTGGCAAGCGCAAATTTGCCCGCGTCAGCGTCAACTGAGGCTGGTCGCAACACCATCAACTTCAAGTCTTTCAGTTTTCGTGGTTTTTCGATGAAAAACGCTTGACCGAATCGGTCCGGCACGTATAATCCGCCGTTCGCCCGAAAGGGCAATCGCTCTTTAAAAAAATGGACAGCCAAAGCGTGTGGGTGCTTTGTGTTTTGTGCTGAAGGTCTGAGCCGGGGATTTGTTGGTTGTTTGTGGTTTGAATAGCTGATGAATGGTCCGGTCAAGGTATTAGGCATTAAATGTATTGCGCTCAAACGTAGAAGGATTCTTGATCAAGGAATCTTTTGAGTAAGAGCGGCACCGTGTTGTTGTAAAGACATGGTGCAAAGAAGGATTGAACTGAAGAGTTTGATCCTGGCTCAGATTGAACGCTGGCGGCATGCTTTACACATGCAAGTCGAACGGTAACGCGGGTGCTTGCACCTGGCGACGAGTGGCGAACGGGTGAGTAACACATCGGAACGTATCCTGGAGTGGGGGATAGCCCGGCGAAAGCCGGATTAATACCGCATGAGCTCTGAGGAGGAAAGCGGGGGATTCGAAAGGACCTCGCGCTGTTGGAGCGGCCGATGCCGGATTAGCTAGTTGGTGAGGTAAAGGCTCACCAAGGCCGCGATCCGTAGCTGGTCTGAGAGGATGATCAGCCACACTGGAACTGAGACACGGTCCAGACTCCTACGGGAGGCAGCAGTGGGGAATTTTGGACAATGGGGGCAACCCTGATCCAGCCATGCCGCGTGCGGGAAGAAGGCCTTCGGGTTGTAAACCGCTTTCAAACGGAACGAAATGGTGCCGGTTAATACCCGGTATTGATGACGGTACCGTAAGAAGAAGCACCGGCTAACTACGTGCCAGCAGCCGCGGTAATACGTAGGGTGCGAGCGTTAATCGGAATTACTGGGCGTAAAGCGTGCGCAGGCGGCTTTTTAAGACAGGTGTGAAATCCCCGGGCTTAACTTGGGAATTGCGCTTGTGACTGGAAGGCTAGAGTGCGGCAGAGGGGGATGGAATTCCTGGTGTAGCAGTGAAATGCGTAGATATCAGGAGGAACACCGATGGCGAAGGCAGTCCCCTGGGTCGACACTGACGCTCAGGCACGAAAGCGTGGGGAGCAAACAGGATTAGATACCCTGGTAGTCCACGCCCTAAACGATGTCAACTAGTTGTTGGGGAAGGAGACTTCTTTAGTAACGTAGCTAACGCGTGAAGTTGACCGCCTGGGGAGTACGGCCGCAAGGTTAAAACTCAAAGGAATTGACGGGGACCCGCACAAGCGGTGGATGATGTGGATTAATTCGATGCAACGCGAAAAACCTTACCTACCCTTGACATGCCAGGAACTTTCCAGAGATGGATAGGTGCCCGAAAGGGAACCTGGACACAGGTGCTGCATGGCTGTCGTCAGCTCGTGTCGTGAGATGTTGGGTTAAGTCCCGCAACGAGCGCAACCCTTGTCATTAGTTGCTACATTTAGTTGAGCACTCTAATGAGACTGCCGGTGACAAACCGGAGGAAGGTGGGGATGACGTCAAGTCCTCATGGCCCTTATGGGTAGGGCTTCACACGTCATACAATGGCGCGTACAGAGGGTTGCCAACCCGCAAGGGGGAGCCAATCCCAGAAAGCGCGTCGTAGTCCGGATTGTTCTCTGCAACTCGAGAGCATGAAGTCGGAATCGCTAGTAATCGCGGATCAGCATGTCGCGGTGAATACGTTCCCGGGTCTTGTACACACCGCCCGTCACACCATGGGAGTGGGTTTCACCAGAAGTAGCTAGCCTAACCGCAAGGGGGGCGGTTACCACGGTGAGATTCATGACTGGGGTGAAGTCGTAACAAGGTAGCCGTATCGGAAGGTGCGGCTGGATCACCTCCTTTCTAGAGAAAAGCGGACACAGGTACGGACATGAAGTACCCACAACGCTTTGGCTGTCAGACATCAGGAATCGGGCATTGGGGGTTGAGGCATCAGGCAAGTACTTAAGTATCTGATGGCTCAACGCTTACACCTGGTTTCTGAGAAGCGGGTCTGTAGCTCAGTTGGTTAGAGCACACGCTTGATAAGCGTGGGGTCGATGGTTCAAATCCATCCAGACCCACCAACGATGACGGGGCTATAGCTCAGCTGGGAGAGCGCCTGCTTTGCAAGCAGGAGGTCACCGGTTCGAACCCGGTTAGCTCCACCAGTCACAGGAATCAGGTATCAGGGATCGGGCCTCAGTGAGTGCACTGGGAGTCGATTTCTGATACCTGAAGCTTATTGAGCGTCAGGGCTGTTCTTTAACAATACGGAAGAAGTTGATCTGAGAAGCTGCCATCAAGGAATGTGGGGCAGTGGACAGATCATGGGTTTAAAGATTGCATTGTTGTGCTTTGGGTCTGGCCGTTGGCTGGGTCTGAAGTGTAATGAAACAAGGCAAGCGCGTGAGGTCCTGTGGTGTTGTGTACTGAGCAGTAGAAGGTGCGCAAGGCTATAGGGTCAAGCGAACAAGTGCATGTGGTGGATGCCTAGGCGATTACAGGCGAAGAAGGACGTGGCAGCCTGCGAAAAGCTGCGGGGAGCTGGCAAATGAGCATTGATCCGCAGATATCCGAATGGGGAAACCCGGCCCGCAAGGGTCACTCTCACCTGAATACATAGGGTGGGTAGAGCGAACCCGCTGAACTGAAACATCTAAGTAAGCGGAGGAAAAGAAATCAACCGAGATTCCGGCAGTAGCGGCGAGCGAAACCGGACCAGCCAGTGCGATGTAACTTGTGTTCTAGCAAAACGGCATGGAAAGACCGACCATAGACGGTGATAGTCCGGTATGCGAAAGGGCACAAGTGAAACTAGGCGCACAACAAGTAGGGCGGGGCACGTGGAATCCTGTCTGAACATGGGGGGACCATCCTCCAAGGCTAAATACTCGTAATCGACCGATAGTGAACTAGTACCGTGAGGGAAAGGCGAAAAGAACCCCCGGAGGGGAGTGAAATAGATCCTGAAACCGCATGCATACAAACAGTAGGAGCCCCAGCTTAATTGGCCTTCGGGTTCTTTCGAGGAGCGACGCGTGAGCGTCGCGAGTCAAAAGAACAGCCAAGATGAAACAGATCCTGAATTGGTTCATTTGGCACAAGTCAGGCGCGCAAGTGTCTGGCGTTTCTTTCGAGGAGGATCGCGAAGCGATGCGACTCAAAAGATATAAGAAGGAGTGAAATTGAGATGGGTGATGCGCAACGCCGCAGGCGTTGTGGCGCACCGGCTTGATGGCCCGTTGAGGGCCAATCAAGCTGGGGTGACTGCGTACCTTTTGTATAATGGGTCAGCGACTTACATTCATTGGCGAGCTTAACCGCATAGGGCAGGCGCAGCGAAAGCGAGTCCGAACAGGGCGATTTTAGTCGATGGGTGTAGACCCGAAAGCGGATGATCTACTCATGGCCAGGTTGAAGCGGGGGTAACACCTCGTGGAGGACCGAACCAACTAACGTTGAAACGTTAGTGGATGAGCTGTGGGTAGGGGTGAAAGGCCAAACAAATCCGCAAATAGCTGGTTCTCTCCGAAAACTATTTAGGTAGTGCCTCGTGACATACACCTTTGGGGGTAGAGCACTGTTTTGGCTAGGGGGTCACATCGACCTACCAAACCAAGGCAAACTCCGAATACCGAAGAGTGCTTTCACGGGAGACAGTGCACCGGGTGCTAACGTCCGGACACGAGAGGGAAACAACCCAGACCGCCAGCTAAGGTCCCGAATATATGACTAAGTGGTCAACGAAGTGAGAAGGCCCAGACAGCCAGGAGGTTGGCTTAGAAGCAGCCACCCTTTAAAGAAAGCGTAATAGCTCACTGGTCGAGTCGTCTTGCGCGGAAGATGTACCGGGGCTCAAGTCATAAACCGAAGCTGCGGATTCAGATGTCCTTCGGGATATTTGAGTGGTAGGAGAGCGTTCCGTAAGTCTGCGAAGGTGGTCCGAGAGGGCTGCTGGAGATATCGGAAGTGCGAATGCTGACATGAGTAGCGATAAAGGGGGTGAAAGGCCCCCTCGCCGAAAGCCCAAGGTTTCCTGCGCAACGTTCATCGGCGCAGGGTGAGTCGGCCCCTAAGGTGAGGGCGAAAGCCGTAGCTGATGGGAATCTGGTTAATATTCCAGAACCGCTATGTAATGCGATGGGGGGACGGAGAAGGTTAGGCAGACCGGGTGTTGGATGTCCCGGTGAAGTGTGTAGGCGGATCTCTTAGGCAAATCCGGGAGGTTGTTAACGCCAAGGCACGGGACCAGGGAAGCTTGTCTTCCCGAAGCTGCTGATACCCTGCTTCCAGGAAAAGCCTCTAAGCTTCAGTTACATAGTGACCGTACCGTAAACCGACACAGGTGGGCGGGATGAAAATTCTCAGGCGCTTGAGAGAACCCAGGAGAAGGAACTCGGCAAATTGACACCGTAACTTCGGAAGAAGGTGTGCCCTGTTAGGGTGATAGGACTTGCTCCTTGAGCGCGAGAGGGTTGCAGAGAATCGGTGGCTGCGACTGTTTATTAAAAACATAGCACTGTGCTAACACGAAGAGTGGACGTATACGGTGTGACGCCTGCCCGGTGCCGGAAGGTTAAGTGATGGGGTGCAAGCTCTTGATCGAAGCCCCGGTAAACGGCGGCCGTAACTATAACGGTCCTAAGGTAGCGAAATTCCTTGTCGGGTAAGTTCCGACCTGCACGAATGGCGTAACGATGGCCACACTGTCTCCTCCTGGGACTCAGCGAAGTTGAAATGGTTGTGATGATGCAATCTACCCGCGGCTAGACGGAAAGACCCCGTGCACCTTTACTGTAGCTTTGCATTGGACTGTGATGGAATTTGTGTAGGATAGCTGGGAGGCTTTGAAGGGCAGGCGCTAGCTTGCCTGGAGCCGACGTTGAAATACCAGCCTGATTGTATTGCGGTTCTAACCCAGGTCCCTATATCGGGATCGGGGACCGTGCATGGTAGGCAGTTTGACTGGGGCGGTCTCCTCCCAAAGAGTAACGGAGGAGTTCGAAGGTTCGCTAGGTACGGTCGGACATCGTACTGATAGTGCATTGGCAAAAGCGAGCTTGACTGCGAGACTGACGGGTCGAGCAGGTGCGAAAGCAGGACAAAGTGATCCGGTGGTTCTGAATGGAAGGGCCATCGCTCAACGGATAAAAGGTACGCCGGGGATAACAGGCTGATCTCCCCCAAGAGTTCATATCGACGGGGAGGTTTGGCACCTCGATGTCGGCTCATCACATCCTGGGGCTGTAGCCGGTCCCAAGGGTATGGCTGTTCGCCATTTAAAGTGGTACGCGAGCTGGGTTTAGAACGTCGTGAGACAGTTTGGTCCCTATCTACCGTGGGCGTTGGAAGTTTGAGGGGGGCTGCTCCTAGTACGAGAGGACCGGAGTGGACGTAGCCCTGGTGTACCGGTTGTGACGCCAGTTGCATTGCCGGGTAGCTAACTACGGAAGAGATAACCGCTGAAGGCATCTAAGCGGGAAACTCGCCTCGAGATGAGACTTCCCTGGGGGTTAACCCCACTGAAGGGTCGTTGCAGACGACAACGTTGATAGGCCGGGTGTGGAAGCGCAGCAATGCGTTAAGCTAACCGGTACTAATTGCCCGTGCGGCTTGACCCTATAGCCTTGTGAATCTGAACGAGGCTATAGCGGGCTTGCCTGATGTAATCGAATAACCCAAAAGACTTCTTCCGGCCAGGCATTAAGCCTGGTGAACAGTTTTGCCTGGTGGCAATAGCGAGGTGGTCCCACGCCTTCCCATCCCGAACAGGACCGTGAAACGCTTCAGCGCCGATGATAGTGCGAGGTATACCGTGCGAAAGTAGGACACTGCCAGGCTCCCAAACAAAAACCCCCTATCGGTTTATCCGGTAGGGGGTTTTTATTTGGACGTTTAGAAGTGGACCCCGAAACTTGGACACCCGCTTAAGTGAAATCTCCATGGGGTTCAGGCCGCGCTCTTCAACGCCGTTTGTTCGAAGTACACCGCATCGGGGGTACGCCGGTCAAGCCCAGTGTGAGGACGCCGGGTATTGTAAAAACGAAAGTATTTGTCCAGTCCGGCGCGTAATGCCGCCGGCGTTTCATACGCGCGCAGATACACGTCTTCGTACTTCACACTGCGCCACAACCGTTCGACGAACACGTTGTCGATCCAGCGAGCCTTGCCGTCCATGCTGATCGTCACTTCGTGCTCCTTGAGAACGCGGGTGAACGCATCGGCCGTGAACTGCGTGCCCTGATCGGTGTTGAATATCTCGGGTGTACCGTAGCGAGGTAATGCCTCTTCGAGCGCCTCGACGCAAAAGTCGCTGTCCATCGTGTTCGACGCCCGCCACGAAAGCACCTTGCGCGTATGCCAGTGCATAATCGCCACGAGCTGTCATGAGCACGCACCGCGAATTCCAAAAACTCCTTTATTGACTTCAATTTAGCGGAGGTATTTGATAGAATCCGCACCCAGAAAAGAGGTACCGGGCTTTGTGCCCGTTTTTTCGATGGGCAGAGCGCCCATTTTTTATTTGTAGCGTTGATAATGGATCTTCTGGAGTTACTTGATCGAACGCTTCCCGGACTCGGATACGGGCTCGTGGATATTGAGCGTTCCAATCATGGCAAGTTGTTGCGCGTGTTTATCGACAAGCCGGAGGGCGTTACGGTCGATGACTGTGCCTTGGTAAGTAATCATCTGATCCGGTTTTTTCAGGTGGAAGGCATCGATTACGACCGGCTCGAGGTGTCCTCGCCAGGTCTGGATCGGCCGTTGCGAAAGTTGAAGGATTTCCAGCGTTTCGTTGGCGAGAAAGCTACGGTACGCATGAACATGGCCCTGAATGGGCAGAGGAACTTCGTCGGCATTCTGCGTGATGCTGACGAGGAGAAATTGAAAATAGAGATCGACGGGGCACTGGTGTCGCTGGATATGGCAGACATCAGGAAGGCCCGTCTGATACCGGAAATTTAACTGGAGAGAAGCAGATGCGCAGCGAGATGTTGATGTTGGTAGACGCGCTTGCGCGAGAGAAGAATGTCGCCAAGGACATTGTGTTTGAATCTCTCGAGCTTGCGCTGGCTTCGGCCACCAAGAAGCGCTTCAATGAAGACGCGGATGCGCGCGTGCATATCGACCGTGAAACCGGAGATTATGAAAGTTTTCGCAGGTGGCAGGTCGTGCTGGATGAGGAGATCGAAGAACCAGCAAGGCAATTGACACTTGAACAGGCACGAGAGCGGGATCCGGAGATCGAGCTTGAGGGGTATATCGAAGAACCGCTCGAGCCGATTGAGTTCGGTCGCATCGGGGCGCAGGCTGCCAAGCAGGTTATTCTGCAGAAGATTCGCGATGCTGAGCGAGAGCAGATTCTGAATGATTTTCTCGAGCGCGAGGAATTCATTGTCACCGGCAGCATCAAGCGTATGGAGCGTGGAAACGCGATCATCGAGTCGGGTCGAATCGAGGCAATCCTGCTACGTGATCAGATGATTCCCAAGGAAAACCTCAGAGTCGGCGATCGGGTCCGCGCCTACCTGCTGAAAGTGGACCGTGCTGCACGCGGCCAGCAGCTGATATTGTCGCGGACAGTTCCGGAGTTTCTTGCCAAGTTGTTCGAACTCGAGGTGCCCGAAATCGAAGAAGGCCTGCTTGAGATCAAGGCCGCCGCGCGAGATCCGGGTTCGCGGGCGAAGATCGCAGTCCAGTCCAATGACCAGCGCATCGACCCTATAGGCACGTGCGTCGGGATGCGTGGTTCTCGTGTCCAGGCGGTAACGTCCGAGCTGGCGGGGGAAAGAGTGGATATCATCCTTTGGTCACCTGAATCGGCGCAATTTGTAATCAATGCGCTGGCGCCTGCAGAAGTGAGTCGAATCACTGTAGACGAGGAAAAGCACAGCATGGATATCGTCGTCGATGAAGAGAATCTGGCACAGACCATTGGCAGGGACGGGCAGAATGTTCGTCTGGCCAGTGAACTGACTGGCTGGGAGCTCAACATCATGACGGAGGATGAGTCGAAACAGAAAAGTGATGAAGAGTTTTCGGTGGTTCGTTCCCTGTTCATGGAAAAGCTCGACGTTGACGAGGAACTGGCAGATGTTCTGATTCAGGAAGGTTTCAGCACGCTCGAAGAAATTGCCTACATTCCGATAAACGAAATGCAGGAAATTGAAGCATTCGACGAAGCGACCATTGAGGAGCTACGCAGCCGCGCAAGAAATTCGCTGCTGGTGCTTGCAATTGCCAGTGAGGAGCAGGTCGAAAACGTGGCGAGCGATCTTCTTAATCTTGAGGGCATGGACGGCGAGACGGCTCGACTGCTCGCTGCAAAAGGCATAACGACGCAGGAAGATCTGGCCGATCTGGCAGCGGATGATCTTGTCGAACTCGTCGAAATGGATGTAGAGCGGGCTAAGGAACTGATCATGACCGCACGCGCACCGTGGTTCGCGGAAAACTAAGGAGCAGGAATCGCTAAATGGCAAAGGTAAACGTAGCGCAGTTCGCCACCGAGCTGAAACTTTCAGCCGATAAGCTGGTGGAGCAACTCAAGGCAGCCGGCGTCAAAAAGGCGTTGACGGAAGAAACTGCTCTGACAGAAGGCGACAAGACCAAGCTTCTGGATTATTTGCGCAATGCGCATGGCGCCAAAGACGGCAAAAGCAAAATTACGCTGACGCGGCGGCAAACGTCAGAAATTCGCAAATCCGATGGCAGCGGCAAGGCGCGAACGATTCAGGTGGAAGTTCGCAAGAAGCGCGTACTCGTAAAGCGAGAACCAGCCGCAGATAAAGAGAAGAAGCCTGCGGCCCCTGCAGCGCAACCGGCACTGACAGCCAAGCAGGAAGAGGAGCGTGTAGAGGAAGCACGCAAGCAAGCCGAATTGATTGCCCGTCAGGCGTCGGAAGTCGCGGCGAAGAAAGTCAAGCGCAGCCAGAAAGCTGCGGAAAAAGCTGAAGCCGAGGTAAAGGCGGAGGCCGAGGCCAAGGAAAAGGCGGCAGCCAAGGAACAAAAGCCCGCAGAGAAGGCCGCTGATACTGTAGCCAAGAAGAAAGGTACCGAGGGTACTTTGCGCAAGCCGGCGGCGAAGCCTGGCGCGAAGAAGCCACCCAAGCGTGCGCCTGCACCGTGGAAAGAAGACCAGGGACGTCGCTGGACGATCAAGACGCGTGGTGCGGTGTCTGCAGGCGGGGACGGATGGCATACGCGCAGTCGTCACCACAAGCACAAGAATGAGCATGCCGCGCAGGAGCAGGCAACACCGGTTGAGCCTATTGTCCGGGAAGTGTTGATTGCCGAAACCATTACGGTTGCAGATCTGGCGCACAAAATGTCTGTCAAGGCAGCCGAAGTCATCAAGGCATTGATGAAACTCGGTCAGATGGTGACGATCAATCAGGTGCTCGATCAGGAGACGGCGATGATCGTCGTTGACGAAATGGGGCATGTAGGAAAGAAGGCGAAGACAGTCGACCCCGAGTCTTTCCTGGAAGAAGAAGCAGGCCGCGAGGACATTCCTCTCGAGCCTCGTGCGCCGGTGGTAACCGTAATGGGGCATGTTGACCACGGAAAAACGTCGTTGCTGGATCATATTCGCCGCACCAGGGTTGCCAGCGGCGAGGCGGGCGGTATTACCCAGCATATCGGTGCTTATCACGTGGATACGCCGAAAGGCATGGTTACCTTCCTTGACACGCCCGGCCATGAAGCGTTTACAGCCATGCGTGCGCGCGGTGCAAAAGTCACCGATCTGGTCGTGCTGGTTGTTGCCGCTGATGACGGTGTCATGCCACAAACCATTGAGGCCGTGCATCATGCGAAAGCAGGGGATACACCGATTGTTGTCGCGGTAAACAAGATTGACAAGACCGAGGCCAACCCGGAGCGCATCAAGCAGGAACTCTCGCAGCAACAGGTAATCCCTGAAGACTGGGGCGGTGACACCATGTTCATGGAAGTCTCCGCAAAGACCGGTAAAGGGATTGATGCATTGCTTGACGCTGTGCTGCTGCAGGCAGAGGTACTGGACCTGAAAGCGCCAAAAGGTGCGCTCGCGCGCGGCGTGGTCATCGAGTCGCGCCTTGACAAGGGACGTGGCCCGGTCGCGACGGTGCTGGTACAGGTGGGCACGCTCAAACGGGGCGACATTGTGCTAGCCGGTGCCGTCTTTGGCCGCGTACGTGCGATGCTGGATGAAGGTGGGCAGCAGATCCAGTCATCCGGGCCGTCAATTCCAGTCGAGATTCAGGGCCTTTCTGATGTGCCGGCCGCGGGCGAGGAAGTCATCGTGCTGGGTGACGAGCGCAAGGCGCGTGAAATTGCGCTGTCCCGTCAGGGCAAATTCCGCGAGGTCAAGCTTGCCAAACAGCAAGCTGCCAAACTGGACAATATGTTCGACCAGATGAAGGCAGGCGAGACCAAGACGCTCTCGTTGATCGTCAAGGCGGACGTTCAAGGTTCATACGAGGCCCTTGCCCACGCGCTGACACAGTTGTCTACCGACGAGGTGCGCGTAAACATCGTTCACTCGGGAGTCGGCGGAATTACCGAATCTGACGTCAATCTTGCACTTGCGTCCAATGCTGTTCTTATTGGATTTAATACCCGCGCTGATGCGACTGCGCGCAAACTCATTGCTGCACACGGCATTGATGTGCGCTACTACAATGTCATTTATAACGCGGTCGATGAAGTGAAGTCGGCTCTGGGCGGACTGCTCGCGCCAGAGAAGAAGGAAACCGTGCTCGGCATCGTCGAAGTGCGACAGGTATTCCGCATCTCCAAGGTCGGCACTGTCGCTGGATGCTATGTGCTTGAAGGCGCTGTCAAACGTGGTGCTGCGGTGCGGCTACTGCGGGACAATGTTGTTGTCTTCGACGGCGAACTCGACTCACTGAAACGCTTCAAGGAAGACGTACGTGAAGTCAAAGCCGGTTTCGAATGCGGCCTTTCGATCAAGAATTTCGCCGATGTCAAAGAGGGGGATCAACTCGAGGTCTACGAAGTTGTCGAGGTAGCTCGCTCGCTCTGACGATGTCCCGATTCTGATAGCAGAGACGAATTTAGTTGCCGAAGAATGCGTCACGGGCGGGACGACTTGCGGACCAGATTCAGCGAGAACTCGCCGAGCTGATCAGTAATGAATTGAAAGACCCGCGGGTCCAACTTGTTACGATCACCAGTGTCGAGGTCAGCGCCGATTATCACCAGGCGCAGGTGTTTGTCACTACATTGATGGGCGACGGCGCGATCGATTCGGCACTCGAAGGTTTGCAACGGGCCTCAGGATTTTTACGTTCTCGTCTTGCCGACTCATTGCGAACACGAACCGTTCCCGAACTACATTTTGTCTATGACGAATCAGTCGAACGCGGAACGCGGCTGTCGCGCCTGATTGAAGAGGCCGTGGGAAAACCCCGCGACGACACCTGAGCTCTGGTGACATCCGGAAACGCACCGCAAGAGGGTTCGGCCAGAGCAACCGGAATAGATGGTGTTCTTCTGCTCGATAAACCCTCCGGAATCACATCGAACATCGCATTACAGAGAATACGCCGATTGTATGGCCGGGCCAAAGCGGGGCACACTGGAACCCTGGACCCGCTGGCGACCGGGCTTTTGCCGATCTGCCTTGGTGAAGCGACCAAGTTCTCTCATCCTATCCTGACGTTCGATAAAACCTACGCCGCGAGCATGCGACTGGGCTTGCGCAGTAGCACAGGCGATGCCGAAGGCGTCATTTCAAAAACTGCTGACCCGAGTTTCAGCGATGACGAACTAACTGCAGCAATCGCCGCGTTAACGGGGGAAATCGAGCAGTTGCCGCCGATGTACAGCGCGGTCAAAGTCAATGGCGAACGTCTCTACAAGCTCGCCAGAAAGGGTGTCGTAGCCGAACGCAAATCACGTCGTGTTCATATCCGGCATCTTGAGGTGACGCACAGGTCAGATTCGGATCTGAGCATTTCCGTGACATGCAGTAAAGGCACCTATATCAGGACGCTCGCCGAGGATCTTGGGGATCGACTGGGATGCGGCGCCTATCTGACTGCATTGCGCCGAACTGCGATCGGTTCCTTGCGGTTGTCGGATGCGCTGGGACTGGATGAACTCGAGGATCTGCCAGTTGCAGATCGAATCGCCCGGCTCAAACCGGTTGACCTGCTGCTGAATGTATTGCCAAGACTCAGCCTTGGCGATGCGGATGCGAAGCGATTGTGCAACGGGTTGGTTCTGACGGATGTGGCAGGTTCTCCAGCGGCCGAGATCAGGGTTTATTCTGCCGATGGGCGTTTCCTGGGTCTGGGAGAAGTAGATGAAGATCTAAGCCTCAGGCCCAAGAGACTGCTTTCGCAGGCTTTTTGAGTGGCCGTAAGTACAGAAAATGGCTTGGAAAAGCGCTAACCCGCGGTTATAATCGCCGCCTTTCTTGTGGAGACTAAATGTAATGGCGATGACGACGGCCAAAAAGGCCCAATTGGTGAGCGACTATCAGAGGGGAAAGAGTGATACCGGATCTCCTGAAGTGCAGGTCGCACTGCTGACGGCGCACATCAATGACCTCACTGGACATTTCAAGTCTCACGTCAAGGATCATCACTCCCGCCGGGGCCTGCTGAGGATGGTAAGCCAGCGTCGAAAACTGCTGGATTACCTGCGCAAATCAGACGTTGACCGCTATCGCCAGGTCATCGAACGCCTCGGGCTGCGCAAATAACAGGGCCGTGTCCCTTCGAGTAGCGAAATACCCAATTTCCCTACTATTCATCTTGGCCGACTTTCGGCCGGTCGCTTGGCGCGGATAACGTTTCCGCGCCACTTTTACTTTTGAGGGCAGTATTTTGAACCTAACGCGGAAAACGATTCAGTACGGACGTCACCAACTCAGCATTGAGACAGGTGAGATTGCTCGCCAGGCGAGTGGTGCAGTATTGGTAACCATGGACGACACCGTCGTCCTCGTCACTGTCGTCGGAAAGAAAGAGGCCAGACCCGGGCAGGAGTTTTTCCCGCTGACCGTGGACTATCAGGAAAAAACCTATGCCGCGGGCAAAATTCCCGGCGGCTTCTTCAAACGGGAGGGCCGTCCGTCAGAAAAAGAGACGCTGACCTGCCGCCTGATTGATCGTCCGATCCGTCCGTTGTTCCCGGACGGCTTCTTCAATGAAATACAATTAATTTGTACGGTCGTATCGTCCAACAACGAAATCGATTCCGATATTCCGGCAATGATCGGTGCGTCTGCCGCACTCGCAATATCGGGCATTCCGTTTGATGGTCCGATTGGCGCTGCGCGAGTCGGTTATATCAATGACGAGTACGTTCTTAATCCGACGCAAACCGAACTCGGCGAGACGAAACTCAACCTGGTCGTTGCGGGCACCAAGCAGGCCGTGCTGATGGTCGAATCCGAAGCCGAGCAGTTGTCTGAAGACGTGATGCTCGGCGCAGTGGTCTACGGTCACGAGCAGATGCAGGCCGTCATCGACACCATCAACGAGATGGTCGAAGAAGTCGGCAAGCCACTGTGGGACTGGGTTGCTCCTGCCAAGGACACGGCCCTGGTTGACAGCGTGCGCGAGGTGGCAGAAGGCGCGATTCGCGAGGCATATCAGATTACGCAGAAACAGGATCGCACGGCCAAAGTCAAAGAGGTGCGTGCCGATGTCATCTCCAAGCTCGTTCCGGAAGATGCCGACAGCTCTGCGGCAAAAAGCGTTGAAGAGATCTTCGGCGATCTCGAGAAAGAAATTGTGCGTCGCCAGGTTCTGAATGGTGAGCCGCGCATTGACGGCCGTGACACACGTACCGTCCGTCCAATCAGTATTCGCACTGGCCTTCTGCCGCGCGTTCACGGTTCGGCGTTGTTTACTCGTGGTGAAACCCAGGCCATGGTAACTGCGACCCTGGGCACCGCTCGCGACGAACAAATCATCGATTCGATCCAGGGCGAGTACAAAGAGCACTTCATGCTCCACTACAATATGCCGCCTTACGCGACAGGCGAGACCGGGCGTGTGGGTACGCCCAAACGTCGCGAAGTGGGCCATGGGCGATTGGCAAAGCGGACATTGCTCGCGGTACTGCCAGCACCCGAAGATTTTGGTTACTCGCTGCGCGTCGTATCCGAAATCACCGAGTCCAATGGTTCCAGTTCGATGGCTTCGGTATGCGGCGGCTGTCTTGCGATGATGGATGCTGGCGTACCTTTAAAAGCCCATGTCGCGGGAATCGCGATGGGGCTGATCAAGGAAGGTAATCGTTTCGCAGTGCTCACCGATATCCTTGGTGACGAAGATCATCTCGGCGACATGGACTTCAAGGTTGCCGGTAGTGAGAGCGGAATCACCGCGCTACAAATGGATATCAAGATTCAGGGCATCACCAAGGAGATTATGCATCTCGCGCTGCAGCAAGCGCGTGAAGCACGTCTGCATATTCTCAAGCAAATGCACGATGCACTCGATTCGCCCCGCACGGAATTGTCAGCATTCGCACCGCGCATGATTCAGCTGAAGATCAAACCTGAGAAGATCCGCGATGTAATCGGAAAAGGCGGCGCGGTCATTCGCGCAATCACTGAAGAAACCGGAACGACCATCGATATTCAGGATGATGGCTCGGTGACGATCGCGTGCGTATCCTCGGAAGGTGGCGAAGCGGCCCAGAAGCGTATTGAGGAAATCACAGCCGAAGTCGAAGTCGGTCGGTTATATGACGGCGTCGTTCTGAAACTGCTTGATTTCGGCGCCATCGTGAGTGTGCTGCCCGGTAAGGATGGCTTGCTGCATATCTCGCAAATTGCGGAAGAGCGCGTGAAGGCGGTCAGTGACCATCTCAAGGAAGGCCAGCAAGTTCGTGTCAAAGTACTCGAGGCTGATGACAAAGGCCGGCTTCGCTTGAGCATGAAAGCGGTGAGCGCCGAAGAGCGCGCGGAGAAAGCAACAAATTAACTTGCATCTGGCAGCATCGTTATCGCCTGGCTGAACGGGCGGACAAAGGGAAAGCCCGCAATCAAGCGAAAGAGACTGTGTAAATAGTCTGGGGTTTTTGAGAAAATACCCGCACATTGTTGCGGGTATTTTTTTATGCACATTCAGGGACAAAGCCGGGATCAGGCGACGCTATTTCCGGAGCGGCTCGATGATCTGATAGGCCAGGACAATGCAGTCCGGGTGATCGACGCGTTTGTTGATACGCTAGATTTGAATGCACTTGGTTTTGCCCGCATGCAGCTTCAGGCCACGGGCCGGCCACCGTACCACCCGGGTGATGTGTTAAAGCCGTATTTGTACGGCTATATGCACCGAGTACGCAGCTCACGGTGTCTTGAGCGCGAGTGCCGGAAGAACCTCGAGGTGCTGTGGTTGCTGAACCGGCTGGCGCCAGATCACAAGACCATTGCCAACTTCCGGGTGGACAACCGTGTGGCCCTGACGCGCGTGTGTCGGGCGTTCGTGCAGTTTTGCCGCTCGCAAGCGCTGTATGGCGGCGAGCAAATCGCGGTTGATGGCAGCAAGTTCAGGGCGGACAACAGCCGCAGCCGAGTCACACACAAGAAAGATCTGCAACAGCGAGTCAGCGGCCTGGATCGCAGGATCGGAGCGTGGCTCGATGCGCTCGAAGACAATGAGGACAATGATGACCAAGGGCCCAACGGCGGCGACACCCAAGGCGCTCTTGGCGCACTCAGGGCCGAGCGCGAGACCTTAACCGAACGCATCCGGGCGATGGACGATGCGCAAGTCTCGGCGCAGCCCGATACGGACGAGCAGGCGCGGGTGATGCCCCGCGCACATATTGGCTACAACGTACAAAGCACGGTCGATGGCAAGCACCGCCTGATCGTGGATGTGGACGTGGTACAAAATGCCAATGATTTGCAGCAGTTGTATCGCATGGCGCGACGCAGCCAACGCCAACTGCAGCGCGATCGGGTGCAGGTACTGGCCGATGCAGGCTATTCCAATGGTCAGCTGCTAAAGCGCTGCCAGGCCCCCTATGTGCCGGTACAGCGCGCCACGAACAACCAAGGCGATGGCTGTACACCAGTGAGGCGTGCACGAACTGTCACATCAAGGCGCGGTGTACGGCCGCTAAGCAGCGCTGGGTGACGCGCCACTTCGAGGAAGACGTGCTTAACGAGGTCGCCGATCGCACCGCGGCCAATCCACTCATGATGCAACGGCGCAAAGGCATGGTGGAACACCCATTTGGCACGCTCAAGCGGCGTATGGACGGCGGGCGTTTCCTGGTAAGAGGCATACAGAAGGTCAAAACCGAGATGGCCTCCGGGTTTTTACACAGCCTCAACATTGCGGGCTTTTTTGTTCGAGACGATTCTGTATCTTGCGGCCCTGGATATGACATGGCACCAGCTGTCGGCCATTTTGCGTTGGGTATAATCGACGCGCCAACTTAATAGTGGAACGCTAAATGACAAACAACAAATCCAGTCGAAGCGGTGGTCGCGTACTTGTCGACCAGCTCAAGATTCACGGCGTCGAAACTGCGTTCTGCGTACCGGGTGAAAGTTATCTCGACGTCATCGATTCGCTTTACGATCATCGCGAATCGATCAAGCTGGTCGTCTGTCGCCAGGAGGGTGGTGCGGCTTTCATGGCCGAGGCCTACGGCAAGTGCACCGGCAAACCGGGAATTTGCATGGTCACCCGTGGGCCAGGGGCCACGAATGCCAGTATTGGCGTTCACACGGCATATCAGGACTCCAGCCCGATGATTCTTCTTGTCGGTCAAGTCAGCCGCGACATGATCGAACGTGAAGCGTTTCAGGAAGTCGACTTTCGCAGGATGTTTGGGCAGATGACAAAATGGGTCGCGCAAATAGATGATGCCCGCAGGATTCCGGAATACATGAGTCACGCGTTTCATCTCGCTGTGTCGGGACGGCCCGGCCCGGTGGTACTCGCTCTGCCTGAAGACATGCTCGTATCGGAAGTTGATGTCGCAGACGCCGCACCATATCGAACGGTCAAACCGAGCCCCTCTGCAGACGCTCTGGATCAGTTGCGCGGTATGCTCGAAACGGCGCAGCGTCCGTTGGTGTTACTGGGTGGCGGAGACTGGTCAGAAAAAGCGTGTGATGATATTCGCGGCTTTATCGAGGCGAATAATCTCCCGGTGGGGTGCACATTTCGCAGGCAGGACCTGATTGATAACCGCCACCCCAATTATTGCGGTGACGTTGGCATTGGTCTCAATCCGCTGCTCGCCAAACGCATAAAGGCTGCGGACCTGATCGTTGCAATTGGACCGCGCCTTGGCGAGATGACCACCGGTGGATACACCATGTTCGAAATTCCCCGACCGGGCAAAGCGTTGGTTCACGTTCATCCCGGCGTCGATGAACTTGGCAGGGTCTATCAGGCGGACTTGATGATCAATTCCGGAATGGGTGAATTCGCCCACACCGCCTCAGTGATGCCGGCGGTGGATTCATCGGCTTGGCGTGACTGGACGCATCAGGCGCACGAGGATTACCTGAAGAACATCGAGCCGCAGGCATCGCAAGGCAAGGTTGATCTCGCGCAAGTAATGATGGAGTTGCGCAAACAACTGCCGGCTGATGCGATCATGACCACGGGCGCTGGCAACTACACAGGTTGGGTACAGCGTTACTGGCAGTACGCTGCAATACGCAGTCAACTCGGACCGACCAATGGTGCGATGGGGTATGGAGTGCCGTCGGCTGTTGCCGCAAAACTGGCATTTCCGCAACGCACCGTGGCAAGCTTTTCAGGAGATGGCTGTTTCTTGATGAATGGCCAGGAATTGGCGACCGCGGCACAGTACGATCTGAAGATACTGTTCTTCGTGATCAACAACGGTATGTACGGGACCATCCGTATGCATCAGGAAAGAGAATATCCGGCGCGTGTACATGGCACGGACTTGCGCAATCCGGATTTTGCAGGACTCGCCGCAGCCTACGGAATTCACAGCGCAACTGTTGAGCGCAGCGATGAATTTCCCCAAGTATTGGCGGATGCGATTGCGCAACAGGGGCCGGCACTGATAGAAATTCGCACCGACCCGAACGTGATAACAACGCGAGGCACGCTCAGCGCAATGCGTGAAAATGCGCGCAAGTCGCAAGGACAGAACTGATGGGTGCTGACTGCTTGTCGGGATTGCCTGGCCGCTAGCCGCGCTCAGGTCCAAACGGCCAGGTCCAAACTGCCAGGTGAAAATTGGCCGCGGCCTGGTTCAATTTAGCCGCGCCGAGCTCCAAATTGGTCGTGTCGATTCAGCAACGGCACACTCATGCTGCCTCGCAAAGGCAAATGCGTTTGGGCGCTCTGCGCTAGAAACCTACGGCCTGGCCGTCACGGCGCGGCTCGGATGCTGCGGCATATCCGTTCTCCAGACGCATGATCAGCTGCGCCGCGCCGACCTCCTGACTACCGTTCGGCACCGCAACGACCTCATGCCCAAGATCTGAAAGGCCGGTCAATACTTCCTTGGAGTATCCCTGTTCAACGAGCAAGGTATTGTCCGGCAGGACTTTCCAGCGCGGGGCATCGGCGGCTGCCTGGGGGTTTTGCAGGAAGTCAGCGGTACGCACCATCATTTGCACGTGGCCCTGTGCCTGCATATCCGCACCCATGACGCCGAAACTCATTAACGGGTCTGCACCACGCGTTACGAATCCGGGAATGATGGTGTGAAACGGGCGTTTGCCACCGTCCACGCAGTTCGGATGACCGGGCGTAAGGTTGAAGCCGTAAGCGCGGTTTTGCAGGCTAATGCCGGTTCCCGGAACGACCACGCCGGAGCCGAATCCAGAGTAGTTTGACTGAATGTACGAGACCATCATTCCGGAGGCGTCGGCGGCCGTCAGGTAAACCGTTTCGGAACCGGGTGGTTTTCCATGTGCGTAAATTTGGGCACGCTTGGGGTCGATCATCGACGCGCGTTCGCGAAGATAGTCGGAGTCCTGCAACCCGGACGCAGGCAGTTCCATCGACGCCGGATCGGCTACGTAGCGGTAGGTGTCAGCAAACGCGAGTTTCATAGCTTCGACTTGCAGATGTACGGCTGCGGCAGAGTCGGGTCGCATCGAGCCGAGATCGAAATGCTCGAGCATGCCCAGTGCCATCAGCGCTGCGATACCCTGTCCGTTGGGTGGGATCTCGTGCAACGTCAGTGAGCGGTAAGTTTGAGAAATCGGATCGACGACGTCTGCCTGATGTGACGCGAGATCGTCCATCGTCATGGCGCCGCCATGCTCGGTGCTGCATGCCACGATTTTCTCTGCCAGTTCGCCACGATAGAAGGCATCACCACGCGTGTCGGCAATTAGCCGCAATGATCGTGCATGATCAGGTGAGCGGAAGCGCTCGCCGGCGAGCGGCGCTCTTCCGTCAGGCATAAAAGTCTCGCTGAATCCAGGTCGATCCTGCAGGCGCGGCGCCTGGCCTTGCCATTGTTCAGCAATGACCGGTGAGACCAGAAATCCGTTCTGGGCGTATTCAATCGCTGGTTCGAACAGTTTCTCAAATGGCAATTTCCCGAACGAATCGGACAATGAAACCCAGGTTGATACAACCCCTGGCACCGTGACGCTTTCCCATCCTTCGGTCGGCATTTGTGTCCGGCCGGCAAATCTGGCCGGCGTCCACGCTCGCGGCGAGCGCCCGGACCCATTCAGACCATGCAGCTTATTGCCGTCCGATACGATCGCAAACCCGTCGGAGCCGATACCATTCATCGTAGGTTCTACGACCGTGAGGGTAATAGCCGTCGCAACGATGGCGTCCGCCGCGTTGCCGCCGGCCAGAAGCATGCGCAAGCCAGCCTGCGCGGCGAGAGGTTGGGATGTCGCCACGGCGTTATTTGCGAGTACAGGGCTGCGACGCGACACGTATGGTAATTGCCAGTCGATCGATGAAGATTTGGTCAATGGAGATCTGCTTTTGGAGAGTTGGGATGGCAATGAACTCTGACGTTGCCGACAGCATCATGCAGAGGACGGGAGTTTGCGTGATTAACGAGGGCGAGTTCAGTGCAGCAATGATTCGCCAGGCCAGTTATTCACCACAGGTGGTATTTTCTCTTTTAATGCGCTACTGGGCAATGGCTGGGCGTTGAACACGCGGACGCTCTTTCCGGCCTCCATCACCAGTGCCGAAATCGGTGGCCCGTCGTACTAGCGATTGCAAACCGGAACGGCCATTGCGTGCATGGTTGCGCCGGAGAGAACGTTCTCGGCGAATGCGGCGAGGCCCAGCTGTTGCGGTTTGCTATTGGGTGGATAGTCGATGACAAATTCCCGAACGACTTGTTCTCCGGGGGCAATTGTCACTGCATCACTGAGGGTGCGAACAACATGCTCGTGATACAGCTTTTTGCCGGCATTCTCACCAGCTTTGATTTCGCTGTGCAATCCGTTTTCGAATAATACGACGTACACTCGGGCGCTTTGCGCAGCACGATTGCTGATCTTCAGTGAAGCGCGCACAGATTTGGCACTTGTACTTTGTTCCAGGCTCATCTTGACTGGCGCGGGCTGACGGTTGACAGGTTGCAAGGTCTCGGCCAACCTGCCCGCCACCCACGGTCTGCGCAAGTCGCTGCCGTTGAAGACAAATTGCGGCGTATAGATGAAAGGCGCATTGTTGCGGTCTGCTACGGCTTGCTGTCGCTTTGAATATGCAGGCTGGGCGAATCGGTCAGTCCAACCAATGTAGTCCCAGTAATCGACGTGAAATGCAAGTGGAATAACCTGGCGCGCGTCAAAGCCGCGATCGCGTAGACTGTTCAGCCATCGATCGGCGGGCGGGCAGCTGTTACATCCTTCAGACGTATACAGTTCGAGTAGCGCAACGCGATGGTCGGTACTTTCCGCAACGCACGAGGCGGCGTGCGATATGCGGTCAAATCCGCTCAGTATCAACGTCAGGGTGGTGAGGGCGATCGCGTATCGGGTCATGGTTTGGTGTGACGGAGGGTTGGTCGGAGTTTGCTATGATTGCGCTTTGACACGCTCGTTGACACAGGTTGGACCCACATCAGGACGTCGTGGACACGCGTGGCGGTAGCTTCGTGAGTTCCTTCCCCAATTTGCTGATACGCAAGGATGCCTCCAATGGATGCGACGCAACTGTTGGAGGGTATGGCGTCCGTGTATGCGCCTTGTTCGGGGCTTCTATGACGCAGTATCTTAACGTTCATGCCAGGAATCCGCAGCTGCGCCTGATTCGCAAGGCGGCAGACATGCTTCGCTCGGGAGGCTTGATCGTCTATCCGACCGATTCGTGTTACGCACTTGGGTGCACGATGGGTAACAAGGATGCACTGGATCGCTTGCGTCAAATTCGTCAGGTTGACGAACATCATCACTTCACGCTGGTATGCAGCGGGCTGTCCGATATTGCTCGCTACACCAATGTTGATAATGTCCAGTATCGTCTCCTACGCATGACAACGCCTGGAAGTTATGTATTCATTCTCAAAGCGAATCGGGGCGTTCCCAAGCGGGTACTCAATGGCCGACGCAAGACAATCGGGCTACGCGTACCGGATCATGCTGTTGTGTCGATGTTGCTTGAAGAGATCGGAGAGCCGATTCTAAGTTCGACTCTGATCCTGCCGGGTGAAGAACTGCCGGCGCGCGATGTTGACGAAGTGCGGGATGAACTTCGCAATCAGGTAGATCTTGTGCTCGACAGCGGCTCCTGCGGCGTTGAGATGGCGACAGTAGTCGATCTGACCAGTGACGCGCCATCGATTGTGCGCGAGGGGAAGGGACCATTGCACCCATTTGGTCTCGGTGGAGCCGCCTGACCGGTGGACATCGCGAACCTTATTCAGCTCATTGCCCTGTATGCGATTCCCGGCATATTTGCTATTACGCTGCACGAGGCGGCGCATGGTTATGCTGCCAGGCATTTTGGCGACCCCACTGCTTATCAGGCGGGCCGCATCAGTCTCAATCCGTTGCGCCACATCGACCCGATCGGAACCCTGCTAATTCCGGCCGTGGTGTTGTTTGCCAGTGGCGGCAAGTTTGCGTTCGGCTGGGCCAAACCAGTGCCAGTCAATTTCGCAAGGTTGCGTAATCCCAAGCGCGACATGTTCTGGGTCGCTGCCGCCGGGCCAGGTGCCAATTTATTCATGGCCGTACTTTGGACTTTGATTCTGAAATTTGTTGCGGGCCTGCCTGTTAACTACTTTACCGAGCCAGCTCTGCGCATGGCACAGGGTGGGATTATCATCAATATCGTACTCATGGTCCTGAATCTGGTTCCCTTGCCGCCGCTTGACGGTGGCCGCATTGCCGTCAGTTTGCTTCCGCAGCGGCTGGCATATCAGTTTTCGCGTCTGGAGCCTTACGGGATGATCATCTTGATGGTGCTCTTATTTACCGGCGCGCTTGGCGCCGTGATGATGCCGATGATGCGCGCAGCTTTTTCGGTATTAAGTTTCGTTTTCGGCATTTGACGGAGATCCGGTTTCTGATGGAGATTGAATTTGATGTTTGACGACCGCGTGCTGTCCGGCATGCGACCCACCGGCGCATTGCACCTGGGGCACTATCACGGCGTGCTGAAGAACTGGATCAAACTTCAGCACGAACATCACTGTCTTTACTTCGTTGCCGACTGGCACGCGCTGACAACGCACTACGACACGCCGGAAATCATCGAAGACAACGTGTGGGATATGCTGATCGACTGGCTTGCAGCCGGTGTTGATCCTGCGCAGGCGACACTGTTTATACAGTCGCGTGTGCGTGAGCACGCGGAACTTCATTTGCTGATGTCGATGATTACGCCGCTGGGTTGGCTGGAAAGGGTGCCGACCTACAAGGATCAGCAAGAGAAGCTGTCAGAGAAGGACCTCTCCACATACGGATTTCTTGGTTACCCGCTGCTGCAGAGCGCTGATATTCTGATCTACAGGGCCAATCTGGTTCCTGTTGGTGACGATCAGGTACCGCATATCGAATTTACCCGTGAGATTGCGCGCCGCTTCAATCATGTGTTCGGCCGTGATCCCGGATTCGAAGAAAAGGCCGAATCTGCGATAAAAAAACTTGGTGCCAAGCGCGGCAAACTTTATCGCGAACTTCGTACGCGCTACCAGGAGCAAGGCGATGACGAGGCGCTGGAATCCGCGCGCGCGTTACTTGAAGAGGCCGCGAATCTGTCGATGGGAGATCGCGAACGATTGTTTGGCTATCTCGAAGGGGGCGGCAAGATGATTCTTTCCGAGCCGCAGGCGCTATTGACCGAAGCCTCGCGCATGCCCGGCCTGGATGGTCACAAGATGTCCAAATCGTATAACAATACGATTACGCTCCGTGAAGATTCGGCAAGCGTGAATCAAAAAATTCGCACCATGCCCACTGACCCGGCCCGGGTCAGGCGAACCGATCCGGGCGACCCGGAAAAATGCCCTGTATGGCAATTTCACCTGGTCTATACCGACGACAAGACGCAGAAGTGGGCGGAGCAGGGCTGCAAAAGTGCCGGCATCGGGTGCATAGAATGCAAACAGCCTGTTATTGAAGCGATACAAAAAGAATTGGCGCCAATCAATGAACGCGCACAAGCCTATCTGGACGATCCCACCCTGGTCAGGAACATCATTGCAGATGGCAACGACCGGGCACGCAAGATCGCAAAAGAGACCATGCGAGACGTTCGCGAGTCGATGGGGCTCGACTACAGCTAGATTCATTGGGTAGTGCTTGTGACTACCGCGCTGGCGCGCTTAACCTGCCTGGGGCAGGATATTGGCTCCGGCATAACCTGAAGGCTAGTCTACGCCGCAAACTGGTAGCGTCAGGCCTTCTGCCTCATCAAACGCTGTTGCTCACGTTGCCAGTCTTTTTCCTTTTGCACGTGGCGCTTGTCATGCTGTTTTTTGCCTTTGGCTAGACCGATATTCAGCTTGATGCGTCCGCGGCTGTAATGCAAATCAAGCGGCACCAGCGTGTAGCCGGCGCGTTCTACTTTGCCAACGAGTTTTTCTATTTCTGCAGCATGCAGCAATAGTTTGCGGGTACGTACGGGATCGGCAGCGACGTGTGTTGACGCCGTGGACAACGGACTGATATGAGCGCCGATCAGGAATAATTCGGCTTCCTTGACGACGACATAGGCCTCTTTCAACTGGGCGCGTCCCGCGCGAATTGCTTTGACTTCCCAGCCTTCGAGAGCGAGACCACCTTCGAATCGCTCCTCGATAAAGTAGTCGTGAAAAGCTTTCTTGTTCTGAATAATGCTCATTAGCGTCGTGGCCCGGAAAACTTCGCTATTCTATCGAAGACTACGTAATTTCCAGAGCAATCACTGACTCCTTGCCCTGTGCAATAGTGCACCTGCCCGGAAACGGTCTGGTTCGCGGGATATCTGGACCGGTAAACGCCGGATTTCGTTAATACAGATCCAGTCAGTGTTTTGATCGAGTATGCTTGAACAAATCCGTTTATGGCCCTTGTCGAAAAATCAATGCTGGTCGAATATCCGGCCGAAAGCATGTTCTCACTCGTTCATGATGTAGAACGTTATCCGGAGTTTCTCCCGTGGTGCGGCGCAGCCGAGATACTGAACAGGGATGATCAGACCGTCCATGCCACGTTACAGATCAACTACAAGGGCATCAAGCAGCGGTTTTCTACCCGCAACCGGGTAGAAGCACCAAATCTGATCGAAATCACTCTGGTCGAAGGGCCATTCAAGCATCTTGACGGCCGTTGGCGGTTTACCCCGCTAGGGGACGAAGCATGCAAAGTTGAGTTCGCGCTTCATTACGAGTTTGTGAACCGATTGCTGGAGAAACTTGTCGGCCCGGTATTCAACTACATCGCCAATTCTTTCGTTGACGCCTTCGTCAATCGTGCCGCATCGCTCTACAGAAAACGTTGATGTCGGCAATCAGGGTTGAAATCGTATATGCGCTGTCGGATCACCAGACGATCGCCCAGCTAGAGCTTGATTCCACATCGACGGTGCGGCAGGCGATCAGCGCGTCCGGCATTTTGCAGGCACATCCGGAAATCGATCTGGAACGGGCAAGCGTTGGCGTATGGAGCAAGCGCGTATCGCTTGAAGACGGACTAGTGGATGGTGACCGAGTCGAAATATACCGGCCGTTGACTGCCGACCCGAAGACTATTCGTCGGCGCCGAGCCGGGGAGTCGGTTGGCCGCAAGGATTCACTGCAGGGTGAAAACTAGCGCGACGGACTGCTAGCCTTTACACCATTCCTGCACGGCGTCATTTGCCTGGGCCCTGCGTGCCTCTACCTGCTCCTCGGTCATATACACCAGCACGCCTTCTGAGTTGAGTTCCCGCAATCGACCTCCAGTTGGATTGTTCACCGTATAAAGGTCTGCCTGGGCTTGCTCACAGTTCTGCTTCCGCGCAGCCGCAGTCTCGGCTTTCTCGTTAGCCTCGGCTTCGGCTTGTGCACGCTGTTTTTGACGCTCTTGAAATTTAGCTTCCTGTTCGGCGTAGGACGGCTCGTTGTCCGCGTTCACGTCGGAGATAGGTTGCCGTTGGTTGAGCGATTCGGCATTCCTGGCATTGGCCGGGGGAGGCATATCTGAATAAACGACGTTGCCATCAGCATCGATCCATCGGTACATGGTGTTGGCTGCCATCGCCATCGCCATCGTGAACCCTGTCATCAGCGTGACAAATATGACCGCGCGTGGCCAGTCTGATAATTTTTTCATTCGTCTTCCCCAGCCAATCATGGGGATTAAACAACTAGAACTGCTGGTATGGTTCGGCGTCTAGCTGATTTATCCCAAGTTCCACAAAGCGTTGCGCTGCTCTCGCTTCCGAGATGGCTTTTTCGTGATCACCGCGTGCGAACGCCGCCATCGCATTCTCGAGAGCCTTCTGGGCAGGTATCCACAATGCGCCTCGACGGCCCGCCTCAGCGACGGCTGCCGTCGCTTTGTCAAGCTCCACGCGCGCGTTCCTGCCTGGCGACGTCTCTTCTCCCGATTGCGAAGCAAAAGCCGTTCCCGAGATCACGAGAATCGCGCTAGCCACAATAACGAAACGTCCGAGCGAGAGCCCCGCCAGCCTGCCCGATTCAGGTGAGCGACAGCGAAATGATGAAAAGGTATGTTTGGGCACTAGAGAAGAGAGGCGCATATCGTGATTGTGTGAGGAAAAGCGGCGAAATTCGGGTCGAGATGACTCCATACCCGCGATGCCGTGAGTTCGACTGGCCTCGCGCCAGACCGTTCCGAATCGGACTGGCGCCAGCGGGTTGGTTTCGTGTAAGAATATCTGAATATAAAGCCACAATAACGACGGTGCGTGTCCTGGTCAACGAGCGGATCGCAGTGATGGCGCCGTTTCCAGACCGGCTGATGGTCACGTATAATCGCGCCTTTCTGATGGAAGGGAAAGCATGCGCGTCCTGCAAAAGGCACTGACTTTTGACGACATACTTCTTGTTCCAGCCCATTCGACTGTTCTGCCCCGCGACGTTCGCCTCGCGACGCGCCTGACCAAAAACATTTCGCTCAATATTCCGGTCGTGTCTGCTGCGATGGACACTGTCACCGAGGCAGGGCTTGCCATTGCGCTGGCGCAGGAAGGCGGAATCGGCATTGTCCACAAGAACATGCCGGCGAGTGCCCAGGCCGCCCATGTGTCCAAGGTCAAGCGCTTCGAAAGTGGTGTGGTCAAGGATCCAATCACCATTCCCCCGGATATGTTGGTCCGCGACGTTCTGAATCTGATTCGTCGCCATCGAATTTCCGGTTTGCCTGTCGTCGACAAATCCAGAGTTGTCGGAATTGTGACTAACCGCGACCTGAGATTCGAAACCAGTCTGGATCAGCCAGTGGGCAATATCATGACGCCGAAGTCACGGCTGGTGACAGTTCCTGAAAGTGCCAGTCCTGAAGGGGCGATGAAGCTGATGCATGACCACCGGCTCGAAAGAGTGTTGGTGGTTGACGACAGTTTCCAGCTCAAAGGCCTGATCACGGTCAAGGATATGCTGATGACGTCGGAACATCCGGATGCCGCCAAGGATGAGCATGGAAGCTTGCGGGTTGGCGCTGCGGTCGGTGTCGGCGAGGGGACTGAAGAGAGGGTCGGCGCCCTGGTCGAAGCCGGGGCGGATGTCATCATTGTTGATACTGCGCATGGCCACGCGCAAGGCGTGATTGACCGGGTGAACTGGATCAAGAAGACCTTTCCCCAGATGCAGGTTATTGGCGGCAATATCGCGACAGGAGATGGTGCCAAGGCGCTGGTCGACCAGGGTGCAGACGGCGTCAAGGTCGGAATTGGACCAGGATCGATTTGTACAACGCGCATCGTCGCCGGCGTCGGTGTGCCCCAGATTACCGCGATCGACAACGTCGCGAACAGCCTTGCAAGCGCTGACATACCGTTGATTGCTGACGGTGGCATCCGTTATTCAGGTGACATCGCCAAGGCACTTGCGGCGGGTGCTCATTCGGTCATGCTGGGCGGATTGTTTGCGGGCACAGAAGAAGCGCCAGGTGAAATCGAGTTGTATCAGGGCCGTTCTTACAAGACCTACCGGGGTATGGGTTCGCTGTCGGCGATGCAACAGGGCTCGAGCGACCGCTATTTTCAGGACGATGACGATGCAACAGCAGAGAAACTCGTTCCTGAAGGCGTCGAGGGACGTGTGCCATTCAAAGGCAGTGCCGTTGCAGTCATTCACCAACTGATCGGCGGATTGCGATCGGCAATGGGCTATGTCGGTTGTGAAACCGTAGCCGAGATGGCCGCACGCGCCGAGTTTGTGGAAATTTCCGCGGCGGGTATTCGCGAATCCCACGTTCACGATGTCCAGATCGTCAAGGAAGCGCCCAACTATCACGTCGAATGACGGCTGTCTGGCAGGCTGTATTGCGATCGCTGCTGGTCAATTCCGCACTACAACTACAACGTATGCACTTATTGTGCACTAGGGCCGATGCACCCTGACAAGATACTCGTACTCGATTTCGGTTCGCAGTACACACAACTGATCGCCCGCCGTGTTCGCGAACTTGGGGTGTACTGCGAGTTGCATCCGTATGACGTGTCCGATGCATTTCTCGCCGTCTATGCGCCTAGCGGAATCATTCTTTCGGGCGGACCGGCGTCCGTCTATGAAGGTGAAACGCCGCGCGTAACAGATAATGTTTTCACTGCAGGTGTCCCGGTGCTCGGCGTGTGCTATGGCATGCAGGCGATGGCAGCGCAACTTGGCGGCGGTGTGGAAACTTCGAAAGTTCGTGAATTCGGCTACGCGGAAATCCGGGCCCGAGGTCATTCGAAACTGCTCGAGGGTATCGAGGACCGTAATAATGCCCAGGGACATGGTCTGCTGGACGTGTGGATGAGTCACGGTGATGAAGTGACGCGTCTTCCCGAAGGCTTCAAGGCCATGGCGTCCAATGCGGCAACGCCAATTGCAGCAATGGCCGACGAAAGCCGCCGGCTTTACGGCCTGCAATTTCACCCGGAAGTGACGCATACGTTGCAGGGCAGAGCAATCCTTGAACGTTTTGTCCGAACTATTTGTGAGCTCGATGCGAACTGGACGATGCCAGCATACGTGGACGAGGCGGTTGGCCGTATTCGCTCCGAAGTGGGTGATGACGAAGTCATTCTTGGTCTTAGCGGAGGTGTCGACTCGTCTGTCGCTGCCGCCCTTATTCACCGGGCGATCGGAGATCAGCTTACCTGCGTATTTGTCGATACCGGTCTGTTACGTCTGAATGAAGGCGCGCAAGTGATGGAGACATTCGCGCGCAGTCTTGGAGTGCGTGTCGTGCATGTCGACGCGTCGAACCGGTTTATGTCGGCGCTCGAGGGCATTGCTGATCCGGAGGCAAAGCGCAAGATCATCGGTCGCGAGTTCGTCGAGGTGTTTCAGGCTGAAGCAAACAAGCTTCCGAATGCAAAGTGGCTTGCCCAAGGTACGATTTACCCTGACGTGATCGAGTCTGCAGGCGCCAAGACCGGCAAAGCGAAAACGATAAAATCACACCACAACGTTGGTGGTTTGCCCGATACGCTGCATCTTGAACTGCTGGAGCCCCTGCGCGAACTGTTCAAGGATGAAGTGCGCGAGCTTGGCATTGCCCTTGGATTGCCCCATGAAATGGTCTACCGCCATCCGTTTCCCGGGCCTGGTCTCGGGGTGCGAATTCTCGGTGCCGTCAATCGCGAATACGCCGACCTGTTGCGACAGGCCGATGCGATCTACATCGAAGAGCTGCGCGCCGCAGGCTGGTATGAAAGAACAGCGCAAGCATTCGCGGTGTTTCTGCCGGTCAAATCGGTTGGCGTCATGGGCGACGGTCGTACTTACGAATATGTCGTCGCGCTGCGCGCCGTCGAAACCCAGGATTTCATGACCGCTCACTGGGCCGAATTGCCGCACAGCCTGTTATCAAAAGTATCGAATCGCATCATCAACGAAGTGCGCGGCATCAACCGCGTCGTCTACGACATCTCCAGCAAACCTCCGGCTACTATTGAATGGGAGTGAAGAAGGGTAGGGAGGAGGAGGGGCCCCATGCAAAGCATGGGAATCTGACCCCGGAGCGACGCCCGGTTTGCGATGCCTCAACGTTAGAGCGTTCCAACAAATGGTGCTGAGCGAACCCTGTGGAAGGCGGAGCGGGGGCCCCGCCGCAGGTGGGGATGCGACCCTGGAGCAGGGTTGGCACGCGACACACGAGCAATAGAACTTTGCAGGTCAGTTACGGAGCGTGCACCGCGAAGAGAGGAAGAGGGGCCCCAAGCGTCGCGTGGTGATCTGACTCCGAAGCGACGCCCATTCGCGATTTCTCTATACCTAAAGTTTCCAAACATGCGTTAGCGTGTTCCCCCGTCGGGCGCGTATTGCATTTTTCTCACCCGATGCAAGCTCCGGACTGTCGTAGTATTTTCCGCTACCGATGTTTGCCTTTGTTCTCAACCCTCAGTGCATCTAACAAGGAGTCGCCGAATGGCACGCGTGCTCGTCTACTACGCTCACCCAGGCCACAATCATTCGCATGCTAATCGCGCATTGGCGAAAATCGCCGGGGCGGTTAAAGGAATCAGCTTCGTTGATCTGTATTCTGAATATCCGCGATTCAAAATCGATATCGAACGTGAGCAGCAGCGCCTGCTGGACCATGACGTCATCGTCTTCCAGTTCCCGATGTTCTGGTACTCCACACCTGCACTTATCAAGGAATGGGAAGATCTGGTGCTGGAGCACGGGTTCGCCTATGGTGCCAACGGTGACAAGCTGGCGGGCAAGCGCCTGTTGTTGGCGATCACGGCTGCCGGGCCGGCTGACGCGTATCAACCGGACGGTTACCAGAAGAATCCTGTGCGTACCTTCCTCAAGCCACTCGAGCAGACCGCAGCGCTTTGCCAGATGACCTTCTTGCCGCCATACCTGCTGTTCTCTTCTCTGAGTGCACCAACCGATGGCAAGCTGGACACACACGCCGCTAACTATCGCAGGCTACTCGAGGCCATCCGCGACGATCGTTTGGATATCACAGATCTGATCAGTCGCGACCTGATTCGCGGTGATGAGCTGCCTGTCAGGGAGGAAGCCTGATCATGGGGGATTTTCTTTCAATCGCGCTTCTATTTCTTGCCGCGGGTGTGCTGTCTGTGCCCATCGCCTCTCGTCTGGGCCTGGGGTCTGTGCTTGGCTACCTGATTGCGGGCATTCTGATTGGTCCATTGCTGAAACAACTCGATGTCGACGTCATCAGCGTTCAGCACTTCGCAGAATTTGGCGTCGTGATGATGCTGTTCCTGGTCGGCCTGGAGCTCGAACCGCGCAAGCTGTGGCAGATGAAAACACGCCTTCTGGGCCTCGGCGGATTGCAGGTAGGAATCACCACAATAGGGATCATGGCGGTCGCGATGACGCTCGGTCAGCAATGGTCGGTAGCGCTGGCCATTGGTTTGGTGCTTGCCTTGTCATCGACCGCGATTGTCTTGCAGGCGCTTAATGAGAAAGGATTGATGCGCAGCGAAGGTGGTGAGTCGAGCTTCTCGGTTTTGCTGTTTCAGGATATTGCGGTGATTCCGATGCTGGCATTATTGCCGCTATTGGCGATGCTGGAGACTGCCGGAGTGGCCCTTGTCGAAACGGCGGGCGATACTCACGGTAGTGGTGGTAGTTTCGTAGATCATCTGCCCGGTTGGCAGCGCGCGCTGGTGACGATCGGTGCAATGGCCGCCGTAGTCGGCGGCGGCAGTTATCTGACGCGCCCGCTGTTTCGCTACGTCGCCACAGCGCGCCTGCGAGAAATATTTACCGCAGTGGCCCTGATGATTGTGATCGGTATCGCTTCGCTGATGACCCTGGTCGGTTTGTCGCCGGCACTGGGCACATTTTTAGCCGGTGTCGTGCTTGCTAACAGCGAATACCGGCACGAACTCGAAAGCAACATTGATCCGTTCAAGGGCCTGCTCCTCGGCTTGTTCTTTATCACTGTTGGCGCCTCGATCAACTTTGAATTGCTGTTCGCTAATCTCGGACTGGTTCTGGGTCTCACGGCGGCGCTGCTTGCGCTGAAAGCACTGGTTTTGTTTGCGGTGGCCATGCTTTTCGGCATTCGGGGAGCAGATCGCTGGCTGTTTACACTGGGACTGGCGCAGGCTGGTGAATTCGGTTTCGTTCTGCTGACGTTCACGGTAGGCAACAACATCATACCGCCCGCGATCGCAGATCAGCTCCTGCTCATCATCGCGCTGTCCATGCTTCTGACTCCGGCACTGTTCATCCTGTACGACAAAGTGATTGCGCCGGCATTCTCCGGTGCGCAATCGAGAGCTGCTGACGAAATTGACGAACAAGGCAAAGTCATTATTGCCGGTGTCGGCCGATTTGGGGGCATCGTCAACCGGATATTGCTCGCATCGGGCTACAAGACCGTGTTGCTCGATTATCACCCTGAGAACCTGGAGAGGCTTCGGGTATTTGGAATCAAGGTGTTCTACGGCGATGCGACGCGACTGGATCTGTTGAGCGCGGCCGGAATCAGTGACGCACGCATGCTTGTTATTGCGATCGACAACAAGGAGCAAGCCACGGAACTGGTCCGCTACGTTGCCCATAATTATCCTCACGTCTACATCGTCGCACGCGCGATTGATCGCAATCACGTATATGAGCTGTGGGCCGCTGGTGCACGCGACATCATCCGGGAGAATTTTGACGGTGCGGTGCGCGCAGGCCGATCTGCGCTGGAAGCTCTGGGTGTTCATCCGTACGACGCGGAGCGCCGAACGCAGGGCTACGTCGAAAACGACAAACGGGCGATGCGTGAACTTGCGGATATTTACAAACCAGGATGTGCCGGTACACGAGAATCCCGCTTATGTTGAACGCACCAAGGCGTTGCAAGAGAGCCATGAAGAAGCTATGCGTGGCAACAGCTCGGTTTTTGGCGTTCGTAACGAACGCGGCTGGACGCCACCCACTCTGGAAGACCTGGAGGCAGAGGAGGCCTCCAAAGGCTGATCGGCGGGACAAAAGATATTCGTATGGCTCGCCGACTTGGCCAGCGGATCGTCATCACCCGTGGTGATGACGAGTTCATGCCATCGCCTTATTGGATGCAACCAACAAAGGCCAGGTTAAATTTGCAAAGACAAAAATGATGCGATATGGCCCGATCTGCATCACACCAAATGCGTAGGCCGTTGCGCCACCTTGCAACTCTGGACCGATGACTATCCAGTCGATTGAAAGCTACGTACCGTGGTCGATGCCCTCTACCCTGATCAGGGTCTTCGTAGTCGTCACCGATTCACGGAGCTTTTTCCAGGGTTGATACTCTTCGGACGACATAAACGCATCCAGCGCTTCCTGATTCGGCCACTTGAAGATCACCACCCGCTTTGGGTGCCAGTCGCCGACAAGCACGTCGATCTTTCCGTCGCGTGCCAGATATTCGCCTCCAGCTGCCTCTACCATGGGGCGAACCGCCTTCTTGTAGCGTTCGTACGCTTCCTTGTCAGGAATCTCGTTCTCAAAGACCAGATAAATCGACACAATCTCTCCAGTTAATTCAAAGTTGTTAATGCACTCGAAGCCGCGCTGTGCAACCAGGTTTCAGATGCACAGCGAACCGGCGCTGCGGCTCAAATCGAATCTCCTCTCGACGTTAACACCATCCACTTCGCCACTTCAAGACCAGGACCTTTCGCTCTCCCGCAGATTAGATGGGCGAGATGATGAGAATCCTGTTTATACTTCCCACAATTCGGAGGAGAACGAGATGACACACGAGGCCAAATGTCAATGCGGGCAACTGTCACTAACCTGCGAAGGCGAACCCGACTTCGTACTCGTATGCAACTGCGTTCAGTGCCAGCGCCGCAGCGGCTCTGCCTTTGCGATCGGCGCGTTCTTTCGAAGGGACAATACGAACCTGTCGGGTACTCACAAGAAATGGTCTCGGCTCGGCAGTAGCGGTCAGCCGCTCATCAACCATTTCTGTCCTGACTGCGGAACCAATCTGTTCTGGGCACCGAAGGTGCGTCCTGATCACTACGGCGTTGCTGCGGGCTGTCTGACCAGTACCGTTAAGGAGCCTGAGACGGCAATCTGGATGTCGGAGAAGTTGCCGTGGCTTGCTTTCCCCGAGCCCTGGGTCAAGCACGACAAGGGGGTCGCCAAGAGCGGATAGGAATTGGATAGCAAAATGCAGCAGAAGCTAGCAGCCTTCTTGGCGGCGGACGTCGTAAGCTATTCGCGGCTCATTGAGGCGGATGCTCAGGTGACGGTCGCAAATCTCGATGCTTGCAGAGGTGTTCTCCGAACGCATAGCGCGACCTCGCACAACGGGCGCTGACTTGCGTTGCACTGGCAAGGATTCGGTGGAAACGTGAATTGCCGTCTGAACGGCTGGACGAACGACTTTCGCTATCGTTCTTCGAACCGAGGATGGAAAAGGTAAAGACCCATGCGGAAGCACGAGTACGCGCGCTCTGGATAGATCGTCACAAATTGGTGTCTGTGTGTCCGGAAAGGTCGATTGACGACTCGTCATGCAGAAGATACATTGCCGTCAAATAGTAATGGAAAGCGGATTTCAGTTTTCAGACCTATTGGCGATGCGCGAGACTTCCTCCCACGGGTCAGGAAGAGGCTGAAACATGATCAACGTTCCGGGAGAAGTTCGCTCAAAAGGGGAGAGGCATTGCACTGACGTTTCCAACACATGGGCGCGATAGCTCAGAGCCTTCCTCTCATTGCAATGGGCGGGGTTTTTTGCGCTGTCGAAGCTGTGCAGGGCTTGAGGAATTTCCGGCGTACGTGATGGGCTTCAGATTATCAAAGGGTACTGCGATGCGACCGGGTGATTTTCCATGATGCATCGAAATTAACGAGTCTGGCCCCGTTATTTCGGATGAATAACATGACTTTTTTACAGGGAACGATGATGACGAAATACGCTACATGGCTGCCCTTGCTGTTCGCTGCGCTTGCATTAATGAGTGGATGCCAGTCGGTCCCAAAACAAACGGTTGAAATTGCAGAGGTCAGCGACTATCAGATCACCGAGCTGCAAAAGTCCCACATCAAGTTTATCAAGCTCTACTATGCGCAACGCCGAATCGAAGTCAATAACTTCATGCAACAGAAATGGATCCCGAAGTTTCTTGGCAAAGCGGTTCGAAATGAAAATTTCCTTGCCACGCTTCGGACCTCCTACACGGTCAGCGACATATCGGTAGACGATCTGAGAATCAATATTTCCGCCTCGGACGGGTCGACTCTCAACGCCGAACAGCTTGAGATTATCAAAGCAGATATCAATGAATCTGTTGAAGCGCAGCGAGCAAAGCTCGGTCAAACGCTTATCTTTTTTGCCGAGGCGGCACAGAAGGAGATCGATAAACAACGCAACACGCTGCTGGATCCGCTTAACGCCCAGGAACAGTTGGTCGTGGAACAGGTCAACGCTGCCTTCGCGGACTTGTTACGCTCGAATACCAGCCTAAGGGGATATCTTGCTGCGGCTGTCAATCTCAAGCAAAAGCAAGATGAAGCGCTGGGCAAGCTGGGCATATTGGAAAAGACGGAGAAAGCTCTTAACAAGGTATACGAGGCGAACGAACAAATTAGCTCGGCGATGGAAAAGGGAAACATTGATATTGAATCCCTGTCGGACAAAATGAAAGACGCCGAGGCGATCGCCAAGAAGGCTTTCGGTGACTAGGCGGTTCGACGCAGCGACAATGTCGGCAGCGCCGCGAAAGCACGGTGCAGCCAGCAGCATCACTTGTGTGTCACTTCGTTATTGGCGTTACGACTATTCTGAACAGGAGAAACGACATGGGCGAGAACCCGTTCAACTTTGGAAATGAAGCCAGGGAAACCAGTGCCGAACTGGCTGGCGAAATGAGCAAGCTTGGCGCACTAAGCGATGCACGGATTGCAGAATTACTGCCCAAGCGCGCTGATCAAAATCAATTGAGTCAACTGATCGCGGCTGTCGATGCGGCGACGGGAGAGAATGAAAAACGTGCAGCTTTGGTTGATCGGCTTGGCACTGCATCCGTTGCGGTAAAGGATGTTGTCAAAAAATATGGCGGTAGTGCAATCAAGTTGCTCGTGTAGCTTGTTTCGGATTTTCCGCTGACTGCGCACGAGATTGGCCTGAATAAACTTCCAGATTTAGGATTGCCAGTTTCCTGATAGTCATTTCGCAATGAGAGGGGATGCGTGACAATGTGCGCGCCGTTGTCCCGTCGCGAGCGAGCAAGTGGGAATTGCCGTTTATGCCACGAATATGACCCCGTTCAGCGGTTTAGCAACGCTCTCGCAAAGCAGGCCCAAACTATACTGACAATGTATTGTGCCTGATTGAGCTTGCGGGATAATGGGTTCAGCTCAGGGCTTGTTTGTCGCCTGTTGCCTGTTACCTATTTACTACATCCACCATCTGGTGGGGTTTGCGCACTCAGTGGGAAGTTGCCGCGCCATGCGGGGTATCACCCTTCCCGGGAGCGAATCCTCAATCCGCTTCCCTGTTTTCTCGCTGCAACGCACCATATGGGTTAGCGAAGGAACGCGCGTCGATTCGACGCCTGTTCGGCGCGCTCGAAGCGGACGTGTTTCCCTCATGGAAAAGGGGACAGGCTGAGCTACGCCGGTAATTCCAGGCTCGTTATTCAACTTCCACATTCCAAATTCCACAGACGTTACGTCGGTATTCGACAACCGAACGTTTGCAACAACCCTCCGTCGCGTCTCTCTGCACTTGAAAGTCCTCGGTTGCAAAGCATGGCGGGTCTTGTATAGTCGATACGTGGCTTAAACCCACATCTATACCGGTAACTATAACGAGGGAGAGATAAATGGGTATTTTTCTGAGTAAGCGTGAGCTTGAGCAGGTCGAACCCGCGGAGAACGCATTCCACTCCCCTACCGACTACGATGATCTCAAATGGCGAGTTCAACCCTTTGCCGCAAAGCGAGAAGCAAAAGAAGGTTGAAGCGCGGATAAAGGAACTCGCAGACCACCATGGCGCAAGAATGGGCATGAACCGGCGCGAGTTCTTGCGAACCAGCAGTGGTATGGCAGCAGCATTTCTGGCAATGAACGAGGTGTTCGGACCCCTGTTCTCGGTCTCCGAGGCAGAAGCCGCGGATCATGGTCATGCCAATGAGCGTGCCATGGCGTTGAGAAACCAGTTCATCTTTGACGTGCAGACGCATTTCGTGCACGACGGCTACACGCAGGAAGGCATTCTGGGTCTGGCCGGGTTCGCCAAGGAAAACTGGAATCCAGCCCTTGCTGATGTGGCTGACATCAACATCTACAAGTTTGAAAACTACGTGCGTCAAGTATTCGTCAACAGTGACACCAAAATGTCGCTGCTCAGCGGTGCACCGTTCGATGACGTGTCGTGGGAGTTCCTGACCAACGATGCGATCATGGCAGGCGTGAACATGGTTAATCGTGTTGCTGGCAGTCGCCGCATGCTTGGTCACTCGGTAATTACGCCGGGACAACCGGGCTGGATGGACAAGGGAGATCACGCGCTTGAACTCAGACCCGATAGCTGGAAGATGTACACCATCGGCGACCCACTGTCGGCCAAGACCAAGTATCCATGGCGGCTTGACGACGAAAAACTGGTCTATCCGTTCTATGAAAAAGCGGTCAAGGCGGGCATCAACACCATCTGTATCCACAAGGGCCTGACCGCGGATACGGTCGCTGCGCTGCGCGCCGCGCTGGCGAGCACGGCATGAGCGTCACGCGCCCTGACACCATCCAGGACGACGGCCTGCCGCTGCTGCTCGGTTATCAGCAGCGCTGGATCAACGAGCCCTCGCAGTTCGCGATCTGCGAAAAATCCCGCCGCATTGGCCTGTCCTGGGCAGATGCCGCCGAGAGTGTGCTGCACGCTGCCGCCGGCACCGGCAATGTCTACTATCAATCTTTCAGCCAGGACATGACCCGCACCTATATTGATGACTGCGCGGCCTGGGCCAGGCGCTTTGGTCTGGCGGTGAGCGAGATCGAGGCGTCGCTGATCAGCTCCGAGCGTGAGCAACTGCTCAAATACAGCGTCACCTGCGATTCTGGCAAGTTTATCCAGGCGGTGCCGTCCAGCCCCCGGGCGCTGCGCTCCAAAGGCCGGCCGGGTGACAGATACGTGCTGGACGAGGCGGCATTTTGCGACGACCTGGACGAGTTGCTCAAAGCCGCCACGGCGGTCACTCAGTGGGGCGGCTCGGTGCGTATTGTCAGTACCCATAACGGCGAAGCGAATCCCTTTAACCAGCTCATCGTCGCGGTGCGCGAGGGCAAACACCCGCGCTACGCCCTGCACCGCATCACCCTGGACGATGCGGTTGCCGACGGTCTGGCCAGGCGTGTCGCTAGCGTCACGGGGCGCGACTGGCGCGACGGCGATGCGGTGCGCTGGCGTGACGAGATCGTCAGCGGCTATACCCGGCCCGAGCAGGCCGATGAAGAATTGTTTTGCATCCCCAGCCAGGGCGGCGGTGCCTGGTTGCGCTGGGACTGGATTCGTGCCGCCGGCGACCCTGCGGCGGGCACACCTGGGGGCTACGCGGGCGGGCTGACCTGGATCGGCGTGGACATTGCTCGCCGGCGCGACTTATGGGTGGCGGTGGTCATTGAACAGCTCGGCGATGTGCTGTGGCTGCGCGAGTTGTGCGCCGAGCGCGATATCCCCTTTGCCGAACAGGCATCGATCCTCAATCGCCTGGTCGAGCGCTACCGCCCGGTGCGCAT